>NZ_JBJFZV010000010.1:0-3249 GCF_045033015.1 Ligilactobacillus sp. LYQ60
CAGCTTTGTTCTTTGAAAACTAGATAACAATTCTTGATTTCTTGATTAAATTGAACCGAGAACACCGCGTTTTAAAGAGTTTAAAACAAGACAAGTTCTTGAGCGCTAAACTCATCAATTACCGGAAGGTAATGAGAGGTTAAGTTATTAAGGGCGTATGGTGGATGCCTTGGCACTAGGAGCCGATGAAGGACGTGACTAACTGCGATAAGCTTCGGGGAGCTGTAAGTAAGCACTGAGCCGGAGATTTCCGAATGGGGCAACCCAATGACCGTGAGGTCATTACTGCTAGGTGAATCTATAACCTAGTAAGTGGAACACGTGGGGAACTGAAACATCTTAGTACCCACAGGAAAAGAAAGAAATTCGATTCCCTGAGTAGCGGCGAGCGAACGGGGAACAGCCCAAACCAGGAAGCTTGCTTTCTGGGGTTGTAGGACTGGTGTGGTGAGTTACCAAGTAATCATGTAGTCGAAGCAGTTGGGAAGCTGCACCACAGAGGGCGATCGTCCCGTAGACGAAACATGGTTACCTCCAACCAGGATCCTGAGTACGGCGGAACACGTGAAACTCCGTCGGAAACCGGGAGGACCATCTCCCAAGGCTAAATACTACCTAGTGACCGATAGTGAACCAGTACCGTGAGGGAAAGGTGAAAAGCACCCCGGAAGGGGAGTGAAAGAGTTCCTGAAACCATATGCCTACAAGCAGTCAGAGCCCATTAAGGGGTGATGGCGTGCCTTTTGTAGAATGAACCGGCGAGTTACGCTTGCATGCGAGGTTAAGGCGGTAAGGCCGGAGCCGCAGCGAAAGCGAGTCTGAAACGGGCGTTTCAGTATGGAGGTGTAAAACCCGAAACCAGGCGACCTACCCATGTCCAGGTTGAAGGTGCGGTAAAACGCACTGGAGGACCGAACCCGTGTACGTTGAAAAGTGCTGGGATGAGGTGTGGGTAGCGGTGAAATTCCAAACGAGCTTGGAGATAGCTGGTTCTCCCCGAAATAGCTTTAGGGCTAGCCTCGGAATTAAGGATCATGGAGGTAGAGCACTGTTTGGACTAGGGGCCCATCCTGGGTTACTGAATTCAGATAAACTCCGAATGCCATTGATCCATGTCCGGGAGTCAGACTGCGAGTGATAAGATCCGTAGTCGAAAGGGAAACAGCCCAGACCACCAATTAAGGTCCCTAAATACGTGTTAAGTGGAAAAGGATGTGGAATTGCACAGACAACTAGGATGTTGGCTCAGAAGCAGCCACCATTTAAAGAGTGCGTAATAGCTCACTAGTCGAGTGATTCTGCGCCGAAAATGTAACGGGGCTAAACACGTTACCGAAATTGTGGGTGTGACCGTAGGTCACGCGATAGGGGAGCGTTCCAAGGGCAATGAAGTCAGACCGGAAGGACTGGTGGAGCGCTTGGAAGTGAGAATGCCGGTATGAGTAGCGCAAGGCAGGTGAGAATCCTGCCCACCGAATGACTAAGGTTTCCTGGGGAAGGCTCGTCCGCCCAGGGTTAGTCGGGACCTAAGTCGAGGCCGGGAGGCGTAGACGATGGATAACAGGTGGAGATTCCTGTACTAGTTAATCTTGTTTGAGCGATGGAGGGACGCAGAAGGCTAACGATGCACGCTGCTGGAAATGCGTGTTCAAGCAGTAAGTTTGGGAGTGAGTAAAAGGCTTGCTTCCGGGTAAACGAGCTGTGATGAGGAGTGAAATTAAAGTAACGAAGTGAGTGATGTCACGCTGCCGAGAAAAGCTTCTAGTGAGAGATTAACTACCCGTACCGCAAACCGACACAGGTAGTCAAGGAGAGGATCCTCAGGTGAGCGAGAGAACTCTCGTTAAGGAACTCGGCAAAATGACCCCGTAACTTTGGAAGAAGGGGTGCTGGCCGCAAGGCCAGCCGCAGTGAAGAGGCCCAGGCGACTGTTTATCAAAAACACAGGTTTCTGCAAAATCGTAAGATGATGTATAGGGGCTGACGCCTGCCCGGTGCTGGAAGGTTAAGAGGATGGGTTAGCTTCGGCGAAGCTCAGAATTGAAGCCCCAGTAAACGGCGGCCGTAACTATAACGGTCCTAAGGTAGCGAAATTCCTTGTCGGGTAAGTTCCGACCCGCACGAAAGGCGTAACGATCTGGGCACTGTCTCAACGAGAGACTCGGTGAAATTGTAATACCCGTGAAGATGCGGGTTACCCGCGACAGGACGGAAAGACCCCATGGAGCTTTACTGTAGCTTGATATTGGGTGTTGGTACAGCTTGTACAGGATAGGTAGGAGCCGTAGAAGGCGGAACGCTAGTTTCGCTGGAGGCGCTGGTGGGATACTACCCTCGTTGTATGAACACTCTAACCCACGCCGGCAATCACGGCGGGAGACAGTGTCAGGTGGGCAGTTTGACTGGGGCGGTCGCCTCCTAAAAGGTAACGGAGGCGCCCAAAGGTTCCCTCAGAATGGTTGGAAATCATTCACAGAGTGTAAAGGCAGAAGGGAGCTTGACTGTGAGACCAACAAGTCGAACAGGGACGAAAGTCGGGCTTAGTGATCCGGCGGTTCCGTATGGAAGGGCCGTCGCTCAACGGATAAAAGCTACCCTGGGGATAACAGGCTTATCTCCCCCAAGAGTCCACATCGACGGGGAGGTTTGGCACCTCGATGTCGGCTCATCGCATCCTGGGGCTGTAGTCGGTCCCAAGGGTTGGGCTGTTCGCCCATTAAAGCGGTACGCGAGCTGGGTTCAGAACGTCGTGAGACAGTTCGGTCCCTATCCGTCGCGGGCGGAGGAAATTTGCGAGGATTTGTCCTTAGTACGAGAGGACCGGGATGAACATACCGCTGGTGTACCAGTTGTTTCGCCAGGAGCAGCGCTGGGTAGCTATGTATGGATGAGATAAACGCTGAAAGCATCTAAGTGCGAAACTCACCTCAAGATCAGATTTCCCATTCCGTTAGGAAGTAAGACCCCTGAGAGATGATCAGGTAGATAGGATGGAAGTGGCAGTGTGGTGACACATGGAGCGGACCATTACTAATCGGTCGAGGACTTAACCAACGGTTAAGGCGTGGTGGGTTCAGCAAGAAACGAATTGTTAGCTAGTTTTGAGAGAACGAAGTTCTCTTAAGGAAAGAGTGCGGTGATGATGGCCTGAAGGATACACCTGTTCCCATGCCGAACACAGTAGTTAAGCTTCAGCGCGCCGAGAGTAGTTGGGGGACCGCCCCCTGTGAGGGTAGGACGTCGCCGTGC
>NZ_JBJFZV010000011.1:0-1976 GCF_045033015.1 Ligilactobacillus sp. LYQ60
GCCTTTGTTGGTCATGCTTGCGGTTCACAATCATGAGAACGAAAGCGGCAACGACGCCGGCCCCGGCAACCAGCACGCTGATAAAGAAGATGATCTTATAAGCTGTAATCGGGTTATGCTGGTCGATAATCATCCCGTTTAACCCGTATGCCCAAAAGACCGGGGCGTACGAGGCAAATGATCCTACACTCATTGCGGAACCGGAGTACTTTTCGGGGACTTCGATTTCACTTACTGGTGCCAGGATAATGCTTTTTGCCAGGAAAATAGCAAACGCGAAGATCATTAGTAGGATGATACTCGGCCACATGAACTGGTGGCTTTTTGGAACGATGAGAACGGCGATCAGTGCTAAGAAGGTAACCCCAAGGGAAACAAACATCATCCGCGACGTTGACTTAAAGACGTAGTCGGAGATGACCCCCGAAATGGCGCCGGCAACGACCCCCATAGCGCCGGTGTTGATGATGCCAAAGACCGATGCTTCCGTTTGGCTAATGTGAAAGACCGCCTGCAGGTACGGAACCGTGTAAATCAGGTTAATGTATGACCAGTAAATCGTTAGGGCAGTGATGCCGGCTAACCATACCCGGGGCATGGTGAGCACTTTAATGAGCCCTTTCAGCGCATCGCCGGACTTCTTTCCTTCACCGGAATCGTCCTCCGCAGCAGCAATTCCGTTTTTCGGCACAAACTTTAAGATGAAAAGAACCAGCGGGATGATTAGCAGGTTATAAACCAACATCCCGGTTTTGAAAATGGAAATGCCCCCAAAGAGGGCCATCGCCCCAACAATTAGGAGGTTCATCCCCATTTCCAACGCTCGCCGGAGGGATTCCAATAGCCCGTAGGCCAACCCCTTATGGCCCTTATCCGACATCAAATCGACCCCGTTGAGAACTGCTGGCCAGAAGAAGGCGTCCGTCAATCCCCAGATAATTGCAATGATTCGCAGAACATTAAACGTGGGGTGGAAGAAAATAATAATGAAGACGGTCGTCATTCGGATTAACAGTCCCGAGATTAGCAGCGACCGGATTGAGAACCGGTTGTTTAACCATCCGCCCGGGATGTAGAAAAAGACCGAAATACCAATCAGACTGAAGATGATCCCCAACTGGGTGTTGTTTAACCCGAGCACCTTTAATAAGAGGTCGTAAAACGTTCCCTTAAAGGCCTCAAAGCAAGAATACACGAGCTGGCCGGCAACAACGACCGTCAAAAAACCGGTCAGCTGGTTACCGGACTTAAAGCCCATTTTGTTTAGTACAGCATTAGAACCACGTGGTGAGGAATTTTCCATAGCGCGGCGCTCCTTTCTGGTGGTGCGGTGGGAATGACTGGGCAATATCAGTGAAGATGCCGTCAACGCCCCAGTTAAACAGCTCGTTGGCCCGGTCAATGGTGTCAACCGTCCAGACGTTGACTTCGTAGCCGTAGTCCTTCATTTGTTGGACGGTTCCGCGCGTCAGGTGTTCACTTTGCGGGTGAATAATCTGCGCGCCGGTTGCCTGCATAATCAGCGTCCAGTCGTCATAGAACGTGTGGTCCTCAAAAAGAACGGCGTATTCCAGGGCGGGTTTTAGTTGTTGCATCTTTAATAGCATAAGCGGATTAAACGATGAAATAATTACCCGCGAATCTGGGTTTAACCGGTCTAGGGCGGCCGCAAACTGTTTGACTAGAGAATCCGCCAGCCGGTTGGCGTTCGGGCCGATGACCGCTTTAAGCTCGATGTTGATGTTAACCTTACTACGGTTTATAAAGTCAATTAACTCATCAAGCGTTGGAACTTTCACTCCCGTAAATTCAGAATCAAACCAGCTTCCCGCGTCCAGCTGCCGGAGGTCATTGAACATGATGTCCGTTAACGGCCCGCTTCCCGAAGTTGTCCGGTCAAGGTAGTCATCGTGCAACACCACGACGTGTTCATCCTTGGTAATGCCTAAATCGGTTTCAAGCCACCGTACCCCGTA
>NZ_JBJFZV010000012.1:0-1685 GCF_045033015.1 Ligilactobacillus sp. LYQ60
TAGATCTTTGAAAACTGAACACAGTATCGACGAATTAAATGTGTAGGGCTCTTTTGAGCAACATAATTTAACGAAGTCAAACTTCGCTAGTAATAAATAATGAGTCACGAATTCAAAATGAGAGTTTGATCCTGGCTCAGGACGAACGCTGGCGGCGTGCCTAATACATGCAAGTCGAACGCGAAACCTTTACACCGAGTGCTTGCACTCACCGTAAGGGATTCGAGTGGCGGACGGGTGAGTAACACGTGGGTAACCTGCCTATCAGCGGGGGATAACACTTGGAAACAGGTGCTAATACCGCATAGGATGGAAAAGCGCATGCTTTTCCATTAAAAGGCGCTAATGGTGTCACTGATAGATGGACCCGCGGCGTATTAGCTAGTTGGTGGGGTAACGGCCTACCAAGGCAATGATACGTAGCCGAGTTGAGAGACTGATCGGCCACAATGGGACTGAGACACGGCCCATACTCCTACGGGAGGCAGCAGTAGGGAATCTTCCACAATGGGCGCAAGCCTGATGGAGCAACGCCGCGTGCGTGAAGAAGGTCTTCGGATCGTAAAGCGCTGTTGTTAGAGAAGAACACGGATAAGAGTAACTGATTATGCGTTGACGGTATCTAACCAGAAAGTCACGGCTAACTACGTGCCAGCAGCCGCGGTAATACGTAGGTGGCAAGCGTTGTCCGGATTTATTGGGCGTAAAGGGAACGCAGGCTGTTTTTTAAGTCCGATGTGAAAGCCTTCGGCTTAACCGAAGAAGTGCATTGGAAACTGGGAGACTTGAGTGCAGAAGAGGAGAGTGGAACTCCATGTGTAGCGGTGAAATGCGTAGATATATGGAAGAACACCAGTGGCGAAAGCGGCTCTCTGGTCTGTAACTGACGCTGAGGTTCGAAAGCATGGGTAGCGAACAGGATTAGATACCCTGGTAGTCCATGCCGTAAACGATGAGTGCTAAGTGTTGGAGGGTTTCCGCCCTTCAGTGCTGCAGCTAACGCAATAAGCACTCCGCCTGGGGAGTACGACCGCAAGGTTGAAACTCAAAGGAATTGACGGGGGCCCGCACAAGCGGTGGAGCATGTGGTTTAATTCGAAGCTACGCGAAGAACCTTACCAGGTCTTGACATCTTTCGCCAGCCTAAGAGATTAGGCGTTCCCTTCGGGGACGGAATGACAGGTGGTGCATGGTTGTCGTCAGCTCGTGTCGTGAGATGTTGGGTTAAGTCCCGCAACGAGCGCAACCCTTGTTATTAGTTGCCAGCATTAAGTTGGGCACTCTAATGAGACTGCCGGTGACAAACCGGAGGAAGGTGGGGATGACGTCAAATCATCATGCCCCTTATGACCTGGGCTACACACGTGCTACAATGGACGGTACAACGAGACGCGAAGTCGTGAGGCCCAGCAAATCTCTTAAAGCCGTTCTCAGTTCGGACTGTAGGCTGCAACTCGCCTACACGAAGTCGGAATCGCTAGTAATCGCGAATCAGCATGTCGCGGTGAATACGTTCCCGGGCCTTGTACACACCGCCCGTCACACCATGAGAGTTTGTAACACCCAAAGCCGGTGGGGTAACCGTAAGGAGCTAGCCGTCTAAGGTGGGACAGATGATTGGGGTGAAGTCGTAACAAGGTAGCCGTAGGAGAACCTGCGGCTGGATCACCTCCTTTCTAAGGAAT
>NZ_JBJFZV010000013.1:0-1610 GCF_045033015.1 Ligilactobacillus sp. LYQ60
CAGCTTTGTTCTTTGAAAACTAGATAACAATTCTTGATTTCTTGATTAAATTGAACCGAGAACACCGCGTTTTAAAGAGTTTAAAACAAGACAAGTTCTTGAGCGCTAAACTCATCAATTACCGGAAGGTAATGAGAGGTTAAGTTATTAAGGGCGTATGGTGGATGCCTTGGCACTAGGAGCCGATGAAGGACGTGACTAACTGCGATAAGCTTCGGGGAGCTGTAAGTAAGCACTGAGCCGGAGATTTCCGAATGGGGCAACCCAATGACCGTGAGGTCATTACTGCTAGGTGAATCTATAACCTAGTAAGTGGAACACGTGGGGAACTGAAACATCTTAGTACCCACAGGAAAAGAAAGAAATTCGATTCCCTGAGTAGCGGCGAGCGAACGGGGAACAGCCCAAACCAGGAAGCTTGCTTTCTGGGGTTGTAGGACTGGTGTGGTGAGTTACCAAGTAATCATGTAGTCGAAGCAGTTGGGAAGCTGCACCACAGAGGGCGATCGTCCCGTAGACGAAACATGGTTACCTCCAACCAGGATCCTGAGTACGGCGGAACACGTGAAACTCCGTCGGAAACCGGGAGGACCATCTCCCAAGGCTAAATACTACCTAGTGACCGATAGTGAACCAGTACCGTGAGGGAAAGGTGAAAAGCACCCCGGAAGGGGAGTGAAAGAGTTCCTGAAACCATATGCCTACAAGCAGTCAGAGCCCATTAAGGGGTGATGGCGTGCCTTTTGTAGAATGAACCGGCGAGTTACGCTTGCATGCGAGGTTAAGGCGGTAAGGCCGGAGCCGCAGCGAAAGCGAGTCTGAAACGGGCGTTTCAGTATGGAGGTGTAAAACCCGAAACCAGGCGACCTACCCATGTCCAGGTTGAAGGTGCGGTAAAACGCACTGGAGGACCGAACCCGTGTACGTTGAAAAGTGCTGGGATGAGGTGTGGGTAGCGGTGAAATTCCAAACGAGCTTGGAGATAGCTGGTTCTCCCCGAAATAGCTTTAGGGCTAGCCTCGGAATTAAGGATCATGGAGGTAGAGCACTGTTTGGACTAGGGGCCCATCCTGGGTTACTGAATTCAGATAAACTCCGAATGCCATTGATCCATGTCCGGGAGTCAGACTGCGAGTGATAAGATCCGTAGTCGAAAGGGAAACAGCCCAGACCACCAATTAAGGTCCCTAAATACGTGTTAAGTGGAAAAGGATGTGGAATTGCACAGACAACTAGGATGTTGGCTCAGAAGCAGCCACCATTTAAAGAGTGCGTAATAGCTCACTAGTCGAGTGATTCTGCGCCGAAAATGTAACGGGGCTAAACACGTTACCGAAATTGTGGGTGTGACCGTAGGTCACGCGATAGGGGAGCGTTCCAAGGGCAATGAAGTCAGACCGGAAGGACTGGTGGAGCGCTTGGAAGTGAGAATGCCGGTATGAGTAGCGCAAGGCAGGTGAGAATCCTGCCCACCGAATGACTAAGGTTTCCTGGGGAAGGCTCGTCCGCCCAGGGTTAGTCGGGACCTAAGTCGAGGCCGGGAGGCGTAGACGATGGATAACAGGTGGAGATTCCTGTACTAGTTAATCTTGTTTGAGCGATGGAGGGAC
>NZ_JBJFZV010000014.1:0-1146 GCF_045033015.1 Ligilactobacillus sp. LYQ60
CAGACTGCTCCATCCCGCGATAATTTTACCTCTAAAGGAGGGTGAGAGATTCGAACTCTCGCGCCGAGTTGCCCCGACCTGACGGTTTTCAAGACCGTTCCCTTCAGCCAGACTTGGGTAACCCTCCATGAAAAACATAAAGGAGGGTGAAAGATTCGAACTTCCGCATCGGACTACTCCGACCTACATTTCTAAAAGAAACGCCTCTTTAACCAGACTTGAGTAACCCTCCATAATAATTCATAATGACCATCCATTGTGAACCCCAATGGACCTTGTAGGACTCGAACCTACGACCGGACGGTTATGAGCCGTCTGCTCTAACCAACTGAGCTAAAGGTCCAAGCTCTAATTATGAATATCGCGGCGGGGGGAATCGAACCCTCGACCTCTCGGGTATGAACCGAACGCTCTAGCCAGCTGAGCTACACCGCGATCCTATTGGCTTCCGCCAATCGGGAAAACAGGATTCGAACCTGCGACCCCTTGGTCCCAAACCAAGTGCTCTACCAAGCTGAGCTATTTCCCGTTTAATGCACCCAGTAGGAGTCGAACCTACAACCTTCTGATTCGTAGTCAGACACTCTATCCAGTTGCGCTATGGGTGCATAGTGCCGAGGACCGGGATCGAACCGGTACGGTAATCACTTACCGCGGGATTTTAAGTCCCGTGCGTCTGCCAATTCCGCCACCCCGGCAAAACGCAAAAGCGGAAAACGGGATTCGAACCCGCGACCCCCACCATGGCAAGGTGATGTTCTACCTCTGAACTATTTCCGCACAATGCCGACTAGAGGATTCGAACCTCCGACCCTCTGTTTACAAGACAGATGCTCTGCCAACTGAGCTAAGTCGGCATTTGTTCAACACAAACGACTTTATTATTATATTAAGGAACAACTTAAAAGTCAATCACTCATTTTAATTAACTTAGTCATATGGAGGATACAGGGCTCGAACCTGTGACCTCCTGCTTGTAGGGCAGATGCTCTCCCAGCTGAGCTAATCCTCCATTAAAAGCACGGCGACGTCCTACCCTCACAGGGGGCGGTCCCCCAACTACTCTCGGCGCGCTGAAGCTTAACTACTGTGTTCGGCATGGGAACAGGTGTATCCTTCAGGCCATCATCACCGCACTCTTTCCTT
>NZ_JBJFZV010000001.1:0-567073 GCF_045033015.1 Ligilactobacillus sp. LYQ60
ATCGACCAGCATAACCCGATTACAGCTTATAAGATCATCTTCTTTATCAGCGTGCTGGTTGCCGGGGCCGGCGTCGTTGCCGCTTTCGTTCTCATGATTGTGAACCGCAAGCATGACCAACAAAGGCGGGAAGCGTGACCCGATAATAATAGGCTAGCTGGTTAAATCATGTTGATAACTAAGGTGCGTCGCCTATTTTTAGGCGACGTTTTTTGCGTTTTCGCATTTTCAGCGGATAAGTTAATTATAATTGTGGAAATTGTAGTTCTTTTGCAGAAGAGGTTACTGTCAGGTATGGGGTTGATACGTGTGCGTGTTATTGTGAGCAAACGTTAAAAAAGCACAAGTTGGCCGGGCTTAGTCGTCACTTTAAGGATGTTATAGTAAATTTTTGCTGGTCGACCGTATTATAATTCTGTCTGGTAATCAGTAAAAACGATATTATCGTTTTTACTATCAAGGGTGAAGTGAATACAATTATTAAATAGAGTTTATAGCGTCAAGTTTTTATGTGGTGTTTGATTATTTCTGGAGCTGCGGTTTTTATTTTTTAAAGTACTAAGAAATCCCGCTGACACAGTTCTAACGTTTAACCATATCAACAGGATTTAGTGTAGGGCCTTTATCCCGCATATTTTGCTTTGTCTAATAGAATAATGCCTCTATAGCCCGATTTCAGCAAGGGTGTTAACTGCCGCTCGGATCTCATCACGTTGTTTTTCGCGTTTGGTAATTGGACCATCAACCTCCGTCATTACAATCCGGACAATGTTGGCGCGACGAAGATCAACGAGAGTTTTGTCGTTAATTTTAAGGCAGATGAAGTCGTCATCGTAGCTTTCAACGGCATCATGCCAAATATCCGCTCCGGTTTTAGCAGAAGCAATGCCACGCTTAATGAGCGTTGCACCATCAATGGTGTGGAACTTAACATTATAGAATTTTTCCATGTGATCAAATCCTTTCAGTAACCGCTTCCTATCATTAATATACCATTTTTGACAGAGAATGAACATTTGGGGACATTATTATAAATGGTGTTGTTTAAGTTGCATTATAAAAAAAAGATGTTAGAATGAGGGTGTATTAGGGCAATGACGTTTGCCGTAACCGCTTAATAAGCTGATGACGTCTATCACCTGAGGGGTTGGTAGACGGGTGTCTGGCAGCCTTCTCAGGATTTCTGAGGAGGTTTTTTTAATGGTTACAAAAATCGAAGAGGTTAAGGCACGGGAAGTTTTTGATTCACGTGGGAATCCGACCGTTGAAGCTGATGTAATTTTAAGCGATGGAATAATGGGGCGGGCGGAAGTTCCTTCTGGTGCTTCTACCGGTGAAAAGGAAGCCATTGAGCTTCGTGACGGTGGTAGCCGATTAATGGGTAAAGGAGTATTACAAGCCGTAAAAAATATCAATACGGAAATTAATACTGCTCTCCATGGGTTAAACCCATTAGCCCAAGCTCATGTTGATCAGACGATGATTGCCCTTGATGGTACTTCGAATAAAGCGCGACTGGGAGCCAATGCAATTCTCGGTGTTTCCATGGCTGTTGCACGGGCGGCAGCTAACGAAACCAAACAACCGCTTTACCGCTATTTGGGTGGAACGGACTTGGAGTTACCCCAGACATTTCATAATGTCATCAATGGAGGAGAACACGCTGCTAATGATATTGACATGCAGGAATTTATGATTACGCCAGTTCAGCGGACAAGTTTTCGGGATGGATTTGAAAAAATTGCAAATACGTATCATACCCTGAAGCAAATCCTTGAAGAACGAGGGTACTCAACTGGTCTTGGTGATGAAGGGGGCTTTGCGCCTAACCTGAAGTCTTCCGAAGAAGCGCTTCAGTTATTGCATGATGCAATTAAAGTTGCCGGCTATGTTCCGGGAAAGGAAATTGCAGTAGCGTTTGATGCAGCAGCGTCTTATCTATATGATTCGCAAACGGGAAACTATCGGTTAGAAGGAAAAACGTACACCCCGGATGAATTAGGTAAGTATTACGGCACCTTACTTGATAAGTTTCCAGAGATTATATCGATTGAAGATCCGTATGGTGAGGACGATTGGGAAAACTTTACGCGTTTTACTGAACAATACGGACACCGCGTTCAACTAGTAGCCGATGATCCGGTGTGCACAAATCCTATTTTGGTGCGAAAAGCAATTAAAATGGGAATGGGTAATAGTATTTTAATTAAGTTGAACCAAATTGGAACAATAACAGAGACGTTGGAAACAATTCGGCTTGCACGCAAAAATGGGTATACAACGATGATGTCACACCGGTCGGGGGAAACGGGTGATACCTTTATCGCTGATTTTACGGTTGCTACTAACGCTGCTGAATTAAAATCAGGCGCACCTGCCCGCTCCGAACGGGTTGAAAAGTACAACCAGTTACTCCGAATCGAAGAGGAGCTCGGTGAGGATGGAACAAGACTTGCGCATTATCCAAACGATGTTGATAAGGATTAAGTTCATAATGAATTGGCCCTGATTAGGGGGCAATCTCCTGTCAGGGAACTGATGGGAGGTTTTTTTATGAATCAGGGGTTGTCTAGCAAAGTTGCAGCTCAAAGATTGGCTACGGACGGTCCGAACGAAGTAAAAATGAATAAAACAAATTTATGGACTTTGGTTGGACGACGGTTGTGGGAGCCCACTGCGTGGATAATTGAGGGTGCGTTGGTTATTGAATTAATTTCGGGAAACATGCTCCAAGCTGGTTTTATCGTTGCGTTGTTACTTTTTGCGGCTATTAATGGCGCACTCCAAAATCAGCGGGCGGTTCGAGCGCTTGCTCCATTAACAAAACAGGTTGTTCCGGATGTTAGTGTTCTTCGCGATGGACAATGGAAAATGATTCCAGCGCGCTTACTTGTTAGGGATGATGTGATTAATTTACGGAGCGGAAATTTGGTTCCGGCTGATGTTCAGATTATTGATGGAATGATTACAACAAACGAGAGCCTTATTACCGGAGAGAGTAAGGCAATTCAACGGAGTGTTGGGATGACGTTGATGGCTGGTACTCAGGTTGACCGCGGAACTGCAACTGCTATTGTTCTTAGGACAGGGGCAGCAAGTCAGGTAGGGAAAATCACTCGGTTAGTGACTACCTCTCATGCACCCGGACGATTACAACATCTTCTTCAGCGAATTATTAATTTACTTGCAGCTGTTGATGCGGTTCTGGTGGTGATTTTGGCTGGGGTAGCGTTGATGCGGCATGAACCACTGCTTAATTTGCTACCGCTAATTGGCATTCTTTTTATTGCGACAATTCCAATCGCGATGCCTTCAAGTTTTAGTGTGGCTAATTCACTGGAAGCGCGAAAGTTGAGTGATGAACGTATTATTGTTCGTGAGTTGAATGGAATTCAAACGGCGGCAACTGTTGATACGGTTCTCTTTGATAAAACGGGAACGCTAACTACAAATAAACCAGTGATTGACCAGATGGTTAATTTAAGTGATTATCCAGATAAAATTATTATTGCGTTTGCACAAGCGTTAACTGATTGGCGGCAACCCAGTCGTGTTGATCAAGCATTGCAAAATCTATTAAATCCAGTAAAGGATGAGGTTACGATAAAAGATTATCAGGAGTTTAGCACCCTTACAGGATATTCAGCGGCGACAATTATGTGGAACCATCATCAATATGATGTCCAGTTAGGGGCACCACGGATAGTTCATAATGGATCGTATTTAATAACGATGAAATTTAAGCGGCCGGTGGCAGGACAGACAATTGTTCTTACGATTAATAACCAGCCAGCAGCACTTTTTGCGCTTGATGATCAACTGCGACCAAATGCCCAAGAAACTATTAATCGATTAATAGTCAATAAAATTCATCCCGTAATGGTTACGGGCGATAGTATTCAAGCAGCGCGAATAATTGCTAAAAAACTCGGAATTCCCGGAAGGGTTATTACAGGGAACGAATTGGCAGGGATAAAATTATCTGACGTAGGTTGTGTTGCGGAGGTATTACCGGAAGGGAAACTTGCACTTGTTCAGCAGTTTCAAGCTGCTGGACACGTTGTTGCAATGACAGGAGATGGGGTAAACGATGCACCTGCATTGAAAAGGGCAGACGTAGGAATCGCGATGTATAATGCATCGGCGGTTGCTAAGAGAACGGCTAAAGTAACAATGCTTGATGCAGGACTTTTACCATTATTACGTTTGTTTGCGAGTGGTCATCGGGTCTATCAACGAATGATGACGTGGACGATTACTAAACTAGCACGCACCGCTGAATTAACTGTCATTTTAACATTAGGGTACGTAATAGCGGGAATCCTACCTGTTAGTTTAAATGCGATTATAATGTTAGCCATTTTAAATGATGTAGTTACAATGGTTTTGGGGACCGATCGGGTTCAGGTAACACTTCAACCCGAAAAATGGAACTTTAAGCGTCTGACATTAATTGCAGGGTTATTCACCGTTTTTTGGACTACTTTAGGATTAGGATTGTTTAGCTGGCTCTACTATGGCGTTCGTGTACAACCAACGCTGATTGAAACAGTTATGTACCTGTATTTAATGTTCACCGCAATGGATACAATTTGGATGACGCGGACAACGGGGTTATTTTGGAAAGAAATCCCTAGTGCAGCCGTTATATACACTACTTTAGGGAATTGTTTATTATCGTTTGTTTTTGCGGTAGGAGGAGTTGTGTTAGCACCAGTTTCTTGGCAAGTGGGGGTAATTATTTTTGGAGGATGTCTTCTTTTAAGTTTTGTAGTTGATGAATTAAAGGCGATGTTTTATCGCCGTGAAATCAAAAATTAATAGGATCATTGTAAAAAAAGCGACTGAAATAGTGTTTCTATTCCAGTCGCTTTTAGTTAAGTTAGCTTATTCGTCAGTAAGAGTGACGTCGTGACTTTCTGGTTCCTTTTTCAGTGAAAGGGCGATCAAAAACCCAACCACCGTCAAAACAACGGTAAATACCATCCCAAAGTGAACCCCGTTGGTAAATGCAGCGGCATGGTTAGTACCGTGGTAAGCTGCCGTTCCCAGCCCCAGAAAACTTGTTGCTAACGCCGTGGCGATGGCACCGACAACCTGTTGGAGGGTGTTGATAATTGTGCTTCCATCCGCGGATTCAAATAGTTGAAGAGCGTTAAGTGCGTGCGTTTGGGCAGGGGACATTGCTAACGGACATCCAATCATCAGAATAACGTGGGCAGCAATGACGTACCAGATGGGGGAATGGGGTGTAACGCAGGTAAGCATAATAGCCCCTATTGTGGTAATCATGAAGCCAAGGGTCGCCAATACTTTGGCGCCATAATTGTCAAAGAGGCGGCCGGCTAACCCTGAAACCATGGCATTGATGATTCCGCCAGGTAGCATGATGATCCCCGTAAGGGCAACTGGGAGGAGTAGCCCGTTTTGGATATATTGGGGTAATAGGTACATTGCAGATAAAATTACCCCGAAGTTAATCATTACCAGAAGGGTTCCCTTAGTAAATGCGCTGTTGGCAAAAATGCGTAGGTTTAAAATCGGGTGTTGCTGAGTTAATTGTCGGTGCGTGTACAATCCCAACACCACGATCCCCACTAATAAACAGCCTAAAACAATGACGGAGGTCCAGCCAAACCGGGCGGCAAAGCTAAAGCCCATGACAACTAACCCAAATCCGAGAGCAGAGAGAATGACTGCAATAAAGTCAACGGGTTCGCGGGTTAGTTTGCTGATGTTTGGTAAGAACTTAAGATCAAAGAACAGGGCAACCAGCAGGAATGGAATGAAGAGCCAGAAAATCCAGTGCCAGGAAAGTTTAGCGAGGATAAGTCCCGTTAAAGTTGGTCCTACTGCTGGAGCAAACATAATAACTAGCGAGCAGGCCCCCATCGCCGTCCCCATTTTTTCAGGTGGGAAGATGTTCATTGCAACGGTAAACATGAGGGGTAAAATTGTTCCTGTTCCAATCCCCTGAATCATCCGCCCAGCAAGGAGGAGGGAAAAGTTAGAGGCAAGCGCTGAAATTACGGCCCCCCCAATGAAGGCGCTCAGTCCGGTTGTGATGATCTGACGAGTTGTTAGCCATTTAGTAAGAAGGCTAGACAATGGAAGAACGATTCCGATAACGAGCATGTAACCCGTAACGATCCACTGAAGGAGGTCGTTTCCCACTGCCAAACTTCGTGAAAGCTGGGGAAGAGCAATATTTAGGGATGTTTCAGAAAGCATTCCGACAAAGGCGCCTAGCATCGGTCCAAGGAGGGCGAGCCAGGGATGGTTGGTTAGTTTATGTTGTTTTGTCATTTTATATGAAATTCCTTTCTCTGTTTATACCATAAGGGTACGCTGATTAGCATAGCAAAAATTAATCGGCGAGGTAAGTTTTTTGATGGCGATTTAAAAATAATTGTCTTTGGCTAGTCAAGGAGTTCTTTTCCCACTATAATGGAAATAATTTGATTGGAGGAAACGGGATGCGGCTGGTAAAACGAGCAGCTCAATATTTAGGAATCCTCGGGGGGATGGCAGCAATCTTCTTTGCGCTTGGATGGTTCCTAATGCGGTCAGTTCAACATTCCCAACCAGTGCACCCTACAAGCCGGCGCCTGGTTCGCCTGGTAGCTGTTGGTGATTCTCTTACCCAGGGTGTTGGCGATCCGCAAACAGCCGGAGGCTTTGTGCCACTCGTTGCGCGCTCTCTTTCTCACAGTACGTCGGTTCGACTGAGCACGGTGAATGCTGGGGAGGCCGGTGATATAACTTCGCGGGTAATGGATCGAATCAACGGTAATCCGCAGTTGCAACGGCACCTCCGGCAAGCAGATATTATTACCGTGACGGCGGGAGGAAACGATGCGTTAAGTGCAATTAGTGCCGCTCGTAAAGATCTTTCCCGGACGGATGCTAAGCACTTAATTGCCCCGGCAGCTGCAACATATACTGAGCATTTGCGGGCCCTTTTAGAAAGAATTCGGCAGCTGAATAGGACTGCTCCCGTTTTTGTGCTGGGAATTTACAACCCGTTTTATGTTGAACTAGCAACGAATTCGGTTTTAAATACCGGGGTAACAACCTGGAATTACACAATTCGACGGGTTACACGGCAGCAACCAAACATGTACTACGTTAATATTAGTCGGATAGGGTATGGTCAGTACGGGCAAACGCAGCCATCCCGTCAATTACGCCAATTTGCAGCGGCCAATACACCACTGCTTTCCAGTGCGAGTGTTTCACAGTTGCTAGTAACCGCTCAGGGGAAGAATGCATGGCTGTCCTCTACAGACCGATTACACCCTAATGAGCGGGGATATCGTTATATTGCCCAGCAGGTTACCCATCGGATTAACCAAGAACAAAGGAGGTGGCTTCATCATGGAACAAAGACGACAACAAGGCCGTAAATCCCGGCAGGTGAACCCGTGGAAGTGGGCGTTTACCATTTTGGTAGCGTTGATTATTGCGGGGGGAGCCCTCCTTTTTTGGCGAATTACGACTCCAAGTGTCCCGCAAAGTAAAATTGAAACCAGTGTCCCGACAACGGGGACTTCATTATCAACAACGCTGAATAATAACCAGCTTACGGCGATTTTAGATTATTTCTTAAATCAGCAAGCAACCGGGGATGTCCGGTATCATGTTCGGCTAACTTCGAATGAAGCATTAATTACGGGGCACACTAAGGTGATGGGACAGACAGTAACTTTTACGATTACGACGGTTCCAATAACAACCCCGCAGGGAAATCTACGGCTGGTTGTTAGGCAGATTACGTTTGGCCAGGTAGCAGTTCCCGTTAAGCTAACGATGCAGTATTTTAAAAATAATATTACTCTTCCAACATGTCTTACTGTTCAACCGGCTAAAAAACAAGTAATCCTTAATCTAAACCACCTTACCTCCAAGCAGCAGTTTAGTGTGCGGCTAATGCACATAGACCTTAAGAATGGTCGGTACCGCGTTTTGATTGGATTACCACGGAATTAAAGGAGGATGTTAATGAAGTATCGGCAAAGTTTTTATCAGTACCTGATGACTCAGCGTAATCCAGACGATCACCGGGCAGTGGCGGAATTTGCTAACCGGGCCTTCTATGATCAAAGTTTTCCCAAGCAATCCTGCGATTATGACGAACTCTCCCAGTACCTTGAGTTAAACGGAAGCTATCTTTCCGGGATGACGGTTTTTGACGAGGCCTGGCAGCAGTATCTCGCTCAGATGGAGTAGTGAACGTTACCGGACGCGGATGATTATCTACATTTAAGGAGAAAGGGTGGTTAGCATGGCAAGTATTCAGTGGTTTCCTGGTCACATGGCAAAGGCGATGCGGCAGGTAAAGGAAAATTTACGGCTAGTCGACATCGTACTTGAACTAGTGGACGCACGGCTGCCGGAGTCTTCCCGGAATCCCCAGATTGCATCGGTGTTAAAAAATAAACCAAGTATCATTGTGCTTACAAAGCGGGACCTAGCAGATCCCCAGATGACAAAACGGTGGGGTGATTATTACGAACAACACGGGCAACCAGCCATGGCGTTTGATAGTATCCGGGATAACCTCCAGTCCCTTGAAGCCAAGATCCGCGAGGTATTAGCCGATAAGCTGGCTCAGCGGGCTGCACGGGGAATTAAGTCCCAGCGAGTAAAGGTGATGTGTCTGGGAATTCCCAATGTGGGTAAATCAACGTTATTAAACCACCTTGTTCATAAAAAAATCGCTCAGGTTGGGAACCGGCCCGGAATCACGAAGTCCCAGCAATGGTTAAAGGCGGGGGATAACCTGCAACTTTTGGATACGCCGGGAATCCTGTGGCCGAAGTTCGAGGACCCGGTTGTTGGTAAAAAGTTGGCTTTAACCGGGGCAATTAAGGACACGTTATTTGCTAAGGACGACGTTGCATTGTATGCGCTCGAACATTTCGTCAACCACCACGCCCAGTTGCTTGAAAAGGTTTATCACTTAACGTCAGAGGAACTGGATCAACCAACCGTGGAGGTGCTGTTAGCACTTACCAAACGGATGGGTTTTCGGGCTGATTATGATCGCGCCAGTGAGCGGTTAATTTTTGATTGCCGGAAGGGAAAATTGGGCCGGTACACGCTTGACAAAATTCCTGCAAAGAAGGGATAAAAATGACAAAGAAGCTGTATGTTCAACCAGATTGGCCGACAAGCATAATTTGTTGGGCCTTTTCGTTGATGATCCTTGATACGAGTTTGTTACTGTGGCTTGAAATTACGGTTTTTCAGGTGTGGACAGTGCTGACATTCTTGTTGTTTATTGCCGTTGCTGTTGTTCAAATTAGAGGGCGATACGTCGTTTTGGGTGAAGATATCCTAACTGTTCACACCGTAATTGGTTTTAATTCCAAGAGGATTAAGTATGATCAGATTAAAGAGGTAACGGTGTTACGGACCCAGGTTATAATTGCGGGCCGGTACCAGACGATTAAGGTGCTTGCTTCTAAAAAAGTCCGGCAGCAACTTGTTGATGGGATCCGCGAACATGTTCCATCTATCAAAATCACGAACAATATCACCAATCAATACTAAATAAATTCGGAAAAAATACAACATAAGGATTAAAATCATGGTATGCTAATGGTGATGATAAAGTTACGTTGAGGAACACACCGAGGAGGAACGCACATGAATGACATTGAAATTGCGCAACAGGCCACGATGGATCCAATCACGAAGATTGCTGATCGAGCTGGTTTTAAACCTGAACAGGTTGAGCAATATGGTAACTACAAGGCAAAGTTAACGGTTGATCCGACCCGGCCGCTTCGGGGGAAGTTGATCCTGGTAACTGCCATTAACCCTACGCCGGCAGGTGAAGGAAAATCAACCGTTTCAATCGGGTTGGCAGACGCCTTACAGCTAGCAGGGAAAAGGACCATGTTAGCTCTGCGGGAACCTTCCTTAGGTCCGGTAATGGGGATGAAGGGAGGCGCCACTGGTGGAGGCTACTCCCAGGTGCTTCCGATGGATGATATTAACCTTCACTTTACGGGTGACATGCACGCGTTAACGGCGGCGAATAATACGTTAGCGGCGCTCGTTGATAACCATATTTACCAGGGTAACGAATTAAACATTGATCCGCGGAATGTAACATGGAAACGGGTGCTTGATATTAACGACCGGGCATTACGGCATACGGTGATTGGCCTCGGTGGGCTTAAGCAGGGGATTCCACGGGAAGACGGGTTTGAAATCACCGTTGCTTCCGAACTGATGGCCGTTCTGTGCTTAGCTACTGATATGGCTGATTTGAAGAAGCGGATTGGGCGGATTGTGATTGGATACACCTACGATGGGGAACCTGTTACTGTTAAGCAGCTTGGCGTGGTTGGTGCGATCGCAACGCTCCTGAAGGACGCCATCAAGCCGAACCTTGTGCAGACCATCGCCCATACGCCGGCGTTGGTTCACGGGGGACCATTTGCCAACATTGCACACGGGTGCAACAGTGTGATTGCAACGCGGACAGCTCTTCAGTACGCCGATTACGCCGTTACGGAGGCCGGATTTGGTGCTGATCTCGGGGCTGAGAAGTTCTGTGATATTAAGGTGCCGGTTCTCGGAAAGACGCCGGATGCCGTTGTTGTTGTGGCAACGGTTCGCGCACTGAAGATGAATGGTGGCGTTGCTAAGGATCAGCTTGAAACCGAGAATGTGGCTGCCGTTGAAAAGGGGAGCAGCAACCTCATTCGTCATATTAAGAACATGCAGCAGTATGGGGTAAACGTGGTGGTTGCGCTAAACCGCTTCACCAGTGATACTCCAGATGAAATCAAGGCCGTTCAGGATGCTTGTGCTTCACTGGGCGCAACGGCCCATGTTGCTGACGTATGGGCTAAGGGCGGTGCTGGCGCACAGGAACTTGCTCAGGCGGTCATTGAAGCGTGCGAACAACCGCATTCGTTTGAAACGGTTTACGCAGCTGACGACGATTTGCAAACAAAGATTGAAAAGATCACGAAGAAGATTTACCATGGTGCGGCGGTTGAGTACGGGCCGAAGGCTAAGCGCCAACTCCGTGAGTTTGCGGCCCATGGGTGGGATCACCTGCCGGTCTGCATGGCAAAAACGCAGTATTCGTTTACGGATAACGCGAAGTTACTCGGGGCGCCGACTGATTTTACGCTTCATGTACGGGAGTTCATGCCAAAGCTGGGGGCGGGCTTTGTTGTTGCCCTGACCGGGAACGTTTTGACAATGCCAGGTCTTCCAAAGGTGCCGGCTGCAAACGGAATTGACGTGGATAATGATGGTCGGATTAGTGGGTTGTACTAAACAAGGACGGTTAAACTGAATAATGACCAAAGTGGAATTTACTGATGAGGAGTAAATTCCACTTTTTTAATGATTTGATTTTAGTGGCGGAAGGCTGTAGCTGTTCAGTTAAATTGCTAAAGCGAATAAGCATTTATAATGTATACCTTTTAATTCTTTCTACCCGTTCCGTTGTTAATCTATAATAACGTTTTTTAAATTATGGCAGAAGTGTTATTCTTCTAATTTACTCGTTGACAGGGTTTTGCTAATTGGTATACTGAAAGCAGAACATATGTTCGATTTAGCGCTGATGCTTTTTCCAGACGAAAAGGCGGATGAAAGGGGAGCGGACCGGAATGACAAAGATTAATGCGGCTGGATTTATCCCAACGGAGCACGCGGTTAAGCGGCTTAATCAACGATTTAACGTGCCTAAGAGTGATGCTCACCGGTGGGTGCGACGGTTTATGTTGGATGCAACGGCTATTGATGACCCAACAAGTAATAATCCTAAGGTACGGTTATTTCGTCGGGAACAGTGTATTGCGGTTGTGAATCTTACACAAAAACGGGTGATTACCGTTTACCAGTTAACCCCAGTGAATAAAGTTAGCGATTGGGGGCAGCGCCTAATTCCTTACCTGCAGCCGTACGGAAAGCGAATTTGTCGGCATTACCAACGCGACCTTGTCGTTGATTTATGTCGGTCATTTATTGGCCTTGTTTGGGGTGCCATTGATTACCAGTTTATGCATCATGATGAGGACGTGCTTATGGCATTGAGCGAACGGGCAGGGCGGTTACGCGATACGCTGGCGATGGGTGCCGCTGACCTACAGATGTTCCGGCAGTTGTTTAAGACAAAATAAAAAACATCGCCGGAAGTAGTTCCGGCGATGCTTAGGTCACATAATAACATTATTAGTTAGCTGCTTTTCGGTGAAGTTCCAGTTTTCGCAGAAATGGCAGCAGGAATCCCAGGATAATCAGGAAGCCAACGGTTATAAAGTTCATAATTAGTTGGTGATTGAAGGCGGCTGTTCCTGGGTTCGCATCCTGCGGGATAAAACCAAGGGTAGCACACACAAACGTGAAGGTGAAGCACCACAGTCCCATTGCAAGGGCTCCTGTTCGGTTCTTGATGTAGGTATAATCTGAGTGAAATTCTTTTTCATGCCACCGAATAGCAAGGAAGGCTACGAAGACCAGGGCCGTCTTGTATGGTGAGACGATTCCGTTGAGGTTTAGTAGCCAGTTATAAATCGAGTTAATGCTTGGGAGGGTGCCGCTCAGAAGAAGGATTAACAGGCTAATTCCCGCAGTCAGAATGTAACTATTAATGGGTTTGCCGTTCTTATTCTTTTTTGTTAACCACGTTGGCATGTATTTATTAGCCGTGTCACTTGCAAAGACCCGAGCTGCTGCATCGATTAGAATTGCCAGTTGGGCAAGCATAAAGAACAATTGAACAACGGCAAAGACGTACATGAGGGACTTTCCAAGCCCACACTGTTCTCCGAGAAGACGAAAGGCGTAGTATGGCCCGTTCATCTTAAAATCGTGCGGAATGTGGTTGGCGTTGAAGAAAACGGCTAGTGCTAACGTTCCAAAAATTGTTAGGAACGCTGTCATCAGTGCTAACGCCCACATGGCTTTCGGAAACTCTGACTTTGGATTCCGAAGGCGGATAATGTACGGTGCAGCTAGTTCAGCCCCGGACATTGCAAAGATTAATAACCCGGTTGTTGAGAAGTAATGGAGGCTAAAGCTGGGCTTAAATGCCCCCCAACTGAAGTGGGTTGCGATGTGCGCACCGTGAAGTAATGCCCATCCCGTCATGAAGACGAACAGCATTGAGATTAGGAACATTGCACCACCACCAATGAGTGACAGAATCTCCAAAGAATTTTTAACCTTATTTTCAAAGAGGATAAATACCAGAATGATGATGAAGGTCATCAGGCCAAACATCGTTGGCGACATGTGTTTATTCAGGGTGTTATTTCCAAGAATAATCCAGCTAATGGATACGACGACGGAGTTGGAAACGTCTACCAGGTACGGGATTGTTTGGGTCCAATACATCCAGGACGTAATGTAACCGAACAGATCGCTGTGGGTTCCCCGGCGGATCCATGAGGCGAGTCCCCCCGATTGATTATCAAACGTTAAGCCAAGTTGCGTTGCAATCAGGGCGTAGGGAATAACGTATGAAAATAGCAGGAACAGCCATGAGATAACGACTGATAATCCTTGATTTTGAAACGGATAAAAAATGTTTTCAAAGCTAATGATAGTAACGAAGTCTAGCAGTGCAAGAACCGGCCAGCTCATATAATGCTTTTTAGGTTGTAGTGTGTTTTCCATTTTCCTTCCTTTCATGGTTCCTAGTAACGAATAAATAGAACCATGCGGGGCGGATGGTGGTTAAACCGCGACAACGAGCAGTTCAATGTCTTCTCCTCACTCTCTTTTTTATTTAATAAAATTTGATCATAAAATAAACAACGCCTATTTTACGGCATGGTTTTGCCTATCGCAACGGTTGAAATGGTTTACGAGCAGGTAAGTGCGGTAAGATAAAGGTAGCTTGCTGAAAGAAGGGTAAAGGATGAAGTACCTTAAGATTGCGGTAACCCCCGGGTTAGAACGGCTTGTGCCTCCCGATTGGGAATCCGTGGCGTTAGCACCAACGCTTAATCCCGCGGAGTTAGCAGCGATTATTGTTTCGGATGAAGATTCAATTATTACAGCTCGACAGTTAACTAACCAGACGGGATTACCCATTCCGGTTGTCCGGGTTAATGCAGCAACGCAACCAGCTACCATTCAGCAACGGGTTGCGACCGTTGCGGATAACTATGTTCATCAAAATGTGCCGGGCTTTTTACGTGATCTTGTGGCGTTTGCTGATCGGCGGCCTGTAAGTTTTACCACGCCGGGACACCATAATGGGCGGTATTACGGTCTTCATCCGGCCGGGGTTGTCTTTAATCGGTTCTTTGGGCAAAACATGCTGTATGCCGATACGAGTGACACGGTGACTGAGCTGGGTGATACGATGACGCACGCGGGAACACCGTTAGAGGCGGAGAAGAAGACGGCGGCGGTTTACCGCGCGGACAAGGCGTACTTTGTACCTAATGGGACAACCGGATCAAATGATATTTGCGTGAGTGCGGTAGTACGGCCTGGTGATCTGGTTCTATTTGACCGGAACAACCACAAATCACTGTATAACGGGGCATTGGTGATGAACGGAGCTCGTCCGGTTTATGTTCCCACTGACCGGAATGCACACGGGTTGATTGGGGGAATGGTTGCGACGTTGCTGACGTCAGAAAAATTACGGGCTGCGGCTGCTCAAGTTGATCCGCAAAGAGCCAAACAACCGCGCCCGTTCCGGATGGCGGTTGTTCAACTCGAAACGTATGACGGGGTGTTTGCGAACGCCCAGTGGCTTCTTGATCGCATCGGTCAGTTATGTGACTATGTATTATTTGATTGTGCCTGGGGCGGTTACGAACAATTTGTTGACGTACTAGCAGATTTAACACCGCTATCACGGACGTTTGGTCCCGAAGATCCGGGAATCCTCGTTACTCAGTCACTGCATAAACAACAACTTGGGATGGGGCAGGCTTCCCAAATTTTAAAGAAGGATGCGCACATTAAGGGTCAAAAGCGGTACGTGGATCATACGCATTTCAATAACGCATACTTAAAGTACGTAACATCGAGCTATAATTATCCGCTTTACGCCTCAATGACGGTTAATCCGTACGTAGCGGGGAGCTCCGCTAATCGTAACTGGTGGCAGGCGGTGATGCAGCGGGGGATTGCGACGCGGAAGAGGTTGTTGCGGGAATCGACGCTTTTTAAACCGCTGATTCCTGCAACAATTGACGGCCAGCCGTGGGAGCAGATTCCTGATGATCGGCTCCTGCACGACCCCCAATGCTGGGAACTAACGCCAGCGGGTCAAGCATGGCACGGTTTTAAGAAGGTGGCGGCAGGACAAGCTCGGATTGATCCCCTTAAATTGACGATTACCACGCCAGGAATTGACGAGGCCACGCAGACGTACACGCCCTTTGGAATTGCGGGGGATATTGTAGCGGAATATCTCACGGAACATGGAATTTTAAAAGCGAAGGCAGACCTCAATTCCCTCCTGTTTTTACTAACTCCTGGCGATACAACCGTGGATTTGAATCAACTTGTTGATGCTTTGTTGGCCTTTGAACGGTTGTACAATGAAAATGCACCGCTCGAAGAGGTGCTTCCGCGGTTAACGGCTCGTTACCCGCAACGGTATGTGGGGTATTCGCTTCGTCAACTATGTGATGAAATGCACGCGTATTACCGGGACCACCAAACGTTTAACCTGCAGCAGCGATTGTTTAGCAAGGAGAAGATGCAGGAATATGCCCGAACACCCGCACAGGCAGACCTGGAGTTTCGACGGAATCACGACGAACTGGTTACGCTTGACCAGGTTGTGGGGCGGATTGCAGCCGAAGGGGCGTTGCCGTATCCGCCGGGAGTGTTTATTGTGGCGCCAGGAGAACGGTGGCGGCCGGTTGATCAGCAGTACTTTCAGGTATTAGTCGGCGCAATGGAACGGTTTGCTGGTTTTGTGCCCGAAATTCAGGGGGTCCATTACCGGATGCAACCAGACGGGCATATTAATGTCCAGTGTGCTGTTTTGACCGAGGGGGAAGTGCTACCCAATTCAGTTGACTGATGATAAGATGGTTAGCGGAAAACGGATAGGAGAAGGGTGAGAAAATGGCAAATAAGAACCGTGCCACCTGTGTAATGTGTGGCAAATCATATACAGCTTTGGAAGGCTTTTTCATCAAGAGTCTGGGAGGGGACTTGGTGGAAGCAATTAAGGAACGTAATCCACAGGTACGTCCGTCTTCATTTATTTGCCTGAATGATCTCCAACGGATTCGGTTGCATAAGATGGAACAAACCATCAACCGTGATCTGGATTCAAACCGAAAAATTAACGATA
This sequence comes from Ligilactobacillus sp. LYQ60, assembly GCF_045033015.1. Taxonomy (NCBI): domain Bacteria; kingdom Bacillati; phylum Bacillota; class Bacilli; order Lactobacillales; family Lactobacillaceae; genus Ligilactobacillus; species Ligilactobacillus sp. LYQ60. The sequence continues at coordinate 16,310 of NZ_JBJFZV010000001.1, forward strand.
AACTTGAAAAGGAACTTAACAGTAATACCTACGTGATTAAAAACACCAACGAAATGAAGGTTACTCTTGGTGATAAACTGGCTGATTTAATTGCGAAGTACGGTGGATCATGGTGGTTCATTATCGGCTTTTGTGTCTTCTTGTTCTGTTGGATGACAGCCAATACGCTGCATATTTTTGGAATCCACTTTGATGAATATCCGTTTATTTTGTTAAATTTGTTCCTAAGTTGTTTGGCGGCTTTTCAGTCTCCCATCATCATGATGAGTCAGAACCGGCAGGCTGAACGTGATCGGTATGACGCTGAAAACGACTACCGGACAAATATGAAATCAGAGATGGAAATTCGCAACTTACACGAAAAAATTAACCAGTTGAATGAAGTACAGTGGCCGCACCTGTTGGACATTCAGAAAACAGAGATTGAGGTTTTAAATGAAATCGAACTGGAAATCCAGCAGTTGAAGGTTCGCCAAGACGAATTAGTCCGGAGTCGGCAAAGGCAAACGCGGCACCGGAGCAGACGCGAATAGGTAGAAAAGGTGTGCCAAAACGAAGAAAGCGGGCGTGATGGAAGAGTAACCCGTACGGATATGCGGGAGGGTGTGGCCTTTCGCTTAGCCTGTTTGTTTTGGCGCCAGGTTATAAGAATAACAAGGAGGTTGCGGCTACGCCACAACCTCCTGTTTATGTTTCTGTTTAATTAATTAGATTGTGCCTTTTTTTCTTGCAGTAGGTACCACAGGAAAAGCACGATAATCCCGACTGCAAGGCTACTAATTATTGTCACTGCTAGGTGGGTGCCCACGGTCAGGGAGTGAGGGATTCCCGCCAGAACAATGCACAAGGTAACGGCAATGGCCCCGGCGACTTGCCGGAGAGTGTTGTTCAATGCGGTTCCGTGGCTATTTTCTTCCAGCGTTAGGTCCCTAAATGCTTCAGACATGGCTGGTGAGAAAATCAGGGAATTTCCTGCTAACCGGATCGCGTAATCAATCGTGATTAACCAGAGCGGCGTGTATTTGTTCATTCCTATAAGGGGGAGCGTTGCAACCAAAATCAACGTGGCGCCAAGGAGTACGGGATACCGCGGTCCAGAATGGTCATACCACCGTCCGGCAAAAACTGCAACCGTTGCGTTAACGAGAGCTCCCGGAAGGATTACGAGGCCCGCGACAAAACTTGAGGTGCCTGTCACCCCCTCAGTAAAAACCGGAATGAGCTGTTCGGTTCCTAGAAGGATCATGAATGCAAGAATGCAAATTGCCGTCATAATTGAAAAGGAGTGGTATTTAAAAATTCGAAGCTGCAGCACCGGGTTTGTTAATTTAAACTGTCGGATTGCAAAAATACTTAGGAGGATCCCGCCGCCAATCAGGAGAAACCACGCCTGATGAGCGTTGGTGGTAAATGTTGTGATACTGGTAAGGGCCATGCTGGCACCAACCAGGGCTAATCCAACGGAAAGAATGTCAATCTTGATGTTTTGGGTAGGGGAGAAGTTGGGCAACTTCACGAATCCAATTACCCACACGATTACCATAACGGGTAGTACGATGATAAATAACCAGCGCCACGATAAGACTTGGAGGATAAGCCCTGCCACCGTCGGGCCGATTGCCGGAGCCGTGGAGATGATGAGGCTGGAAATTCCCATGATCGTTCCCCGTTTCTCCGAAGGATAAATCGAAATGAGGGCCGTCATGGTATACGTCATTAAGATGCCGCTCGCGCTGGCCTGAACGAGGCGGGCTAACAGGAGCAGCCAAAATTGGTGGGCCCCACAGCCCATAATGGTTCCGATAATAAACGTTCCAATAATCCCGAGAAATACGGTGCGGTTTGTGAATTTTTCGTAGAGATTGGATGAGAGGGGAGTAACAATCCCAATTACCAGGGTGTACCCCGTTGTTAACCACTGTGCGGTATCAAGGGTAACGTGCATGAGGTGTTGAATTACCGGGAGGGCGGTAACCATCATTGTCTGGCTTGCGAGGCTAAAGAAGGTTGCAGTCAACAGAATTGCCGCCACGATAATCCGGGTTTGTTTGCTGATTGTTTTTTGCATGATAAATCCTTTCTCGGTAAGGTGTTAAGCACAAAAAAGAACCCATCTACACAAAAGTGAATGCGCTCTTAGAAATTTGTGGATAACATCGTGTAACCGCGTAACTGTCACGGTTATTCTACCAATAATAGCGCTCCGAGGCAACCTATTGCTGATCAAGGGGCAGGTCATTTGCTGGCTTCCGCTTTAAGAGGAACCAGCAGCCTACCGTTGACAGGATAAAGATTACCGTAATAACGCACAAAAGACGGTGAATTCCGTCATAGTAAGCGTGCCGAATGAGTAGTAAAATATTCGGCATACGGGATAGGTGCTTGGCAAGTGCCATTCCGGCAAACGGACCGGCGTTAACGATGTGCCAGGCGAGGGCGGAATGGTGCAGGCCGTTCATAATGCTGTTTTGGTAACCAGCACTTAGAATCAGCCCTTGAACAACGATTCCAAAGCAATTTCCGAGTTGGCGAAACACGCTGTTAATTCCAGAAGCCATTCCTATGTTTTGTGGCGCAATGTTTTCCAGCGCTGCATTTGAGATGGCGGGATTGATTCCGGCGTTTCCTAATCCCATAAAGATAAAAGCGGGAATTAAAATCGTCCAGGTAAGGTGGTACCCCAGCATTATATGCATTAGGAAAAAGCCAATTCCTTCAAGAAAAAGAGCGGCACACGCAATTAGGCGGTTTCCAATGCGTCCTACCAGGTAACCGACAAACGCCCCGAGGATCAGAGGAAAGGCACTAATCAATAACCGTTGACATCCGACTGCCAGTGGCGAGTAACCCATGTAATCCTGCATTAAAATTGTCATGTAGGTGTAGAAGGCGAATAACCCAAAGGAAATTGTGGCAGCCGCAACACACGAACCAACAAAGGTTCGTTCCTTAAAGAGGGCAAGGTTCATCATCGGATAGGTAACGTGAAGCTCCCATAGGATGAAAATCCCCAGTAAAACGCCCCCGGCGACCAGCCATCCGGTAATTTGGAAAGTGAACCAACTTTTACTAAGATCGTTTTCTTTATTAAGCAGGCCAATTACGATGCAGGCAACGGTGAGGGTACTAAGGATCATCCCTAAGAAGTCCAGGTGTCGGTCTTGTGTGTGAAACTTTTCGGTAATGTGGCGAATCCCTAAATACATTGCAATCAGGCCAACCGGGATATTAATCAGAAAAATCGCCCGCCAGTTAAAGTACTGTACAAGAACTCCACCGACTAGTGGACCAACCGAGGTGCCAAACCCAACGATACTCCCCCAAATTCCGAGGATGAAGGCCCGCTGTTTACCCTCATAGTTGTCACCGACTAAAGCCATCGAGAGGCCAAGAATCCCGGCGCCGCCGATACCTTCAATCCCCCGAGAAACGTTAAGAAATAAACTATTAGGAGCTACAGCGCACATAAATGAACCCAGCGTGAAGACAGCCATCGAAAGGAGAAAGAAGCGCTTCTTTCCGTAGAGATCGCCAAGCTTACTGATCATGAGGATGCTGATGGCGTACGTGGCGGTGTACGCGTTTACGATCCACTGGGTGCTGATAAAATTTGCGTGAAATTCCTTCTGAATGGTTGGGAGGGCCACGTTAACGATGGTGACATCAAGCATTGCCATCAAAACTCCCAATCCGATTGAAATAAGAATTAACCAACTAGCTTTACGGGGTTGTTGGGGTGGGGACGGTTTTATAACATCTTCGTTATGCATAATAATCACTTTCTCTCTGAAAAAATAGCCGCAAAAGTCAACATCGCTCACGGCTCATTAGCCATAATACCTATTGTTTTGTTGCTAGTCAACAAAAATGATAGGAAGAATACAGGCAAAGCTTTCGTGAAGTTTGGCCGCGGGAATGGGAGGCTCAGCAGGGAAATAGTATACTAAAAGAAAAACTTAATGAAGGGGGTTTTTTGGTGGGATTAACGGTAGTATATGGTGATGCCACCCGGGACCATGACCGCGCGGCATTGGCGATGATTAAGCGGGAACGAACAATCCATCCGCAAAGCCAGGTGTTTATCGTGGTACCTGACCAGGTAAAGTTTGAAGCGGAGGTTCATTTTTTACAGGGACTTGCGGGAAATTCCGGGGAGCCGTTTGCATCGGGGAACGTTCAAGTCTTTTCGGTAAGCCGGCTAGCGTGGTATTTTTTACGGGACGATCCGGCAATGCAACGATCAATGTTTAGCAATGCGGGATTAACCATGTTGGTTAGCGATCTGTTACAACAAATTCCGGCAACCCAGCTACGGGTTTTTGCGGGGGAACGTAACCATCCGGGATTTGCGAAGCAGCTTGCCACCCAGTTAATTGAACTACGACAAGGGGGCTTTACGCCCGCTGACTTACAAGCCCTCCAATCTCAAGTAACGGATCCAGCACTTCAAGCGAAGTTGGCAGATCTGGGGGCCGTATACGCTGCATTTGTTCACGTTGACCTGAAAAACTACGTTGACCCAACGACGGTGACGCAGCGGCTGGTGGATCACCTTCGGCACCAAACTAATCTTCAGCAGACTACCATTGCCTTTTTAGGATTTGATCATTTTTCAGCTGTGGAACACGAACTAATTCGGGTGCTGCTATCCCGCACGCGACAAGTAATTGTTAGTTTGGTAATGTCACCGGCAGCCCGACAATTAGTGGAAGACCAGGAAATGGTGGCACCAAATTATCTGTATTATCAGCCGGTACGAATTGCCCGGCGGCTTCGGGCAAGTGCGCGCCAGGCCCACGTGACGGTTACCTGGCAGGTAGCTCCTGGCAGATCTCTGGCACCGGTGCTCCAGCAGATTGCTCAACAGTGGGAGCGGCGCTATACGGGACAAATACCGTCAGCGGGTAATGCGTCAGCGACTGAATGTGGCTTTACCGTAACGCAGTTGATGGATCGTGCCCATGAGGTTAAGTGGATCGCCGGCCAAATTCGTCAGCTGGTTGCCACCCAGCACCTGCGGTACCGCGATATCGCAGTGTTTGTGCCGTCGATGGCTCCGTACGCTAATCTCATTGAACCCTTCTTTACGCAACAGGACGTTCCCGTTTTCGTTGATCAGCAGCATCAGATGGGGGGGCACCCCCTTGTTGCTTTGATTACGACTCTATTAGCGATATATAACGATGGTCAGCATTATGATTTTACGCTTTCGGCGATGATGCGGCTGTTAAAAACCGAATTACTGGTACCGAAATTTGGCGGTGATGATGCGGTAAAACAGCATAATCTTGGGACATTTCGGGCAACGTTGGATGTTGTCGAAAATTACCTGTTAGCCCGGGGGATCAACCATTTGGCAGCTTGGCAAAAGGAGTGGATGGTTGTTCCGGTAGGGAGTGGGATGAATCCGGCAGACCGCCGGGCCGCTGACCGAATTAACCGGAATGCGAATGTTATCCGGCAGGCAGTAGTGAATTGGTTGTTACCATTTTTTACCCGGGTTAAGGAAGCAAAGAGCGGGAATGCGTTTGCCCAAGCCCTAATGGATTTCTTAGTGGATAGCGGGGTACAGGCGCAACTGGAAGGATGGCAGCATACGGCGGAATACGTGACGACTACCACCGAAGAACATTTTGGATTTGGGGGCGCCACTGCAGATCCAACCCGGCCACAGCAGGTGTGGAACCAACTATGCCGGTTACTGGATGAATACGTGGCTACGTTGGGAGAGCGAAAATTTGACGTATCAGTCTTTGCGCAGCTGTTCACGGATGGTTTTGCGACCGCAACGTATAGCCGAATCCCTGCTATGCTCGATCAGGTAATTGTTAGTTCACTAAACGGGATGCATCTGCGCAACAAGAAAGTGGTCTTCATAATGGGGGCAACTGCCGCGGATCTTCCCGGAACGGTTACGCAAAATACTATTTTAAGTGCGGATGACCGGTTGGCACTGGCAACCCGGTTAGCAGGAGATGACGGTCCTCAGTTAGCGGACGGGGCTGACTTGCAGATGGCAACGGCCCCGTACCGCTTATTCCGGGATTTGTTGGTAGCAACGGATGCATTATTTATTACCTTTCCCGTAAACGGGCGGGACGGGGTAACCTATGACATTGCTCCAGTTATTGCTCAAGTTGCCGCGTGGTTAAACGTGGCGGTTAAGCAGGTTCGGGCAGTTCCGGCCCCGACTGATTCCCTGTTACCGTACGGGGGAACGGCGCAGGGAATGCTCGGTGCGCTTATTACTCAGTGCCGCCAAGCGCTTCAAGAAGGTACTACAACCCTTAGCGTTGAATGGCGCGCGCTCCTGCACCGGCTAGGAACCATCCCCCAAGCCCGCGCCGCGCTCGCTGGGTTAACCTACGTAAATGCGGTTCTTCCGGCCAGTACACCCGTTAAGGGGGAGACGACGTTTGATCCAGCGGGCGACAAGCAACTCGCGCCTGCACTGGTGCCGTTACTTTACGGAAAACGGTTCCGGGGATCAGTTTCAAGTATCCAGGAATTTTGGCAGAACCCGTACGCTTTCTTCCTGAATCACGGGCTGCGGTTACGACCCCGAGCAGTTTTTAAGGTTGATCCATTAAATACAGGAAATTACCTACATCGCGTGATGGAGATCTTTGTGAAGAAGGTGGTTACGGCGGGTGCCACACTGCGGACACTCCCGCACTACGAGTTTGATCGGTTGTTTGCGCAGGCGCTCGTGCAGGTGCAGCAGGAGGACGACTTTGCGGTTTTCCGTAATTCAGCCCGGAACCAGTACCTCCAATACCGGATGAATCAGACCCTTCATGGCGTGACTGGGGCTTTTTACCGGCAGGAGCGCCGGCAACCACTCTTTCCGGTGGCAGCGGAAACGAAATATGGCGGCCATAACGCACCGTTACGGGCATTACACCTAGGAAGTGGCTCCCGGCAGATGAACGTGAACGGAAAGATTGATCGGATTGACGTGGTTACTACCCCGGATGGTCAGCTGTACTACAACGTAGTGGATTATAAGTCCAGTAATCCAACTAACAATTACCTCGATCATTTTATCGTACGGTTGAAAAACGGGTTATCGCTGCAACTTCTCACGTACCTAAACGTTTTGCGGCAACCGAATAACTATTCAAGACTGCATCAACTAATTGAACAGGCGGGTATTTCACAGTTTGTTTCCCGGAAAGCACCCCTTAAATTTTATCGGGGAAGCGGAACTTACGTGACGGTGCGGAGCCCGCAGGTAGGGCAATCTACTGTTAAATCCGGAGCAACGCCACTCACCTTATTAAACGATCAGTTTAAGTACAACGGGCTGTTTACAAAAGATCAGGAAAACACCTTTTTAAACGCTTTGACGGCTACTACCCTGAACATTACGGATGACGGCCAGGTTGTTACTCATACGACTACACCGCCTAACGTTGAACAGTACGGATTGGGAACAACAAAGCAAAATGAATTTAAGGGGCGGGGGAAAAGCTTAGTGCTTACTCCTGGTGACTTTGAAATGCTTTTGGACTATGACCTGTATAAACTCGATACGGCCCGACAATTAATTTATGACGGCGTGATTTCCATGTACCCGTACCGGCTGCATGGGGTTAACGCGGTGCAGCAATCGGACTACCAGCAGGTGATGTTATTTGACCCGGCGTTAGGAAATACGTATCACGATTTAGACCAGGAGGTAGCGGCCGCTCCTAGGAAGCTTGCCGCCCAGCTGCAGGCGCTTGAAAACGATGAACAGTTTATTCAATTTATTAAACAGCATACCCGGAAAAAGGAGGAAGCAACGGATGACAAGTAATTTTATGGACCGGGCAACGCCTGCCCAGAAAAAAGCGGTCCTTCATGGCGGCCATAATATTTTAGTAGCGGCCTCCGCCGGTTCGGGGAAAACCCGGGTGCTTGTTGAACGGGTCATGCATCTTCTAACGACGAAGGACGAACAGGGGAGATACGGTGACTTACGGCGGATGCTAATTACCACTTTCACGAACGATGCGGCTGCCGAAATGCGTATCCGGTTACAAACCGAGTTAGAGAACCAGTTAGCAACGATGAGTGCTGATCCACAAGCCGATGCGGGATTAGTAACACATCTCCAAGAGCAGGTAACTGCCGTAAACGTGGCGGATATCAGTACCCTTCACGCCTTTTGTTTACGCCTATTGCAGCAGTATTATTATGCGGTTAATCCCACCGGTGAACCCGACGCTACCCTTGACCCGGATTTTCGGTTATTAGCGGACGATGCTGAACGCGAAATCATGTGGGACGATGTGTGGGAAAAGGTGCGCGAGCAGTTTTATCAGGAAGCCTTACGTCACCTGGATGATGAGGGAATTCCCGGTGATGAATTGGGACAATCTTACGCGGATGTTTTAAATCTGTTGAGTGGTGACCGGGACCAGGCTGATGAAGCGTTGACGAAAGTAGTAGCAGCTTTGGATGCTGCTGCTGGCGCAACTGCCCACCCGGATGAGTGGCTTCACACCGTTCCGCGGCAGTTATACGCCATTCCGGAAAAGGGGACAATTAGCGATACCGCTTTTTGTCAAAAAGTGGTGGCTCCTTTGTTTATCGGTACCATTATCCGAACTAGAAAATGGATTCCGCAGATTATTGCTGGCTTAGCGAACTTAGCTGGTATGGCTGTTAACAAGCCAACTAAGACCGTTAAGAAGCTGCAAGAAGAGGTCCTGCCTACGATGCAGGCAGCGTGGGCGGCCTTGGAGAAACAAATGGTAGCGTGGGATGATACCGTGTCTCCTGACTGGGATACGATGGTCATGGTTGTTAACCAAATTAAGGAAATGCCTAACCCGCTTAAGGATCTTAGTCCCAAAGCGAAATTAGTTAAGGAACACATGAATGATGTGTTGGCTCCAGTAATTATCGCGGCCGTTAACTTTTACCGGGCGTGGGGCGTGGATGATAATTTACCAGGGAAAAAGACAAAAATCATGGAAGTGTACGACAATGCGTCTGCTAAGGAACGGCAGGCAACCGCTGATCCGGTGGGGCACTATTTGCAGTTACCAGCAGAACGCTTGACGACTTTGACCCGGCGGATGGCGGCGGTGATTGACCTGTTAACCACACTAACTGGGAAATTCCGGGCAGCTTTTTTGCGGGAAAAGTTGCGCCGGCATGTCTTGGAATTCGATGATCTGGAACACTACGCCCTGCAGTTATTGGAAAACGAAGAATTGTGTACCACCCTCAAGCAAAAGTACACAACGATTATGGTCGATGAGTACCAGGATACCAATGGCGTGCAGGAGGCGCTTATTCAGCGCTTAGCCACCGATAATGTCTTTATGGTGGGAGATAACAAGCAGTCAATTTACCGTTTTCGGCAAGCGGACCCGCACCTTTTTCAGCACAAGTACGGCACGTTCCAGCCAACGGAAGACGGACAGTTATCATCCCGCGTGCCAGGAGAGTTAATTGTGTTGCAGCAGAATTTCCGGTCGGTAAAAAATGTGGGTCAACTAACAAATTTCTTCTTCCGGCAGTTAATGGATAACCAGATCGGGGCGTTAACGTATGATGATCAAGCGTTGATGGATAACGCTAATCCGGACTACCAAGCGGCCGGAGGAGCAGTGCAAGAGATACCAGCGGAGGTTTTGTTATATGCAGATTCGCCCGTTGTGGCTGATGTTGGAACTGATACTGATTTGCAGGGTAACCAGGGTCAATTAGTGATGGTGGCCCAACGAATTCGGCAAATGCTGGATCAGCACGAACTTATCTTTGACCGTCAGACAAAGAAGCAACGTCCGATAACGGCGGGCGATATTGCTGTGCTGGCATCAACCCGAAGTAGCGGGGCGGCCCTGACGACGGTTTTTAAGCAGTTTGGCATTCCGGTAGCGGTCGATGAGACTACCAATTTTTTCCAGATGACGGAAATTAAGATTATGCTTGCCCTTCTCCAGGTAATTGATAATCCGCATCAGGATATTCCGTTAGTGGCAGTGTTGCGGTCACCGTTATACGGAATTGACGAAAATGGACTGGCCTTAATCAAGGTAAACGGCCGTCAGCAAACAGACTTTTATACGAAACTGACGCGGTACGCGTACCTTGTGAAGCACGACCGGAAGCAGCTGGTGGATTACCATCCGGACTGGGAAGAAGCCCTAATCGCAAAGGTTCAGCGGTTCCTTGATGACCTGACGGCCTACCGGGTTCAGGCCCACCGGGGGGACATTGCCACTTTGATTTGGACTATCTATAACCACTCGGGTTTCCTGGATTTTGTGGGGGGAATGCCGAATGGCCCTCAGCGGCAGGCAAACCTGCACGCGCTGTATGAACGAGCCCAAGAGTACGAACAGACTAGTTTTAAAGGGCTGTACCAGTTTATTCGGTTTGTGCACCGGATGGAAGACCGACAACGCGACTTAACTAGCCAGAATCCCCAGGAAGAGGCGGATAAGGTTCGCTTTATGACGATTCATAAGAGTAAGGGACTGGAGTTTCCGGTGGTGTTTGTGATTGATACAGACCGGCGGTTTCGCCTTACAGGGCAGGATCCGTTTATTATCAATAAGGATATTGGAATGGGCTTACGCCTTGCCGTTGACGGTGGTGCTGAACCGGAATTGGCTGGACTGACCCTTAATGAAGGAGACACGACGGTTGGCCGGGAAAACGAGCACCTCATAGTACGGTTTACACTTCCTCAAATGCGTTATTTGCAGCAACAGGAAAAACTGCAGTTGTTAGCCGAGGAAATGCGGAAGTTGTACGTGGCGGTTACCCGGGCAGAGCAAAAGGTAATCATTACTGGGCGGCTTCGTAGTAAGCCAGGGGAAATTCCCCGGAATCTTGCTGACCGATTAGCGGTTGCTGGTCAAACCAACGTTGAAGTTCTTCCGTACGAGCGGCGAGCAACGGCAACTTCGTATTTGGACTGGATTTTACTGTGCTTGGGGCGGGTCCCTAACGTAGCAACGCGGGTAACGGTCCACCAGGTTAAGGATGGAATAATGGCCACCACAACGGGTCTTCCGGGGGAGAGACAAGCGCCCATTCCGGCGTTTTTCGTAGCCCATGCTCCCCAGATTAAAATTACTGTCTGGGACCAGCCGGCCTTAGCACAGGTTAGTGCTGCGCATAATCAGGGAATGACGGCTTATCAGCACCAGCACCACGCTGCTGAGTGGTTAAAGGCCCAGGATACACTAACACCATTGCCGGAGTCCATTCAGCGGGTGTTGGAATTTACGTATCCCGATGAAGCAGCGACCCGGACGGCAGCGTACCAGGCGGTAACGAGCATTAAGCACTACTTTGATGATCCGGATAAAGCAGTGATGCCGGAATTGACGGTAACCGACCGCGTTCACCGAGTGCCCGTGCAACGGACACCGCAGTTTAACATGCCCCGGTTTTACCAGGGACCAACGGAACAAAAAACAGCCCTGCTAAGTGCGCAAACACTGGGGACCGCCACGCACCTGGTGTTTCAAAACATGCCGCTTGAGCAGCCGGTGACACCGCGGGTGGTTCAGCGAGTCTGTGCGCAGTTGATCGCTCAGCGACAACTGACTAAGCGGGTCGTGGCTGCCCTTGATATCGAAGGGATCGTTACCTTTTACCAAACATTAATCGGGAAACAGCTCCAACAGTATGCTGCGGTGGCTCGCCGGGAAGCCCCGTTTGCAATGCTGTATCCGGCTAACAGGCTATTTAACGATGCAACCCTTCCTGATTTGCCCGTTTTGATTCACGGAATTATTGACGGGTATATTCCAACCAAGGATGGGATTGTTTTGTTTGACTATAAGACTGATCAACTTGCCACGCAACCGGATGGATTAGAGCGGTTAGCAACGGAGTATCAAGGGCAGCTCAACTTGTATGCCCAAGCCTTAACTTTAATGACCGGGCAACCAGTCACTACTAAGGTGTTATATGCAGTGGGAGCTCGTCAACTTGTTACGGTTAAGTAATGGTAAAGCGTTTCGGTAACTGCAATGATGCGGAAAGATTCGGTTTAAAGGATGAGCGGGGCGGTGTCAGCTCGCTGTTCAATGCTTTTCAGCGGTATGTGGAAGTGGTAGAGACTAATACATGGCTGCATGATTGAAATGGTAGTGGAAGCGTGCGGCGTTACCTCTCCGGTTTCCCCGAGAGAATAACTTCGCATTCAGCGCTTTTTTGCGTATAATGAAACCGATGAATGATTTGTTCTTCATCGTCCTGGTGGTATATGACCATGGATAAGGCTGGTCGTTTCTACCTGAAGCCGTAAACTTCAGACTACCTCGGGTGATGGTGAAGTTCGTGATTGCATGCGGCAGTTGCAAAACTGCCGCTTTTGTTTTGCGCCGCTACGTTCAACTCTATTGATACGGGGTAAATGGTAACTACTAATTGGAATTTGGGGATAGAGTACAAAAAAAGGCTTTGACGGTCAAATAACGGTCAAAGTCCCTATGAACGTTGATATACCAACATGTTAATATGCCACTGGCAGGAGTCGAACCTGTACTCGGGTAACCCGAACAGCGACCTGAACGCTGCGCGTCTGCCAATTCCGCCACAGTGGCATTGCTCAAAAGCTTACTGTATTAGTATACATGATTTTGATTGGAATGCAAGAATATTTTTTCGACTTTGTTGTGGGCATTCAGAAACGTAAAGAGTGCTTTAAGAAGCAGTTATCTGTTAGTACAATAGGGGATGTAAGTGGGGTTTATGATATAATTAAACTATAAAAAAGATTGGGAAGTGAGCAGAATGCAAGAGTACAAGAATATTCTTGTTCCGGTTGATGGATCAGCTACGGCTGAGCATTCACTGAAACGGGCTGTTGAGATTGCCCAGCGGAATAACGCCCACCTTGATATTTTGAATGTCATTGATTTGAAGCAGTTTACGGTTAACTTTGGTGGAGTCGTAGATACTAGTGGCGACATTGTTTACCAAACATTCCAGGATGCTGAAGATTATGTCGATGGATTAATCAAAAAGGTTAAGAAAACGGGCTTTAAAGATATTGAACCGCATATTCGGTATGGATCGCCCCGGTCAGTAATTTCAAAGGAATTTCCGGCAGACCACAACACGGATTTGATCGTAATGGGGCCGACGGGGTTAAATGCCGTTGAACGCGTCTTAATTGGAGCGGTTACGGACTATGTCATCCGGTTGGCTAGCTGCGATGTGATTATTGTTCACTAGAAGAATAAAAATAGTGGGCTCGGTATGATTAGTTAAGTTACGGTCGTGATGAAAAATCACGACCATTGCTTTTATTAAAGGGGAGGATTGTATGGGAACAGTAATTGTTGTGGTTATGTTGCTGATTTTGGGCGTGATTAGTTTTCGCCTTAACCGCCAATTGGTAGGTTGGCGGCGGCGCCTTGGTCAGCGAGGTCCCGTTGAATTAACAATGGGACAGCAAATTGCCATTAGTCAACTGCGGCACGATCGCCGTAAATGGGTATTGCTAAGTCAGGTGCTCTTTGTTATTACGGTGATTATGATTTTTAGTGCTTCTTTTACGGAATTGTGTTTTTTCCTGGACCTTTATACGGTTGCCAGTATTGTTGTCCGGCAGTCAAATATCCAGGAAGCAAAGTTGATTGCTCACGGAAACTGAAAACGGGTTTCCAGCGCACTGAATTTGCGGTATGATGTTAATGACAACGGTTACAATAAGGAGGACTTGGCATGGAAAAGATAATGGCAATTAATTCGGGAAGTTCGAGCCTGAAATTTAAACTCTTTGCAATGCCTGCGGAAAAGGAATTGGCAGCAGGACAAATCGAACGAATTGGAATTGATGGTTCGCGGGTGACGATTAAGAACCAAGCGGGAGAGAAGTACACCGAAGAAACGCCGGTGCCGGACCATAAGGCAGCGGTGGGCTTGTTAATGAAACTTCTCCGGCAGTTGTCAATCGTAACGAACCCCGAAGAAATTACGGGGGTTGGTCACCGTGTTGTTGCCGGCGGGGAAGTGTACAAACAGTCAGTTATTGTTAGCGATGATGATGTAGCCCAGATTAAGGCACTTGCGGAATACGCGCCGTTACATAATCCCGCAAATGGTGCGGGAATTCAGGCTTTTCGGGAGCTTCTCCCCCAGGCGGTTTCCGTTGCGGTGTTTGACACGTCGTTCCACCAGACCCTTCCCCCAGAAAACTATATTTATAGTGTTCCTTACGAATGGTACGAAAAATGGGGCGTGCGTCGGTACGGGGCGCACGGAACGAGCCACCGGTATGTTACTCAGCGGGCAGCGGACCTCCTAGGAAAGCCGTACGAGCAGCTAAGATTAATTAGTTGTCATCTGGGAAACGGTTCATCCATTTGTGCTGTTCAGAACGGGCAATCGTTTGATACTTCGATGGGTTTCACCCCGCTAGCTGGTTTAACGATGGGAACCCGTTCAGGAGACGTTGATCCGTCACTGGTCGGATTTGTTATGGATAAGTTGGGGATTACAAACGGAAATGAAATGGTGACTCTCCTAAACCACGAAGCGGGGCTAAAGGGAATTTCTGGAATTTCATCAGATATGCGTGATATTCTTGCTCAAGCCGCTGATGGTAACGACCGGGCACAGTTGGCCTTGGATATTTTTGTCCGGAATATTGTGCGTTATGTTGGTCAGTACGTTGCAGAAATGGGCGGGGCTGATGCCATTATCTTTACCGCCGGAATTGGGGAGAATTCAGCGCCAATTCGGCGGCTGGTACTTGAGCGATTAGCCTATCTAGGAATTAAGATTGATTCTGCAGCTAATGAGCATCCGGATGGCGACTGCGCTATTTCAACGGCAGATTCGGCGGTTGCGGTCCTCCGGGTTAAAACGAACGAAGAGTTAATGATTGCGCGGGATGTTCAGCGACTTGCCCACGAGGCGCATTAATTAGAATTTTGGACAAGCAGTTACCCCGTGTAACTGCTTGTTTGATGTTTGGAGGCTTAAATGAAGAAAGCACGGCTAACGGTATTAGCAGGCGTGAATGGTGCGGGGAAGACAACGCTCCGCACCCAACACCCTGAGTTATTTGCGGGCGATATTATTGTTGATGCAGACGACTATTTACGGCGCGCTCACGGTAACTGGCGGCGGGGAAATGACCGGATGGCTGCGGTTATGAAAGCCCAGCATGCAGTGAGCGCTCAAGTGGCGGCGCACCGGGCGGTTACCTGGGAGACGCCTCTCGGGGGAACAGCGCGAACCGCTCTTCGTCTTGTTAAGCAGGGCCACGCGCATGGAATGACGGTGCGGTTAATTGGTGTTTTAGTGGCGGATGCAGCTGTAGCTCTTCAGCGGGTCACCGCGCGGTTTCAACAGGGCGGCATTGGTGGAAGTCAGGTGGACGTTGCGGCGCGGTTCGCCCGGGGAGTAGCTAATCTCCGGGTAATTCAACAGGTGGCGGATGAAGTTCTGCTATATACTAATCAGGACAAATTACGGTTAGTGTACGAAGAGCAAGCTGGCGTTGTTTATTATGATGAATTGGCTGCCCAACTTGCTGGTAGTAGTGTTGGGTCGTACTTTTTGTGAACTATTGGTGAGATTAGGTAATCTTCATAGTGGGTTCTCATAAAATCGTGGTATGCTACACGTGGTAGTGATATACAGAGAGGAAACATGAAAAGGAGGTACTTTATAATGCTCAGGAGTACTAATCAGGTTCGGAACATTACCCTTGCAGCGGTGTTTGCGGCGATTGATTATGTTTTGGCAATGATGCAAATTCATATTCCGTCACCAGTGGGGCACCCATTCATTGATTTAGGGTTTACCTTTGTTGTTATCGGAATGATTTTTTTGGGATTTAAATACGGGATAATCGCCGGGTTGATTGGGCTGGTGCTGTTTGATTTTTTAAATGGTTATGCGGCCCACGCATACCTTACCGTTATGGAAGTTTTGATGGTTGGGTGCGTTGCGACACTTACGTTTAACGCACTAGGACGCTCGATGAAGGGTTCCCGGTTGATTATTTTAGGAATTGCTACGGGGATTACTAAGATGGTTAGCGGGTATCTCCGGTACGTGATTGAAGCCCTGATGGTAGGTAGCCATTTTAATACCGCCCTGGCAATGGCGGTAGCAGCTGTCCCAGCAAGTGTTGCAACGGGCATCGCAATGATGATTACCGTTCCGTTATTTGGGATGATCCTCTACCGGGTGATTCACCATTTACGGGCTTAGAACGAAGAATAAGATCTTATTACGAGGTTGGGATATGAGTCTCAACCTCTTTGTTTTTCACGTCAACTAGTGTTAAAACGACCGGGGCAAATAGAAATTTATTAGTCGCCGGATTGGTATCTTACACCGGGGTGATTCTCCCATTTTTTGCTTTGCCGACGGGAAGGGCAATTAGCCGATAAATGCGGGAAATCTGCTATAATAGGAGCAACGAATTTTTAAGGGGGACGGGCGCAATGACAAAAATTGCGGTGTTTTCCGATGTTCACGGTAACGTCGGAGCCTTTCAGGCAATGTATGCAGACAGTCAAGCACAACAAGTCGATGAGTACTGGTTTGTGGGGGACTTGTTTATGCCCGGACCCGGTTCCCAGGAAATGTGGGCGCAGCTGATGGCTATGCATCCGACGGTAATGGTGCGGGGAAATTGGGACGATTTATTGGTTAACGGAGCCCGCGATCAACTTGTTATCGATAAACCGAGCCGTCGTTTTTTTAGTGTTCTCGCCCACTATACAGCTGCTCGTTTAACACCGGAAGTGTTGGAAACTATTGCTAACTGGCCCTTGGCAACCACCCGCAACGTTAACGGATTAACCGTTAATATTAGTCATAACCTGCCATACCATAATTTTGGACAGAAGCTGTATCCCACCGCTCCCCAGGATAATTTTGATGAGCTTGTTCCTGGTGATCAGGCTGACGTGGCGGTGTACGCACATGTTCATCATGCTACTCTTCGGTATACAAACCACGAACAACTCGTAATCAATCCCGGGGCAGTGGGAGAACCATTTGATGCATGGCCCCGGTTACAGCAAGACTTACGCGCACAGTACGTCATCTTAACGATTGACGAGCAGGGCCGGCCAGCAACTGATTTTCGGCGGGTTGACTATGACCACGAGGCTGAAGCACAGCGGGCTGAGGAATGTACGGTTCCGTACGCTGACCTTTACCGGGAACAACTTTTTGAGGGCCGGGTTCACACGCATGATCAAGAACTCCTAGCACGAATTAACCACGACCGTGGTTATGATCAATAAAAGTGTTAGAACGTATTAGTTTTAGGGGGATTAAAAATGGATTCATCAGATCAGGATCACGATCACCATCAGTTATCATTTCGTGCTGTTTTCATTGCAACGCTGCTTGACCAACTCGGAGCAGCTTTTTTGTGGCCGTTAATTGCAATTTACATCAATGAATACCTTCACCAATCGCTTACGGTGGCGGGAATTGTTCTGTTATTCGTTTCAATTACGATGGCGGCCGGTAATTTGTTGGGCGGCCGGCTGTTTGATCACTGGAAACCGTATCCGACCTTGATTGGGGCGGCTAGTTTAGCGGTGCTGTCAACGGCAGTTTTGATTTGGAATCATTCGTGGCCGTGGTTTGCGGTCTTACTAATTATTAATGCGTTTGCCGATGGAATTATTGCGACGGTGGTGAACGCCTATACAGCGGCAACCGCACGACAGGGGGCTAGGACGGCGTTTAACACCCTGTATATTGCGGTTAACCTGGGGATTGTTTTGGGCACCCTCCTTGTTGGGGTGTTATTACCCATTAGTGCGCCGCTTGTGTTTGCGGTGGCAACTGGAGCGTATATCTTACTTTTAATGGTATGTATTGTAGCCTTTCGGGGGCCGGTTATTTTACAATGCCAGCATCGTTTCCAGCATCAAAAGGAAGCGAGATCATTAGAACCGCAACAAAACCGTAACCGGTTTGTTGTATTGACGGCCTGCGCATGCCTGGCTAGTGTATACCTCGGGTATGCGTTGTGGGAAAGTATTATGCCTGCTCATATGGCGCACTTGGGTATTCCCTTTGTGTTTTACAGTTTTTTATGGACCTTTAACGGATTAATGATTATTTGTTGCCAGCCACTCGTAAATGTGTTGGGTTCCCGGATCCGGATTGATCACCAAATTGAGAGTGGGGTATTTCTCTTCGGGATATCATTTTTAATTCTTGTGGGCGCCCATAACTTCTGGATGATTCTCTTTGCGTTTATTATTGCAACGGTTGGCGACATGCTTAGTCTTCCGGCGGTGCCGGCATGGATTGACCAGTTGACCCCTGCAAGCCAACGGGGGAAATACCAGGGATTGCCTAGCATTGCAATGGCGGTTGGCCGTTCCGTAGGGCCATTGTACGGTGGGGCCCTGGTTGACCATGGGAACTACGCGGTCCTCTTTATTTCCGTGGCGGTGTTAATTCTTGGGCTTTTAGTGGCCTTGGTTATGATTGCCCGGCGGCAACAATTAATTCGGGAATAAAAATAGCGGATATGGCAATAGAAAGGATAACCACGGTGGAAAACGGTCACGCCAATGGATTGCGAATAAGCGATTCGGAATTACCACCTTTCACCACGGTTATTTATTTTGGGCTTGAAAAAGCAAAGAGGCTGTGGCTTTCTTGCCACAGCCTCTGTTAAATTCTAAGTTAATTCGTTAGTGTGGAAGCACGTTCATGATGGTTAAGAGCACGATAAACGTAACCATCAGGATCCAAACGATTGGCCGAACCTGCTTTATCTTTCCAGCGGCCGTCATCATGATTGGGTATGTTAAGAACCCGAAGGCAATCCCGTATGAGATGTTGTAGGTCAACGGAATTCCGATTAACGTCAGGAAGGACGGAAAGGCCACTTCAAACTTATCCCAGTTGATTTCCCGCAAGGATGATGCCATGAGAACTCCGACAATGATAAGGGCAGGAGCCGTCACGTTATCTGTGATCATGGTTAGAAGTGGGGAGAATAACATACTGATAACGAAGAGGACGGCAACAACGACGGTCGTTAACCCGGTTTTTCCTCCAACAGCAATTCCAGCAGAAGATTCAACGTAGGCAGACGTTGGGGTTGTTCCCATGATTGAGCCGGCCAGCATTGAAACGGAATCAGAGATCAAAGCCCGGTTCATCCGCGGCATCTTGTCACCTTTCATAATGCCGGCTTGTTGGGCAAGACCAATTAATGTGCCGGCAGTATCAAAGAAGGCCACCAGCAAGAAGACAATAACTACGGCCCATAGTTGCGGGTCGGTAATCAGTGCACCGATGTGGGTTACCCCCACGCCAAAGGTTGGCTTTAGGCTTGGTGCCATTGAAATGAAGTGGTGCGGGGCCTTAATTAATCCAGTAAAAAGGCCTACGATAGTGGTGAGAACCATTCCGATAAAGATTGATCCCGGTACTTTACGTGCCATTAGAATTCCAATTATGAAAATGCCAAAGATTGTTAACCACACAGCTGGGTGGGTTAGTGATCCAAGACTGACGAGATTGGACTTATCAGCTCCGACCAGGCCGCCTTCTTGCAGCCCGATAAATGCGATGAAAATTCCAATCCCGGCGGCCATTGCTAGCTTAAGGTCCCGTGGAATGGCATCAATTACGAATTCCCGGATTTTCATGAGGGAGAGAACCACGAAAATGATTGATGCAACGAATACTCCAGCCATGGCTTTTTGCCACGAGATTCCCATTGCTAAGACAACCGAGAAAGTGAAGAAGGCATTGTCACCTAATCCTGGAGCAATGGCAATCGGGTAATTTGCAAGCACCCCCATTAAGAGACACCCGATAATGGCAGAAAGGGCGGTTGCGGTAAACACGGCCCCCTTATTCATGCCCGCCTGACCGAGAATACTCGGATTAACGAAGAGAATGTATGCCATTGAGACGAACGTTGTGATTCCGGCAAGAACTTCCCGTTTTACCGTTGTTTTGTTATCAGCAAGATGGAATATCCGGTCGATTGTTCGCCAAGTGGCAGAACTGTTCGTGTTATTATCCATAAATAATGAAACCTCCATATCATTTGTTCGGCTATGATTATAAAACCAATTAGTGATTGATGCAAGTTAAATGTTCGTTATATACGAACAATGCGTGCATAATAGCAATAAAAAAACGTTCCCCGCATTATAAAAGTGAAGAATGTCCGGGTTTTATTAAAGCAAATTATTAAAGGCAGCTTTTCATAAGGTAGTATAATCCGGCGACTAACATGACACAGTAGGTGATCCGCCGCACTCCGGTCATGGAAAGACGTTGCATGATTCTTAGTCCTACCCATGTTCCTAAAAGGCACGCGATAATGGCGATGATGGTGGGAGTACCCATTGCAATCGTGAGGTTTCCGTTGAAAAGGTCATTAACGATCAGGTTAATGGACGTAATAAAAAAGAAGGTTTGAATTGTGCCTTGATATTCAAGTGGTTCATCAATAACGGCGTCATAGTAAGCGGCAATTGGGGCACCGCTGATTGCGAAAAGCCCGCCCATAATTCCGCTTACTGCCCCAGCTGTCAATCCCGTTGCGGCATTGCGGGGGAGGATGATGCGTGGAGCAACGAAAATCATGTATGCTGCCAGGGTCCACAGAAAGATTCCGAGGATTAAGTTAATTGCCCGTTGGGAAAGGCCAACCATAATATGGACACCAATCGCACCACAGATGAATGCGGGAATGGCTGGGAGGAGGACCTTTTTCCAATTAATATGGTGCCATAGCCGAATAATTGCGAAAAATTGCAATACCATGCTAGCAATAATGGAAATTACGGCGCATTCCTTATAATCAATCAAGCCGATGGCGGGAATCACCGCCATAAAAACCATGCCAAAGCCAAACCCACTCGTACATTGAACAAGTGCGGCGGTGAACGTAATTAGAATAATAATCATAAAATTTAAAGCAACCATCATAAACTCCTTCATTATGCTTAACCGTTTTCAGTTTAGCGTTAATCGGGGTGTGGCTCAAGCTGAATTTGCCAAACTTTCTGGTAAACAGAAAAAGGGAAGAAACATCAGAATAGTTACAAGGTTATACGGATAGTTATGGTAATCGTAAGGTTGTTGGGAGTAAACGATTATTTTGCGTAGACGGAGAGCAGCATTGTACGCTGACGCTGGATTGAAAAGGCCTTGTAATCACCTATAATAAGAGAGTGATGATTATGGCGACGACCTTAGAGCAAACTCAGTCAGCAATGGTTTTAAGTATTTCATGGGGTTCTTTTGTATGTTCATCCGAGCCGTGCTATATAGGGGTGCACAGAATATTTAGCCATTATTTGTACCGTACGCCGTTGAGGCGGTTTACTTGACGTTGGCGCCATTTTTCGTGATCGGGTCGTCTTCAGGCATGTTTGGCCTCGTCTGCAATGGTTAGGCTCTGCTTTTGGAAGAAGAAACAAGGGGTTATGTTTAGGCCTTGGGTTGGTGTATGCTATCTGGTTAGCTATCGGCACTGCTCTTCGGGACAACCAAACCAGGGCCAGCATTAATTTTAAGATGATGTGGTGTTGTGATGTCAGTTTTCTTTGTAATTGGCTTTATCCTGTTAATCGGTGTGGTTATCCGAATTAAAGTGCTGCAAAAGGAGACGCAAAGATAGTCAAGGAAATAGGGTAATTGGAAGGGTTACGGAGGAAGATCAACGCGGCTTTTCCGTTAAAGGAGGAATTACTATGTGTACTGGATTACGGTTTACTGATGATCAGGGGAATTTGTTTTACGGCCGGAACCTGGACGTAGAATCGTCATACGGTGAAAGGGTACTGGTAACTCCTCGGAATTACGTCTTACCATACAAGTTCCGGGATGACCGGAAGTCCCAGCGGGCTATTATTGGAATGGGGATTATGACCGGAAAGTACCCCATGTACTTTGATGCTTGCAACGAAGATGGATTGTGCATTGCCGGGTTAAACTTTCCGAAATTTGCCCACTTTAGTGACGTGCCGGTGACCGGAGAGCTTAACTTGACGCCGTACGAACTCATATTGTGGGTATGCGATGAGTTTGATTCAGTAGCCGCGGTCAAGGATGCATTAAGGAACGTAAACTTGGTAAATAAACCATTTACCCCCCAGATGCCGGTTGCGCCACTACACTGGTTAATTAGCGACGCTCAGGCCGCCATTACGGTAGAAATGTCCGCGGATAAGGGACTACGGGTTTATGACAACCAGGTTGGGGTGTTAACCAACAGCCCGGACTTTGAGTGGCACGTCAAGAACCTGATGAACTATGCAGGACTAACGCCAAATGATGCGGCGGATGGCACGTGGAGTAAGCAGGCCATCGCTTCGTGGGGTGTGGGGACTGGTAGTTACGGGTTGCCAGGAGACAGCTTACCGGCTTCTCGGTTCGTAAAGGTGGCCTACCTGAACGCCAACTATCCGCTAGTTTCTGGTGAAAAAGCTAATGTAGCAAAGTTCTTTAACATTTTAAAGAACGTTGCTATGGTACGGGGATCCGTAACTAACCAGGACGGTAAGGATGAATACACGGTTTATACCGGGTGCTATTCTCAAGCAACGAAGACGTACTACTACAATACTGAAAATAACTTTGCTATTAAAGCGGTTCAGTTAACAGAAGCTAACATGACATCTTCTGAGGTGACGATTTATTAGATAATGGTTGCATAATTGAAAATATCATCGCGGAAGAATCTACGGTGGTGTTTTTGATTAACCATTCATTTCGCTGGATAAAACTGGAAAATGTTATAATAAGAATACGCTTAACAATAATGACGAAGGAAGCGACGGCCATGATTGAAATCAAGCGACGCCGGATCGGGGAGATTCCGGTTTTAGAACTTGCTGGGACGGAATACCAGGATAGCGCCCGTCCATTGGTGGTGTTTTACCATGGGTGGACCGGACGGAAAGAAAATAACCTGACGCAGGGGTATGAATTTGCCCGGCAGGGGGTGCGGGTGGTAATGCCTGACGCCCTCTACCACGGAGAACGAACCGATGAAAAGGGTCCTCTTGCCCACGAGGCGGAGTTTTGGCAAATTATCATGCAGTCCGTAAAGGAGTTTCCTCAGGTGGTTGCTTTTTACCGGAATGCAAGACTTATCCAGGATAATCAGATTGCGGTGAGTGGCCTGTCGATGGGGGGAATTACAACCTGTGCGCTACTGGCAACCTATGATTGGATTACAACAGCCGGGTGTTTCATGGGAACGCCGTGTGCGGTAGATTTCTTGCATTATCTACTTACGCACGTTCCTGGAATGAACCAGGTTTCGCAGGAGTATGTGAATGCTCAGGTACAAGCGCTTGAAAAAATGGATTTATCCCACCACCCGGAAAGATTAGCCGGGCGGCACGTTCATTTCTGGCACGGGTTAGCTGATGAGACCGTCCCGCCCCAACCAACGCTTGACTTTATCAAGCAGGTACAACAAACCCCGGCCGGGAGGAATGTTTCTGTGAACACAACGCCGGATGCGGGGCATGAAGTTCCGTATGCGGCAACGGTAATAATTGCCAAGCAAGTAGCGACGTCCCTAACAAAGTAGGCGGGGGAAACAAACGTGTTTAAAAAGAACTTTCTTTCAATTGTGTATTTTGCTGTTTTTGCTTTCCTGGCAGTTTTTTGTTTTTATAAAATTCAGGAACGGGATTTGATTATTCGGTTGAACAACCATAACCTCTCGCAGGATGCTTACGAGGTGACGGTAGCGCCGCAAACAACTGTGAAACAGTTTAACAAGTGGTTAGATAATGATGATGCAATTAAGAGCGTGCAGGTCCACTGTCAAGATAAACAGCATAAAAACGTCACGTACTTCTACGGGAAGGGACGTTATGCTGTCCCACCGATGGTTTCCGGGCAGTTCTTTTCTCCGAGTGATATGCAGTCGGAGGTGAGCGTAGCGGTTGTTGGTAAAAACGTGGCAAAAAAGCTGTATACCCCCAAAGATCAGTCGTATTTGTTCATCAACGGGCAGTACATGCCGGTAATCGGAGTAATGGGGGATAAGTACCGTTCCCGGCTGGATAACCAAATTTTTATTTCTGAGTCTCAGCGGGCGGTTGGTAAGATGAAGGCGGGGAATTACCGGATTATTCTGGACGGCCGTAAGAAATTGAATCCGCGTAATTTAAAAACAGCCCTCCACGCGACAAAGATTAAGACAATTGTTTCTAAGCGGTTAACGGTTGCTGGCCCGACGTGGGTTGGGCAACATTGGGCTCAGCTACTAGGATTGATTATGGTATTAGTGGCGTACTTTGGGGCAACCTTTGTGCGGATTTTCCGGTCGGAACAACGGATGCTTGCGCTGAAGGCAGCCCTTAAGGAAAGTCGTCCCCGGTTATTGTTCCATGAGACTAATCGGTTTGCCTTGGTTTCAGGAATTGGGACGCTGGTTGGAACGTTAACCGGAACAATGAGCTATACGTTTACTACCTACACTGGTATTCTGATTTTCATTGGACTGGTGTACTGCATTAACCTGGTTTTTTTCCGGTCCCTTGGTGCGCTTGTGCTGGACCGGCAGCGGATGTAGTGGAGGAATGGAATGGACTTACCAGTTGCTTTTAAGGAAAAATATCGCCAACTACTCGGGGAAGATGAAGCGGAAGCCCTTTTTGCGAGTTTTGATACTCCGCCAGTGAAGGGGTTTCGGTTAAATCCGCTAAAACCCCACTATCAGGATGTGGCGGTAGCATTAACGCATCCGCTTTCCCACGTTGTTGATGGGTATGAAGGGCGGGTACACGGACACACCCTGATGCATCAGGCTGGCTATGTCTATAGTCAGGACCCAAGTGCAATGTACGTGGCGGCAGTGACGAATCCGCAACCTGGGGAGCGCGTGTTGGATTTATGTGCTGCTCCGGGCGGGAAAACAACCCAGTTGGCCGGAATGATGGCCAATCAGGGAGTATTGGTTAGTAATGAAATTAACACCAAGCGGGCACGTGTTTTGGCAGAAAACGTGGAACGAACCGGTGCCCGGAACGTGTTGGTGCTAAATGAACGTCCAGACCACCTGGCTACAGAATTAGCGGGTTACTTTGATAAGGTGGTTGTTGATGCGCCGTGTTCCGGAGAAGGAATGTTCCGGAAGGATCCTACAGCGGTAAAGTACTGGCACACAGGCTATCCGGCGGAGTGTGCTCGGCGTCAGCACGAAATTTTGCGCTCAGCAATGGCGCTTCTGCGACCGGGTGGCCAACTCGTGTATTCAACGTGTACCTACGCACCGGAAGAGGATGAGCAGGTGGTTGCGTGGCTGCTGCGCGAATACGGGCTCATGGTTATGCCGCTGAAGCGTTATCCGGGAATGGATGCGGGACGCCCGGACTTTGCGGATGAAGAGGCAGCATTGGCTGGAACCGTGCGGATGATGACCCACCACTTTGCGGGTGAGGGTCAGTTTGTAGCTAAACTCCAGGATCCCCGCCCAGCTGTTTCGGTTGGCGGCCGGTCCTGGCACCCGAGAAAAAAGAAAAGCCTGAAGGTTTCTGGTCGGCTAAATAAGGAGCAATTACAATTATGGACGGCATTTCAGCAGGAGACGCTTCCGGGATTTATTGTGGCTCCCGCCGACCTGTACGTTTCCGGAACGTACTTATACTTATACCGACACGAGTGGCCGGCCCTTAATGGGCTAACGTACCAGCGGCCGGGCTTGCTGTTGGGAACCTTTAAGAAGAAGCGTTTTGAGCCAAGCTACGCGTTAGCTCTGGCGCTTCGTCCGGAGGAAGTGGCGCACGTGCTTGCGGTGTCTGAGGCTCAGTGGGCAGCATACGTTAGTGGTCAGGTGTTGTCGTTAGATGAAGAGCACCCCACCGGTTGGACGCTGCTAACGTGTGCGGGAAAGCCATTCGCCTTTGGTAAGGTGGTTGGCCGGACGGTGAAGAACTTCTTCCCGAAAGCGTTACGGTTTACGGTGGATAAATAGAATTGAAGTAAACAGGAGAGCGGCAGAACGTTGTCCTGTTTTTTAGTTTGGTAAGTTCCGTTTGAAATTAAAAGGTATTAAAAAGGTTAGAACAACGGTTCTAACCTTTTTGCTTACTTAATTGTTAATAATTGCTCCGCCGTTTGTTGGAGTGCGGGGCTCAGCAAATACGGTGCTCGCTGAAGTTCTGCGATTGTTTTGCACCCGCACAGGACCATAATCCGTTTGAGCTGGTCCTTAAACCACTCGATGGTTTGAACTAAAGTAGTGAGATCGTGTTTGATGAGAATGTGGAGGAAGAAACCGGCAATTCCAACGTTATCCGCGCCGAGTGCTAAACATTTGGCGACGTCGAGGGGAGTATGAATTCCTCCCGTAGCGGTAATAGTCAGGTTGGAGGCTATTTTCTTAGCGATTAAGAGATTTTCTGCGGTGGTTAATCCCCATTCTTTCAGGTAGGCCATGTCCTGATGGGGCCGCCGCTCGTTTTCAATGGTAATGAAGTTAGTTCCACCACGGCCGCCTAAATCAACGCCCGCAACCGGAAGCGTGCTTAGGGTATGCAGCGTCCGGGGATCAACGCCTTGCCCAACTTCCTTGATGATAACGGGGACGGTCACCCGCTGGGTAATGGCTACAATGTTTTCTTGCCAGTGGAAGGCCGTTTCGCCTTCCGGCATGGTAAGTTCTTGGGCGGCGTTTACGTGGACTTCCAGGGCATTAGCATTAATGAGGTCTACGGCCTTTTGTGCAGCGTTTGGGGAAGTTGTCGCACTGACGTTTCCGAGGACCACCCCAGCTGGATTAACCTGACGCACAATGGTAAACGCCGGCTGGGCAGCTGCACTCCGCAGGGCAACGCTTTCTGATCCGGTTGCCATGGCAATCCCTGTTTCCTTAGCAGCGGTGGCGAGTTGTTGGTTCAGCTTACCGGTTTCTGGTGTGCCCCCGGTCATCGCGTTAATGAAGAATGGGGCGGTTGTTTTTTGCCCCGCAATGGTTGTGGTTAAATCAACGGCGTCCAGGTTGATCTCTGGCATAGTATGAGGGACTAAGCGGACCTCCGCAAGTCTGGTTGCGGTTGCCGTCTCCTCCTGAAATTGCTTGGTAGCAAGGCTAACGTGTTCGTTTTTGCGGTGTTCTTGCTGGTTCATTGGTGTTCCTCCTCGGCGTAAACGTGTAGCGTAAGCGGGGTGATGCCAGCTGTTTGCCATGCTGCAGTGATCTGGGGGGTATCCGGGGCTTGTCGGTCAGCAATGGCAATTCCACAATCGCCGCCGCCCGCCCCCGATGACTTTGCCTGTGCCCCGAACCGGTGGGCAATTTCGACTAACTGGGTAAGAGCGGGGGTTTCAATGTTAATGCCACTGGCCGCTGCTAACTCAGTTAACAGGGTGCGATTCACCGCTAGCTGTTGCTGGATTGCTGGTAAATTTCCTGCCTGAAAAGCTCGAATCATGGTGGTCACGCATTGCCGACTTGCAGTCAAGAATTGCCGGTACGCATTTTTAACCCGGTAGTGGTCCATTTGGGTAACAAAGTTAGCGGTCGACGCTGGGGTCCCCGTCCACCCAACGAGGAGCTGAAGAGCAGGAGGGGGTGTCAGGGAGGTGATTTTAAGGTGTGGCCACTTCATTGTGATTAACTGGCTGATTGAAACGTGGTTGGCTGTTTTCATTAGCCACTCCCGGTCACATGACTGGTAGGCAAGCCAGCCGCCGTAAGTACTAGCGGCGACGTCTCCGAGCGATCCGTTTCCCTGAACCCGGTAGGCAGCCACGGCTGCTAACTTAAACGTTGTGGTTCGGGTAAGGGCGAGGTGGTAATAGCGCGCCGCCGCTTTAACGGTTGCCACGGTAACAGCCGCGGATGATCCAAGGCCGTATTTTTTTCCCGCGGCATCGTCCAGGGAACTTGTGACGTGAAGGTTTGCTGGCCGAATTTTCTTTCCTTGTTCCCGTGCAAGCCGGAGCACAACCTCGAGAGCAGCAGTAACGTACGGAAACGGGTGAGAAGTCGGGGTTGTGATAATCGTTTTGACGGGGGTAGTTTGCCAAGTAACGTACGCATTTTTATTTTGGTCGGAAGTAATGGTTCCAGTAGTTGTTTGTGTGGGGGTCAGCGTGACGGTTACGGTCCGGTCAACGGCCACCAAAATAGCGGGGTAACCGGGCGTTACCACCGCATATTCACCGGCAATATAAAGTTTTCCCGGCGCAGTTGCCGTAATCATGGGCTTTTCCTCCTCCCAACGTTAGTCCTCGCTAATAATTTGCACTCCTGGTCCCGGATGGGCGACAAGGAGATCATTAGCGTTAAAGCAATGTTGTAGTTTCGTTAAAACAGAAGGAACATGTTGTTCCTCACACAGAACCTTCACGTTTGGACCGGCGTCCATCGTGTAGTAACACGGAATTCCGGTGGCCCGCAGTTCCTCTACGCAGCGCATGGCTGTTAGACTACCCGCTGTGAAGTATGTAAAATGAGGCGTGGCTGTTAGGTTCAGGGCGTGCATTGCCATGGCATTACTTTCAGCAATCATTCCGGTTTGCTGAATATTGTGCGCAGCAATGGCGGGTTTAATAGCGGCTAGGTCTGCCTGTGCTTTTTTCACCCATTCCTGGTAAAACGGGGACGTGTTGACCACGGTTTGCATGCCTACCCGAGAACCAATTTTTTTCTCAGCCCGGCTCACTACTACGGTGATCATCCGAATGGGCCAGGTGGGGTGTTCGTCAAGCGGAACAGCATATGATGTGGTATCGTCAATCCCCGCCTGCCATTCGGTAAAGCCCCCAAAGATTGACCGGGTAGCGGATCCGGATCCTCGGCGTGCTAATCGCGAAAGGGCTTGACGGTTTAAAGTTAACCCGGCTGCCCGACTTGCAGCGGCTGCGAGGGCTGCGTAAGCGGAGGCGGATGATGCTAATCCCGCTGCGGTAGGCACGTGGTTTGTTGAAATTACCGTTGCTCCCGCCACTAGATCAGCCCGGTTTCGGATAACGTTAAGGAAGGGGGTTACCCGTGTTGTTGGTTGGGCAACCCCATCAAGAATTAATTGATCCGTTTGGCGCTGAGAGTCAAACTGGACGGTTGTTTCCGTATAAAATTCATCGAGGGTGAGGGACAGCGAACTATTCATCGGGATGATGAGGTTTTCGTCTCGTTTCCCCCAATACTTTACGAGGGCGATATTTGTGTGTGCCCGTGCAGTTACCCGGGGCGTTTTCATTCTTCATTCTCCTTTGGTACGAGGGTAAGGGGCTCAATCCATGTGGCAGTGACGCCATGCGCTGAAAGTAACGTTGCGAGGCGCCGTGCTGTTTTGGTATCCGGAACGAGGTTAATAAAGCAACCACCGCACCCGCCACCGGTTAGTTTACTTCCCAGGGCCCCGTTTTGGCGGGCAAGGGTAATCAGCTTATCAAGTTGAGGGCTGCTGACCCCCAGAGCGCGTAGTTCGGTTTGATTTGCGTTCATCAATCGTCCCAGCTCCGGTACGGCGTTTGCCGCAAGGGCGTCCTTCATCTCCCGGACAATGGTGCCAATTGTATGGAGGTGTTGGCGGGTTGGACGAGGATCACTGGTAAGGTGTTCCTTCACTCGCATGATGGCAGCACTGGTCTTTCCCTTAATGCCACTATCACAGATAAGGAGTGCAGCGTTGACGTTAATGGAAAGCGGGTGCGGTTCGTGTCCCCGGATTAGCCAGACCGGATTGGTACTGGCAGTGGTTGCCGCATCCAAGCCGCTCGGATTCTTGTGGGTAATTTTCTCAGCTACCGCAGCCCAGGTAAGGAGTTGCTGGTGGTTAAGGGGGCGGTTAAAGAACCGAAAGGCTGCCCGGATAATGGCCACCGCAACGGCAGCGGACGAACCCATTCCCCGTTCAGCGGGCAGGGCACTGTTAATGGTGAGATCATACCCTTTTCGGTAATTTACATCCGCCATTAACTGGTTCAGCAGGGCGTGAACCCCATTCATCGTTGGGGGCATCGTCACAACTGGTCCGTCATAGTATGAACTATGAATGGTTGCTTGGCCCGCTTGGGGCCGGAAGGTGGCCTGGGCCTGAACGGTTGTTAAAGGAAGAGCGATAGCTGGCTCTCCGTATACAACTGCGTGTTCACCCGCAAGGATAATCTTTGCGTTACTTGTGCCCGTTTGTGGTGTCAACGGTACTCCTTCCTTTCATTAAACGTTCCTGGTTGGTCGCAACTAGCGACACACAGGTAAATTATACCCGAGCCGTCGGGGAACGACAACATTTTCCTTCGTTTCCTGAATCGTGAACGAGCATGGTATAATCATCACCGGAATAATTATCGGACCTAAGATGAACTTTTAACTGGAAGTGGCTGGAATGACAACGTACGCGGTCGTGGACTTAGAAACAACGGGGACAAAGCTTAACGGGCACCACCGGATTATTCAGTTTAGCTGCACCTTTGTGAAGGGGAACCGATTGGCGGGTTCGTTTACTACACTAGTTAATCCCGAACGGCGGGTTGATCAAGAGGTACTACGGTTGACGCACCTAAAGCAGCGGGATCTGGACAACGCACCGTTATTTGATGACGTTGCGGGAACAATTTACGAATTATTGGCGGAAACGACTTTTGTGGCCCACAATATCCAGTTTGACTACCGTTTTTTGAGTCAGGAGTTTGAACGGGTAGGGTATCCGCCCCTCACGTTACCGGGAATTGACACGGTTCAATTAGCACAAATCCTGTATCCAACACAACCCTCGTACCGATTAAGCGATTTAACCCGCGCGCTTGGAATTTTGCACCGGCATCCCCACCAAGCTGATAGCGATGCGGCCGTAACGGCCCGGTTATTCATTAAACTTCAGCGACGGTTGCGTTCCCTTGACCGGGGGGTTGTGCAGCGGCTGGCGTCGTTGAGTCGGTGCCTCCTATACGAAACCGGGCGGTGTTTTACCGCTGCTGCCCATTATCAGCAACATGTGGGGACTAAACCCCACCGAAACCAAAAGGCGGTGGGGGGCTTGATTCTGCGGCGGCATGCGGAGCCAGTCGCATTAACGGCACTGGAATATCCCCAAACAAAACGGAAGAAGGAACGGTTGTTTAAGGGAGAACTTGATTATCGCCGCGAGCAAGCGCGGATGATGAACGATGTTTTTCGAACGTTAACGCAGAAAACAACGGCGCTCTTTGAAGCGCCTACTGGGGTCGGGAAGACACTGGGATATTTGTTGCCAGTGGCCTATGCTGCCAGTACCGGGGCTAAGTTTGTGATCAGTACTGCCACGACAACCTTGCAGGGGCAACTGCTTCAGGAAGCTCTTCCGGTGGTGACCCGGTTGACTGCGCAACCCGTGCCCGTAATGTTACTGAAGGGGAATAACCACTACATTGATATTGCTCGGTTTGCGCGGACGTTGCAGCGACCGGTTTCTGAGCACAGCCAGCTCCTCCAGATGAAAATTTTAGTGTGGTTGAGTGAAACGACGACCGGGGACTTAGATGAGCTGCACTTAACGCAGCAACAAGACCCGTTATTTGCCCAGATCCGGCATCACGGAATTGACAGTTTATCAGCAGATGACCCGTTCTATGATGAAGATTTCTTGGTTCGTCAGGCTGAAGAACAACGCCATGTTCCGGTAATCATCACCAACCATGCATACCTCGTTCAACACGCAGCAGAATTTGCTGCGATGAATCGCTGCTTAATTGTAGATGAAGCCCAGCACCTTCCTGATACGGTATTGGATCAACCAGCGGTGCAATTGGATTTTGATGCGATTAAGATTGCAGCAGATACTATCCTGACCCTGATGGAATCGCATGAGTCATTAGCACTACGTGATCTTATTGGAAAAAGCGGAATTAGTCGGGCTGAATACGTGGCTTTGCGGGCGGATCTAAGAGTAATTGATCACCAGGTTCCAGAAATTCGGACGGCCTTACTTGCCAACTTTACCCTGCGAGATGACGGAACACAACTGCCAGCGATGACCCTAAATTTTGGACGTTTTACCGGGTTTGTGAAGGGCCACCTCGGTCCAATTAGTAAGATCACCAAGGCGGCGGTGCGGGTACATACGAGCTTAACCCGGTTGCGCCACCGGTTAGCCGGGACTGACCAGCAACACCAGTTTACGCCAGAAGAACAGCAGTTTTTAACCACGTTTTTTGAAACGGGGGACGCCTTGATTACGACGTTGCTCCCGTGGCGGGTATTTGACCTCACATACTTAGAAGACCTTCAGGCGACCGCCATGGTATCGCTCCAGCGGGCTGCCGATAATCCCAACGCTCACTTACGCCTTGTTGTGGGGATTGCGGCGACAACGGATTACCTGAACCAGCAGGTGTACCGCTTTTTCCAGCAAGTCCTCTTAGTGGGAGCAAACCTGACCCTCCGAAACCGGGAGCAAACCAAGAAAACGTATGATTTGTCGGGGGCGGCAACGTTTTATCACTATAAGGCCCCGTTTGATTATTCAAAGCAAGCGGCCGCGTTTCTGGTTAGGGACATGCCCTCTGTGCGGGAAATTGGGCGGGGAGAGTATGCCAAGCAGTTGGTGGCGGGCCTTGCGCCGATCTTACGGCAAGAACACCGGCAAACCCTGATCCTCTTTAACTCATTGGCTGTGATTGAGGCAGTATACGCTCAGCTTGGTGTTGTTGGCATTACTAGCGAACGACCAGTAATGGCACAGGGGGTCACGGGAACCGTCGCCAAACTAAAAAAGCGTTTTGTTTTGGCAAAAAACGAAGGGGCAATCCTATTAGGAACCGGAACGTTTTGGGAGGGCGTTGATTTGCCTAAGGATCAGCTTGAGCTACTGGTTATTGCCCAGCTTCCGTTTGAATCACCAACAACCCTACTAAATCAGGTCAGGTATGCCCGGGAACAGGCAAAACACCATAACCCGTTTGTCACGCTATCCCTGCCGCGGGCCGTGCAACGAATGAACCAGGGGTTAGGGCGGTTAATTCGCACGCCGGATGATATTGGTGCCATGGTCGTACTAGACAGCCGGATTGTTACGCAGCGATATGGCAAAACTTTCGTGAAGGCGTGGCCGGATTCGCTGCCCGTTAAAACGTGTTCGGTGAAGCAGTTAACTAACCAGTTGGCTGTATTTTACGCCCAGCACCCGGCAAAATGAGGTTGGTGGGCGTTTAGCCGGCGTGCTATAATCAGGGGGAATTTGAACGATTGGAACGACGAAAATGAAACGAAACCTAACACGGAAGAACCACATTATTTGGCGGCGACTGATCACCGGGGTGGTTGTATTGACCATTGCGGTTTGTTTAACCGGGATTGGATTACTTATTAAAGCGCAGTTCCCGTATTTTCAGGCGCGGCATGAGGCCACCCGGATGGCGGAAAAGTACGCTCACGTTGATAAGGTGAGTCATTTTTACTGGTATAACCGGGATCAGACGTATTTTACCGTTGCTGGCCAGAACAATAAGGGACAGAACGTGTACGTTATTATCCCGAAGAATGGGGCAAGCGTGAACGTTTATTCCCAGTATGCGGGAATTTCGGCCCAGCAAGCTGTGCAGGTTGCCCGTAATAATGACAACGTGCGGAAAGTTCAAGCAACAACGTTGGGGATGCATGCGGGCAAACCGGCGTGGGAAGTGGCCTACCTTAACCAGCAAAGCGAACAATGTTATGTCTTGTTAAGCTTTAAGACGGGAAAGATTATTCAACAAAACAAGGGCCTTTAGCTACTGACAAGGCGGCTGGACTACGTTATAATTTAAAGAACAAGTAAAATGATTGCGGTTAAAAAACCGGCAACCAGCGAATGGAGGAATTTACGTGCAAACAATTAGTATTATTGATGCCAAGGACCACGTTGATGAACAGGTTCGAATTGGGGCATGGCTAACTAATAAGCGGTCGAGCGGAAAGATTGCCTTCCTGCAACTGCGGGATGGTTCAGCATACTTTCAGGGGGTTGTGCTGAAGAATAACGTTTCACCTGAAGTGTTTGCACTAGCAAAAAGCTTAAAGCAGGAAACAAGTCTGTACGTGACGGGGACGGTTCATGCTGATGAGCGGTCTCACTTTGGTTACGAAATTGCGGTGGATGATATTGAGGTTATTGGTGAAAGTGAGGACTACCCGATTACTCCTAAAGACCACGGGACTGACTTTTTGATGGATCATCGTCACCTGTGGTTGCGGTCTCAGAAACAGTTTGCCATCATGAAAATTCGGAATGAGATTATCCGGGCAACGTACGAGTTCTTCAACAAGGAAGGCTTTATAAAGTTGGATTCACCAATCCTAACAGGGAGTGCGCCGGAAGGGACGACTGATTTATTCCACACGGAATACTTTGGGCGTGATGCCTACTTGTCCCAGTCCGGCCAGTTGTACGCTGAAGCGGGAGCAATGGCCTACGGTAAGGTTTTCACCTTTGGTCCTGTTTTCCGGGCAGAAAAATCTAAGACCCGGCGGCATTTAATTGAATTTTGGATGGTTGAACCAGAGATGGCATTCATGCA
Source organism: Ligilactobacillus sp. LYQ60 (assembly GCF_045033015.1). Lineage (NCBI taxonomy): Bacteria > Bacillati > Bacillota > Bacilli > Lactobacillales > Lactobacillaceae > Ligilactobacillus > Ligilactobacillus sp. LYQ60. The sequence continues at coordinate 50,747 of NZ_JBJFZV010000001.1, forward strand.
CCAGGAAGAAAGCCTGGAGTTACAGGAACGTTACATTGCTTTTCTGGTCCAGAGCGTGCTTAACCATTGTGACTACCCGTTAACCATTCTTGGGCGGGATAAGGACGTTTTGCAGCGGTATACGGAATTACCGTATCCGCGGGTGACTTACGATGATGCAATTAAGTTATTGCAAGAATCCGGCCAGTTTGATGGTCTAGAGTGGGGGGTGGACTTTGGTTCACCAGAAGAAACCTACCTGGCAGAGCACTTTAATAAGCCGGTCTTTGTGTTGAATTACCCGAAGACCATTAAGCCGTTTTACATGAAGCCGCATCCGACCCGGGATGACGTGGTTATTTGTGCGGACTTACTGGCGCCGGAAGGTTATGGTGAAATTATTGGCGGGTCTGAACGGGCAACGGATGTTCATTACTTGGAAGACCAGATTAAGCAGGCGGGGTTGAACATGGATGATTATCAGTGGTACCTTGACTTGCGGCGGTATGGAAGTGTCCCGCATTCTGGATTTGGGCTCGGGTTAGAGCGGATGATTACGTGGATTACCGGTGAAAGTCATATTCGGGAATCAATTCCGTTCCCGCGGATGCTCAACCGGATTTACCCGTAAACTGAATTAAGAACGTGATTAATTGGAATGAGGGAGGTTGCGACAGCGGTCACGACCTCCCCGTTCCGTTCAGGAGGCGTGAGATGACGCAGAACTTTGTCAAATACATGCAGGCTGGGACGATGAGTGTTTCCAACCTCCTTTTGCGACACTACCATAAGGTGGGGTTAACGGAAGAGGAGTTGGTTTTGATTTTACAATTATTAAGTTATCACCAGGAGGGCGACGATTTTCCGTCGATTGATGCGATTGCAACGATTATGGGCAAGCCGGCTTCCCAGGTATACGAACTGATGCACCAACTTCTTCAAAAAAAGCTTCTTCGGGTTGACGAAGCTCCGGCGGCGGATGGACGTAGTCAGCAGCGATACGACATGGCGCCCTTGTACGCAAAGTTAGGTGTGTTGCTTACTCATCAGGAACAAGCCGCGCAAAAAACTGCTCACACTCAAACCAAGGCGGATTTATTTGCAATGATTGAAAAGGAATTTGGCCGCCCCCTTTCACCGATTGAGGGGGAAATGATTGATGGGTGGTTAACAAACGACCACTACTCACCAGCAATGGTGGAGCTTGCGCTTAAAGAGGCGGTCTTAAGTCAGGTATATAACCTGAAATACATTGACCGTATTTTGATTGCATGGGAAAAACGCAACCTAACAACGCCGGCTGCCGTTGAGCGGGAGCGTGCTGAACGGCGGGCCCATCAAGCGGCAAAGAAGCCGGCAAAGAAGCAGGGTAAGCGTGCCAAACCAGCAATTCCCATGTACCATTGGACGAATCAAAAGTAGCGGGGTGATGAAATGCAGCACATACGGCGACACTGGGGATTACGCTTAATAAGCGGGTTACTAGCGGTTGGGCTAATTGTGACGAGTAGCACGGGGATTCAGGCAACTACCACTAAGCAGGCGCATGCAATCCGCCACACTCTTAAGCAGAACCATGCGCAGGCGATTGTAATTGTTAATGGTCACGGGCAAGCTCCCAAAATTATTCAAACCACAACGGGCCGGAATGCGGCCACGGCTGATCGTCTTTTCCCGATTGCCTCCTTACAGAAGGTGATGACGGGGGTGTCTTTGGCGCAGCTTATCCGGCAAAATAAATTGACCCTTAATGACCGGTTAAGCCGTTATTATCCCCATGTTCGGTACGCCCATCAAATTACGGTGCAGCAATTAATCACCCATAGTTCTGGGATTCGTGACTGCTTACCCGCTCCGGCAGCGGTGTTACCGACTCAGAACCAGCAGTTGGCGTTTACCCTCCGGAATTTACGCTCCACCGGGCACCATTACTGGCACTATTCAAATGCCGAGTATGGGTTGCTTTCGGGTATCATAAGTCAGGTCAGTAAAACGTCATACCAGCAGTATTTGACGCGAAATGTTTTGGAACGAGCGGGGCTATCTTCTAGCCAGTTTGCGTTTTACAACCACGTACACCGGGTTACGACGGTCCCTATTTCGACAACGGGACTAAACAGGTTTGACCAGGTGGCAAACTTTAATCGGTTACAACGAACTATGGCGGGCGCTCCGGGAGCGGGTGAGTTGTACTGTACTCCCCAGGGTTACTGGCAGTTTATCCAGGCATTAACGCATAACAAGTTGGTGTCACTAAAGATGATTACTAAGAAAGTTGCCATCAAGGGTGGACCGTGGTATTTCGATGGGGTGTACAATCATCCTGGTTTGATTCACGCGGACGGTGCGAATAACGGGTATGACTGTACATTTTATTGCGACTATCGTCACCATAAGACGCTTATGCTTTTTACCACCAACATGTCTTTTGTCCATATGGAAACCTTAGGATACAAACTGTTTAGGATTTACTTTGGGTATAATTATGAGTAATGCGGGGGAATAAGGATGAAACGGTACGAAACCACAGCTGAGCAGGACTATGAGCGGGAGCATGCGGCGGTGATTCGTCAGGCAGCTCCTGAAAGTATGGTGTTGTTAGAGCACGATGGGACGCTTCCAGTTAAGTTTATGAAGAAGATTGCCCTGTATGGTGCGGGGATTCGTCATCCCGTTAAGGGCGGGGTTGGTTCGGGCGACGTAAACGTCCGGCATTTTCTGAATGTTGAGGAGGCATGCGAGCAGGCGGGATTAGCGGTTCTGACGAAAAAATGGTTGGATCGGTACGACCGTGTTTACCGGAAACGCCAGGCAGCCTTCCGAACGGAAAAACAAGCAGCGTTAAAGAAAGCTCCGCACGATTTAGGAGTGATGTTGCGGTTAATGCCTACCCCGCAAGATTATGATATTCCACTGGATTGTCCGGAAGAAGCGGACTTAACCGTATATGTTTTAACCCGGAACTCGGGGGAGGCAAACGACCGCCAAAACATTGCGGGGGATATCCAACTGACCGCGGAAGAAGTACGGGACATTATTACACTGAGTGGGCAGAGCCGCCGGTTTGTGTTGGTATTAAACGTTGGGGGGCTCGTTGATTTAACCCCGATTCAAGGCTACGTGCATACAATTCTGCTTGCTAGTCAGCTAGGAATGGCGACGGGAACAGCGTTGGTGGACGTTCTTTTGGGAAAGAGTTATCCGTCTGGGAAACTTACAATGACGTGGGCACCGTTAGAAAACTATCCGGTTAAGCATTTTGGTGCACCGGATAATACGGATTATACCGAAGGAATCAACGTTGGGTACCGGTACTTTGCGGCTCATCCGGAAGAAGCGGCCTACCAGTTTGGCTATGGGAAAAGTTACACTGACTTTGAAATTAACGCTCGGGTGACGGATGTTGCTCCTGCTGGAATCACCGTTGAGGCAACTGTCAAAAATATTGGTATTTATCCCGGAAAAGAGGTTATTCAGGCATACGTCACTAAGCCGGAAACGGAGTATAAGATGGCCGCCGAAGACCTGGTTGGGTTCATGAAGACCCCGGAGCTAGCGCCAGGAGAAGTGACCGTTGTGACACTGTTTCTTCCAATTGAACGGTTTGCAATGTACGATAGTGCCCGCGCAGCTAAGGTGCTGGTGAACGGCCCGTACGTTTTAGCCGTGGGTAGTTCGGCGGCAGCCAACCCGGTTGCCCGAATTTACTTAGATCGGATGGTGGTTCTCGAGCAGTTACATCCTATTAGTACGCACCAAAGAGCCGTTACCGACCAGACATTCGAGTATGATATGCGCCACACGGACCTTTGGCTTCCCAAGTACTACCTGCGGGCTGAAGATTTTAGGACTAAGGCGGTTACACCGGTTAATCCCCTCCAAGAGCTTCCTGCAGCGCCCCAGTCGTTTTGGGAGGACGTAGTGGTGGGGAACCACTCCCTTGATGATTTTATTGCGGGATTGTCACCAGACCAACTATGTCAATTAGCAGTGGGTAATTATGGTGATTCAGTAACCGGGACGGATTTTGTAGGAAACGCAGCGACAATGGTTGCGGGGGCTGCTGGGCAAACAACCCGTCAGCTTCGCGGCAGTGGGGTGCCGTCGCTTGTGATGGCGGACGGTCCGGCCGGATTACGGCTCAGCACGGTGTATACGCTTGATAGTAACGGAAACGCCCAGGCGCTGACCCCATCGTTTGGCGGTGATTATCGGCGTCACCCGGTTATCCGGGGAAAGCGGTATTACCAGTGGACAACGGCTTTACCGGTTGGAACGGCGGTAGCGCAAACGTGGAACCCGGCAATTGCGCGGAAGTACGGCGATATTGTTGGGGATGAAATGACCCGCCTTGGGGTGCACTTATGGCTCGCGCCCGCCCTTAATATTCAACGGTCACCGCTTGATGGTCGTAATTTCGAGTATTACTCGGAGGATCCGTTATTAAGTGGATTAGTTGCGGCCGGGATTACTGCGGGAGTGCAGGATCATCCAGGATGTGGGGTAACCCTCAAGCACTTCGTGGCAAATAACCAGGAAACTAACCGGATGTATTCGAGTAGCAATATGAGTGAGCGGACTCTCCGGGAAATTTATTTACGTGGCTTTGAGGTTGCCATTAAAGCGGGGAAACCCGTAGCGGTAATGACGGCCTATAATCTTGTTAACGGCCAGCACGTGGCCGCATCATCTAAGCTAGTAACCACCGTTTTACGGGATGAATGGAACTTTGATGGCATGGTGATGACCGATTGGTTTAGCACGCTGAGTGATGGGCAAACCCATCAATACCCGACTACTAACGCTGCGGCGTGTGTGGCCGCCGGAACGAATGTCATTATGCCTGGGACACCGGATGACTACGATAGTATCGCGGGTGCACTGGCGGGCGGAACGCTGCCACTTGCTCGGCTCCAGGAAAACGCGCGGATGGTTTTAGGAATATTATTGCGGTTGCAGGCACACTAATAAGCAAGTAAGTGAAAGACAACCAAAGATAATAATGGGAGGATGTGACTTATGTCACATCCTCCGTGTTGTTTTTGAATACAAAATAACCGGACTGATTGGAAAACCGTAACCCCTTCGAATTAACGTTTTGTGCTTCGTGCGGCTAGCTGGCTCCACCGCGCTCGTTTTTTGAGAACACGTCTTAGGATTAAAGGGAACTATCCTTAATATCAGTCAAAAAACGGATAATTAGTTCAATTTGATCCGGGGAATACGTTGCCTGAATGTGGTTTGCTAACTGTTGGTAAAGCTCTTCACGCATCGTATTATGTAGCATAGCAAGCTGCTTTCCGGATGCTGTTAACTGGTAGTAAATATTCTTTTGGTTATCAGGATGTTTGGTACTCGTAATTAGCGCAAGTTGTTTGAGTGTGCGGGCTGCGCGGGTGACGGCTCCGCGGGTCACTCCTAACTCAGTTGCAATGGTACTCCCGGGCATTTCCCCGTGGTGGAGCAGGGCATCCAATAAATGGTAGGCCACGACCGAAATTTGGGGAATAAGTTCTTTAAGGGAGTCGTCCGTCACGTGGGCTTGCATCCATTTTTTAGCGGCAGATTGCGCGCCATGCGGAGTATGCCGGAGTTGTGCAATTAGTAGCGATAATCGTTCAATTTGAGTTGTCATGGTTAAAATTTCCGGGCGAGCTGAATTGCCTGTTCCTTTGCTGCCGTGATGATTGCTTCCCGCTTGGTTGGATCTTGGTCAGCCCCCTCGACAAAGATGCTCTGGAAATCCTTTACGCCAAAAAGCATGAAAATTCCCCGCAGGTACGCATCTCCAAAGTCCAGTTTAGTCATCATGGAATTTGCTTCTGGACCGTGATATACACTACCGGCCGCTTGAATATGAATTACTTTGCGGTCCCCAATCAAGCCAACAGGGCCGTGGGCTGTGTACTTAAATGTTTTATGGGGGACGGCCATTACATCAATGTATTGCTTTAATTCGGCAGGTAAAAAGAGATTGTACATTGGGTTGATAAAAACGTACTTATCAGCGGCCATAAATTCGTTGAACCACTTGTTATGGCGGGTAAGAAGGGCGGTTTCTTTTGCGGTTAACTCCTGACCAGCCTTCTCGTGTTTCCAAGCGCTCATTGTGGTGTCGTTAAGCGCGGGAACGGTGCTGTCATATAGGTCACGAACGACAATTTTATCATCTGGATGACTTTCTTGGTAGGCCGTAACAAAGGCATTTCCGATGCTAAGTGAAAGGCTTGGTTCAACGTGTGGGTGAGCCTTAACAACAAGTAACTTAGTCATATTGAACTCCTCCAATTAATTATTTATGTTGAAGAAAGCATACAATTATTTTTGTTGCTTGTCAACAAAAATAAAATGTTCCGCTACAAGATTGAATGCTTTTGCGGTAGAAATGGTTTGGTAACTAAAAAACGCTTCAGCGAATTCAATCCCTGAAGCGGTGAGGTTACTTATATGATGAGATTTCAATTAGGTTGTCATCCGGATCCCGAAGATAGATAGAATGCATTTGTCCCTCAGATCCTTGTTTGGTAACCGGTTCACTATCAATTTTAACGTAGTAGCTTTTGAGGTGGCGAAGAACATCTTTCAGGTCATCGCGGGTAACGATGCACAGATCAGCACTACCAACGGTTGGGTGGGCAGCTTTGCGGGCATTCCGGTCGGCTCGTTGCAAGCGAATGAGTTGGTGTCCACAGCGTAGTGTAGTTACCCCTGTGGTACTTTGTTGCTGGATGACCGGCATGTCAAAGACTTCGTGGTAAAACCGGGTGGCCTGGGCAACATCGCTTACCGTAAGGACAATATGGTCAATACGACTAATTTTCATAGAAAAACCTTCCTTTAGTGATGATTATTTGTAGGAGTGAGGAGTTGTTCATACGCAATGCGGTTGGGGTCAGTGGGGTCGTTAATAATCTTGATCATTCCGCACTGGATAAATCCCGCGTTAATTGCCGTTTTTTGCATTGGGAGGTTAAGCCGGTGCGTATCGATCCGGACACTTTGGTACCCATCTTGCTTAGCTTGGGCTAGCAAAAGGGTTAAAAAGGGAGTTGCCATTCCCTGTCTCCGGATACTTTGGGCAAGGGCAACCCGGTGAATGGTACAGTAGTTAGTATTTGAGGTGAGCCACTGTCCATTAATATGAAGGTAATTTGGATCAGGGCCACCGACTAAGGCAGCGTATCCAATTACCGTTTGGTCCTTTTCAAGGACGTACGCAACGTGCTGTTTAATGTCGGTAGTAATGGTCGTATCATTCGGGTAACCGTTTTGCCATTGGGGACTACCAGTTCGCTTTAAGGCGATAATTGCCCCGGTAAGAATTGCCATAATTGCTGATTGGTCGCTAGGTATTGCGTGCCGCAGATGCATAGGAATTCCTCCCTCATAAGTTGTTCTTGTATATTGTACACGGCAAGAATTCTTTTTCGCAAGCGCCGTTGCCGTTCTGCTTAAGAATCCGTATAATTTAGGGGAGATTAAATGAACGGAGTTAAGAATTATGCTGTACGTTATGATGGATTTAGTAGGAATCATTATTGCTGGCTTACTAAGCCAACCATTAAAACACGTGTTAACTACCACCCAAACAGGCGCGATGCTGGATGCGGCAACATTGTGTGTGGGCATTATTGGGGTTCAGGGAGCCATTACGACCAAACAGCCGTTGTTGATGCTGGTAAGTTTAGTTTTGGGAACATTAGTGGGTTACTGGTTAGATATTGACGGTAGGTTTACGGGAGTTGGTCATGTATTGGAGCGCCGGTTACATGCGATGAACGAGGATTTTGTAACCGGGTTTGTCGCTGCTTTGATGATTGAATGTATCGGTTCGATGGCGATTATTGGGCCACTAAATGAAGCGTTGAGTCACAACCCCAGTATCTTGCTAATGAAAATTGTTTTGGACGTGCTGTCGTCGTTAATTTACGGGGCAGCGTTTGGTCCGGGCGTGCTTTTTGCGGGACCGTTTGTGTTTGCTTATGAGGCGATAATTTACTGGGCAGCGGCAGCGTTGCACCCGTTTCTAACCACGGCGGTAATCACGGAAATTGGGGCGGTCGGTTCGGTACTACTTGTGGCGTTGGCCATTGATGTGCTAAAGATCCGGCAGCTTAAGGTGGCGAACATGTTGCCGGCACTGTTAGGGCCACTTCTTTATGGCTTATTTCTTGGGTTGAAGTAGCAAGAGGGGTTTACTGCCGGTTTTTCTACGGGAGCGCGCTATACTAAGAACGAAAACTAAGTAAGGAAGTGCAGCATGGTGGAACCATTAGATTATTCACGGTTAATTATGGCGTTGGAAATGATTAAGGGTGTGGGGCCAAAGACTGCCCGACAAATTTTGGCCCGGATTCCAGCAGCCCGGCTTGCTCAGGCAGGTTGGATTCCGGGATGCCGGGTTGCAGCAGTCCGCAAGCAGTACCTGGCGGGAAAACTTGACCCGCAGCAATGGTTAGATATTCAGCAGGATGCTGCTGACCTGCTTACCAAGACGGTTGAGAATGGCGCGCAGGTGATTAATTACCAGGAAGATGCATACCCGCAAAATATGCGGCGATTGGTGAACTTTCCACTTCTTTTGTACGTAAAGGGCGACATAGCAGTTCTTAACACGCCCAGTGTAGGGTTTATTGGGACACGGCGCCCAACGGATCTGGGTGTAAAGATGAGCCGGCGGATGGCGCAGAAGTTTGCAACGGATGGATACACGGTGGTAAGTGGGCTTTCAATCGGAACGAATACCGCTGCTCACCGTGGCGCTTTGGATGTACCTGACGGGAAAACCGTTGCAATCTTAGGGGAGAGTCTAGAACAACCGGTTTACCCACCAGAAAATGAGCCGCTGGCGGATGAAATTACTGCTCGGGGAGGGGCATTGGTGTCGTCCTTCCGTTACGGCACGGCTGCGCGCCGGCAGTTTCTTGCGGCCCGTGATGAGTGGGAAAGTGGGATGAGCGATGGGTTAGTCGTGGTGGAAACCGATCAGAACGGGAAGACTGAGATGGCCTTACAACACGCATTTAAGCAGCACCGACCAGTTGCCATGTTGGATCATAGTCAGTGCCCGCAGATTGACGATGTCACCAAGATTCCTGAAGCTCTTGGTAATCAAGAATTTATTAAGGTCGATCGAGCCATGCCGCTATGGCAGGAAGATAGTCTGGAGGTCTTTGAGCGGCGGATGGCGAATGCCCGGCGCCGGCGGTTAGCAGAACGACCGGCAACGCCGCAAAGCCGCCAAATGCATCTATTTTAGAATGAAATCATGGAAATTTACTTTGCAGCTTCGATTCGCGGTGGGCGGGAGAACCGCCAACTCTACGAACAACCCATTACGGCTTTGAACCAGTAGCACCACGTCTTAACCGAACACATTGGTAAACCCAATTTAACGGCGAACGGTGAAGGTAAACCAAGTGATCAACGAATCCGGGATCGCGATATTGCGTGGTTAACGGTAATGTGGTGATCGAAGTAACGTCCCCTAGTCCTGGGAGTGGGGATGAGTCTTTTTCAAAAAATATAAAAACATACGTCTTAATTATGGTGTTTGTAGCGATTAGTATGCTTATATTTTTATCATTAAATTCGCCGTTAGAAATTGATTTTAATCGAAGGGTACTTATTCCTCATAATTCTCTTAACTTGAATATAGGAGGAGTAGGTGATTCTACGAAAAACACAATTGAAATAAGTTTTGATGACGTCTTAGCCATCAATGTTTCCGGGTTAAGTACTAATTTTATAAACTATAAATGTGCTGTTCTTACAGTAAAAACCAAGGAAATCCATGATTGTAGTATGAGCGATATTACCAAGGGTGCCAACGCCCTTACAGTAAGTTTGTATTACCTAACTCATAAAAGTCGTAAGGAGTTGCGTTCAGCAATCAATAGGTTACAGGTAGAATTAGGTTTAGAGTGAGTTGGCTGTTCTCTTTACTTAGATAATAAATATCAGGGTGAAGGAGATAGGGGTTTGAAGAGAAATAGGTGGCTTATTGTTTTTGTGTGCATGTTAATGTTTTTTACACCAACCGTTGCATTGGCGCGAGGCTTTCACGGAGGTGGCCATGTCGGCGGAGGTCGTTTTGGTGGCGGACATACAACGCATACGTTTCATGATGATGAAGGAACGGGCGGGCATGCCTTTCATGACGATGATGAGGACGGGACGCACACGCATTTAGATGATGACGAAACGGGTGATGAGCCGCAATCGTTTGGATCAAGAGTAAAGGATACTCTTAATTATTTGATTCCGCGAACGTGGCATGGTCACCGTTCTTCTTACTATCATGTAGATAGTGTTACATACTATGATAACCAGGAAACGGCGTTGGACCAGTTGATGGACTGGATGGAAGATCTTTGCATTGTTTACTTTGTGTTTGCTGTGGTATGGGCCTTTATTCCGGAGAGATGTAGGTTAAAGATAGCGGTGAAACGGATGAAAAACAAGGTTAGCGATTCAATTAGCAGGCATAATAGACAGCACGGTGACAACATTCGGTAAATAACTCTTAATCGTCTGTTGATATTCAAAATTCCAATATTAATGGAGGTTAATAACGATGACTGAAGAAAAACGAAAATTAAAGAACCAACGTAGTGTTTTTAAGAACGGTTCACCATTATCTAAAAAGCTATTCGTTAGTCTTGTAATTGGGTTTATTTTGACCGGGTTAGTTGGTTCGTTTTGGTGTGCGCGGTATGTCTTAACTGGTGCTGGTCCTTGGATATTGGTTTTTACGTTAGGAGGAGCATATGTAATTTATATTATTCCGGAAATTTTAATGGGGATTACGCTAATAAAGAGAAGCAAAATATTGATGATTGCTTCCATAATCGTTAATATTATTTATTTGTTTACTTTTAATGGCCTTTTTCACCGCCCATTTGTTTATGATGACGAGGGTGGAATTCAGTATCATTATGCTTTTACTTGGCGGTTTGTTTCATTAAGTTGTTTGATTATTAGTACTGCGTTAGGAATCGTTTTATTGATCTTAATTAATCGCGCGAAGTGGTCACGGGAAAAGAATAGGGCTGCTTTATGGGTAATTGTAATTATTAGTTGCGGATTAATTGGAAGTATTGGAATAATAACTATAACCCAACAGCGGTCAACATTAGTAATGATGAAAAAAGAATACACTAAGAATCGAAAATCATATGAAAATGAGCAGTTGTCAGAATTGAGTTCCGATGTATCGGGGATTAAAACAGCAAAGTTTGCAGTCATTCCAACTTCAAAAATCACCTTGAACGAAACAGATGTATGTGGGGACGCGCAAAATATTCAAGATAATGTTGTTTTAATTGGAATTAACGGTAAATCAATTTCAAGTTATGATTATGATTATCTAACTGACGAAGCAAGTGAAAACGAACCATTTGGTAAACGGCAAGAATTGGCTGCCAAATATAATTTAACAATGCGACAGCACGAAAAAAAGGATCATCAAGCAGGAAAACACATTAAAAAGACGGAAATTTATTGGACAGAAAAGCAAATTGATAAGTATCAAAAAATTGGAAATTAAAATAGCGGCTATTTTTGGGAAAATCAGGGATTATTGGGATAATTTGAACTTTGCCGTTAATTTTTGGGGTGAGACGAGGGATACGGACACTGTTACTCGTGATCTTAAAAGTGCTAGCAATAGGCCGCGTAATGTGGTTGTTATGCCGTGTAAGGATAATATCTTAGTCGGTTTGTTACAAAATATTTTGAGGAATAGTTAATTATGGAACAAAAAACACCAAAACAAGTAACTGCACCGTTATTTCTCCTGACGGGTTATGGAATTTCTTTGCTTGGCGATATTATCTATTCTTACGGATTGAATTGGTTTTTGGTCCAGTTAACCGGAAATACAGGACTGCTGGGGCTGGTTAATGGGGTAAGTTCGCTTGTTTTAATCGTTTCTAATATTATTGCGGGGCCGATTGCTGATTCAAAGAACCGAAAGGCCATTATGATGATAGCTGATCTTCTTAGTGCAGTTGTATGCATACTAAGCGGGTTGTTGTTTAGTAATCCAATCGAACATACCGCTTTGTTAATTCTGGTTAGCTCGGTTTTGAACGTTTCTTTGTCCTTTAATTCACCCGCTGCAAAAGCGATCGTTCCGGAAGTTCTTTTTCACGATAAAATTGAAGCTTTTAATTCTATTCAAAATACATTGTCAAGCTTAATAAAAATTGGTGGTCCATTATTCGGTGCGGTCCTTGCAAATCATAGTAATAACTTTAAAGAATTTCTTTTTATAAACGGGATAACCTTTTTGGTATCTAGTGGGTTAACGTTATTTGTTAGGTACAGGGTAACCATTCATCCTGATAAAGAAGCAACAATTATCGCTGATCTCTTAAAAGGTTTACGGTACGTTAAACAAGAAATAACGCTATTCAGTTTAATTGTGCTGGTAATGCTGATTAACTTCTTTATGGAAGGTTTTATGTTATTGCTGCCGTACATTGTTAAAACTGTTTTGAACAGGGGAAGTAGTCAGTATAGTTTTATCTTAAGCTTAACTGCCGTAGGGGGAGTTATTGGCGGAATAATTTTATCTGCTAGTAAAAAGAATGGTAAAAAAGAAATAAAATTTAAAACGGACATCATTATTTTAGGCATTGCATTCTTTATAGTCGGTTTTTTGAAAAATTACCCGGCGTTAATAGCGTTGGCGTTTATTAACGGTTACATTGAAACGCAGTTTAACGCTAAAGCATTTACGTTGATTCAGTTGAGTGCTAAAAAAGAATTTTTGGGCCGTGTTTTTTCAGTTCTGTTTGTTGCGTGTTCCCTTTTAACACCCATCGCAGATTTTATTTTTGGAAAAACAATTCCTTATTTGAATTGGGGATGTATGCAGGTTATTGCACTGGGTATAATCGGATCGGTTATTATTTCGTCCATTAGAAAGGAAACGAGATGATCAATTATATTGCTTGAATGTAAAGCATACTGCTTAAAATAAGCATGTATTCCCTCAGTAATAGAGTTTGATAAGAATTTTTTATACGATACTATTGCTAAAGTTTAATAGGAGTATTGCGAAATCTTGCTAATTCTTTCCACTATAGGCTGTATTGTCATCTTCTTAATACGGTGACGTTAATATAAAAAACAGGGATGATACAATATCACCAATATTAATCATAATTATTGAGTTTATTTATCATTTGAGTGAATTCGACCGGATGGGTTAGCGTGAGTTCCCCGTGGTAATAGTTAGTTAGAGGGATGATTTTAGCGTTACGGAAATTCTTCAAAAGGTAATGGCTTGATTTAATAATTATTTTTTTCTCACTTGTTCCATATACAATAAATGTTTTTCCGTTAAAGTCAATGGGGATGAGTTTTCTAGCGTCAAACGTTGTATTTGCCGTTAACGTATTAATCAGTGTTTGTTTGGAAATGCTTTTAACTTCTTGGTCATAGGATGAATATTCATTTGATGGTAAATGAAGGGCAGCTGCTTGTAACCGGTTGAATTGCGTGAATCGTGTCAAGGAGTAGCTCAAACTAGTAAGTGGTTTAATTACTTTATGAATTGGTTGAGGAAAAGCAGCACAACTTTCCAACAATAGGTTAGTGCATATGGTGGGATAAGATGAAATTAGGTTTAATGCAATTTGAGCGCCAATGCTTAATCCCGCTAATGTTTGAATGTGACCTTGGAATTTAGCGGTAATTAATTCATGTAGTTGTTGGCTTGCATCCGTCATTGTTGTAAAGTTGGGGAGAACGTCGGGAATAATTATATAGAAATTTTTTGAAATTAATGGAATTATTTGCTGATAAGCCCATGCTCCCAATCCAGCACCTGGGAGTAAGCATAAGACGGGCTTTTTTGAGTTACCATAGGCCTGGTATGTGATCATGCTGGGGAACTCCTTTCAATTAATATTAATGGTTATGTTGGTATGCCTTCCGATATCCTTCTATATAATCAATAATTTCGTGCAGTTTGCCATTGAAAAGTTGATTAATCCACCTCAAAAGTTTTAGTGGAACAAATTTAAACCTGTTAAAACTATCTGATAGTCCTTTCTTATACCCTAAATCGAAGTCGTTTGTTTCGTCTCTTGTAACGTTGTCGTATTTGTAAGTATCTTCATGCCGACGTTGATTAGAATCGTAGGATGAATAAGCATTATCGTAATCACCGCTCTCATAATGCTTTTTTACATAATCGTGCAGATTGATTTTCATTTTAATCTTCCTTTGCTAGGGATTAGTTTCGATTAACGTTGTAGATTATAACATTTTGATTATTAAGTGTCACAGAATTATATGAAAACACAATTAATATCTATTTAAATGTAAAGATTATGGTAGACAATTAGTTTGTTTATAAGTATTATGTTGATAAACAAACTAAAGCTGCCATGGGGGAGTTATTATGAAAAATTTGGTTAAATTGACGGATGATTCCTTAACGGTTGTCCCACAAGGGATGGGGCATATTTTAACGCTTAAGGGGAAGATAACTGTCCCATTAAAATGTGTTACAAAGGCAACTGTCTCTACTGATATTTTTTCCCGTCCTTTAAAAGCGTTTCGGTCACCAGGGACGAGTATTCCGGGGGTTTATTACGCCGGAACGTATTATCAAGATCACCATAAGCTCTTTCTTAATGTAAAGCGAACGCAAACGCCACTTGTTATTCAGCTCCATGACGCTGAATACGAGCAACTAATTCTAGGAGTGACTGATCCAACAGCACTTGCTCAGCAAATCAACGTAGCGATTCGGCAGTGATTAAATTGAAATTGCGCTGTATTAAGCAGTAAGGCCATATGATATTAACCAGAAACAGTAATATCAAGGATTTCACAAATTCTGACATTTATAGTCGTTAATAATCGTGTGTCATTATTTTTTTACTGGGAGAAATTTTCAGTCATTCTGAGAACCAAGAGAGCGTTGATATTATGGCGGTGTTAGATTACTGTATTATTTATTTTGTTCTTTCCATTATAAAAATAAAGTGATATACTTCACAACGATAGGAGTACATAAGGCACCATAGCAAAACAATCTCCTTTTTACCGTTTATTAGCATGTTTGCAATTATGCCCTATGTCCTTTTAAAAAGGCGACGTTAACGGATAGTGAGTTCTTTCTGTTAACGCCGTTTTTGTATATATTAAATATTGTCGAGAAGGTTCTATGTTTATTTGTTACGTGGTAGACTATCCACATGTAAAAATTAAAAATGTATTTATCAGATTAACAGAAGGAGTAGGGTTAACATGGGGCGAGCGTTGTTAGTAATTGACATGCAAAATGGTGTTTGTACTCAGGAGCTTTATAATCAAAAAAAGGTAACTATGGCTGTTAACAACCGAATTCATGAATTTCGGAAGCAACGGGGTCCGATAGTTTTTATTCAACACAATGATGAAGAGTTAGTTACCGGGACAAAAAAGTGGCAGATAACACCATTAATTGATTATTGCGCTGATAAAGATATTACTGTGCAAAAGTACCATGCTGATTCTTTTTATCAGACGGAGTTAACGAAAACGTTAGCAGGGCTAAACGTGACTGAATTAGAAATTACCGGGTTATGCGTTGAATACTGTGTAGATACCACGATTCGGGTAGCGCATGATTTGGGATATTCATTGACAATGTATAAGGGGACCACATCAACTTATGATAATGAATTTTTGTCAGCGGAAAAGATGTTAGCTTATTATTACCAGATGTGGGATAACCGTTTTTTGACGTTGCGTGATAATTAAATAGGTAGTGTTGATTCATCTGTAATAGTTGTAAAAAAGGCGGGAGTCGAAGCTCTCGTCTTTTTACTTTGCAAAAACGTTGGACTTAAAGTGCTGTCAGAATGATTATTATTTACTAGTAAGATACCAATAAAAACCTAGAACCAACCATTCATGAGCAATTATAATTGCTATGATAATCGTCACAACAATAGGGAGAGAAACCGTTAAAGCTGTAGTAGCATTGGCAAATGATAATATGAAAATAATGATGATCGCTACTCCCATGGTTGCTTGTCCAGCAATATAACCGGCGCTTAGTATTAAATTTTGTTCGCGTTCATCACCAATTGGATAAGTTGGGCGGGCGTGTAAAGCCCAGAATCTTTGGTGCGAATTTGGCGCTTTTTTGTGGAGCATGAATATTCGAGTAAACGCAAAGGCTACCATTGAAAGGGAGCAAATTGCGAATGGAATGTGAGTATTAACGAAGATTACCGTGCCGCAAAAACAAATTAAAAGGCCCGTCATTGTAATTGCTCTGAGTAATAATTGTTTTTTAATCCATGTCATTTTTATCAACACCTTTCATTGTAAACAGTTCATCAACGGTTACGTTAAGAAGATTAGCCAAAGTGAATGCCAACTCTAATGAAGGGGAATATTTTGCATTCTCAATCGCATTAATTGTTTGGCGGGTTACGCCAGCCAATTCTGCTAATTTTCCTTGTGAATAGCCGTATCGCTTGCGTAACTGCAAGATTCGATTTTGCACGGTGCCACCTCCGATGTAAAATTTATTTTACACATATAGTTATATATTAGCGTTGTGCTGGTGTCAAATATATTTAACACTGATATAACTATATATCCATTATGGGAGATTATTTAGCATGTTTTTGGAGAACCAACCCCAGGCATAACATAGAATAGGTGAAAGCTAGATATTATTTTTATAAGCATTTCAGGATGTACTTATAAAATAATAGAGTGTATTTTATACGCAATACTTTAAATGCAGGAATCTGATGTTTGTCCCATATCATTTTAGATATGCTGCAGCATTAGACACAATATTACCGTTTTTTCGTAAAAATAAGATCACTAGAGTAAAACCCTAGTGATCCTATATTATTTTGCGAACAACAAAATAATCGAGTTAGACAGTCCATAATAAGTACATTAACCGTTTAAAACCGCTATAAAACTTAAGTAGACGGTTAACAGGACATATGCTATCCTACACGAGTGAGCCAGAGAAATTCTGTCTCCAAGTTTTTTCCCTATGGGCTCACAACATATTTTTACTAAACGGCGACATTACCAGTAGTTATCTTTTTATTTCTCAGTCTACTGGGTGTCGTCAATTTTTTACTATCAATGAGTATACATGTCAAATGTGATAAAAACGTGCAAAACCAACGGGGAATGTTTAAGAAATAGTTACGAAAAAAGCTAGGCTAAATTTGTTTGGGCAAACTTTCATATGTTTTGCCTATTTTTTTCGCGTTGTTTTAAAACACATTGAATTTTTTCTTCAAATCCATTTAAAGCGGCGTACGGCAAAGAAATTGCCGCGCGTTCTTTTTGAGGCATTCGCGGATAGCGGAGATGGGATTGGTAGTCAGCGTTAATCAGTGTAGCTTGATTATGGATTACAAGAATAAAATCTAAAACTTTATTTAGACTAACAAATTGAGGCAAATAAGGTTGTTGCCATATTAAAACATAATTATAAATCTAATTGTTATATAATCGAGTAAAAAGGAAGGGGAATAAAAATTAATGGGGTCAATAGGAATTAAAAGACTAAGTTTTAAATACGACGATCAAGATGAACCATTATTTGATAACGTTAATTTAAATTTAGATAGTTCGTGGCGCTTAGGGTTAATTGGAAGAAATGGAAGGGGGAAAACAACCTTCTTAAATCTTTTGAGGGGAAATTTGGATTATAAGGGGAAAATTGATCACAAACAAGCATTCACGTACTATCCCCATAAAGTACGTGATGTTGATAATTATACTCTCTATGCATTACAACAGGTTAGCCAGTTTGAAGAGTGGCAGTTAGAACGTGAGTTAAATTTAATGGGCGTAGATTTAGATTTGTTATGGAAACCGTTTAAAAAATTATCAGGTGGAGAAAAAGCCAAGCTATTGTTAGCGCTTTGTTTTATAGAAAGTGACTCCTTCCCGTTATTGGATGAGCCTACGAATCATCTGGATGTAGAAGGGAGACGGGAAGTTGCGCAATACCTGTTGAAAAAAAGTGGCTTTATTCTGGTTAGTCATGATTCATAAATTTTAAATACAGTCTGTGACCATATATTAAGTATTGAGAGCAAAAACATTTATTTGTATCGGGGGAACTATAAAACCTTTAAGGCGGAGAAGAAACGCCGTGATGAAAAAAACGTAAAGGATAATATTCAGATAAAGAAGGAAATTAGTATACTAACAAATTCGTTAAATCAAAAGAAACAATGGGGGAATAAAAGGGAGAAAGAGAAAAGTAAGCGGAAGGATAATGCAAAAAAGGACAAGGGATTTGAAGGCGCTAGATCAGCAAGGCTGATGAAGAAGATGAACAACATGAAGAAGGCAGTTGATCATAAAATACAAGATAAAAAAGGTTTATTGAATGATGTTGAATTTATGGATAAGTTGAGTTTAAATTTTAGTCCTACAAGAAAAGAAAAATTACTACGACTACAGGATTTTTCGTTGAGCTACGGTAACGGTAAGTTATTTGTGCCGATAAGCTTCGAACTAAAAAGGAATGATTGCATTGCATTAGTTGGGGAAAACGGGGTAGGAAAGACAAGCTTAATTAATGCTATTTTAGGGGACTTTAAAGGTGAAATAGTCGGATCTTTGCATAAGGCTAAGGACCTAAAAATAAGCGTCGTGCGCCAAGAATTTAATTATCGGGGTTCATTGAAAGATTTTGCCCAGACGAATAGGATTAACTTTAACGCTTTTTTGAATAACTTGCATAAATTGGGTTTCAAAAGAAGGATGTTTAATAAAAGAATTGAACATATGAGTAGCGGACAACAAAAACGGGTTGCGTTAGCAAAATCGTTAACAGAGAACGCCGAGTTATATATCTGGGATGAGCCGTTAAATTATCTAGATGTTTATAACAAACAACAGTTGCAAGATATGATATTGGAATTTTCTCCTACGATGTTACTTATTGATCATGATGTTGATTTTATAAATAAAATTGCCGGCAAAAAGATAGAATTAAAAAACAGTTAGTATCCGTGGGGTAATCGGTAAAACCGTTTGGTGTTCAAGTAAATGCAATATTATAAAAGCGAACGATTAGTTTCGTGCAGATTTTCGAAAGAATAAGTGTAGTGTATGTTGCTTTTTTAATGTTTATGGTGTGGGGTATAAAAATTTTCTATATTACTTATATTACTAATCAATCCATTGAACGTTATGATTTAAATATCAGCATAAAAAATTATGAGTAGTGAGATGAAAAAATAAGTTTGAAAGAATTTGAATGTAAAAGGAATAATAGTATCCTGCGGGGTTATATTGATGTTCCTAATAAAAAATTAATAACTGATATTATAATTTTGCTACATGGATTTGGAGCAGATTGTGGGCGAACAGCTGGTTCTTTAATGGCTGACTGTGCCAAGGATTTGGGGCGTGCGGGTTATTGTAGTATCCGATTTGATTTTTATGGTTGTGGGAAAAGTGACGGGGCGTTTAAACAGATGACGTTATCATCGCAATTGAGTGACGTTGTTGCGGTAGTTCAAATGACGCGGGGTTTGTACCCGATGGCTAAGATTACGTTATTTTCACCAATTTTTTTATTACTATAAAGTTGAAAAGTAATTCCTGGGAATCTTACTGGTTACCATTTTTGTTAAAAATCTAATAACTTTTTTTAGGCATGTCTCTCGTGTATAGACTTTCTAATACGGTTTTTGCAAATAATCCATCATATCTTGGTTAACGTCATACATGTGGTGGAAGTAATCAAAATAATCGAGGCGTTCACCATGTCCTTCTTCATAAAACTGTCCGCATGATTCTATTGCAAACTTGGTTAGTTTCACATCCTGTCTTGGCACATGGCACGGGTTACGTTGTAATGTAGCCAGGTCGATGTACGTAAAATAATTAGCTTGGTGGTTCGAGCGTTTAGAGTGTGTTGTTATGGTTATTTCTTATGCCTTTATATTAACCGTATAACGACTATTTTCCACTTTTATTACATTCTTTTTTAGGGACGGGGCCGTTGGTACGGTAGGTAATTTTTATTTTATTTGCAAATGAGATGGATTTTACCAGAGGCGATTGGTTGATTAATTTGCATGGTGGTCGTGGACAAAAGCAGCTGACTTTTGTTAATTTAACTAGTCAATGGATGGATAAAAACCGGATGCAAATTAAATAGGTGAAGAGTTGATTTGATTTGATTTATTCTGACCGATAAAGGAAAAATTCGGGTGAACAGTTTATGGACATCGAGTTAATTTCAGAACATGGTGAGTAGTTAAAAGGCCGGTTCCGGTATAACTTTTTATCTTCGAAATTGACATGGTTAGGGAGTGAATGGGGTTAAACACGCCTTCTCGGTTGGATAGTGAATGCGTATTGTTTCGAAATTGCATCGTATATTGAAAGCAGTTCGCATTATAATTACGTGTTATTTGATAAATAAGGGTGCAAGTCATAACTACTGTGGTATCACGCCGCCATACATATAACTCGATTGTTGCTCATATGAGTGTGCTCGCAAGCAGCCATTTATATGGCATGCTAGAAGCCCGGAAAAAGGAGAATAATAAAGCACATTTGCGTTATTTCAATTCACGGGTTAGCGACATGGAGGGGGTATTCGCAATAGAGCAGCCGCTGATTTAGATAAGTTGCTAAGATTAGCTGAAAAACGGAAAAATTAGTTAAAAATTGACAACTGATTGGAAAAATAATACATTATTCTACAAAAAAAAGAGCATTAAATTAAATCTAGTGCCTTTTAATAACTGTTACTTTGTGAAACTATTATAAAACTTGATTAGAATAATGAATCTAAGAGTGATATTCTAATCATAAGGCCACGTAATGCATTTCCTTTGTACGTGACTTTCTTCATTAACACTTTAGATGGCGTTATCGAATAGTACCTTTAGCACGTTGCTACTCGACAACGCCATTTAGCGTATCATGATATGTATAGTTACGGTGTGAATTTTTTGTGTTTTTGGAAAAATTTTAATTTTTAGTACTATGCGACTACATATTAGGTGACCTTTCGTAATTTTTGTTTATTTTTAATTACCGTGTTGTTTTAAAACATATTGAATTTTTTCTTCAAATCCATTTAAAGCGGCGTACGGCAAGAAAATCGCCGCGCGTTCTTTTTGAGGCATTCGCGGATAGCGGAGGTGGGATTGGTAGTCAGCGCTAATTAGTGTAGCTTGATTGTATATCATGCGTGGTGTCCTCCAATCTGTTGGTTACGTTCTTGTGTGCGGGCGTAGGGTGCTAAGTCCTCAGCTGTGAGTAGGGCGTTTTTTCCAAAACGACTATGAATATCGAGGGTGGTTTGCTGTAATTGCTCCTCTTTGTGGTGGTTATGTGGCGCTTTCTGTTCAAACAGATTGGTTTGTAGGCACTCAAACTCCTGGGTAAAGTGATCGTGGATATCAATGGCTGTGAGGCTAATTTTCCGGATTAAACAGTGCGAGTTAACTTGGTCGCAGAAGGCGTTTCGGAGAGCTCGTTGAATGATAGATGTTAAGTTAGTTTGCTGCGGTAGGTTAACCGTTGCGTGTAGCCGATGCTTCGTTAGGGGTACCGGTGTTTTTTTATCGTAACGAACACTGAGGATGATTTGCTTGGTTCCTTGGCGGTGTTTCGTCAAACGTAGAGCAAGCTCCGCACTCATTTCGTTAATAATCGTTAATCCTTCGGCAAACGTATACGGGCGGGGCAATACCTGACCGACCGAAAGGCTTTGATGTTCGGGACGGTACTGTTTAATGTCCTGAATGGTTAAAGGTTCCATGCCCCAAGCATGGTCGATTAATAATTCTGCCTTAATGCCAAATGTCCGATAGAGGAGGTCCGCGTTATATTTCTGGTCGAGTGTTCCCACCGAACAGGCGGCGATTTCACCCATAGTATGCAGCCCTAACTGATTAAGCCGATGCGCGTAACCGGGACCGATTTGCCAGAAATCTGTGAGGGGTTGGTGGTTCCATAGTCGTTGCCGGTATTCCTTGACCGATAGAGTGGCGACCTTGTAACCCGTCTGTGTCGGCGTCATCCGTTTAGCCATAATATCCATCGCTATCTTGGCTAAGTAAAGGTTCGGGCCGATTCCGACAGTGGCAGTAATTCCGGTAGCATTAAAGACGTCGTTAATCATCCGGTCGGCGAGCTCTTGGGCCGTGCAATCGTACATTGTTAGGTATCCAGTGGCGTCAATAAAGGCTTCATCAATCGAATAAACGTGAATGTCTTCCGGTGCAATGTAGTTAAGATAGATCCCGAAAATTTGGGCACTCACATCTTCGTATAATTCCATTCGTGGTTTGGCAACCACAAAATCTAGTCCCATGGCTGGGTTATGTAAAATATCGGGACGGTAAATTGAGGAATAAATTAGTCGTTTACCCAGCACCCGTTGCACTCGTTGGTGGTTAAACTGACGAACAATTTCTTTAACTTGGAAGAGACGCGGGCGTCCCGGAACACCAAAGGCTTTTAGAGCGGGAGAAACCGCTAAGCAAATGGTTTTATCCGTGCGCGATTCATCAGCAACTACTAGATTAGTGGTTAACGGATCGTAGCCTAAGGCACGGCATTCCACACTGGCGTAAAAGGATTTTAAGTCAATTGCAATGTAAACCTTATTCATGCTATTCCTCCTATCGAACAAGTGTTCGCATATACTAATATAGTCATTTCTTGTCTTAAAATCAACTCTCTTATTAAAGAATCATCGATTCTGAACTAACTAATATTGCTGGTTATATTGGTAGTACTAAGAAAAGTAAAGTGATTAGGATGTTGTGAGTAATAATGCTAGTTGGGCGATCGCTACATACTTGTCGCTTTTAATTTTGAAAAAAATAATTGACAAAGTGGTGGAATCTTATATACTTAGTTACATAAGTAGTTAACCACTTAAGACGGAAGGTGTGGTAATGGAGTTTAAATTTAATACGAAAGAGCCATTGTATCGCCAAATTGCCCATCAATTAGAGGAAATGATTTTTGTGCAGGAGTTGGTTGAGGGAGAACAAGTTCCTTCTACAACACAGCTTTCACAGGAATTAAGTATCAACCCAGCAACAGTGTTAAAGGGGATGAATTTGTTAGTTGGTGCGGGTTTAATTGAAAAACGTCGTGGAATGGGAATGTTTGTTTGTGTTGGAGCTTATGAAAAAGTCATGGCTCAGCGTCAAAAAAGTTTTTATCAGGATTACGTCAAAGGGATGTTACGGGAGGCTAAGAAATTGCATATATCGAAAAAAAGTCTCTTGGACATGATTGAGCGGGGGAATTATGATGACGAGGTTAACGGTAAATAATCTTACAAAAACATTTAATCAGCAACCAATTTTAGAGGATATTTCGTTTGAGCTAACAGGTAACAAAATATATGGTTTGTTAGGCCGAAATGGTGTTGGGAAAAGTACATTGTTAAATTGTATTTGCGATCGGCTGTTGTTTCGTGATGGAGCTATTTTACTCGATGAGCAACCGCTGCATAATAATTCTCATCAATTACATCAGATTTATTTAATGAATGACAATTCGTCAATGTATTATGGATGGGAAACTGTCTTGGATTTATACCAATATAATGATGTCGCATACGGGAATTTTAATTATGAAGAAGCACACCGATTAGCACATAGTTTCCAAATTGATGAACATCAACGGTTTAAAAATTTATCAACGGGGCTGCGAACGGCGGCTAAATTAATCTTAGCTTTTTGTACTAATGCGCAGATTATTTTACTTGATGAACCAACATTGGGGTTAGATGCTGCCCTGCGTAATACGTTTTACCGCGAATTGATTAAAACCTATAATGAACGCCCACGCATTTTTGTGTTGTCAACTCATTTAATTAACGAGGTGCAGAATCTAGTAGAAGATGTGTTGGTTTTAGATAATGCACGATTACAATTTAACCAGTCGGCCGAGGACCTGTGTAAGAAAGTTACACAGATCCGGGGATCACGACAGGAGATTGAACGTTTACTTGGATCATCAGTTAACTTATTTAATCCAATAACAGTTGGACAGCAGGTAATGGTTAATGTCAAAACAGAATTATTACGGGGGAAAAATATCCCTGAAACGGTTACGGTACAACCGGTTGATTTGCAAACAGCATTTATTACTTTAACGGCAAATGGGGAGGAATAGGTATGAAGCAGGTCTTTAAACTATTAAGGTGTACATGTCATAATCGAGCGCGTCAGGTTTTTATCGCAACGGCAATTTTTATTAGTGTATTGCTTTTAGGAAATATTATTAGCGGATTTAAAGCAATTATCGAAGCACGGTATTGGATGAGCATGATAAATGGCCTGATTCTTTTCATGTTGGCAGTATCACTTCTGTATGGATTCTTCACGCAGTACAAAGATTATTTGGTTGCAACGCAGTTAGGTTTTTCGCGAACAATCTTTTGGTGGGTGAAGGTAATTGAAGTAGTAGTAATTACCTTATTAATTACTATTTTTGCAGTAGTTAATTTGCGCGTTCAACATGCCAATGCACGGATCTTAATGTTATTAATTAGTAGTGTTGTAGTGAGTTGCTTTGTTGTTACAGCTACGTTTTTTGCCTTGAGTAGCTTCTTGGCGCTATTTAAACGACTGGGAAAAGCAGTAATGTTAGTTGTTATATATTTGGTCCTGTACGGCTTTTTTAAGATTGCAAGTAGCCTGCCAACCGTAGTTAGTTTGATTCAACGAGTGCTTAGTTCAAACATGTACATCTCTTTTTACGTCGGGTGTACGTTATGGATAGTGTTAATGTTTGCAGTTTCATATGAGTGTGCACGGTTAATGCAAGTGCGGCGGGGTTAACGTAAAGGAAACGTCTCTAAACGGGGACGTTTTTTAATTTAGGCAGTTATAAATAAAATAAATTGAAGAGAGATGGTCTCAAATAAACGACAATAATTCGAAAAATAGGCGCTATTCATTTATTGGACATTACCGGTGCTGTATTAATAGTTTTAAAAAATATGGAGTGGGTAACAACCATTCTTATTTTTATGAGGTGATTAGGGGATGCAGCTGGTTAAAGCGTTTTGCATTATTATAGTTGATTACGGCGTACAAGGACGGGGAGGGACACGGGC
Organism: Ligilactobacillus sp. LYQ60; assembly: GCF_045033015.1. Classification (NCBI taxonomy): domain Bacteria; kingdom Bacillati; phylum Bacillota; class Bacilli; order Lactobacillales; family Lactobacillaceae; genus Ligilactobacillus; species Ligilactobacillus sp. LYQ60. Next base: position 75,840 of record NZ_JBJFZV010000001.1, read on the forward strand.
ACAGACACAAGTAATGTAGAAAACGGCAATCCTTTCGACAGGTGAAGTTCTTCGTGACGGGAAGGGTGAACCACGCCGGGACTTTTAAGGGGATAAACGAATCCCGGCTGCGCAGCTTTTAGATGCAGCGACAATGAAATTAAAGCAGCTGCCCGGTGAGTTAGGATTAACGCCAGCGTCATGTGCTAATTTAATTAATATGTTGGCTGATAAAACGGATGATGTGGATATTGGCGAAGTGATGCAGCAGTTTTTTAGATAACAAAAACCAAAATAAAAGCATGATCGTTTATATAACGATCATGCATGGTGCTAATGACCACGATGTTTTTTGTGATGTTTAGCAATTCGCTTTTGATATCGAAGCTCTTGTGCTAGTCGTTTCTCAGTAGAACGCTGCGTTTTACGAATTTTCTTTTTTTCTTCAAATTGTTTTTGCAAAATGTATTGTGCTTTAGTACTGATACCGCGTGATTTCATTATTTTGTTGGCCAAACGTTGGGTGCGTTTGGGATTGATATGTTTTGTAATTATCCGTGTTTTGTCTGGCTCATAATGAAAATGAAACCGATGATAATTCTGATTTATCAGCTTTAGGATTAATGATGTTTTAGGCTCCGAACTGCCAAGTGTAACGGATGCTACCGAATAATTTTTATCATCGTGGCGTTCCCAAATGGCCTTGTAAAAGCTGCCGTCGAAAATAATTGTTAGACAAGATTGAATAGCCATCATGTCCCCTCCTTAAATTAGATCAAGAAAGCGGGACATCCCGGAGGGGAAGGATACTGATCAGTTTTAACTGACGTCCGGACTACCAACCGAACTGTGTTTTTGCTTTCGGAGTTATAGTACCATAGTGGTAAGAACAAGTAAAAAACCGCCAGTGACACTGTAGTTTAGTCTCTCTGAATTCTACTGGTATGATTTAATATTTTATTATATCGACGGGGTTAGGGAGAGCAAATAAAAAAGGGCGCTCCAAACGGAACGCCCAGACGGTTTCGTGACAGAGTGCGTCGACATTTTCATACTCATTGTGCCTGTATTACAGCATATATTAATCGAAAAGAGTGGTAGTAGTGGGTAAAATGAAGTATCACGCAATTACTTGGCAACCGCTCCGGCTGGGGGTGTTACGTAGGCGATACATTAAATAGTATTCGGAATGTGAACCTGATTTACCCGGATGAAAAATTGAATTTTTGATAAAACGACCTCTCACCAAGATAGTAGGAAGTCTTTTTTTTGCATACATAATGGATTGATTTTTATTATGAGCGCTTTTGTTCTCAGTTTTTGTAAAAACACACGAAAACATATGGTTCACTAAAAAGTAGAACCCCGTAAAATCAACATTTTACGGGGTTTCGTGATAACATATGATTCATTAAAAAGGAGAGTACAGGATTTGAACCTGCGCGCCGGTACTACCGGTTCGCCGGATTTCGAGTCCGGTGCATTACCACTCTGCCAACTCTCCGTAACGCTATTTATTATAAAAGGTTCGTGAGAAAGTTGCAACAATCATTTGATTGGTGGTTACACGCATAGTTGACTGACCTGGATTCCTTTGTTTTGGAGTTGGGTGATTTGTTGTTTATCAACAAATGTATCAGTAATCATAATGTCAATATCTTCTGGATCAGCAATTTTTAAGTTGGAAACATTGCCAATTTTCGCGTAACTAGTAACTAGGATTACTTTCTTTGAGTGATTCACGATTACACGGTTAATTCGTGCTCCTTCAATTTTGGAAGTTGTTACACCGTCGTTAGGAGTAATTCCGTCACATCCGATAATAGCATAATCGGCGTGAAAGCCATTAAACGAATTAAATGCAAGGTCACCAGCCATCATCTTAGTCGATGGGTAATACCGCCCGCCACTCAAAATGAGGTTAGTACTGGTAGGAAGTTTTTCGTGAAGCACGTTAAGGTTATTGGTAACCACGGTAACGTTTTGTGCCGTAAGGTAATTAACTGTTTTAATGGCTGTTTTACTTGAATTAATAAAAAGTACAGTGTTGTCTTTAACGTACTTAGCTGCTTCGGCCGCCAGGATATCTTCAATTGAATTAATGGATAAATTGTGTTCATTGCTTGTTGGATTAAGGATGCTTAGAATTCCCTTATGCCGGCTAATAATTCCCATCTTTTCAAGAACGGCGCAGTCTCGCCGTGCCGTCATTTCAGAGATGTTAAGTTGTTTGCTTAGTTCTGTTAGTGATATCGAGTGGGCAGCAACGAGCTGTTTAATTTGTTGGCGCCGTGCGTGAATTTCCTTTGTTGATCTTTTCATGATAACCCTCCAATAATATAACCTCTGACTTAATTATAACTTATTATGTGTTAATTTTCATATAAATATATATTTTTAGTATATATGTTATTTTTATGCGAAAACTATCAAAAATAACATATCGTAGTGTTGAAATCGGTTACATTGATTTGTATAATAGACATGTAGTTGGGAAATGGAGGGGTTTATGATGAGTAAAAAAATTACAAATGTGAATGACGTTACGCGGGAAAATTGGATTTTAAGTACTTTTCCGGAATGGGGACAGTGGTTAAACGAAGAAATCGAAAACACAACTGTTCCTGAAAATAACTTTACGATGTGGTGGTTAGGTAACACTGGTTTATGGATTAAGACCCACGAAAACACCAACATTGTTTGTGATTTATGGTGTGGTTCGGGGAAACGGACCCATGGTGATGGCAAGATGCGTGCTGGCCATCAGATGATGCGGATGAGTGGGGTAAATAATGTTCAACAAAATTTGCGAATTTCACCGTTTGTTATTGATCCATTCAAGATGAAAGATGTTGACGCTTTGGTTGTGACACATACGCACTCAGATCACCTGGACATTAATACTGCAGCAGCCGTTTTAAAGCAGGGCGGTAAAGACGTTAAGTTTATTGGCCCGGCCGAAGTTGTTAAGACGTGGATTAAATGGGGGGTTCCTGCTGGCCAAACAATCACCGTTAAGCCTGGTGATGAAGTTCAGGTTAAGAGCGTTAAGATCAAGGCTTTCCAGGCATACGATCGGACAGAGTTAGTGACAGCTCCGGTTGGCGAAACACTGAAGGGGAAGATGCCACAGGATATGGACCCGTTGGCCGTTAACTACTTATTTAAAACGTCTGGTGGAAATATTTACCATGCTGGTGATTCGCACTACTCGAACTACTTTGCTAAGGATGGTAACGAAAATAAGATTGACGTTGCACTGGGAGCATACGGTGAAAACCCACGAGGAATTCAAGATAAAGTAACATCCGTTGATATCTTGCGGATGGCTGAGGACCTCAAGACAAAGGTTATGATTCCTGTTCACTACGATGTATGGTCTAATTTCCAGGCAGACCCAAAGGAAATCGTCGAACTGTGGAAGATGAAGAAGGACCGACTTGATTACAAATTCCAACCATTTATTTGGCAAGTTGGTGGAAAGTACACCTACCCACAAGATGTTGGCAAAATTGAATATCATTACCCACGTGGTTTTGAAGACGTCTTTACGAAGGAACCGGATTTACCGTTCCCGTCATTGCTATAAGCAGGTACGAATAGGGGGAGTTAGTTATGGCGGTTGTTAATTGGTTTGTGAACAACATCTTAGGGCTGCCGGAATTCTTTATCGGGCTGCTCGTGTTGATTGGTTATGTTCTATTAAAAAAGCGGTGGTATGAAAGTATCACGGGAATGTTAAAGGCAATTGTCGGTTACATGTTGTTAAACATTGGAGCTGGAGGATTGGTTTCAACGTTCCGGCCGATTCTGGCAGGGTTGAAAGACCGCTTCCACCTTCATGCGGCCGTGATTGACCCGTACTTCGCTCTAAGCGGGGTTGACCATGCCCTGAAAAGTATTGGGGTATCCGTTTCTTGGACGATGACAGCTATGTTAATCGGGTTTATCGTTAACATTTTGCTGGTTATGTTCCGGAAATGGACGAAGGTGCGGTCACTCTTTATTACTGGCCATATTATGGTGCAGACCTCAACGGTGATTACGTGGTTGGTTTTCTTTGCAATGCCACAGTACCGGAATATCTGGGGTGCATTGATGGTTGGAATTCTTTCGGGATTGTACTGGGGAGTTGGTTCCAACTTAACCGTTGGGGTAACTCAAGACCTGACGAACCAGGCTGGCTTTGCCGTTGGCCACCAGCAGATGTTTGCAATCTGGGCTTCTAGTAAGATTGCTCCAAAATTGGGGAATAAGGAAAAGAATCTGGGTAACTTAAAGTTACCTGGTTGGTTATCAATGTTTGAAGACAGCATTGTTTCTACGTCTGTTCTGATGATTATCTTCTTTGGGATTATCATGACTGTTCTGGGCAAGCATATGATGATGAAACTTGATCCGGCAGGTTTTGCAGGGGGAATTTCATTCCCGGTTTACGTGATTCATGAATCGCTGTTTTTTACGGTTTACCTGCAAGTATTAATGTCGGGGGTTCGAATGTTCGTTGCTGAATTAACTAACAGTTTCCAGGGAATTTCCAACAAGATTTTGCCAGGAGCAATGCCCGCAGTCGATGTGGCAACGACCTACCCGTTTGCACCAAACAATGCTGTTTTATTCGGTTTCATTCTTGGGGCCATCGGACAGTTTGTTGCAATTCTTGGGTTACTTGTATTCCATTCACCAATTCTGGTTATTACCGGATTTGTTCCGGTCTTCTTCGACAATGCCGCAGTTGCGATCTTTGCGGACCATTTTGGCGGCCGGCGAGCAGCGGCTATTTTAAGCTTCAGTGCTGGGTTAATTGAGGTTTTAGTCGGTGCTTTTGCCCTGATGTTCTTTAAGTTGTTTGCTTTTGGTGGTTGGGAAGGAAGCCTCGACTTTGAGCTCTTCTGGCCATGGGCCGGGGCTGCACTTAAGGTCTTAAAGGTTGTGGGCTTTGCCCTCGTTGTGATCTTCCTGTTGGCTATTCCACAACTGCAATACCACTTTGCTAAGGATAAGGAAGCATACGATCAAGGAAAGATTTAAGAGTAATGATTTTTACATGAAATGGAGTGATTGTAATGATTAAGGTATTAGCAGCATGCGGAAGCGGAATGGGTTCAAGTATGATGATTCGCTTGAAAATTCAGAAAATTCTGAAAGACATGGGGATTGATGCGCAGGTTGAATCAACTAGTGTATCAGAAGCTAAGTCAATTGGTAAACAGTATGATATCGTAGTCGTTTCTGAACAACTCACCAATCAATTTAGTGAGATGCCCAATACTCACCTTGTTGGGTTGAAAAATCTGATGGACGACGCTGAAATCAAGGATAAGATTACACCGTTAATTACTAAGTAGGGGGGATAGTTGATGGCCGATTCATTATCATTTAAGGATTCGTTAGTCACCGAAGATTCCATTCGTCTTAATACGTGTGCGGTTAGTTGGGAGGATGCTATTGAAGTAGCGTGCGCTCCCCTTGTAGAAAGCGGGGCAATTACTCCGGATTACGCTGAGGATATCATTGTCGCTACCCGGGAATTGGGACCGTACTACATTTTAACTGACCGGATGGCGATGCCGCATGCACAGGGACAGAATAACAGTCATGTAATGCGCAATGCCTTTAGTTTTATCACGCTTCGAGAACCCGTAATGTTTCCGGGCGACAAGCCGGTCCAGGTGCTTGTTGTTCTAGCGGCAACTGACCCAGATATTCATGTTAGTATTGCAATCCCGCAAATTGTTGCTGTGTTTGAACAGGAAGGCATTGTTGATCGGATCCTGCAGTTAACAAATCAAAAGGACTTGTTAGATATCATTGAACACTCAAATTACCAAAAGTACGTCAATAATTAATTCAAATTAGGGGGAGTTTAGAATGAAAAGGCCCAAATTACAGGTAGCGCTTGATCAAAATACGTTACCAGAAGCATTGGGAATTGCGACGAAGGCAGCACCGGCGTTGGACGTCGTTGAAGCTGGAACGATTCTCCAGCTGCAAACTGGAGCTGAAGCAATTCGTTGTTTTCGCCAAGCGTTTCCAGACAAAATTATTGTTTCCGATACGAAATGTGCGGATGCTGGAGGAACGGTTGCGCATAATAGTAAGGTTGCTGGTGCAGACTGGATGACGGTCATTTGTTGTGCCACAATTCCCACAATGCAGGCAGCTAAAAAGGAAATTAATGACCTGCAGGTTGAACTGTACCAGGGTTGGACGTGGGATGACGCACAAAAGTGGCGTGAAATTGGAATTGATCAGGTTGTCTACCATCAAAGTCGTGACGCGCTTCTAGCCGGAGAAACATGGGGTGAAAAGGACCTGAATGTTGTTAAGAGGTTCATTGACATGGGCTTTAAGGTTTCTGTTACCGGTGGGTTAAACGCCGATACAATCAAACTCTTTAAGGGTGTTCCGGTATGGACGTTTATCGCGGGCCGGGCAATTACCGGCGCTGATGATCCGTTAGCTGCTGCTCGGGAAATCCGGCACGAAATTGACAAGTACTGGGGCGAAGAATAATGTTAGGAATTTACGAAAAGGCGCTGCCAGTCGATGTTTCTTGGCAGGAACGCCTAACAATCGCGAAGGACTTAGGGTTTGACTTCGTCGAAATGTCAATTGATGAAAGTGATGCCCGGTTAGCCCGCCTCGATTGGCAACAAGTGGACCTTGAACAGGTGCAGCAGGCGATCGTGAATACAGGGATTCCCGTATTGTCTCTTTGCTTAAGTGGTCATCGGCGGTATCCGTTGGGTTCACTTGATGCGCGGGTCCGGCAAAAAGCCTTGCAGATGATGGAACAGGCAATCAGAATTGCTAGTTATCTGGGAATTCGGGATATTCAGCTTGCTGGTTATGATGTGTATTATGAGCAAAAATCACCATTAACGCGCGAGTACTTTATCGAGGATTTACGGAAATGTGTGGCAATGGCCGCTAAGCACTGCGTGATGTTATCAATCGAAACAATGGATGACCCGTTTATCAATTCATTACAAAAAATCCAGTTGATTAAGCGGCAAATTCATTCTCCGTGGTTACAGGCTTATCCGGACATCGGTAATATCAGTGCTTGGCCAGAAAACGATCTCGGAACAGAGCTTGAGTTGGGAATCGATAATATCGCTCAGATTCACCTTAAGGATACGAAAAACGTAACGGCTACGTCTAAGGGACAGTTTAAGAATGTTTCTTTTGGCAAAGGTGACGTGGATTTTGTGGGTGCCTTACGGACGTTACGGCGGCTCGGATATCACGGACCGTACATGATTGAGATGTGGAGTGGCGAAAATAGCACTGATCCGGTCAGTGAAGTGCGGGCAGCTAAGAAATTTATCACCAAACAATTTGAACTCGCGGAGGTGCAGGACGAATGCTTGAAGAGTTAAAACAGAAGGTTTACGAAGCAAACATGCAGCTCCCCGCCCTTAACCTCGTAACCTTCACGTGGGGAAATGTTAGTGGGGTTGATCGGGAACATAAATTATTCGTCATTAAGCCAAGCGGGGTTGATTACGATACCCTGACACCTAACCAAATGGTGGTGTGCGACTTTGACGGGAACGTGGTTGAAGGTGAGCTTAATCCATCGTCAGACACGCCAACGCACGCGTACCTTTACCGGCACTTTAAAACCGTTGGTGGAATCGTGCATACCCATTCGCCGTGGGCGGTATCATACGCTGCGGCGGGGATGGATATTCCGGCGTTTAATACAACCGCTGCGGATACGTTTTACGGCGATATTCCGTGTGCCCGGGCGCTTTCAGCTAAGGAGATTGATGAAGGGTATGAGTATAACACCGGAAAAGTAATCGTCGAGGAATTCACTAAGCGGCAAATTGATCCTGAAGCCGTCCCGGCGGTTTTGGTTAGCCAGCACGGGCCGTTTAGTTGGGGAGCAACGCCAGACAAGGCTGTGTACAACGCGAAGGTTCTAGAAGTAGTGGCGGAGATGGATTATCATACGGCCCAACTGACACGCCGTGATAGTCATGTTCCCCAGTATTTACTGGATAAGCACTATTACCGGAAGCACGGTGCCCATGCATATTACGGGCAGAACAATGCGGATTCCAAGCAACATGCTCCCCGGAAAAAAGCGGAGTAGGCCAATGATTCTTGTAATTAATTGTGGGAGTTCCAGCTTTAAGTTCAAGTTATACACGGCTGATTCGTTAACACTCCGTGCAAGCGGGCAGGTGGAACGAATTGGTCAAGCGAAATCACCCGTTAAAATCCGTATCGCTGGGGAGTCTGCTGCGCGGTGGGAACAAGTAATGCCTAACCACGAAGCTGCCATTCGCTTTGTATTACAACAGCTGGTTGCGTTGCATGCGCTGAATAATTTGAATGAAATTAAGGCAGTCGGTCACCGGGTTGTAGCCGGCGGTGAGGAGTTTGATCGCTCTGTGGTTGTAACGGATGAGGTTCGCCGAAAGATTAATGTATTAGCAGAACTTGCACCGTTGCACAATCCCGCTAATCTTCAAGGAATTGAACTGTGTCAGCGACTTCTTCCCCAGGCGATGGCAGTGGCTGCCTTTGATACAGCTTTTCACCAAACATTACCGCCGAAGCATTACATGTATAGTGTCCCGTACGATTGGTATTTTAAGTATCATGTTCGCCGGTATGGAGCCCACGGGATTAGTCACCGGTATATTGTGCAGGAAACAGCCCGGCAGTTACACCGGAAAGAGACTGATTTAACCATGATTTCGTGCCATTTAGGGGCGGGTTCATCGGTCTGCGCTGTTGACCACGGCTGTTCGGTTGATATTTCAATGGGCTTCACCCCGTTAACGGGACTTCAAATGGCAACGCGTTCAGGGGACGTCGATGCATCATTGGTAGCGTTTATGGTTAAAAAACTTGGCATTAAAACAGTAGATGAAATGACGTACCTGTTGAACAAACAATCAGGGTTTAAGGGACTTGCTGGCAGTGCGGATATGCGTGATGTTGAGCAAATGGCTGCTCAAGGAAATCCTCGCGCCCAGCTGGCCTTGGAATTATATAACACAAGTGTAATTCGGTATGTTGGACAGTACATTACCGAGTTAAAGGGGGTTGATGCAATTACATTTACGGCTGGAATTGGTGAAAATTCACCGGAAGTACGGGCAGCTGTTTTGTCTCAGTTGGGTTACCTGGGAGTGCAGTTGGATAAAGCGCGAAACAAAGTTCGGGGGCAGTTGGCAGAAATTACAACTCCTGATTCATCAATTCGGGCGTTTGTTATTCCAACCGATGAAGAGCGCATGATTGCACAAGACGTGCAACGCTTGCTGGCAAAGTTATAATTACTTAATTTAGAGGGGTGTTTAAAAATGACAGTTGACTACGATTCACCAACGTACTTGAAGAGTGTGGATGCCTATTGGCGGGCCGCAACCTACCTATCAGTGGGGCAACTTTTTCTGATGGATAATCCGCTGCTGCGGCGGGAACTCCAGGCCATGGACGTTAAGCCCAAGCCAATTGGTCACTGGGGGACAGTGGCACCACAAAACTTTATTTATGCGCACTTAAACCGGGTCATTAAAAAGTATGACCTGAACATGTTCTACATTGAAGGTTCCGGGCATGGTGGTCAGGTAATGGTATCCAATTCTTACCTAGATGGCAGCTATACTGAAATTTACCCGCACATTACGCAGGATGAAGCCGGGATGGGCAAACTGTTTAAACAGTTCTCCTTCCCGGGTGGGGTGGCATCCCATGCAGCTCCAGAAACACCGGGTTCCATGCATGAAGGCGGCGAATTAGGTTACTCCATTTCCCACGGGACGGGGGCCATCCTCGATAATCCGGAGGTAATCGCTGCCGTTGAAATTGGTGACGGGGAAGCTGAGACCGGACCGTTAGCGGCATCGTGGTTCTCTGACAAGTTTATTAACCCGATTAAGGACGGGGCGGTCTTACCAATTTTACAGATCAACGGGTTTAAGATTTCTAACCCAACCATCCTATCCCGAATGAGTGACGAAGACCTCCAGAAGTACTTCGAAGGAATGGGCTGGGAGCCGCATTTCGTGAACGTCTACGACAAGGATGTCATGACAGCGCACCAGGAAATGGCACAGGCCATGGATGCCTGCATCGAAAAGATTCACGCGATCCAAAAGAACGCCCGGGAAAACAACGACGATCATTTACCAGTTTGGCCGATGATTGTCTTACGGGCACCTAAGGGGTGGAACGGGCCGAAGCAGGACTTAGACGGTAACCCAATTGAGAACTCCTTCCGGGCCCATCAGGTGCCAATCCCGGTTAGTCAGGCACACATGGAGCACAAGGAGCTGTTGGTTAACTGGATGAAGTCATACCAGCCGGAGGAACTCTTTGATGAAAACGGCTATCCAACGGAACTTGTGCGGCAAAACATTCCGGATAAGCAGCACCGGATGGCCACAAACCCGATTACCAACGGCGGGATTGACCCGCAAGTGCTGAACCTGCCGGACTTCCGTGACTTTACGTTGGATATCAAAAAACAGGGCCGGGGCCAGTTTAAGGCTGAGGACATGGTAACGTGGGGTAAATATTTGGCAGAAGTTGAGCGCCGGAACCCAAGCTCATTCCGGACATTTGGTCCGGACGAAACCAAGTCCAACAAACTCTTTAAGATGCTGGACGACGGGAAGCGGCAGTGGATGGAGCCAATCCATGAGCCAAATGATGAAAATATGGCCCCCGCTGGGCGGAACATTGACTCACAACTTTCCGAACACCAGTGTGAGGGATGGATGGAAGGCTACGTTCTTTCCGGCCGGCATGGGATGTTTGCTTCCTATGAAGCCTTCACTCGGGTAATTGATTCCATGTTGACGCAGCACTTCAAGTGGATTCGGAAAGCGGATGAATGCGCATGGCGGAAGGATTACCCATCCCTGAACGTGGTCAATGCTTCCAATTCCTTCCAGCAGGATCACAACGGCTACACGCACCAGGATCCAGGGATGTTGACCCACATGGCGGAAAAGAAAGGAAAGTATGTGCGGGAATACCTTCCGTGTGATACCAATACCCTGTTGGCGGTGGCGGACAAAGCATTCACGGAACGCAACGTGGTTAACCTGATGGTAACGTCTAAGCACCCACGGCTCCAGTGGTTTACCCAGGAAGAAGCTAAGGAACTCGTTGATAACGGGTTGAAGTACGTGGACTGGGCCTCAACTGATCAGGGCGCGGAACCGGACATTGTCATTGCTAGTGCAGGAACGGAACCAACAACGGAAGCCTTAGCGGCCGTTGATATTCTGCACCGGCACTTCCCGGAACTGAAGATCCGGACAATAAACGTGGTTGATTTGTTGAAACTACGGGCACCGTCCGTCGATCCCCGGGGCTTATCGGACGAAGAGTTTGACCACTACTTCACCACGGACAAACCCGTGATCTTTGCCATTCACGCGTTTGAGGACCTCCCACAAAGTATCTTCTTTAACCGGCATAACCATAACCTGATTGCTCATGGCTACCGGGAAGAAGGGGACATTACAACGCCGTTTGACATGCGGGTTGTCAATGAACTTGACCGGTTCCACCTGGCTAAGGACGCAATTCTGCACGTGCCAGGATACAAACAGAAGGCTGCATCCTTTGTTCAAGCGATGGATGATATGGTGGCCAAGCATAACCAATTCATTCGGGACAACGGGAAAGACTTACCAGAAGTTACCGAATGGCGGTGGACAGGTTTAAAGTAACCAAATAATTGCGAAATAACTCCTAAAAGGTAGCCGGCAACGACTACCTTTTGTTTTGCTAACAGTTGGCGCTTCCAGGCAAAAAGAGTACAATGAGAAGGATATTGAACGGCTACCAAGAATAGCTAGACACGGGGTGATCGGTTATGCCAATGTACTTGTTAATTATTTTTGCGGTCGTGCTGCTTGACCAACTCGTTAAGTTTTTTGTGCGGACCCAGATTCCAGTAAACGTTAGTTATACGTTAGTCCCGCACATTTTATCAGTAACGCACGTCCAGAATTACGGGGCAGCGTGGAGTCTCCTTCTTGGTCACCGGATCTTCTTCTTGATTTTTACCGTAATTGCGTTATCAATCATGATTTATTTTTTCCGTGATCTATGGCATAACTGGGGATACGCCCTGGGAATTTCCCTGATGATTGGGGGAACGCTGGGAAACTTTATTGACCGGCTCGTGGTAGGCTACGTGGTTGATATGTTTGAATTCAGGTTTATCCAGTTTCCCATCTTTAACGTTGCCGATGTTGCCCTGACACTTGGCGTGATCATCGTCTTGCTAACTGTGATGCAGGACGATGCCTTGTAAAAACATGTTGACGACGACGATTACAACCCAACAGGGCCGCATTGATAAGGTGTTACCCCAGCTGTTCCCGCAGTACTCCCGGTCACAGTTTCACCGGTTAATTAAATCCGGGGCGGTCACGGTTAACGGCAGTGTTCCCCGTGCCAAGGATCAGGTTCGGCAGGGCGACCTGATTCAGGTGATGGAACCAAAGCCCGTTCACCTTGATTTACAACCGGAAAACATTCCGCTGGATATTGTGTATGAGGATGACGACGTATTAGTGGTGAATAAACCACAGGGGATGGTGGTTCATCCGGCACCGGGGCATCCCAACCATACGCTGGTCAATGCGCTACTATACCATTGTCCGCTCTCGACCATTAACGGGACTTACCGGCCAGGGATTGTCCACCGGATTGATAAGGATACGTCAGGGTTATTGATGGTGGCCAAAACCGACCGGGCACACCGGTCGTTGGCTGCCCAGCTAAAGGCTAAGACCAACATTCGCGAATATACGGCGCTTGTTCACGGCAACATTCGGGAAGATCATGGTACTGTAAATGCCCCGCTTGGCCGTAACCCTAAGAACAGAAAACAGCAGGCAGTAGTTTCTGATGGGCGGATGGCGGTAACACATTTTACGGTGGCGCGGCGGTACGGCGATTACACCTTAATTAAGTGCCAGCTTGAAACTGGGCGGACGCACCAGATTCGGGTTCACATGAAATATATTGGGCATCCGCTTGCTGGTGATCCCCTGTACGGGCCCCGGAAGACACTAACGGGAAACGGTCAGTTTCTTCACGCGGGGAAACTAGGGTTTACCCATCCGGTAACGGGAAAACAACTTATCTTTACGGCCCCGCTTCCGCCAGTGTTTGAACGAACGCTGGCGCGGCTTGACAAACGGGGCCGGATTCAGTAAATTAAAACTAACAATTGTCCTTTTAATTTGGTCCTGTGAGGCTAATAAGGGGGTACGGTTCGGTTATTATTGTGGCCGAAAGAACCACTTAGCCTTACTTATATGGCTAAGTGGTTCTTTTTATGAACAGGAGGAAGTTTTATGACCAAACAAGTCTTAGATGCGATGGCGATGAAGCGGGCACTGACCCGGATGACCTACGAAATTATCGAAAAAAATAAAGGCGTTTCGGGACTAGTTCTTGTTGGGATTAAGACCCGCGGTATTTTCCTTGCTCAGCGGATTGCTGCGCGGTTAAAACAGCTTGAGGGTGCGGTTGTTCCAGTGAAGGAACTTGATGTGTCGCAGTACCGGGATGATCAACCGTCATCAATCAAGCGACAGGCGGCGGCAGAGGCGGATGATCTTAATTTGACCGGCCAAAACGTTGTTCTGGTTGATGACGTGCTGTTTACCGGGCGGACAATCCGGGCAGCGTTAGATGCCCTGATGGATCAGGGTCGTCCGGCGCGCATTTCACTTGCGGTATTAATTGACCGGGGACACCGGGAATTACCGTTACGTGCTGACTTTGTCGGAAAAAACATTCCGACGGCGCAGGACGAAGATGTTAAGGTAGCTGTCACTGAAGTTGATGACCATGATGCCGTTACAATTGAACATAAGTGATTTAATTCAACCATTTAATTGACCCCCGTGAGGGCAAAACGGTTGGGTTTTCTTTGCGAAAACTCTCTTTTGCCCGGACCGGCGGAAAACGGTCCGGGTTTTTATTTTGCAGAGAGGGGAAGCCGAAAAGGCAGAAAGGAGTCAGAGATGACTGACGAGTTTGTTCGTTTACCACACTTTGTATCCGTTAAGGACCTGACAGATGATCAGGTAATGAAAATTATCCACCGCGCCCAGGCATTTAAGCGTGGTACCGCTGATTTTTATCTGCGGCAACCTGTGTACGCGGCCAATATGTTCTTTGAAAATTCCACACGGACACGTTCCAGCTTTGAGATGGCGGAACGGCGGCTCGGAATTCAAACGATTCCGTTTTTCCCGCAGGCCAGTTCAATGAAGAAGGGCGAGACGCTGTATGATACGTTGCTCACCTTGGGGGCTGTGGGATGCAACCTGGCAGTCATCCGTCACTCCGAAAATGAGTATTACAATCAGTTAATTAATCTCCGCCCAGACCAGCACCTGAATATCGGTATTTTGAATGCCGGTGATGGTAGCGGGCAGCATCCATCCCAGTGCATGCTGGATATGTTAACAATCTACGAGCAGTTTGGCCATTTTGACGGGTTGAAGGTGGCGATTATTGGTGACTTAACCAATTCCCGGGTGGCTCGGAGCGACATGCAGATGTTAAAGACGCTTGGCGCAACGCTGTACTTTGCGGGGCCAGAAAATTGGTTTAGTGATGAGTTTAAGGCGTACGGAGAATACCGGGATGTTGATGAGCTTGTAAGCATGGTTGATGTTGTGATGCTGCTTCGCGTGCAGCACGAACGACATGCTGCTGGGGAGGATGATCATTTTAATGCGGCTGCTTACCACAAGCAGTATGGAATTAATCGGGAACGGTACGAACGGATGAAAGATCAGACGATTATCATGCATCCGGGACCAATTAACCGGGATGTGGAGTTTGCAAGTGCGCTGGTTGAAGCACCCAAGTCCCGCTTTGTGAACCAAATGCAAAACGGGGTCTTTGTCCGGATGGCGATGCTTGAAGCGGTCTTACGGGGCCGCCAGTTAGGGGGATTGGAATAATGAATATCTTAATTAAGGACGGAAATGTTTTTCATAATAATCAGGTTACGCAACAGGATATCCTTGTAAGTGACGGGCGGATTCGCGCCATTGGAAGGAATCTGGATGCACTAGGAGAAGAAATTGACCGCACCATTAAGGCGACTGACAAACTGGTTACGCCAGGCCTTGTTGATGTTCATGTACACTACCGGGAACCGGGGCAAACGTATAAAGAAACCATTAAAACGGGAAGCCAAGCGGCAGCTCATGGGGGATTTACGACTGTGTGTGCGATGCCGAACGTTAATCCTGCGCCGGATACGCCGGATAAATTACGGGCCATGGAAAAGTTGAACGCGCAAGATGGGGTTGTGCATATTTACCAGTACGCCACGATTACCCAGAACCGGACAAGTGAGCGTCCGGTTGATTACCAGGCCCTAAAAGAAGCGGGCGCTATTGGATTTAGTAACGATGGTTCGGGGATCCAAACTGCTGGCGCGATGATGACGGCCATGGAAGGAATTGCCGCAACGGGGTTGCCGCTTGCGGCTCACGTCGAGGATGAATCGCTTAAGCTTAACGGGGTGATGAATGCCGGCCAGCGGGCTGCTAAATTGGGCTTACCTGGAATTCCGGGAGTGGCAGAATCTTCCCAGGTTGCCCGTGACCTCCTGTTAGCGCAGGCAACAGGTGTGCACTATCACATTTGCCACGTTTCAACAAAAGAAAGCGTGGCGCTGGTCCGGTGGGCTAAACAACAAGGCATTCACGTTACGTGTGAAGCAGCCCCGCATCACATGTTACTTACAGAAGACGACGTTACGGTGGATGATCCGAATTTTAAGATGAACCCGCCGTTACGGAGCGAAGCTGACCGGCAGGCCGTCATTGACGGGTTGTTGGACGGAACAATTGATATGATTGCCACCGACCACGCGCCGCATAGCAAGGAAGAAAAAACGGGTGATTTGCGCCACGCAGCGTTTGGAATTACCGGAAGTGAAACGGCGTTCAGTACGCTGTATACGCGCTACGTACGGACAGGGGTCTTTACGCTTCCACAGTTGTTGAACTGGCTGAGTCGGCGGCCGGCAGAACTGTTCCACTTGGATCAAGCGGGGACGTTAATGCCCGGACAACCAGCGGACATCGCAATTTTTGACCTGAAGCAACCGCACGTGTTAACCGCAGCGGAATATTACTCTAAGGGAACCAATACGCCGTTTACCGGGCACCGGGTATATGGGACCACCGTTCTAACCATGGTTGCTGGCCAGGTTGTTTACGAGCAAAAGGAGGATTAAGCCGTGGAGCGTTACTTAGTACTTGAAGATGGAACCGTCTTTACCGGCGAAGCCTTTGGGGCAGCCGGTGAATGTACCGGCGAAGTTGTATTTAATACCGGGATGACGGGGTATCAGGAATCCGTAACAGACCAGTCGTATGCCAACCAGATTCTGACGTTTACGAATCCTTTAATTGGAAATTACGGGGTTAATCTGGACGACTATGAGTCAATTGAACCTAGTTGTTGCGGGGTTGTATGCCGGGAGTTAGCCCGGGTTTCCAGTAGTTGGCGGAAGCAGGATACTTTCGACCACTTTCTAAAGCAGATGGATATTCCGGGAATTAAGGGAATTGATACGCGGATGCTGACAAAGATTATTCGTTCGCACGGAACAATGAAGGGACGAATTACAAACGTTGCGCCGGATAAGCACACCCTTGATCAGCTGAAGGCCACGGTGATTAATGCCGGAATTATTGAGCAGGTAACAACCAGCAAGCCATACCCGAATCCGGGAAGCAAACGGAACGTGGTGCTAGTAGACTATGGCCTCAAGCACAGTATGCTCCGGGAACTTGGCAAACGGGGGTGCAACACGATTGTGCTTCCCGCAACGGCGACCGCCGAAGAGATTTTACGGCTTAATCCGGATGGGGTCTTGCTATCAAACGGCCCTGGCGACCCGGTTGATATTCCGGCAGCCGCTGCCATGGTGCAAGAAGTCGAGAAGCACATTCCGTTGATGGGAATTTGCATGGGCCATCAGATTTTTGCGCTGGCTAACGGGGCTAAGACCTTTAAGATGAAATTTGGTCATCGCGGATTCAACCATCCAGTTCGGGAAATTGCCACGGGGCGGATTATGTTTACTTCCCAGAACCATGGGTACGCGGTTGACCCGGATTCGGTTGATCCGAACGAATTAATCATTACACACCAGGAAATCAACGATCACACCGTTGAGGGGCTGCGTCACCGGAAGTATCCGGCCTTTTCCGTCCAGTTCCACCCGGACGCAGCGCCGGGGCCGCATGATGCGGTCGACCTCTTTGACGACTTTATGCAACTCATTGACGAACGAAAGGAAGCGCACCGGAATGCCTAAGCGAACAGATATTCATAAGATTATGGTAATCGGCTCCGGCCCAATTATTATCGGCCAGGCCGCTGAATTTGATTACTCCGGAACCCAGGCCTGCATGGCATTGCGGGAAGAGGGGTACGAGGTGGTTTTAGTTAACTCTAATCCGGCCACGATTATGACGGATACGGAAATTGCCGACAAGGTGTACATCGAACCCCTGACGGTTGACTCGGTTTCCCGGATTATCCGGCAGGAGTACCCGGATGCCCTCTTACCAACAATTGGGGGACAAATTGGGTTAAACCTAGCAGTGGCCCTGCATGATTCGGGAATCTTAGACGAACTCGGCATTGAATTACTCGGAACAAAATTGGATGCAATTGATCAGGCGGAAGACCGGGAACGGTTTAAGCAATTAATGAAAGACCTTGACGAGCCAGTTCCGCCTTCCAAGACGGTTAACACCGTGGAAGAAGCCACGGATTTTGCCGCTGAAATCGGGTACCCTGTTATCGTACGGCCGGCCTTTACAATGGGAGGTACCGGTGGTGGAATGTGTGACACCAAAGAAGAGCTCGAGGAGATTGTTGCCAACGGGTTAGACCTTTCCCCGGCAACCCAGTGTTTAATTGAAAAGAGTATTAAGGGGTACAAGGAAATTGAGTTTGAAGTGATGCGCGATTCTGCCAACAACGCAATGGTGGTTTGTTCGATGGAAAACTTCGATCCGGTTGGGATTCACACCGGGGACTCAATTGTTATGGCGCCAACACAAACGTTAACGGACCGTGAGTACCAGATGCTACGGGACTGTGCTTTAAAACTGATTCGGGCCCTCAAAATTGAGGGGGGCTGTAACGTTCAGTTGGCCATCGATCCCAACAGTTTTAACTACAGCGTGATTGAGGTTAACCCGCGGGTTTCGCGGTCATCTGCCCTGGCTTCTAAGGCGACGGGGTACCCGATTGCCAAAATGGCGGCCAAAATTGCGGTAGGGTTAACCTTAGACGAAATCATTAACCCGGTTACGGGGACGACCTACGCTGAATTTGAGCCGGCCCTTGATTACGTGGTTGCGAAGATTCCGCGGTGGCCGTTTGATAAGTTTACCAAGGCAGACCGGAATCTTGGGACGCAGATGAAAGCGACGGGGGAAGTAATGGCAATCGGCCGGAACGTTGAAGAAGCGCTCCAAAAGGCCGTCCGGTCCCTGGAAATTGATGAAAAGGACTTAATTTCACAAGTGGCGCAGGAAGCTACGGATGATCAACTGGAAGCAAAGCTGGTACACCCACAGGATGATCGGTTATTCTACTTAGCTGAGGCTTTTCGGCGGGGCTACACCCTGGAAGAAGTTCACGAGTTTACTAAGATCAGCCCGTATTTCCTGGACATCGTTAAGCACATTACGGAATTAGAACAGGAGTTAGCGGCTAACCGGCGTGACGTGGATGTTTTGCGGCGGGCGAAGTACTACGGCTTTAGTGATTACACGGTAGCGCGGCTGTGGGGCGTTCAAGAAGATGATGTTCGCAAACTTCGGTTAGACAACCAAATTACACCGGTCTACAAGATGGTGGATACGTGTGCGGCTGAATTTGAATCCCACACGCCGTACTTCTACAGTACCTATGACCAGGAAAACGAAAGTATGCGGTCAAAAAAGGAATCCGTGATGGTTATTGGATCAGGTCCAATTCGGATTGGGCAGGGAGTCGAGTTTGACTACGCTACTGTTCACGCCGTTAAGGCGCTTCAGGATGCTGGGTATGAAGCTATCATTATGAATTCCAACCCAGAAACGGTGTCCACCGATTTTTCTGTTTCGGACAAACTATACTTTGAACCACTAACGTTGGAAGATGTTCTTAATGTGGTCGACTTAGAACAGCCTAAGGGTGTAATTGTTCAATTTGGGGGACAAACTGCCATTAACCTTGCAGCTGGTTTGGAAGCCCATGGCGTTAAGGTACTTGGGACGACAGTAAAGGACCTTGATCGGGCAGAGGACCGGGAGCTATTTGATGAAGTAATCAACGACCTTGGGTTGAAGCAACCAATTGGTAAGACGGCGACGACACAGGAAGCTGTTCTTAAGTGTGCTCAAGAAATTGGGTACCCGGTTTTAGTTCGGCCAAGTTATGTTTTAGGGGGAAAGGCCATGGCAATCGTAAACGATGAAGCCGAACTCCTTGCTTACCTGAAGGATAACGCAACGGCGGCAATTGACCACCCTATTTTGATCGACGCTTACTTGGAAGGCCGTGAGTGTGAGGTGGATGCCATTTGTGACGGGACTGACGTGCTGTTACCAGGAATCATGGAACACATTGAACATGCTGGGGTTCACTCCGGGGATTCAATGGCCGTGTACCCACCGCAAACGTTTAGCCAGGACATCAAGGACCAGATTGTTGCGGCAACTAAAAAACTTGCCGTGGCGCTTAAGTGCATTGGGATTATGAATATTCAGTTCATTGTGCACAATAACGAAGTGTACGTGCTGGAGGTTAATCCGCGGGCTAGTCGGACGGTACCGTTCTTAAGTAAGATTACCGGGATCAAAATGACACAAGTGGCGACAAAAGTTATTCTTGGCTCCACTTTGAAGGAACTAGGGTACGAATCCGGTCTTTTCCCAGAAAGTGATCGTGTAAACGTTAAGGCACCTGTCTTCTCGTTCAGTAAACTAGCCGATGTTGATAGCTATCTTGGACCAGAGATGAAATCTACCGGTGAAGTAATGGGAAGCGATAAAACGTTTGAAAAGGCTCTTTATAAGGCCTTTGTCGGCGCAAAGATGGAGTTACCAGAAGCAGGGCGGGTCCTGTTGACCATTGATGAACGGGATAAGGAAGCAGTCCTTCCACTAGCTAAGCGTTTCAGCAGAATTGGGTACCGAATCTTTGCAACGAAGGGGACGGCTCGTTTCCTTGAGAGTAACGGGCTTCACGTTACCCAGGTTAATAAGATTGGTGAGGATGATCAGCAGCATCACGGAATCTTGAGCATGCTTCAGCGGAACGCTGTTCAGCTGGTAATTAACACGATGGGGGATGACCAGGATGTCGCCTCCGATGGTTTTACGATCCGGCAAACGGCCATTGAACACAACATTCCGTTGTTAACATCGCTGAACACAGCGGACGCTCTCTTAAAAGCGCTTGAGAACCGGTCATTTGCAACGGACGCACTATAAAATGAGGTGAAGTATCGATGGAAATGACTAACCGGTTAGCCGTTAAGTTACCAGGATTAATGTTGAAAAATCCGCTGATGCCTGCTAGCGGGACGTTTGGGTTTGGGGACACCCCCTTAGCTCAGCAGGTAGACTTAAACCAGTTTGGAGCAATGGTCATTAAGACCGCAACGCCCCGGCCCCGGGTGGGCAATCCCGAACCCCGGATTGCGGTGCTGGATGACGGCGTCTTGAATGCTGTTGGCCTTGCGGGTCCCGGGGTGGATGCGGTAGCCAACGAAAAAATTCCAGCAGTGCGGCAAAAATATCCAGACTTGCCAATTATTGCGAGCGTTTCGGGCGGATCGATTGAGGAATACGCCGCAGTAGCTGCTAAGTTAGCAACGGCGCCAGTGAACGCACTGGAAATCAACGTTTCGTGTCCGAACGTTAAGGATGAAGGAATGTTATTTGGAACGGATCCAGCACAGGTCGAAGCCATTACCCGCGCCGTGAAGAAGCGGGTTGGGACGCTTCCTGTTTACGTTAAGCTGACCCCCAATGTTACGGATATTGTGACAATTGCTCTTGCCGCTGAACGCGGGGGCGCTGATGGGTTAAGCTTAATTAATACGCTGTTAGGGATGCATATCGACGTGCACACGGGGACTCCTGTTGTTGCAAACGTCACGGGAGGATACTCCGGTCGCCCGGTGAAACCAATCGCAGTGCGTATGATTTACCAGGTGGCCCACGCAACAACCCTGCCAATCATTGGTATGGGCGGGGTTGCGACAGCTGAGGACGTGCTTGAAATGATGATGGCAGGCGCAAGTGCCGTGGCTGTCGGGAGCGCTCACTTTGCAGATGCCCACGCAATTGAACATATCGTAGCTGCTTTGCCTGCTTTAATGGACGAGCTCCACGTTGAAAGTCTCGCTCAGTTGCACGCTGATGTAAGGAGGAAATTTATTAATGAAGATTAACCGACCGATTATTGCATTAGATTTTCCTGACCAGGAGCAGGCAACTCGTTTTTTGGACCGTTTTCCCCAAGACGAGCACCTTTTCGTTAAAATTGGGATGGAAATGTATTACAGCGAAGGACAAGATTTTGTGCGGGCGCTCCTTGACCGGGGGCATGACGTTTTTCTTGACTTAAAGCTGCATGATATTCCCCACACCGTTCACGCCGCTGCCCGGGTGCTGGGAAAACTTGGGGTGCAACTTACCACCGTCCATGCTGCGGGTGGTCGGGAGATGATGGCCGCTGCGAAGGAAGGATTACTTGACGGGGCTGCCGGGCAACGGATCCCTCAGATTTTAGCGATTACCCAGTTAACGTCAACGAGTGAAGAACAGATGCACCGCGAGCAGCTAATTCAGGTTGGCTTGCAAGAAAGCGTGCTTAACTATGCGCGCGTTGCCCAGCAGGCGGGAATGGACGGGGTAGTATGTTCCGCCCATGAAGCCGCTGCAATTGCCGCGGTTACTGCGGCTGATTTCATGCGGGTTACTCCCGGGATTCGGCTGGCAGGCGGCGCGGTTGGTGACCAAAAACGGGTAATGACCCCTAATCAGGCAGCCGCCAACCAATCAAGTGCTATCGTGGTTGGTCGGGCGATTACTCAGGCGGATGATCCGGTAGCGGCATACCGGCTAGTGAAGAAGTTATGGGAGGAGTAACAAATGAAACAGATTGCAAAGGACCTTTTATCAATCAAGGCGGTTGAATTGTCACCAACCAAACCGTTTACGTGGGCAAGTGGGTTAAAGAGTCCGATTTACTGTGATAACCGGTTAACGATTAGTTATCCGGAAATCCGGACCCGGATTGCACAGGGGATTGCTGCGCAGATTAAGGAGCGTTACTCGGGTGTTGAGGTAATTGCTGGAACTGCAACGGCGGGGATTCCCCACGCAGCGTGGGTTGCTGCGGAATTAAACCTACCGCTTGTCTATGTTCGTTCAAAACCAAAGGATCACGGCCAGGGCCGGCAGGTTGAGGGGGTTCTTCCTACTGGGGCCAAGACGGTGGTCATTGACGATTTATTATCAACGGGTGGCAGTGTACTTAAGGCGGTTACGGCTGCTAAAACCGAGGGTGCTCAGGTCATTGGGGTTGCCGGGATCTTTAGCTACCAACTTCCACAGTTGGACGAAAACTTCCGGAATGCGGGGATCCCGTACACGACGATTACCAACTATACTGAGTTGTTAGATGCCGCGGTAGAGGAAAATTACGTTACTGCAGAAGAACGGGCTGTGCTTTCTGATTGGCGCCAGGATCCGCAGGCGTGGGGTGCCCGGTTTAAGAATTAGCTTCATAGTAAAGTGGTAAAATTACCTTGATTACTAGCGTGAATCCCAATATAATGTTAGTCTACAGCTGGTGAGAAACTACCAGGAGCCAACGTTACTGCGTTGAGTACGAATAGTGAGGACGACAATGAAGAGTAATAAGCAGAATATTTTTTCGGCAAAGGCACTGTCGTATTTTTTGCAATTAGTGGAAACTATGAGTTACACGCGGGCGGCAAAAATTCTTGGGATCACGCAGCCTGCACTTACCCAACAAATTAAGCGGCTGGAAAAGGCAATCGGGGCACCGTTGTTTTATTCGACCGGGAAAACACTCCACTTATCGGATGCCGGGTACACCATGCTGGATGCAACCAGACAGGTAAAGGACATTTTGAACAGGGCGCAGAACGAAATCCAGCAGATTAGTTCGGCGACGTATGGGGTAATTAACGTAGGAATTTTGTCATCAATTGAGGATACCGTAATTACGGACTTTGTGACACGGTATGCTCACGAACACCCAGATATTCGGATTCAATGTTACATGATGTCGCGGAAAGAAATCTGGGCGGGGTTGGACGATAATACCTTAGACATTGCAATCCTTTACCTCCCGGATAACCGGATTAAGGATTGGCAGGCGTACGAGAAATGGCGGATAATTACTGACGAACTGATGTTTTTGAATGCAGATTCTCACGCCACGGCAGCCTCGATTAAGTTGGCAACAGCCACGACGATGGACTGGGTCTCGTATCCGGGAAATTACTACATTCATCAGGTTATTAACCAAGCGTCCGAACAGCGGATGGTAACCGAGCCAAACTACGTTGCGTCCTTCACACGGCCGTCCCAGATTTTTCGGTTTGCAATTAGTAATCGCGTTAGTACGGCGCTTCCTAAGTCATTTTTACTAGCTCACCGGCATGAAAATCCCTTAACAGTTCAACGGTTTATGCCAGCAATCCACTTTGACATGGACTGCATTTGCCGGAAGGATAAGGGGTCAATTCCCCGGATTGCGTTTTTCATGGATAGGTTTAAGGAGTACCTTGATGCGGCGGATTATACCGAACGCTTGACAGCGATTCACCAAGCGCGTTAGTTTTAAGAAAGAATAATTAAGAGGAGACAATGGCATGAAAGAATTAGTTTTTGGACACAAGAACCCAGATACCGACACGATTGCATGTGCTAAGGAGTATGCATATTTACAAAACAAACTTGGTGGGGAGGTTGAAGCCGTTGCGCTCGGCGAACCCAATGATGAGACGAAGTTTGTGTTAGACTACTTTAACGAGCCAGCACCACGGGTAATCACCAAGGCTGCGCCGGAAGTTGATGCTGTAATGCTGGTTGACCACAATGAGGCCCAGCAGAGTGTTGATGACCTGGCGGACGTTACGGTTACGCACGTGGTTGACCATCACCGAATTGCAAACTTTGAAACGCAAGGACCATTGTACTTTCATGCTGAACCGCTTGGTTGCTGCAGTACGATTATTTACAAGGAATACAAGCAGCACGGAATTGATGTGCCGAAAAACATCGCTGGGTTGATGCTTTCCGGGATTATTTCCGATACGCTGCTATTGAAATCGCCAACAACGACTGATGAAGATCGGCAGGCGGTAAAGGAGTTAGCCGCAATTGCGGGGGTTAATTATGAGGAATATGGCCTGGCAATGTTAAAGGCCGGAACAAACCTTGACGATAAGAGTGAGGAACAGTTGATTAGTGCCGATGCTAAGTCGTTTAACATGGGCAATAAAACGGTCCGAATCGATCAGATTAACACGGTTGATTTGAACGACGTTTTTAAGCGGGAAGCTGCCTTCCGGGCTGCGATTGAAAAGCAGAACGCAGCGGAAGGATACGACTTGTTCCTACTGATGGTAACGGATATCCTTAATTCAGATACACGGTTGATGGTAGTGGGTGAACCGCAAGCCGTTGTTGAGAAGGCCTTTGGCAAGAAGGTCGTTGATGGCAAGGTGGATCTTCCAGGCGTTGTTTCCCGGAAGAAGCAAGTAGTTCCACCATTGGAAAAGGCTTTTTAAGTAAGAAATAAACATTCTTTAAGAGGGGAATGGCGATTGGCAAGACGTCAATTGCCACCTCTTTTTTCTTAATTTCTGTTTTTTTGCCTGGTTTGCCGGAATTCACCGTGGTATCCAGGCAAATCTATTGTATAATGGCAAAGATAAAGTTTGTTAGGAGGGGTATTGTGGCTAGTCAAGACCGGAATGCCAAACGAAGAACGCGACGGCACCAGCACCAACGGATAAAAAAGGACGGCCGAAAAGTCGTTTGGGGAACCGTTACTGGAATTGTCGTTCTGGTTCTTTTAGTTGTTGTTTTCGGGGTCCACTATTTGCGGAGTGCTGAGCAACCGCTCAATCCCAATTCGCACCAGCAAATTGAGGTAAAAGTTCCCGTGGGTAGTTCACCCAAGCAAATTGGGGCGTTACTTGAAAAAAAGCGTGTTATTAAGAGTGGATTTGTCTTTAACCGGTACACCCGGAAGCATAATATGGGAAACTTCAAGGCGGGTTACTATGAGTTTACTCCGGCAATGACACTTAATCAGATTGCAAAGAGTCTCGAGCAAGGGGGCAACAGTCATCCACTCGCCGGACGGGTTCTTGTTCGGGAAGGAGCTACGATTGACGAAATTGGGAATGTCATTCAAGCGCGTACCCGTTATTCAAAACGGGATTTCTTAAATCTAATGGAAAACAAAGCCTTCATTAAGGCCCTTGTGAAGAAGTATCCGCAATTGCTTGGTTCAGCGGTTAACGCAAAGCACGTTCGTTATCAACTTGAAGGCTATTTATACCCGGCGACGTATTATGCCAATAAGCATACAACGTTAAAGCAACTGGTTGAACAAATGGTTGCCAAAGAAAACCAGGAGATGAGTCCGTACTACGATGAAATTAAGCGTCGGGGATGGACCGTGCAAGAAACACTAGCCTTAGCGGCTCTAGTTCAAGGTGAGGGTGGTAGCTCGGATGTTCAGGCAAAGATTGCGGGGGTTTTTGAAAACCGGTTGGATAAGAATATGAAAATTCAGTCGGATGTTTCAATTCAGTATGCCTTAAATAAGCACCATAAAAACATTACCTACAAGGATTTACAGGTTAACTCCCCGTACAACTTATATCAGCATGCGGGTGTTGGCCCCGGCCCGGTTAACAATCCAAGCATCGTTGCGGTGCAAGCCGTGCTTCACCCCAAGGACCGTGATCAGGGTTACCTATACTTTGTGGCCAACATGAAAACCGGGAAGGTTTACTTTACGCAAACCTACAGTGCACACCAGCAGAACGTTGATAAAGTAGATAGTGATAATAACTAAGGAGTAAGTAAATCAATGACAGAACAAGAAACACGGCGCCGGCCCGTTATTATTGGGGTCACTGGGGGTTCCGGAAGCGGAAAAACAACCGTTAGTGAAGCAATTTTTCACCAACTTAACGGGCATTCAATCCTGATGATCCAGGAGGATTCATACTACAAGAATCAGGATGATAAGCCCTTCGAGGAACGGGTAAAAACGAATTATGACCACCCGGATGCGTTTGACACTGACCTTTTTATCAAGCAGTTAAAACAGTTACGTGACTGGAAAACAATTGAAAAGCCGGTGTACGACTACGTTAACCATACCCGGAGTAAGGAAACAATCATTCAAGAACCTAAGGAAGTCATCATCGTCGAAGGAATTCTGGTGCTTAACGATCCGCGGTTACGGGATCTAATGGACATTAAGATCTTTGTTGATACTGATGATGATATTCGGATTATTCGCCGAATTCAACGGGACATGGAAGAACGGGGCCGGTCGCTGGATTCAATTATCAATCAGTACATGGCAACGGTAAAGCCGATGTACCACCAATTCATTGAGCCGACCAAACGGTACGCTGACATCATCGTACCGGAAGGAGGCCAAAATCACGTGGCCATTGATCTGCTGGTAACAAAGATTCGCGACGTTATCCGGAAGAACCGTGAACGGGTTTAGCGTGGTATAATCAACAATGCACTAACTGGACAGGAGGAAAACATTCATGGCAGATGAAAAGTCATTTCCAATGACCCTTGAAGGGAAAAAGAAAATTGAAGATGAATTAAACGATTTAATTACAAACCGGCGGCCGGAAATCGTCAAACGAATTAAGATTGCCCGGTCATTCGGGGACCTTTCAGAGAACTCCGAATATGAAGCAGCCAAAGATGAGCAGTCTTTCAATGAAAGCCGAATTAAGGAACTGGAAAATATGCTTCACCACGCTGTAATCATTGATAGTGAAAGCATCGATAAGAATGAAGTGGCTGTGGGAAAGACCGTAACATTTCAAGAATTACCAGACGAAGAACCAGAAACTTACAAGATTGTTGGCGCAGCAGAAGCTGACCCGTTTAACGGTAAGATTTCTAACGAATCGCCGATTGCTAAGGGGCTAATTGGACATAAGTTAAACGAAGAAGTAACGCTGACAACGCCAGGTGGTGAAATGACGGTTAAGATTACGGCAGTAAAATAAAAGTGAGAAATGTGCTAAAACGGCCGTAGTAAAAGCAGCAAGCAAACGCAATATGCAGCACCGGGGGAACAGGTTATGATTTTCGTCGGTCCGGTTATTTTTAGCATCGCATTATACAAAAAAGTAAGGGGATGTGATTTACGCACATCCTCCTTATTTTTTAGATAGTTCACTTTCGTGATAAGCGTTTTTGAGCTTGCTTAAAATTTTTCTATAAGTTTGCGTCCGTCTTGAAATTAAGCGGGGATAAGGCGGTTGCTGCTGTTACAAGTTCGCTGATGAGGGTATTCATTTTATTTAACCCCATTGCCTGCATCTTAATTGATGCTGAGGTCATTAGTTCTGTCCTGAGCGCTGGGGAGACTGTCAGTAGCTGTTCGTCGGTCGTAGCAAGCATCTGCCGGAATGTGGTGGTCAGTTCCTGTTGTACCTTATGCAGTTTATCACCTAAAACCGGGTAATTGGCATCAACAAGCACGCCAGCCAGTTTGTAAGTCCAGTATGCTGAATCAGGGCTGTACTCGTGTTTTCCGACCTTGTATGCGGCGTGAATATCTGTTGTTCCCGCGTAGGTTGGGACAAACACGCTTTGGGCGGTAACGCCCATTGCTAACCAGTGAATTCCCTGCATCTCCTTCGGCATTGTTGGCCGGATTTCTAATAGGTGGGATTCCTGCGTTTTAGCCAGGCTAATTGGCCGGAATCGGTGTTTATTGGAATTGTCCTTTCCCAGTAAGTCATAGGGTGTCTGCTGGTAGTGGTTGGCCAGTAGTGCCATCAAATCTTCCCGTTGAAGCAGGTGATCAGGACGCATGATAAACGAGAGGTTTTCACTGGTTGGGGTTTCTGTTTCCGACTGTTCAGGGGAAAACAACTGGTGCCCCACCCAAACCCGGGGCGTGCTATACGTCTCATCACTGGCAGTGTGGGTACCAAAAATGTTACGGAAATTAAAGGTGGTTGGGTTAGGATTCAGGTGATGTTTGTTGACAAAGTTGGCAATTCCCGGGGCAACCATAAAGTTCGCTGAATCAGTTAAATCCACATCCTGAATTGCTAACTGGTTGGCAACCACCGCATAAGCGTCGTCCGGAATTCGTTGGGCAACCCAGTAATGACCCGTTGCAATTTCCATGTACCAAACTTCATTCTGGTCGGCGAATAAGACACCGTTTGTCTCCGCTGCTCCGTATTCCGTGACGATTTTTCCAAGGCGGGCAACTCCTTCCCGGGCTGAATGAATGTATGGGAGCACAACCGTAACCATGGCCTCTTCGCCAATCCCCGTACTGGTATTGAGCGGGTCATAGGCTAAGACACGTTCGTTGGCATAGGCACTTTCCGTTGCACTCATCGCAACGTTTTCTTCGTTAATACCATCTTCTTCAAAAACCCCGTACTTTAGCGTCCATTCGGGGGTTGCCGTATACTTTAACCGCGTAGTCGGCAGGTCAATGGTAAAACCGTTATCCGGCGACTTAAACTGCTGGGGCGTGGTTGCTTCCTGGTGAGCGTGAATAACCATGTGCTTAGGCCACGCGGTATTGGCATCTTCGTTACGCCCAATAATCGGGGTTCCCATTGCCATGGCGTTTTTACCAACTAAAATACTTGTGCATGATGAAAAATAGTCCTCTTTCCGGGGCATTAAAATCCCTCCCAGGTAGATTAAAGTTATCCCGATTGTATCACATTAGCATTGTGCTGCGCTTGAATTCGTTGAGGAGGACCGGTAGAATGAGAATGATTATTGATGGTAAGGAGGGGCTAACATGCCATTAGTTCATATTGATTTACTGGCTGGCCGGTCAGAAGAACAGCTGCGGAGTCTGGTAAAAGATGTTACCGCTGCGATTTCTAAAAATACGGGGGCACCAGCTGAGCACATCCACATCGTGCTTAACGAAATGCAGCACGACCGGTACTCGGTTGCGGGTGTACTGAAAAGCGACGAAGAAAAGTAGGGATTAGTTTCTAAGAAGCATGTCTGATGGGTCAATCCTTTGTGGATAATAATTCCATGCGTGTTTTTCGATTAAGATTATAAAAGAGACTGTGACGGGAATTGATATAAGCTTCAAACCTTGAATTTACTTTATCCAAGATTTGGGAGCATATCAAAAAAACACAGTCTCTTTTGTTTATACTTTCCGGTAATTTTACGGAACAAGAGTATAATTACTTCCTGGAAAGAGGGTTCCTTTCTAAAAAGTAAGTTGCAGGTAATTCGCCAAGTAGTGCGCCATTCCATCATGGTCGTTATCCTTGGAAGTAATGGCGTCCGCCACCGCTTTAATCTGCGGTGTTGCGTTCTGCATTGCAACCCCGTGACCGGCGAAGCTGAGCATTTCGGCGTCGTTATGCTCGTCCCCAAAGGCGATTACCGCTTCACGTGGAATATGATAGGTTGTCATGAGGTGTTTGATACCAGTCGTTTTACTGACCCCACGACGCGAAAGTTCGAGGATTGGTCGGGGCCCGCCCCAGACGCCAACGTGAATTTGGTCTCCAAACCGGTCTTCAAGTGTAGCGACCGTTGCTGCCTTTGTTTTCTGGTTAGCGGCGACAAGCATGATTGAAAGCGGATCATTTTGGATGTTTTCTGCCCGGAGCAATTGTTCTGGGCGTGTTGCTAGGGGAAAGAACTCGTCAATTTCGTAATTGAGTTGGTCAACCAAACACCGGAACTTACTTTCAATGGAAACAATTTGTAAGTTAAGTTCTTCCTTGGCATCTTCAATGGCCAGCGCAATGTGCGGATCAATTGTTTCGGTGTATTCACCCCGCCAGTGTCGGTGGGGGATGCTGCCGAGGGCGCCGTTGAAGTTAATCATGGGACTAGTAAGGCCAAGTTCGTCGTAAATTGTTGTGCACATGCGGTATGGGCGGCCGCTAACGATTGCCACAACGTGCCCGGCAGCACTGGCCGCTTGCAACACCTGTTTAGTATAGGGGGTAACTATTCCCGTACTTGTTAAGGTGGTGCCGTCCAAATCAAGGGCAATCAGGTGGTTTTGCATCCGTCATTCCTCCGTTTACATAATTCTCAATTGTTCATTCTACGTGTTTTTAAGCAAAGAAACAATTTAATTTTAAGAGGGCGATTTAAATGACAAAGGCAGGGCATAAAATGAGTCCGTTTTCGGTGTTTCTTTTGGGTGTTGATAGTAT
Organism: Ligilactobacillus sp. LYQ60; assembly: GCF_045033015.1. Taxonomy (NCBI): domain Bacteria; kingdom Bacillati; phylum Bacillota; class Bacilli; order Lactobacillales; family Lactobacillaceae; genus Ligilactobacillus; species Ligilactobacillus sp. LYQ60. The sequence goes on from NZ_JBJFZV010000001.1 coordinate 106,360, forward strand.
GATTGGGTCCGCCGCGTTTTTGCTACCAGGTAACTTATACGGTAAAGCGGGAATCATGATTATTCCAATCCTAATTCTTTCAGGAGTATCCGCCTTGTTACTGGCGTTGTGTTATGCGGGTTTGGCGAGTCGAACCAGTGGTAACGGCGCGGGGTGGTTATATGCTTATAACGAATTTGGGCAGTTTGCCGGATTTGAAGTGGGTTTATTTACTTGGTTACAGGGAGTAATGACGATTGCGACTGAAATTGCCGCGTTTTTGACGGCTCTTCAGGTGTTTTTCCCCCAACTTTACCATCCGACTACCTATCGGATAACGGGAATCCTGGTTATCCTCGCGATTTCGGTAATTGGCATTTTGGGGCAACGGGTATCAAACGCAGCGAACGATACGGCAACCTTGTTAAAATTAGCGGTGTTACTTCTATTTGTTATCGGCGGTGTTTGGTTCATTCACGGCGCCCACTTATTCCATAGTCCAGCTCACTCGTTTGTATCGTATAATAACGCGTATAGTAACGTCTTTTACATGTACACCGGCTTTGCATTTCTCCCGGTTGCTGCGGCGGAAATGCGCAATCCCCAAAAGAATTTACCGCGGGAACTATTGGCGGTGATTACGGCAGTCGTAACCCTTTATGTGGTGGTCTTTGTGGTGGTAATTGGAATGTTAGGACGGCGGATTACAATGAGTTCAGCGCCGTTAGCTTTGGCATTTGCAACCCGGTTTGGATTTTGGGGAAAGTTACTTATTACGATCGGAACGATTGGTTCCATTTTGGGAGTCGCCATTTCCCTGTCGTATAGTACCCCGTTTGTGGCGTCCTCACTGGCAAATGAGCATAAACTGTTGCCAGCATTTTTTGGGATTAAGACCAAGAACGGAGCGCCGTGGGTAGCGATTCTCTTGACGGCGGGAGTATGTGCGTTGCTTTTCCTAAGCGGAAACTACCTGTTCTTGGTGCCATGTGCGGTGATTGTTTCATTGGTTCAGTATTTCTCCACTGCATTGGTAATGCTCCGGGTAAAGTGGCGGCAACACCAGCATAAGGAACAAGCCCGTACCGGATTCCACCTTCACGGTGGGGTGACCGTACCATTGATGGCACTCATCGTGTGTGGGTATATTCTGGTTAACCTTCAGTGGCGGGTAATTGTGTTTGGCGCCATGTTGTTGGCAGCAGGGATTCTTTTGTATGTGGGAGATACTACCGTTCAGCAGTGGCGTCACCGGCATCCCCTAAAATAATCTGCCGTTAAGGAAAATTCGAAGAAAACAAAGGAGGCTGTACCGTAAATCGCGGCCTCCTTTGTTTTCAAATAATTTGATATCAAAAAAACGCCGTTCCAAAACGAAACGACGAATATAACCTAATTGATAACAACCAGGTTATTATAGCGACTTCCCTGATAAAAGACAAGCGCTTTTTTTAGTTTTGCCGGTCATGCTCTGGTTTACCAATGATGATCAGTAGGACTGCAGCCAAACCGGTGATAATTCCGATTAACCACCACCTGCTGGTAAGGTGAGTTCCTCCCAGATAAAAGGCGCTAATTAAGGCGACAAGCAAAACACCAACCATGCTAAGCCACTGTAGTTTAGTAAAAGCAACGCCCGTTGTACTTCGCTGTTCCCGCCGGGTAATGTATGGCAGGATAATTCCGAGCCCAACGAGGACAATGATGGCGATGAGATTGATGGTTAGTTCATACCACCAAGTACCTGAGAACGTGGTAACATCTTGCGGAGCAATTCCAAGGATGGTTGCAATCGCCGTTACAATCAACATCCACCAGCCAACAACCAACGCAAACTTCCGGTTTTTAATATAAACATACGTGGACGGGAATTGGCTTTGCTTGAGCCGCACCATGATAAAAGCAAAGAAAATCCAGCAGGTCACTCCTGGTGATACGATTCCGTTTAGGTTTAATAACCAGTTGAAGATATCGTTCATATCCGGCAAGAAGATTCCTAAACCAATGATGAACGCACTTAAAACACATGTGAGGATATACCCGTTAATTGGCAACCCGGCAGCGTTAGTTTTTCGCAGAAACTTAGGCATGTACTTGGTGCCGGTATCTGAAATCAACATCCGGGTCATGGCATCAAGTAGCACTGCAAGCAAAGCGGCCAAATAGAAAACTTCGGTCCACGCAAAGCAGTACATGAAAAGGTTTCCTACATGATAATGTCGACCAAGTGCCTGGAAGGCGTAGTACGACCCGTTCATTTTAAGGTCGTTTGGTAGGTGGTGGGCGTTAAAGAAGACTCCCAAAGAGAAGGACCCGAAGATGGTCAAAAAGGCGGTCATGACTGCTAGCATGATCATTGCTTTGGGGAAGTCTGTCTTTGGTTTCTTCATTCGGGTAACGAACGGGGCAACTAATTCGGCACCGTTCATGGCATAGATTAGCATCCCGACCGTTGCGAAGTACTTAAAGTTAAATTTCGGCAGGATAGCGTGCAGATTCATTGGCTGGGTGGCAATGTGGCCGCCCATCGCAATTGCCGTAATTGTCATGATGACAAACAGTACGGTCATCCCAAACATGGCAATGCCTCCAATGGTACTAAGAATTTCCATGGAGTGCTTAAACCGTGATTGGATCACGATAAAGACGACAAAGACAATTAGGCTCAAGAGGGCAAACATACTGTTGGAGAGGGTGTGTTCAAGGTGATCGTTGCCGTTAAAAGCCCATCCCAACCCAACAACGATTGAGTTTGCCGTGTCGACCACGTAAGGAATTGAAGCCGCCCAGTATGTCCAGGCAGTGAAATAGCCGAGAAATTCGCCACTTGTTCCTCGTACCCATGAACTTAAACCACCGCCTTCATTGCTAAATGCCGACCCGAGGTGCCCGACCATTAATGAATACGGAATAACGTAGAAAAAGAGCATGATGATCCACGACGTAATGACGCTCAGTCCTTGGTTTTGAAAATTGTAAATTAAATCGTCAAAACCAATGACCGTCACGAAGTCCATTAAGGCGAGAACCGGCCAGCTAATGTATGATTTTTTAGTGGTTTTAGACAAATCACTCATTGTGATAATACCTCCCTTAATAGCTTAATAATAATGAGCAGTGCACCGCTGTTAAGTGTACCATAACTATTTGCTAGTAAATTATTTAATTATAATCGAAAAATATTTGTTGTTTGATAGTTGTACCGAAAGGATGGGACTAACTAGTGAAGAAGTGAGTGAGCATATTATTTGAACCGGGAGAAGGGCGTTTCTATACTGAGAATGAAAATGTGCGCGGGTAAAAAGTGAAATTTCTCCACGCTCCCATTTGGGGGTAAAAGCGTTTTGCCCAAACAACGCATACTTTCATCCCCCATCTGTGGATATCCCACAGACCATTACCATAACGAAGGAGGTTATCTGAAGTGATAACCTCCTTTTCGTGCTAATAATGATGATACTTGGTAAGATGGAGACAGAAAAATGACTAAGAGGAAGGTGGGCTTAATGACAGTAAATGCGCTGGCCCTGATTAAACAACTAACCGCCCTATTAACGGCGGGAAACCAAACGGTGCGGCTGGCAGATAAAACCGGGACAAGAACGGTACGGCAGATGATTCAGTTGACTTGTACGTTAGCGGATGATTACCAAGCATTAGTTAACCGCCGCATGCTGGCAGCTGCTCGGGTTGTTTCACGGCCCATCTACGAGCGGGGCGTCTTTTTATTGTTTATTTTGCATGATCACGGGGAGAGTGTTTCCCGGGCACAGCTCTTCTACCATTCGAGCCGGCTACGGCAGTATTTGTGGACAAGAACGATTTGCGCGCACCCTGATTCGTTTATGGCCCTTGAACCGTTAGCATCAGCGTTTGCCGCCCAGGACGGTCAGTGTTGGGGGCAACATCATATGAGCCTTGCTAGTTGGTTAGCGCAGCGAATCGATGACGAGCGAACGACGTTTAATGCGCTTGAACAAAAGGCACAATACTGTGATTTAGCGTCATTTGGCCGCGATGACCGGCGAAAGACGTGGTACCGAACGGATCCGGAAGTATGGGGCCACGGGCCAAAGATTAGTAGTATCGCGGATGTTGCCCGGTTTGTATTGGGGGACCAGCATAATTACTGTCACCTGGTGTTTTACGGGTTAAATTCGTTGTTTACTCACGGGTATTATTTACCGGAAGTTCTTATCAAGGATATTACCGGAACATCATTCTTTGTTGCCGGGTTATTAGATGCTATCGTAGCTGCTGTTTTCAAGGAAGGGCATCCTACTAATAAGGAGCGTCGGCAGTTCCATCACCTTCATCAGCAGGTGATGGGATTGTTTAAGGCGCCAACTGTACCGCAATGGCCGCGAAGCGCTCATCCGGAGCGAGTTGTGCGGGGAACGGACGTTGCCTTTATGGCGCAGGCCCGGGCAACTTTAGATGCATACCGCTGGCTGCGAAAAGAGGGACGGAATCAGGCGGCACGTGTTCTTTTCCGCACTCTGAATGAGCAGTGGGTAAGTATCCGATGGATTAAGGCACAACCGACTAACGAAGCACAACGCGCGCTCTTTAACCGGTTTGTTTTAACCGCCCGGCTTCAACTTGTACGCGATGTGCGTCGTTTTGTTACGGCGGAACAGGCGGAAACGTTGACCCCCGTAGTAGAAACCCTCACCGACACGCTAGTTCAAGCGGCAATGCCCGCGATGAATCAGCGAACACTCAGGCGGGATAAGCAACACCGGAACTGGTTAGCAATCGAACAGGGGCCGGGAAAACACGCCCGGTCTTTCCGGGCAGTGGAACGAATGGTAGTCCCGCATGGTACGTTTGCGTACCAGTACGCTAACGGGTTTCATTCCGTGCACGCCCACGGAATTAACCTGAATTTACCGTTTTTCATGGATGACCAGCAAACGCCGCTCTTTTTGTTGGGCGATTCTGCCGGAATGAAGATTAATGATCAGGTAGTGGCGGATCTTGTTTCGGAGGTGGAATAGGGATGGGACAACTTGGAATTATTATTTCCCCCGCCAAAAAGATGATGCGGGATACGGATGATTTTCAGGACGTTACCCGCCCCCTGTACCTGGACGATGCACGAATGATTCGGGATTATTTGCGGGCAATGAGCTATGCGGACCTAGCAGCAATGTGGCATGCAAGTGACCGGATTGTTAAGGCGAGCTACCATAATCTTCAAACCATGGATTTGGAGCACAACCTTACACCGGCAATTATGGCCTTTCAGGGACTAGCGTACCAATACATGGCGCCCGACCTATTCACCGATCACGGGTTAGCCTACCTGCAGGACCACGTGACCATTCTATCAGGCTTTTACGGGGCACTTCGTCCGTTTGATGGGGTGGCTCCATACCGGCTGGAACTAAAGGCGAAGATTCATGTGAATGGTAGCCGCAACTTGCCAAATTTTTGGGGGAGCAAGCTCCATGATGCAGCATTTCGGAACGGGAAGGTCGTGTTAAACGTTGCTTCGGCGATGTTTGCCCGGACGGTCCGACGGTATCTTCAACCAGACGAACAACTAATTGACTGTGTTTTTGGCAAGTTGATTAATGGCCGGGTGGTTCAACGGGGAACGCTGGCAAAGATGGCTCGGGGGGAAATGGTCCGATACCTCGCAGAAAACAATGTAACACAGCCCGAAACCGCCCGGCAGTTTCAAACTAGGGGCTACCGGTACCGTCCGGAATTTTCAAATTCAACCAGGTACGTTTTTATTCAGGATGAAGTGAATTAGGGAATAAATAAAACAAGCGTGGTGAAAGGAGCGCGCCTGTTGAAGTGGTGTGGGGTGCTTCAATAGAAGAGTTCTTCATCACGCTTGTTTTATTTGCGTTAATACACGGCTTGATTAATTTAATCAGTGTTCTTGGACATACACCTTATGACTTCGGGGAAATTCCCGGCTGAACGCCCGCTTCAGGGCCCGTTTAGCGTTTTGCCCGTCAAGTTGGGTCCGTTCTTCGGCGTAGCCGTGTTCAATAAGTTCGGCTCCCCCGTCATCAATCAACTTAATCCGCACGGACCGATCCTTCTTAAACGTGTAGAATCCTAGTTCCTGTTTCCGACGCTTTTTAAGGTTAGTGAGGGCTGTTTTTTGCGCTTGTTTTAGTTCAATCAGTTTCATTTTATTTGCCCCCTAAAAACTGTTCAAGTTCCTGGGTAAAGTCTGCCTTTGTGATGTTAGTCGTTAGATATTCTACGGTTGCATTAGCGCCGTGCCGGGTAAAAGCAACCCGCATTGCTGGCAATTGCGGGGGATTAACCCGGCATTCATAACACTTAGTGCCCGCAACGGGGATGCGGGTTGCAAGTTTAGTTTTAGCGAAGTCCGTGGCAAACTGCTGGGTAAGCTGTGCGACGATGGCCTTTTGGATGGTTGCAACCTGGTGCTTATACGTTTTAAAGACTTTCTTGCAGCCCTTTTTATTATAGGTAATTTCCACCGTAATTCCTTCTTTCCGTTCTTAGTATATACCAGAAGGAAAGTTAGATGCGACCTGGAGCAACCGGTCGCTTGAAGTAAGTCTTCCGGGTATAATGGGATCAGAAAAATAAAGAGGTGGACAAAGTGGATCAAGGGATTAACGCAGCGCTGCTTGCCGGGTTTAGTGGTACCCGGGAAAAAACAACGGGGGTATGGGGGCCCCGGATAATTACTAACGAGCCGGGGGAAGAATTATGGAATTACCTACGGTTTGAATTGGAACACTGTACCCGTTTCCGGTGGATGATTGCGTTTGTTACTCCCGCGATGCTTGTTCCCTTAAAAGCCGTTTTAGCAGATCAACCGGCAGGGGTCACGGGGCAAATTATTACGGGAACTTATGCGGGCTTTAATCCTCCCGCAGCGTTTTATGAACTTAATAAGCTTCCGGGAGTTACGGCCCGGGTGGCGACTAGTCAGGGATTTCACGCTAAGGGTTATGCCTTTACCCGAAAAACGGGAGAGGAAGTGCTCTTTACGGGGAGTGCAAATTTCACTAAACAAGCGCTCCTTACGAACCGGGAGCTAACATTGCGGGTGGTGGGAACCACCCGCGGTACCGTTTTTCAGGAGTTTACAACAGCCTTTGAAGCGGAATGGAAGCAAGCCCATCCCATCACTCCAGCGTGGATTAAGGATTATGCTGCGACCTACCACCCGCTGGTGACTACCTCGCTGCACCAAAAACCCACCCAGAAAGTTACCCCGAATAAGATGCAACAAGAAGCCTTAGCAACCCTGCAGGCGTCCTGGAAACGGGGAGAACACCGGACACTAGTAGTATCGGCTACCGGAACCGGAAAGACATACCTAGGAGCGTTTGCCGTTCAGGCATTTCAACCGCGGCGCTTCTTGTTTATTGTGCACCGGGAGGAAATCGCCCTCAAAGCCCGGAAAAGTTTTCAACGGGTGTTAGGTGGACCTGCAAGTGCCTTTGGGATTCTAAGCGGTCACCGCCACGACTGGGACGCCCAGTACCTTTTTGCGACCGTTCAAACCATGGCGCAAGAACGGATACAACATCACTTTTCCCCCACAACCTTTGACTTTATCCTTATCGATGAGGCGCACCGGGCCCCGGCACCAAGTTACCAGCGCGTGATGAATTACTTTACCCCGCAGTTTTGGTTGGGGATGACGGCAACCCCAGAGCGGATGGACGATGCGGACGTGTACGCTCTGTTTGATTATCATGTTGCCTATGAGATCAGACTCCGGACGGCGATTGATAGTCACATGGTATGCCCGTTTGATTACGTTGGGGTAGCGGACTATACGTACCAAGGCCGGATAATTGACGAACAAGTTCCGTTAAAGCGCCTGGCAGCACCAGCGCGGGTAGAGTATGTTTTACAGCAGCTTGCCTATTACGGTACGCACGGTCCGGTACACGGGTTGGTGTTTTGCAGCCGGCAAGCGGAGGCCAAAAAAATTGCCGCGCAGTTCACGGCAGCGGATCACCCCGCGGTTGCGCTGACCAATACTGATGGGCCAACTACCCGGGCAAGGGCGGTCCAGGATCTTGAAGCTGGACGGATTGAGTACATTATGACCGTTGATTTATTTAACGAAGGAATTGACATTCCATGTGTTAACCAGGTGGTAATGTTGCGGAGTACCCAGTCACCGGTTGTTTTTACTCAGCAGTTAGGACGTGGATTGCGGTGGGCTACCGGGAAGACGAGTGTCCTTGTGCTTGATTTTATCGGGAACTATAAGAATAATTACATGATTCCGATTGCGTTAACGGGACATCTCCCGGCGGCGAATCCCGCTGTTCGGGATATAGTAGCTGCCCCTCCAACCATGGGGATTACAACAATCAATTTCACCCGGGTTGCCCGGGAGCGGATTTTGCGAAGCCTGGAACAAACGAAGGTGGATGCGCTGGTGCACCTTAAGCAGGCGTACCAGACGCTCAAGCAACGATTCGGCCGGGTACCATTGCTCCACGACTTTGCTGCCGCAGAAACGGTGAGTCCGCGGGCGTTTACCCACCAAACGCGGGTGAAAAACTACAACCAGTTTCTTGCGCGGATGAAGGATGACCGTCCACTAACTAAGTGGGAGGACCAAGTGCTCACGTTTATTACCCAGGAGTTGGTGAACGGACTCCGACCACACGAATTGGTTTTGCTGAGGTTATTGCTTGAAAATGACGGCGTAGTGACTGAAAGAGCGTATAAGGAAGCGCTCAATCAATACCATGCTGCCACCGATCCCGCTACCCTTACTTCAGTGATGGGGATTCTCAACCTTAGTTTTTTTGATGTGACGGTGGGAAAAACGACGCGCAAAAAGCAGTACGGGAACCAAGCAGTGGTAGTTCAGATGGCGGCGGGATTTGCGTGGACAGAACCTATGGTCACCGCCTTACGGAAACATGATTGGTTCCGTTGCCTGGTTACCGATACGGTTATCACGGGACTTCAGTTAGTCCAGAAGGCGGATTCCCGAACAGCATTTACCCGGGGAAGGGAATACACCCGCAAAGATGTGTGCCGGCTGTTAAACTGGCCGAAGGATATTAGTGCACCACTATACGGTTATCGCGTTATTGATGGGGTGTGCCCCATTTTTATCACCGTCAAGAAGGCCACCGGCCAGCGAAGTGCACGGTACAAGAACGATCTACGTTCGGGCGATCGTTTGCGATGGTACACCCGTAGTCCGCGAACGTTAAGGTCGCCTGAAGTTCAGGAGTTACTGGCAGGAGTTAGTGCGGGGCACCAGCAAGTGAAAATGCTTTTATTTGTGAAACGGGATGATGGGCGGAAGGCGTTTACTTACCTGGGAGAAGTTAAAGTCGTGCCGACCAGTATTCAAGAAGAGGTGTTAAACGGTAAGAAAACGGTGGGGATGGACCTACAACTGGAGCACGTCCTTACCCTGGACCAGTACCGGGAGTTATTTACGGATTGAGAGGTAAGAAAAAGGCAAATGATGCCTGCCGCCTTTTAATAATTACTTGATAATTTAAACCAAATGAGCAGGACAAGGACTAAAAACGAACCGCGTTATAATGCAGTAATTCGGTTCGGCTTCAAACAACTTGCCGTGCTCATTTATTTTAATATAACGCTGAAACGTAGAAGTAAGCGGGAACGTGCAGCTGGTGTAGGGTGGCTTGAACCACGGTTTCATACGACGCCTTAGCAGGGAGGGCCGCTTGTTGTTCGGCAATACGAGCCATAAAACGCTGGTTTTGGCGGGCAATTCGTGTGGCCTCTTTCATCGTAAACGGAATCCCATGTCCAGGATAGAGGGTGGCGGTTGAAGGAAAGAGTGTTTCTACCTGTCGTAAAAATTGCCGGTAACGGGTTCGTAAATGGGGAACAACTTCTTGACTGATGGGATCAATGTCGAGGAGTGAATTAAAAATAATCCCGGCAAGGAGAAGGTCCCCAGTGAACCAGTGGCCAGCTTCGTCTGTAATAATCGTATCTTGGGCACTGTGTCCGGCTAGGGTGCGAGAGTGCAGGCCAAACTGGGTGAGGGCCGTAAGAGGATAAAATGTCCGCTTTCTGAGTGCCGGTACTAACCGGGTTTCTAAGCGTTGTTGAACGTTGCGGCAAACCGCTGGAGGAACGACAACGGGAAGCTTCAGGCGATCAATCGCTTGCTGATAAGCCGAGGTACCGTAAAAGGCGAGTCCCGGAGCGGCATAAACTGGAATTTCAGGAGGAAGTGCTTCTAATAACCCCACATGATCTGGGTGGTGGTGGGTAACCACTACGCCCCGGAGGTCGGTGACCTGTAAGTTAAGTTGCGCTAATGCGGCCGTTAACCGGGCATAGTTTGCCGTTCCCGCAAAGCCCGCGTCGATGAGCAGCCGTTCGTGGTAAAGCAAAAAACTGTTCGCTGCTCGGGCGTGGGGATGCGGGGCCGGAAACGTAATCTGGTAAATATTATTTGTCCACTGTTTCATTTGAATTTCTCCGTTATAATTATCAAACATGACTATTTACCGTTGTGTGAAACGGGTGGGATTCAATTTGTTGATTACTGTTGGCAGGATTAGCAACGTACAAGAGGCAGGCTAAGGCAATAAGAAGTGCTAATAAAGAGCGCATCCACTGACCGTTTTCGCCAGGAATAAGCTGGTGTTGGTAGTGGCGAAGAATGTAAAACATTCCACTTCCAAATCCAATGAGACTAAGGAGCGCACTACTTCCAATGAAAAAGCCAATTCCCAAACCAACAAGTGCCCCTAACCACCGATCAAAAATCGCACCGATTAGCGTTCCAATTAGAGCGCAAAGAAAGATTCGTTGGCTAGTAAACGTCAATGCCAAAAAGAGGCCGCCAAATAAGCCTAGTTGCCACCAAACATAGTGTTTATTGCGGTCACCATGAGGACCGTTAAAAAGATTATTAAGCATATTTATTCCTCCGTTTCGGGTTGAATTCTTGTCCAGGGCGTTCCTTCCGCCGCCCAAAGTGAATGCTGTTAGAATAAGGGTGAGGTGAAAAGAATGCAAGTTTTATTTCATGTGAACGAGCCCGCACGGTTATCTGGTGCGGTACGAAACATTGATAACGTGTTAGATGAAATCCCGGCGATAAGCGTTGAATTGGTGGTTAATGGGCCGGCAGTCCGGGCGCTGGTTCCTAAAAACGATGCGGTTGCGCGCTTAGCAACTAAACCTGCAGTGACCGTTGCAGTATGTCAAAACTCTCTCCGCCGGTTTAACGTTGAGCCCGCTCAACTCCCTGATACCATGACAATCGTGGCTAGCGGGGTAATTGAACTTGTTCGAAAGCAGGAAGCCGGGTTTGCGTACATTAAGCCGTAAGGCTAAAGGCAGTACCGGCAAAACAAAACAATGGCTAAAACAATGGCACCACTCCCAACGATGCGGTGCATCACCTTATCGGGAAGGTGACGTACAAGGAGGGGACCTAAATATCCGCCGATAAAGAAGCCACATGCCATGGGGATTACAAATTGCCAGGTAATTTGTGTTTTAATGAGATACACAATCGCCGTCAATAGATTAGCAACTACAAGAACAGCGTTTTTAACCGCGTTGACCTGGGCAAAGGTTCCCGGAATAAGTGTAAAGAGGGCTAAAAGCATTACCACCCCGCCGCCAGCGCCAAAGTACCCCGTGTAGATGCACACAAGAAAGGCAAGAGCCCACGCGCCCAGTCGATGGAGCGGAGATTTATGTTGCTCCTTCTGGTGAAATCGCGGAGGAAATAGCATGATAATTCCGGCAAGGGCGATAAAGAAGGGAACCACCATTTTAAAAACTGTTGCTGGGAGCGCAAATAAAAGGAGTGCCCCTAGAATCGCGCCCACAATTGTCATTGGTAAAAGAATCAAGAGGCGGCGCCCCTGGCCCTTTAATTCGTAACGGGATGAGAGAACGGCGCTAAGTCCTGACGTTACCAGGGCTAAACTGTTAGTGACGTTGGCGGCTACCGGTGTCATTCCCATTAGGAGAAGGGCTGGATACGAAACAAGCGAGGCTAATCCCGCTGCCGAACTAACGGTCCCCGCGGCAATTCCCGCAATCACCAGCCAGCAAAGTGTGATTATCCAATGCATCATAGTTAAGGCTCATCTCTTCTTTATCATCGTGTTATCGGTTTCCATTGTACCACGGGATGGGGATTGTTTTTTTACGGTGAAAGGGCGATAATAAGCGGTATTAAAAATGTAGCTTATAAATAGGAAGTGGATTAGCATGACGGGACAAAAGACCGTTTCAGAATGGCGGCATAATTTATATATTTTGTGGATTGGAAACTTTATCGTTGCGATGGGATTCCAATTATTTATGCCGTTTTTTCCGCTCTATATCCGGACACTCGGATCCTTTAATCGGTTTCAGTTAAACATGTGGAGTGGGGTTGTGTTCTGTGCAGCTTATTGCGTTTCCTCGTGGATGGCACCAATTTGGGGGAAGTTTGCGGATCAACACGGGCGTAAGAAGGTGCTATTACTATCATCCGCCGGGATGGCTACCATGGTGACCCTCATGGGGTCGGTAACAAATGTTTACGAATTAGCACTGTGCCGGTTATTACAAGGTTTTTTTTCGGGCTACATTAGTAATACGTCTGCCTTAATCGCAGCCAGCGTTCCGGGAGAGCGGAGCGGCCAGGCGTTGAGTTTACTGTCAACTGGGACAACGGCTGGGATGTTAATCGGTCCGTTCTTTGGCGGGGTAATTGCCAATACGTTTGGGTACCGTCTTACCTTTATCCTTACGGGATTATCATTATACTTCGTGTGTGGTTTTACATTGCTTTTTGTATGGGAAAAACACTTTACGCCGCTTTCCGCACGGGAAATGCTCTCGACTAACGAACTGTTTCATAGTTTAAAACACCCGCGGATTATCGTGGGAATGATTGTAACCACCCTGATTATTCAAGCGGCTAATAACTCAATTTCGCCGGTAATTAGTTTGTATATCCGGCAACTCATGCATGGTCAGGGCCGGGTAGCCCTTGTCAGCGGAATTATTGCGGCTTTACCCGGGATTTCGACTCTTTTAGTAGCGAAGACCTTTGGGGCGTGGGGGGACCGGATCGGCACGCATAAAATTTTATTGGCAGGCTTTATTTTTGCTTTTATTGTGTTTATTCCGCAAGCTTTTGTTCGGAATGTTTGGGAACTGGGAATCCTGCGCTTTTTAGTGGGCATTTCGGACGCTGCCTTACTGCCACAGGTTCAAACCATGCTGGCGAAGTATTCAAACTCCCGGTACTCCGGCCGGATCTTTAGTTATAACCAGTCCGCGCAGTTTGCCGGAAACATTGTCGGCTCGCTGCTTGGGTCAACTGTTTCCGGACTTTGCGGGTACGGGGCGGTCTTTTTGTCAACCGCTGGATTAGTGGCCGTTAATTTCTTCTGGGTACGGCGAAGCGTTGGGGAAATTTTGCACCGAACACCGCGAAATGTATAGACAAATTTCTGAATAAAATTATTAAAACAATAACAGGAGGTTGCGCCGTAAGTTGCAGCCTCCTGTTGCTTCATATATCAAAACAAACGAATTAAATTAAAAAATATTAGTTGCTGAATCGATCTTCCTTGTTTTGGTTCGGCGAGTTAGTTCTACTACGCCATTTGGGCAATTAGTGAATTGTAATAATTCCGAAGCCCTGTAAGAGATGATAGGTTCCGGCCGCCAACATAACAATGTAGGCCATCCGACGGACAAAATTCATTGAAACATGGTGCATAATGCGCATGCCGATGGTTGTTCCAACTACGCAGGCGATGATGGTGACGCACAGCGGACCGATCATTTGAACGGTAAAATTGCCGCACGCAATGTTGTTAACCAAAACATTTACCGTCGTAATCGCAAAGTACAGTTGCAGGGTAACCTGGTATTCAAGGGGATCATCCATAACGGAATCAAAGTAGGCGACCATCGGCGGTCCCCCAATGGCAAACATGCCATCCATAAACCCCCCAAGGGCGCCCGCAATTGACCCAACTAACGGGTTGCGTTTCAGGTGGACGTACCTAACTCCAAAGATTAAGTACAGGGCAAGGATCCACATGAAGAAACCGAGAATAAGCCCCATGGTGCGAGAACTTAACCGAACCATCATGTACACGCCGATAAACCCACAGATTAGGGAGGAAATTGCCGGATAAAAAACCATCTTCCACTTAAGGTGCTTACGCATCGAAAAAATCGTGTAAAGTTGGAGGATGAGCACGGTTGCCACGACAATGACCGTACATTTCCGGTAGGGGAAGAAAAACGGCAAGATAGCCATGCTAAGGATACCAAAGCCAAACCCACTCGTACTCTGAACGAGCGCGGAAACAAACGTCACGAGGGCTAAGATGATTCCTAACTTAGGGGTTAAAATCAATAACAAAACCTCCTTTCTGTTGATTAACCAAGACTATTATACACGGCCAAATAACTAATTAAAAGTTAGTTTCTTGATAGGAACTGTTGGCAATACCACTTAGGATTAAAATTTTGTTAGACGAGTATCAGGTGTCAAACGAAGAAGCTAAAATTACCTTTTCACTAGCAAAGAAGCATACAAACATTTTTGTCATAATGGAATGGCAAGGCTACATGTTAACAGAATATTGCTGGGAATCTAGTATTTCAGCCTGTTAATCTTACTGAACAGTAATTTCAAACTTAGTGCTGTGTGGTTGTGATAGCCGCTGAACCGCAGTCCAAAGATATTAATTAGTCTTAAAACCCCCATTCATAAGAACTATAAAAGCTCTATGGATGGGGGTCCATTACTTATGTGTCTTTTTTTTTTATCCTCGCGCCTTATTATTCCGCTGCCAGCGCCTTATTGACGGCTCGCCGTTCACTAGCAACCAGCGCAACATGACTCTCAATGATTCGAATATCCATTGTAATTTCACGGGTTAACCCTGGGGTATTAATCTTTGGTTCAAAGAAGCCCTTAAATTCATCCAACCGTTCTTCGGTATGGAAAGCGTTGGCCGTTACCGTAATGAACCGGCTAAATTCCATGTCACCACCAACCGTTTTTTCTAACCAATCCCATTCAGTCCGTAACCAGTCCCAGGCTGCCTGTTCTCCGGCCGGGTTGGTTAGTAATCCATTGTACCAAGAGCGAAGGTCCTGTGGCTTAATAACAGCGGCTTCCTCAAATTTTGTCAATAACTCGGTTATGAAGGTGTGGTCCTTCGTTGCCGTGAGGGCATTGCAAATATCCGCCTTGTAGTTCGGGTCAGACGTTGTAACGTACTGATTCAATAAAGCGTTAACCAGTTCATCATTGCCGTAGTGCTGAACCTCACTCTTGAGGATTAACGGCCGAATGTCGGCGTTAACTCCTTCAAGGTTTGCGAGATTTGCAGTAAAGAGCTCATGGGCGGCTGCAATCGTGTCCTGGTTGTTGGCGGCTATGGCAGCCTTTAAAACGTACGGCCGGGTCATTTGATCATCCTTTGATTCGGTCGTTGCCGGGTGCCAACCAAGCCGTTGAACCTGGTGGGCACTCAGTTTATTGAGTAAGAACTGATAGTTCTTTTCTTCGTTCGTTTCTGGGGTAACAAATTGGTCTAGCTTATCAGCAATTGCATAGAGGGCATCGTTGACAATGGATGAGGTGCTATCTGCAAATCCGTTCAATAGTGGGACAAGTTCGGCGTATGAAATTTGCCGTCCCTCTGCCAGGAGACGCAGGTCCTGAAGAAGTTGCCGCTGGGTGATATGGTCAAGTTCATCCTTGTGAGCTAAAATGTCATTCAATAATCGTTGATCGTACTTAACGATGAAGTGTGAGTTATTATCTGCATTTAGCCGGAACGGAACGCCTTCCTTTTCTCGCAGTTCCTGGTAGTTACCTAAAACAAGCCGTTTATCCTTCATGATCGTTGGAGCGGCAGTATAGTTGCTATTTAGCGGAATTTGCCATGTCCGACCAGCTTCCTTACCATCGCCGATAAAGAATTGCTGCTGATTAAGGACCAGGTTGCCGTCTTCCACCTTAGCAATAACCACCGGGAAGCCTGGTTGATTTAACCAGGACTTCATGATGCTACCAATATCCATCCCGGCAGCATCGCCCAGTGCCTGCCACAGATCATCCCCGGTAGCGTTGTGGTACTTGTGGGCTTCAAAGTAATTCTTTAAGCCCTTCCGCATTGCGTCGTCCCCGATAAGGGCCCGAACCATTACTAACATTCGTGATCCCTTGGCGTACACAATCGCCCCGTCAAAGATGGCATCAATCTCAGCCGGATCCTGAACGTGAACGTGAATTGGTTGTACACCATCAGTTGCATCCCGTTGGAGGGCAAGAGGGGCTTCGGATGTCTGAAAGAGTTCCCAAATGTGCCAATCTGGCTCGAGGGCATCCACGGAAACGTATTCCATCATGTTAGCAAAACTTTCGTTTAACCACAGGTCATCCCACCATTTCATTGTAACAAGGTCCCCAAACCACTGGTGGGCCAACTCGTGGGTAATCACCGTTGCAACGTATTGCTTCCGGGCAAGGGAAGTGTTATCTGGGTTAAGCATTAGGGTTGCTTCCCGGTACGTGATTAACCCCCAGTTTTCCATGGCGCCAGCTGAAAAGTCCGGTAAGGCCAACTGCCATGAATGCGGAAGCGGGTAGGGGGTCTGGTAGAAGTCCTCGTAAAATTCAATTCCGCGCTTAGCAATGTCCAACGCAAAGTCAAGCTCCTTTGGTTGGTGAGCTTTTGTGGCGAACACGCCAACCTTGACTCCGCTCTTGGTAGTAGTCATCTTACTTTGCATTTCCCCAAAAGCAAACGCAACGAGGTACGTGGACATCCGAACGGTTGTGTCGAAGTAGTGGAAACCACCTTCGTACTTGGTTTCAGGCATGTTGGCAATAATTGTTTCCCCAGCGTGCTCGTCAAACTTAATGGCCAAATCAAACGTGGCCTTGGCTTCTGGTTCGTCGATACACGGGAAGGCCTGACGGGCAAACGTGGTTTCAAACTGCGTTCCGATTAGCTGCTTTCGTTCGCCGTTTACCTCATAGTATGACGGGTATATTCCCATCATCGTGTCTGTGAGGGGGGCCTGATAGGCAATCACCAGCGTTACCTTTCCGCTTGCTGGGAGGGTAATATGGATGGCCTCAGAGTCGTCGTCGAAGGTGAACGGAACATCTTGTCCACTTATTTGAACGCTCTTGATCGTCATGAATTTTTGGTTAACGACAATTTTGGGGGTTAATGCTTCCCCCGTAATAGTGGAAGTTCCTTCAATTGTTTTATGCTCCCGGTCAACGGCAATCTTAAGGTCGTAGTGTTCCGGGTGGAATTTTTCATATAAGTGTGTAAATTCAGCCATGTAGGTTCCCTCAATCTTTCTATAGAATCACTCACATTGTACCGCAGATACTATTAAAATAATAGTGAATTCGCTTTCGAAATGGGAGATTAAATAACATTACAGAACGTAATCAGTAAAAATTAACTGCTAATTTAAAGTGAACCAAACGAAGCTTCACCATTCTCCTCGGATTATTAGCGTGCTAAGATAAGCTTAAAATGAAAGGGTGGTTAAAAAATGCGGGTAAATATCTTACAACATGCAGTAAACGAAGGACCGGGGGTTATTGCGACGTGGTGTCACGAACACCAACATACTATGACGGTTTACCATCCGGCAGAATTTGGCCGGTTACCGGCGCTTAAGGATACGGGGATGCTAGTAATTTTAGGAGGGCCAATGAGTCCAAACGATGATCTTGAATGGCTAACTACTGAACGTGATTTAATCCGGGAAGCGATTACGCGCAATATTCCAGTTTTAGGGGTATGCTTAGGGGCACAGCAGATTGCCAAGGCGTGTGGCTACTTGGTAACCGCTGCGCCGGTTAAAGAAGTCGGGTGGGCTCCTGTTCAGCGGGTTAGCACCCTAATTCCGGGCTTACCTACAACGGCAGAGGTATTACACTGGCATCAGGATATGTTTTCCATTCCAGATGAAGCGGAATTACTTTACCAGGGGGAACGAGTCACCAACCAGGCATTTGTTTTTAGGAAACATCCTGTTGTGGGATTTCAATTTCACTTTGAACCCTTGGTGGCTAATCTTCGCGAAATTGTTGTTAATGATGCGGCGTATGATAAGGATTCCGTCCTCCGGCAATCGCCGGCAGAAATTTTAGCCCACGGCATTCCGGCCGAAAATCCCCGGATAATGAGAGTAATTCTGGATTACCTAGCAACATGGAATAATTAGCAACTATCGCGCATTAATTTGGGACAGAACAGCCATCGCGGCCTTATATTTTTAATGTTCTTTTTAAAATTTACAAGAAAATAATTTTTAATACCGTTAGATTGAGACTATAATAAAAACAATTGATAAAATAGTTTTGCGGAGGAAAAAGGATGAAAAATAAAACTCGTCCGGTGGTGTACCTTCTGTTGTGCGCACTTCCAGTAGTGATGACGCTCCCGTTACTCGTAACGGGACATACGAAAATGAAATATTTCTTTGGGGAATTGGCGTACTGTCTGTTTATTGTTGACGTGCTTCTTGGATTGCGACCAGAGTGGATTGAACGTTTGATAGAGTTAAAGAAGCTGTATTGTCTGCATGGCCTGCTCGCAATTATTGCTGTGATTGGGGCTGCGTGTCACATTGAAATGAGTCACCTGCACGGGTTTGCTGCGCTTCTTGGATGGGGCGCATTTTACGGGGCCATTGCAACGGTTATCCTCGCAGTGGGCTTTCTTACCAGCCAAGTCCTCCGTGTGCCGTTTTTAGGGAATTGGATTGGAATGCTTCGTAAGAGATTAGCCCAAATTGGAATTACGCGAGAAATGGTGCTCTTAGTTCATATGCTATCACCGCTGATCGTTGTTATGGTCTTTTTTCACGTGGTGTTAATCCATAAGTTTAACCGCCTGGTATGGTTTATGGTGTTCTTCTGCGGGTACTTTGCGTTGTTTATCCTCGGATATGCTTACTGGGGGATTTACCAACGGTTAATCGTTGCTCGGTACACGGTTACGCGAATTAAACGGGAAACGGCGACCGTCTTTAAACTCACGCTAAAACATGCTAAGGGAGATATTATAACTGCACAAGGTGGTCAATTTGTTTTTATCCACGCTCCGTTTGCGATGCCTAACGAGTACCATCCGTTTTCGGTATTACAAATTAACCACGATGGAACTGAACTTACCTTAGGAATTAAGCAGGTTGGCGATTTTACGACTAAACTTGCACACGTTGCTCCTGGAACCCAGATTAAAATTCGGGGAGTATATGGACATTTTACTGCACCAATTGACGATACACCGATATTGGCAGTGGCTGGGGGAATTGGGATTACCCCGTGCGTTGGTATGTTGCAGTCGTTGCCCCACAACCAAACCGGGTACTTGATTTGGAGTGTGCGGTCCCGGGAAGATGCTTGTTTTAGTGAGGAATTGACGCAGTTACGGGTAACTCATCCGCACGTTCAGGTTATTCTGCACGACGATAGTGAATTAGGATATCTTGATAAGGAATTTTTAATTCGGCAAATTCCAGAACTTAAACAGCAACGCCCGTTAAATTGCTTTATATGCGGTCCCACGCCGATGATGACCAGCGTTGAACAGCAGCTCAAGGCAATGCAGGTCCCGGACAGGCGGATCCTTGATGAAGGATTTATTTTTTAAGACCTGTTATAAATAACGCTTAAATAAGAGGAGAGTTTTAGGTGCAACTCCTTTTATTTCTGTAAAAGTGGCTTTATTTTAATCCAATGATGATAAATCGATGAAAATTATGTTGACAATAATGGCGATTAGATTATAATAAAACCAATCAAAGAGATAAACATCATGAAAAGCAGAGTAACTAGCTTATGCTCACAGAGAGTTCCTGGGTGGTGTGAAGGAATGGACGGCGGTTAGTGAAGATGGGCTTGGAATGGCATCGGTGAATGGTTAACCGGTGACGGTGATGCACCCGTTATTAGTGCAGGGTCTTTCTGACACATAGGCTGTCGGCGTGACTCGGTAAGGTTACTTCTGTGAGGAAGTAATAAATAAAGGTGGTACCACGAAAATAACGTCCTTGTTTCTAAGGGCGTTATTTTTTTGTTTATTTCGTGAGCAAAAGTTGTTAATGAATTTACAGAAAGGAAGAAAGCTTATGAGGAAAAAGAATTATACGGGATTATTTGTTGTAATTGGAATTATTGTTCTTCTTATTGGGGGTGCTTTATGGGGTGTTCATCAACACCAGCAAGCAAGTAAGACTGTCACAGTTGGAATTGTTGGAAATGATAAGGGAACGCAAGAAATTTGGAAGCAAGTGGCCAAAACAGCCAAAAAACGGTATGGAATTACGGTTAAAACAAAAACATTTACGGAATACACCCAACCAAATAAGGCATTGGCCGCTGGCGAAACTGACCTGAATGCTTTCCAACACTATGTCTTTTTAGACCAATGGAATAAAAAGAATGGTAATCAAGTTGTTGCGATTGGGAAAACGTATATTGCTCCTATTCGGTTATATTCAAACAAATATCACCGGTTAAGTGCTTTACCCGACGGCGCAACGATTGCGATTCCAAATGATGCTGCAAACGAAAGTCGGGCGCTATATGTATTAAAAAATGCTGGGTTAATTACTCTGAAAAAGAGTGCAGGGAAGTTAGTTACAATCGCTGATATTGCCCAGAATCCTAAGCATCTTCAAATTAAAGAATTAGCGGATGACCAAACAGCACATGCACTTAGCGACGTTGATGCGGCAGTAGTTAACAATGATTATGCAATTCCGGCTAAATTAGGGAAGCGTCAAACCATTTATGTTGAACCGGTTAACCGCGATTCTGAACAATGGATTAATGTAATCGCCGCTAAACGGGGACAACAACATAAGCGGATTTACCAAGATGTTGTCAAAGCTTACCAAACACCTGCAGTCCAACGGATTTACCGCCATTACTACGGGAAGACGGAGTTACCTGCCTGGAACCTAAACTTGAAGTAAGGGGGTCAAAGTATGACGGATGCGGTGAAACTCCATAACGTTACAGTTCAATTTACGACCCCACAGCACACTACATTGACAGCCGTTAAAAAAGCTAACTTAACTGTGCAGCAAGGTGATATTTTTGGAATTGTTGGGTACTCTGGTGCAGGGAAATCGACGCTTGTGCGTACAATTAACCTCCTTCAACAGCCAACGTCTGGGACAGTTCAGGTCGGAAATACTGTTTTATATCATGACCACCATCAATTAATTAGTACTGCCGAATTACGCCAAAAGCGACGCCGAATTGGCATGATTTTTCAGCATTTTAACTTGTTAAATGAATCAACCGTGGGGCAAAATATTTACTTTGCGCTAAAGCATACGAAGTTAACTGCTCACGAAAGTGAAGTACGGGTAAAACAATTACTTGAATTAGTGGGACTGCAGGATAAAATTGACACATATCCTGCTCAGTTATCTGGAGGGGAACAGCAACGTGTTGCCATTGCACGAGCATTAGCGAATGATCCGGAAATTTTAATTTCAGATGAAGCAACGTCAGCTCTTGATCCTCAAAATACTATTCAAATTTTAGATCTTCTAAAAAAATTAAATCGCAAATACGGGTTAACAATTATCTTAATCACCCATGAAATGGATGCAGTAAAAAGAATTGCAAATAAGATTGCAATAATGAGTGATGGGCAGATTATTGAACAAGGTCAGCTCTTAGACGTGTACTTACACCCCCAAAAGAAATTAACCCAACAATTTGTGGGCGGTGTTTTAGCAGCAAAAACAGTTTTGGAAACAATTAAGCACGAACAAGCATCAAACGAGCAAATTTTTCAAATTACATTTTCAGCTTCTACTCTGCAGGAGGCGATAACCTTATCACTTTATAAAAAGCTTGGTGTTGAAGTTTCAATCATTTACGGTAATATGGAATTTTTAAATGATCAGCCAGTTGGAACGATGTTTATTTTAGTTCGTGGAACCCAAGAACAACTTAAGCAAGTTCCCCCATCACTAACGAAAACTGGTGTAACCGTAACAACAATTAATGACCGGAGGTAATAAGTATGACAGTCTTTATAAAGCAACTTTTACCCAATGTTATGAATCTTGGATGGTGGGGGGACACTGGTTGGGGAACAGCACTTTTTCAAACAGTTGCCATGACAATTGTTCCTGGAATTATTGGTGGAATCTTGGGGTTAGTATTTGGCTTTGGGTTGGTATTAACTGCACCGACCGGAATTTCGCCTCACAAATCCTGGTTTAATTTTTTCGATAAGATCGTATCGCTCTTTCGCTCCATCCCATTTATTATCCTGTTAGCGGTAATTGCACCAGTTACCCAGTTAATTGTCGGTACTCAGATTGGAATGGTTGCCGCCATGGTTCCATTGTCAATCGCAGTATTTCCCTTTTATGCCCGGCAAGTTCAAGTGGCCCTTGAAGGAGTCGATCACGGAAAGGTAGAGGCCGCTCAATCTTTAGGAGCAACTAATTGGGACATTATTATTGATGTATATTTGTGGGAAGCACGCGCAGAACTGGTTCGGGTTTCAACCGTTACGTTGATTAGTTTAATTGGCTTAACAACGATGGCTGGTGCGATCGGTGCAGGTGGATTAGGAAATACTGCAATTACGTATGGTTACGACCGCTTTAATAATGATGTTACGCTTGTTGCTACCGTATTAGTATTAATTCTGGTTTTAGTCGTTCAACTTGTTGGGGATTGGCTAACATTGAAATTAAATCACCAGCAGAGTTAATAAATTATTGTGCACATACGGCTGGTGAATAATTTTATTAATATTAATTAAATAAGAACGTGGTTTTTAAACCACGTTCTTATTTTACTAACGCCATTACTAAAATAGTAACTTAATTAATCAGAATATAATGCTAGCGTTTGTCGGACTAGCTGTGTGCTTTAATTCATTGGTTAATGGGAATCCCCATGATCCTTTATTGCAAATTCCGTAGTTATTAAAAACTTTGTCTATAATAAATAACTTCTACTGCCAATTATTTTGGACTTTATCGAAGGATGATAATTATTTTTAGAGTAGTTTCCTAATAAACATTCAAAATATATTGAAAACAAAGCCATTTATTGTATAATATTAGCAAATAAATAATAAAGAGGGGTATATTATGCATAAAGTGATTCATAAAATAACAATGTTTTTGATATGCATAGGTTTGTCCTTAGCATCGCTTGGAATTATGGTTAACGGCAATAATAATAGGCAACCAGTCAAGGCAGATGCAACGCCACAATTATTAACCCGGATTAAACACCGCGGTAAATTAATTGTTGGAACAAGTGCAGATTATCCGCCGTTTGAATTTAAACAAGGGAGCAAATATGAAGGAATTGATATGGATATTGCTCGTGATATTGCTAATAAGATAGGCGTTAAACTTGAAATTAAAAACATGGATTTTGATTCATTGCTTGTCGCCCTTGAAACCCACAAGGTTGACATGGTGATTGCGGCGCTGAATCCCACCCCACAACGTGAAAAAAGCGTTGCCTTTTCTAAATCATATTATACGGATGGCAATGACTTATTAATTCGAAAGAATGATAAAGACAAAATCACTGGGCTTAAGGATTTAACAAGCCACAGTACCGTAGGCGTACAAACCGGGTCAGTACAAGCAGAGTTGGTTAAGAAACAGTTACCCCACGTTAAAACGAAGGGACTTACAAAGCTTAATTCACTGGTAATTGCACTAAAGACTGGTAAAGTTAACGCGGTCGTAATGGATGAGGCCACTGCTAAGGCTTACGTTCAAAATGATCATAGTTTAAGTTGTCTCCATGCCGGATTTACTGGTCAATCACCGGCCAATGCGATTGCTTTCCCGAAGGGGTCAGCATCACAGTCACTCATTAGTTTAGCTAACCATGAAATTACCCAGTTGAAAAAAAAGCAAACAATTGATAAGCACTATGCTCCCCATGCAGTAGCCCTGATGATGAGTCATAAAAGTAAGCGTCATGTATGGAATTACACTAATTACTTTATTAGCGGAATAGAAATTACCCTTTTAATAACCGTAATTTCTACCGGAATTGGGGTTGTTTTAGGAACACTTCTCGCATTACTACGGTTAGGAACAAATAAAATTCTTAAGTGGTTATCAATTGCCTATATTGAGTTTGTTCGGGGGACACCACTGATGGTGCAAGTTATGTTTATGTACTTTGGTGTGGGAATGTTAATTAAAAACCTTCCAGCACTGGTTGCCGGAATTATCGCAGTTGCCCTTAATTCCGGTGCATATGTCGCCGAAATTATCCGTTCAGGGATTATGGCAGTCGACAAGGGACAAACCGAGGCAGCGGTTAGTTTGGGAATGAGTCGCCGTCAAATGTATCGTTATATTATCCTCCCGCAAGCCTTACGTAATATTTGGCCTGCATTGGGGAATGAATTTGTCACGTTAATTAAGGAAAGTTCATTAGTTTCAGTAATCGGAGTTGGCGAGTTAATGTACCAAACACAAATGGTGCAAGCAGCTACTTATCAGGGAGTTTTACCACTAGCCGTTACGATGGTGATTTATTTCGTCATAACATTTACGCTAACCCGGCTACTAAACTGGGGTGAAAGGAGAATTAACCATGACTAATGTTTTTGAAATTAATAATTTAGTTAAGCGGTTTGATAATAAAACGGTACTTCATTCAATTACAGCAACGGTCCCTGTTGGAAAGGTAATTTGTATTATTGGTCCATCCGGTGCGGGAAAGAGTACGTTTTTACGGTGTTTAAACGGCCTTGAGCATCCAGACGGAGGAACAGTTGTTTTTAACGATCAAGTTGATTTACTAACCGCGAGCCAGGCAACGTTAATGAACGTTCGTAAACAAATCGGAATGGTCTTTCAGGATTTTAACTTATTTCCCCATTTATCTGTTTTGGAAAATCTTGTTTTAGCTCCCACGATTGTGGAGGGCCGTTCCCACGAGGAGGTCACCCATGCCGCACTTAAGAACCTTAAACAGGTCGGGTTGAGCGATAAACAAGATGCTCGGCCGCAAAGTTTATCTGGTGGTCAAAAACAGCGGGTGGCAATTGCACGGGCATTAACAATGAACCCGCGAGTAATTTTATTTGATGAACCAACAAGTGCCCTCGATCCTGAAATGGTTGGTGGGGTTTTAGAAGTAATGAAACAATTAGCTCAAGAGAAAATGACGATGGTTTGTGTTACCCATGAAATGGGGTTTGCCCGCCATGTAGCAGACGAAATTTGGTTTATGGCCGATGGGACAATTCAGGAACAGGGGCCGGCAGAACAATTGTTTAACCATCCTCATACAGCGCGGTTGCAACATTTTCTTGCAGAAATTTTGACATCGTAACTTTAAAGATTATTCGACTTAAAATAATGTATTTTATTCGCAATATGCTCGTATTTTATAATATTAATTGAAATTTCCCTAACTTTTGTAATCATTTGCGTTGAATTCTAATTGTTTTCATATTAGAATTTAATCATTACATGGAAAGAGGGTTAGGGTATGAATTATTTTAAGTCATTATTTCGACGTCAAAATCCACAGGTTTACCAAAATTTGGACGGCCATTTGGAACGGACACTGACTACTAAGGATTTTATTGGTCTTGGTGTAGGAACGATTGTCTCGACGTCAATTTTTACCTTACCAGGTGAGGTTGCTGCGATGCATACGGGGCCGGCAGTAATCGTTTCCTTCCTATTAGCTGCCATTGTAGCGGGATTAGTATCGTTCGCATATGCAGAGATGTCAAGTGCGATGCCTTTCGCCGGGTCAGCTTATACGTGGATTACCGTTATTTTTGGTGAACTTCCTGGTTGGGTTGTTGGCTGGGCTTTATTAGCAGAATATTTGATGGCTGGTGCGTTCATTGCTTCCGGGATTTCAGCGAATCTACGTGCACTCCTCGCATCCTGGAACATCACTTTTCCTGCCTGGTGCGCGCATCCGCTTGGAGTTCAGGGGGGATTATTCGACGGTGTTGCTATTTTAGCAATTATTATTACAACTATTCTTCTTAACGCGGGAGCAGAACATGCAACGCGTATTGAAAATTTGCTTGTTATCTTAAAGGTTGCCGCCATCATGTTATTCGTGTTTGTAGGGTTACAAGCCGTTAAGATGATTAACTTTCATCCCTTTATCCCGGCGTATCGGCATACTGCCAACGGTGCCTTTGGTGGGTGGCAGGGAATTTACGCTGGAACGTCAATGATTTTCTTGTCCTATATTGGGTTTGATTCTATTGCTGCGAATTCAGCTGAAGCTAAAAACCCAAAACGCACCATGCCGAGGGGAATTATTGGATCATTAGTAATTGCAGCAGTGTTTTTTATTGCGGTTAGTTTTGTTTTGATCGGCGTGATGCCGTATACAAAATACCACAATTCAGCAGAACCAATTGGTATGGCCCTCCGGGCAACTGGCCATAGTGGAGTTGCTGTTGTTGTCCAAACAATCGCTGTTATCGGAATGTTGACGGCATTAATCGGAATTACAATGGCTGGTTCACGGTTAATTTATTCGTTTGGTCGGGATGGGATGTTACCGTCATGGCTAGGAAAATTAAATGCAAAACAGCAACCGCGAAATGCCTTGGTAACAATTACTACGGTGATGTTAATTATTAGTGCCTTTTTCCCGTTTGCATTTCTTTCACAGTTAATTTCTGCTGGAACCTTAATTGCTTTTATCATGGTTGCCGTTGCAATTTATCCTTTACGCCATCGTGAAGGACACGATATTCCGGTTCCTGCTTTTCGGATGCCGTTTTATCCGGTTTTACCAACTTTAGCAACGTTAGCAGCTTTAGTAGTATTTCTAGGACTAGGAACGAGCGCTAAGTTCTTTATGTTACTATGGTTAGTTCTCGGCGTATTAATTTATTTCTTGTACAGTCATCGACATTCGCTAAACGAGAAATAATGTTTTTCTAAGTAGCCTAGTGGGTTTAACTCACTATCCTACTTTTTATTTATTTTGCGACACATTTAGTTTATCCTTAATCACAGTACACGGTAAAACAATAAAAAGAACGCTTAAAAAGCAGAAAATACTCGAAAGGAGAAATCTATGCAAATTGATGATAAAACTAAACAATATCAACTCATGTTAGCACAAGCTAAGGCCCTTTTCGCCAATGAACATAATGTTCTGGTAAACCTTGCAAATACCAGTGCGCTGTTAAAAACAACTTTCTCAAACACTGTCTTTGCGGGGTGGTACCTATTTGATGGTCAGGAATTAGTTTTGGGACCTTTTCAAGGTCAAGTATCATGCGGACGTATTGCTCTTGGTAGAGGAATATGTGGTACAGCAGCAGCAACGCAATCAACTATCATTGTTAAAAATGTTGCTAACCATGCCAATTATATTGCATGTGATTCAGCTGCAATGAGCGAAATTGTGGTCCCAGTAATTCAGGACCAACACCTTCTAGGAGTACTAGATATGGATGCAAAGATGACCGAGGCTTATGAAAAAAACGATCAAATCTATCTAGAAAAACTGATTGAACTTTTATTAACACACACCAACTGGGATTTTAGTATGTTTATGATTAACAATGGTTAAAAATATTACGATCCAAAACTAAACTTATAGTTGTTGGTAAATATTGCATTATTAAAAAACATTAAGTGAAAGGAATGTGAATATGAAACATTTAAAACGGCATTTAGTAGTGTGGGTGCTAATGTGTGTTGTTTTATTGGCAGAATTAGTTGGAGGGAATACGAAACACGTCATTGCCAAATCAACCACAAAAGAACCAACATACACAATTGCAACCGACGTGACGTTCCCACCATTTGTCTTTACAAATAATCATAATCAACTTACGGGGATTGATATCGACCTAATGAAAGCAGTTGCCCGTGAGGAAGGCTTTAAGGTGCGGTTTAAACCAATTGGATTTAATGCAGCGATTCAAGCGGTTACTTCTGGTCAAGTTAATGGCATGATTGCAGGAATGACCATTACAAATGAACGCCGGGAACGGTTTGACTTTTCAAACCCGTATTATTCATCCGGAATAGTAATGGCAGTTAACCCTAAAAGTAGCGTGCGGCGGTTAAGCCAACTACGCGGGAAAAAGGTTGCGGTCAAAACGGGAACGGCTGGTGCCAATTATGCTAACTCAATCAAACAGAAGTATGGTTTTACCGTGGTAACATTCGACGATTCAGATAATGTCTATAACGACGTAAAGACAGGAAATTCGGTTGCTTGTTTTGATGATGATGCTGTGTTGAAGTATGGGATCAAAACGGGATTAGGGCTAAAAATTGTAACGAAACCAACAGCAATTGGAAACTACGGGTTTGCCGTTAAGAAGGGGACAAACCAGCAATTAATGACAAAGTTTAATGCGGGATTAACTAAGCTTAAGCGGAACGGTCAGTACAAAAAAATTATCAATAAGTATACTAAAAATAAAGCAGTGAAGGATGCAGCGTCGAGTCATACATTTTGGGGATTAATAAAACAAAATAGTGGCGCATTTTTAAGTGGATTAACAGAGACGCTAAAACTAACCTTAGTTGCTATTATTTGTGCAACTATTTTTGGCGTTATTGTTGGACTATGCGGGGTGGTTCCTAATCGTGTTCTAAATATGTTAGCAGCAGCGATTGTTTATGTTTTTCGGGGATTGCCATTATTAGTTTTAGCATTATTCATTTATAATGGAATTCCTAGTTTAATCGGAATGAAAATTCCGGCATTTATCGCGGGAATCATCACATTAACCTTAAATGAAGGTGCGTATATTGCAGCTTTTGTTAAAGGGGGAATTCAAGCGGTTGATCGTGGCCAAATGGAAGCAGCGCGTAGTTTAGGACTACCATTTGGAATTGCGATGCGTAAAGTAGTGCTGCCACAGGGAATTAGGATGATGATTCCTTCATTTATTAATCAATTTATTATCACCTTAAAGGATACCTCAATTTTGTCAATTATTGGAATTGTCGAGTTAACCCAAACGGGAAAGATTATTATTGCCCGGAATCTAGAAGGATTTAAGGTATGGCTGATTGTAGCTGTAATGTACCTGGTATTAATCACTGTTTTAACGCTACTCTCAAAGTGGATTGAACGGAAATTGGAGGTATAAAATGACGCAAGCAAAGATTTTAGTACAACAAGTAGCCAAACAATTTGGACATAATAAGGTGTTAAAAAATATTAATTTTAAGGTAGATGAAGGGCAGGTAGTTGTCTTAATTGGTCCTTCTGGCTCTGGGAAGAGCACGTTATTACGTTGTTTAAACCGGCTGGAAACACCAACTTCAGGAAAAATTGTGGTAGATCAGTTAGATATTTCGGATCCGCGAGTTAATATCGATAAGGCGCGCGAAAACATTGGAATGGTTTTTCAACACTTCAATTTATTTAATAACTTAACTGTGGGTGAAAATATTATGCTTGCACCCCGGGAATTAAAAAAACAAACGGCGACTGTTGCTGAACAAACGGCAAAACGGTTATTAAAATTAGTAGGATTAAGCGATAAGTTTACTATGTATCCCCAATCATTATCCGGTGGACAGAAACAACGGGTAGCAATTGCCCGGGCATTGGCAATGAATCCAGATATAATGCTGTTTGATGAACCTACTTCAGCATTGGACCCTGAAATGGTTGATGATGTTTTAGCGGTAATGAAAAAATTAGCTGATGACGGAATGACAATGGTAATTGTCACCCATGAAATGGGGTTTGCAAAGGAAGTTGCGGATAAGGTAGTCTTTATGGCAGAGGGATATATTGTTGAAGAAGGGCGTCCAGAAGAAATATTTAATCACCCCCAAAATGACCGAACAAAAGCATTTTTGAAACGATTACATCAGATATAGATTTGGCAACAAGCCTTAATTTATTTAATTAGCTTATTCGATAATTAATATTTAATTATTTCTAAGATGTAAAATAAACTTATTTTAAATAATGATGTTACAATAGCTCCTTGTGAGATTTTATTGATAAGGAGTGGTCATTGTGATATCGTCATTCTTAGGCGAATTTTTTGGCACTTTAATTTTGACAGCAATTGGTGTTGGCGTAGGTGCAGGAGTTAATCTTTCTAAGACATTTAGTCGAAATCAAAATTGGTTGTTCGTTTCACTCGGGTGGGGATTAGGAATATCCTTCGGCGTTTATGTTGCCGGAACAATTGGTTCAAAAGGTTTTATTAATCCCGCAATTACGTTAGGAACGGCATTATGTGGTTTATTCCCGTGGGGACAAGTTTTACCGTACTTAATCGGTGAGTTTTTAGGTGCTTTTTGTGGTGCCGGATTGGTTATTGGCGCTTATTATGCTCAATTTAAACACGCTCAAACTGAAGAGGAAGGAAATACAGTTAGTATTTTTGCAACTAGTCCTGCTATTGAAGATCATAAGTTTAACTTTGTCAGTGAGTTAATTGCAACCTTTATTTTTGTTTTCATTCTATTAAACCTAGGTTCGTTTACCACTGGATTAAAACCATTGATTGTTGGATTGATTATTACCGCAATTGGAATGGCTTTTGGGGGAACAACCGGCTTTGCCGTTAACCCAGCGCGGGACTTAGGACCACGTTTAGCTTATGCTCTCTTACCAATTCCTAATAAGGGTGATGCTAACTGGAAATACGCATGGGTTCCAATCGCTGGGCCAATCGTTGGCGGCTTTTTAGCATGTCTATTAAAGGTGCTGGTTTAATTTTAAGTCAGATTAGACGCATACTAATAAGGTTTATAGTATGGATTCTTTATTAAATCCCATCAATTAAAAAAATACGTCACCAATTTTAGGTGGCGTATTTTTTTAATCTCTTTGTTGAAATACAGACACAGCGTTAATAATCTGTACACAAAATTAATTGAAATTACGAACCATTTAATTTAAAAAGATGACACTATTTAAGCTAATTAGGGTATGCGGGTAACAGTGACCATAAAACACTATGTTTAATTAAACTGAAAACGGCGGATAATTCAGCCGTTTTCGCTTCTCAACTAGATATAAAATATCTCCTAAATTAACCACTAGTGGTTAATGTTTTCGCGTAATTTTGATAAAAATTGTTGCGGCTCCCAGTAATCCCCAACCACATAATATGATTCCGAGTGCCAGATGGTTCCCAGTTGCCGGTAATTTTTTAATGTGCATTTTCTTATTAGCAAAAGAAGAAGGGTTACTACCAGATGCCACTACTTGCAGTGTTTGATATTTATAGCCGGATGTTGGCGCTTTCTGACAATAATTGCAACGGGTAGGGGAATAGGAGTAGCTTGATGACTTAGCGCGGTAACAGAAATGTTTTGTTGGTGTTCGTTGTGTAGTCAGAGTGTTTAGTTGTGTTGTTCGTGACCACTTAAATTGTCCATGATCAGCAAAAAACTGTGCTAAAGCAAGCAAAATTCGGTCACTGTACTGTGAACCTTCAAACTGAATTCCCAATGGCAAGCCAGCCGGACTGATATAAGTTGGCAAACTGATAGCGGGCTCGCCTGCAAGGTTGGCTAACTGTGTAAATGGTGTTTTCGTAAGTCCGTGTAACCATGCGTTATAAATTAATTTCATTTGAGCATTAAAAGGTAATTTATTAATTTGACGTAATAACGCTACTTCGTGTGGTAAAAAAGCGGGGTCATCATTTTTCGGGGCAACGGTAGCCGTAGTTGGGGTAAGGTATAGCGGATATTCTTGGTGGAAAGCAGTCATTTGTTGGTGAATTAATTGAATTTCATGTGTCCACTGGTTTTCGATGTCATGCGGCGCCTTAAGGCTTGCTAGGTACAACGCTACGGTCATTGGACTAACTACCGTATTAATGTCGTTAGGAGTTAAATTACGGTGAAGGAAATGTTGACAAAGAAAATTAGCTACTTGACCGTCTGATAACGCCCTTAAGAAATAATTCTGCATTAGTTTTACACCATTAACTGGTGCATCCTGACGGACAACGGTAAAACCATGCGCCCGAAGGAAATCAACAGCCTGATGGACTGCCTGCCGGGCAGCAGGACTAACTGGGGTGCCAACAGGAGATTCATCGGTATAAGCAATTTTAAGGCGTGTTAAATCGGTAGGAACAGCTTGTAATTTGCTAACTTGATCAGGCTTAGCTAAATAAGTCAGTAATGTATTCATATCTGAAACATTCCGGGCATCAACAAAATTAACAACGGATGGCGTTGTCGGATCACCTAGAATCAATCCTTGAGTTGGTTTAAGACCAATAACCCCCGACCAAGAAGCTGGAATTCGAAGAGATCCGCCTGCATCGTTTCCTGTTGCAATTGGAACAATGTCTGCTGCCACAGCGGCTGCTGATCCTCCAGATGACCCGCCTGGATTACGCGTTAAATCCCACGGGTTATGGGCAGTTCCATGAAGCAGCGAAGTGGTGACGTTAATTAATCCTAATTCAGGAAAATTAGTTTCACCAATAACAATGAATCCGAGCTGTTGAAGCCGCTTAACAAAGGAACCAGTATACGAATATGTTTGCTTAGCTTCAAAGGTAAGGCCATTTGTATTAGGGTATCCCTTCAACGGTTGGTCAAGTCCTTTGATTAATAGCGGAACGCCATAAAAAGGCATTGTTTGCGGATTATGTTGTTGTAACGCTTTAAGTTGCGCTTCAGCATAGGCCGGGTTTGTATAAATAACACTATTTAGTTGTGGATTAAGCTGCTTAATTCTTTCATAGGTGTATGCAAGTAATTCTTGGGGAGTTATTGTTCCGTTTTTAATAAGGTGCGCAAGCTGTAACGCAGATTTTCCCTGAACTAATTGACTAATAGAAGAATTATTAGAAGTAGATGCCACCAATGGTTTAGTTTTATATAAAGGTGTAACTGAGGAACTAGACATTAAAGTAGCAGGTTTAGAAACTGCAATTTTAGAAGAGGTCGATTGTGCTACAGCATTCTTTGAGACATTAACGTGACTAATTTCAGTAGAGTGATTATTAGTCGTAGATTGAGCAGCTGACGTTAAAGAAATTTTCGATTGTTGGGATGATGATGTAGCCTTAATGTTAGTTGATGAAATAGCTGTCGCACTAACCTGAGCAGCTACTGCAACAGCTGGTGTGAAACAAAGAATACTAATTAAACTAATTATAATTAAATTTCGTATTGTTCGTAAAAATAGCCGGTTATTCATATGCATTACTCCTTCATTACCAGATAATTAGATTGTATCAGTCTTAAGAAAGCGGTTGCAACAAAGTGAAAAATGTTCATTTTGTTGTTTATGAATAATGTTAATTTCATCAATTAACATTGAGCTTTAAAAAGTACAATGTGAAATGATTATAAAATGTGATTATCGTGATCACTATCCTAATTGTTAAATCAAAGCGGTCCAATCAGGTAATTTAGCAACATCAATAATTCTATTTTTAAATAACAGGATACCGGAAATACATTGACAGTTATAAAACTATTGAAGTATAATCGCACTGGTAGGAGGTGACTAAATGGTTACTATTTTTAAGGCATTAGCTGATAAAACGCGCGTTAATATCATTAAGCTAATTGCTAGGGATCCTGGAATTTGTGGTTGTGAAATTGCAGCTAAATTTAAAACAACTCAGGGAACAATTTCACACCACATACGAATCTTAGTCGAGGCAAAACTCATTATTGACACCAAAGAAGGGCGATCACATTACTATACGTTGAATGTAACGGCCTTTGAACACATTAACGAATTTGTCGATAGTTTAGCTATTCTTGATAAAGTGCAAAATTAGGAGGAATTGTTATGGACATTAAGAAAATTGATGTTTTAGTATTAGGAACTGGTTGCCCTAAATGTAAAAAATTAGCTACCAATGCTCAGCAAGCAGTTGAAACGGGAACCACCGCATCTTGCTCGTTTAAATATGTCACTGATCCTGTTTTAATGGGGCAGTTAGGTATTATGTCCTCGCCAGCACTGTTAATTAGGGGAAAGGTGGTATCTCAAGGCACTTTATTATCATCCACAGAAATTAATAAATTAATGCATGATAATGGGATTATTTAGGAAGAAGGGGGACTAATGTTTAGTTGGATTACTAACAATGTGTTCCGCATGTTATGGTTAAGTCGTTTTTTTAATTGGTTGTTGTACCAGTGTTTTCATTTTTCACGATTTAATCGAATTGCTAGTTCGCTTCATTTCTTCTTATTCGATACGGTTAAGATCTTTATTCTAATGTCAGTTTTGGTTTTTATTATGGGGATTGTCCAATCATATTTTCCTCCAGAAAAAACAAAGCGTATTTTAAGTCGAATCGATGGAATTGGTGGCAATTTAGTAGGCGCATGTTTAGGCGGAATAACACCGTTTT
This sequence comes from Ligilactobacillus sp. LYQ60, assembly GCF_045033015.1. NCBI lineage: Bacteria > Bacillati > Bacillota > Bacilli > Lactobacillales > Lactobacillaceae > Ligilactobacillus > Ligilactobacillus sp. LYQ60. The sequence goes on from NZ_JBJFZV010000001.1 coordinate 140,682, forward strand.
GTAGTTGCTCTAGTATTCCAATTTTTATTGGGTTCACATCAAGTGGCCTACCATTAGGAGTTACCTTTTCCTTTTTATTTGCTTCGCCAATGATTGATATTGCGTCGTTAGTATTGCTTGCATCGTTTATGGGAATGAAGGTTGCGCTTAGTTATATAGTTGTTGGCCTAGTCTTTTCAGTAATTGGTGGTGAAATTATTAAGCACCTTCACATGGAAAACCAAATTGCTGATTATATTCATAACATTAATGGAAATAATGCAGAAGCGGCCGTACAACGGCAATTATCATGGCAAGCCCGTGTTGCAGCTGGTTGGCACCAAGTAAAGGATATTGTCGGCCGGGTTTGGCCGTACATTTTAATTGGAGTTGGAATTGGTGCGATAATTCATGATTGGATTCCTACGCACCTTATCCAATTAGTTTTGGGGAACCATAATCCGTTTTCCGTAATTTTAGCAGTTCTAATTGGGACACCGATGTATGCCGATGTATTTGGTGTAATTCCAATTGCTACTGCATTATTCACCAAGGGAGTTCCAATCGGAACACTCATTGCGTTCATGATGGCAGTCACAATGCTATCTTTACCCGAACTGATTATGTTAAAAAAAGTACTCAAAAACAAGCTGCTAGCAACGTTTATTGCAATTGGGACGTTGGGGATTATTTTAATTGGTTTTGGCTTTAATTTTTTACTGGGGTAGAATAATATATGAAAAATGTTGTTTTTGTATGTGTTCAAAATGCCTGTCGTAGTCAAATTGCAGAGGCATTTGCGAAAAAATATTTACCGCATTGTGCATGTTATTCTGCCGGAACAAACCCAGCAAAAAGAATTAATGCTGCTGCTGTTAGAATAATGAAAGACGTTTATCAAATTAATATGGAACCGGAACAATATCCCAAGTCACTATCACAACTACCGCATAAAATTGATGTACTAGTTACTATGGGGTGTGGCGTAAACTGTCCCTACGTTCCATGTACCCAAAAAATTGAGTGGAATATTGAAGATCCAGTAGGGAAGGATGATCAGTATTTCATAAATGTTATAAAAAAAATAAGAATAAAGGTTCGCTGTTTAGCAGCAATCATTTAAATAACAATGTCCTAATAATTAGGATATTAAAAACAGAAAAGCACGAGTCCTGTGCCTTTCTGTTTTTATTTTTATTAACAATAAACATCCTTCATAGGATTATCTAGTCAATGTTCGTTTTAAATAACCCTTACTAAAGCCAAGGATTATTAAACCAACTACTGCGAGAATTAACCAGGTTATGCCAATCCCAAAACGGTTAACTAATAATCCATTGATTCCAATAATTAAAATGGAAAATAATGATTCAAGAGAATTAAATACAGATGTTAACGTCGTGCGATACCGGGTTGTTGTAATGCTTTGCTGCAATAAAATTGATTGAAGAACTTCGTTTGTCGCTGCTACTAGAGTATATATGCTAAAACTAATAATCGATAACAATAAACTATAATGACGTAATTGTATAACTATAAAAAGAAATACCGTTAAAGAGAATACCTGCCACATAAATAATTGGTTTGTCTTTTTTGTTTTAATGTATTTTGTAATTATTTCCCCGATAAGAGCAGCAATGTTTATTAATACGAGAATATCACCTGTCTTTAAATGTTGTTGCGGCTTTTGAAAAAATAATTGCCATTGATTATAGGGATTAGTAGTAATGAATAGTACCGATAACAAAAATATAAAATAAATCAGCTGGTTGCGCGAAATTTTAGGATAGCGAATTTTGCACTTGATTGTAAGGTCATTCTTACTCTTAGTTGGTCGAACAGTATGGGTTCGAATGATTAACAACTGGATGAGCGGGACTGATAATAACAATAAAAGAATTCCTCCCCATAAAGGGTAGCGTAAATCAATGTTCCCTAAAAATTCTGCACCAATATAACCGCTAATCATGGTTGTTAACGTGTTAAGAAAAGCCTTGTAAGTAAACACTTTACTAATGACGGTGGAATTCGCTTTAATGCAATTAATTATCCATGAATCTAACGACCCGGAATATAATGATTGGCCTAATGCGGTCAGACTTGCTCCCAATAACAAAACAGTAATTTTATATTGTGATGCAATAATAGCTAATAAACCAGCCGCACGAAAGATGCAACTAATCATCGTTAATGGTAATTGCCCGATTCTATCTGCAAGCATTCCCGTTGGAATTTCAGTTAAAAAACTAACAATCCAAAATACTAATAAAAAAAAGTCAATTGCCCCGTTGGAATATCCAATATGCCGCATGTATAAATAAATGGTTCCAGACCAAATTCCAATCCCAGCAGCATATAAGCAGTTTATTAATAAATAATATGTAATCAAACTTTTTTTTCGCATTTTATTTGGATGAGAAGTTATAAATTATGAATATAAATAATTATCATTCGTTACCTACTTACTGAAACAAATTGTACGGGAAATAATGGTGAAAGTCAAAGAATCATTCGTTATATGGTATGACATCATTGGATTATAGGGTTAATAATGATTTTTTTTAAAAATATACGAACATTTATCGGGTTGATGCATAATAATGAACGTGATATGATAATAGCGCTATGTGATACAAAATGCGCGTTTTATTGGAAAATAGCACTTATATAATAATAGAAAGGTGTTTGTTGTGAGAAAGAGGAATATTGTTGCTTTAGCTGGCGTTGCCTTACATTTAATGATTGGTTCGGTTTATGCTTGGAGTGTTTTTTCTAAACCAATCATCGCTGCTACTCATTGGACTGAATCAGCAGTATCGTTTGCCTTTAGTTTGGCAATCTTTTGTCTTGGTATGTCCGCCGCTTTTATGGGACATGCCGTCGAAAAATTTGGGCCGACAAAAACAGGAACTTTTGCAAGTTTCTTTTTTGGCGCAGGAATTGCATTAACTGGTCTTGCAATTCACACCCACTCGTTATTATTGCTTTACTTAGGTTACGGAGTAATCGGTGGTATCGGCTTAGGAGCAGGGTATGTTACGCCCGTATCAACAATTATTAAGTGGTTCCCTGACCGGCGGGGATTAGCGACAGGGCTAGCAATTATGGGCTTTGGATTTGCTGCATTGTTGACTAGTCCGGTTGCTCAATTTTTAATGAAGAGCGTTGGATTGGTTAATACCTTTTATGTTTTAGCAATTGTTTACTTCATCGTGATGATTATTGCTGCTCAGTTTATTAAACGGCCCCAGCCGAACGAAATTCCATGCATTGATAATCAGCGAACAGTCGTTAAATCTACGTATCTTGATGGAAAGCAGTTTACTGCAAACGAAGCACTTAAGACGCGTTCATTCTGGTTATTATGGTTTATGTTCTTTATAAACATTACTTGTGGCATTGGGTTGGTTTCGGCAGCGTCACCAATGGCTCAAGCAATGACGGGTATGAGCGTTGGGAAAGCCGCCATTATGGTCGGCATCATTGGATTATTCAATGGTTTTGGCCGCTTAGTTTGGGCAGCATTATCCGACTATATTGGACGTCCAAATACGTTTTCACTCATTTTTGTTGTCGACATTATTATGTTAATCATTATGTTGGCGCTTAAGCTCCCATTAATTTTTACTATTGCATTATGTTTATTGTTATCTTGCTATGGCGCAGGGTTCTCTGTTATTCCTGCTTACTTGGGTGATGTTTTTGGTACTAAGCAACTCGGCGCAATTCACGGGTACGTATTAACTGCTTGGGCTGCAGCCGGAATTGTTGGACCAATCCTTCTATCGGTTACTCACCAGTTATTGCATACTTACGTGGTTACCATTGTTGCCTTCATCATCATTGATCTAATCGCTTTTGCAATTTCATACTTTATTCGCCGGGATTTCGTTCAGGAAATTCGGTCACAAGCAGAACATAATTAATGAATAATGCAAAAAAATAGGGATTAAAAGTTACGGTTTCCGTGTTTTATGCGTTAAAAAATACAAATTTTTGCTAGACGAAAATTAACTAAAATAAATGGTTGATTCGTCAAGTAAAGCAGGACAATCCACAGGCTATTCTACTTATAGTGGTATGGTGCCAGAAATAATAAAAAACACCCGCGGAGTGGTTTACCACAAACCTCGGGTGTTTTTCTATGTTTTTACTTGGTTTAAAAGTAGGGTTTATTTAGGTAGCAGTTGGTCGCGAATCCATTGTTGATAAGCCTGTTCTTCATTAGTTTGTGAAACTGACAGGGGCGCAAACGCGGCCGTTACCTCAATTTCATGGGTGATCGTGGCGTTCCCAATTAGCTCAATCCACTTTCGCCCATCCTTTTTACGATGAACAATTATTCGAACCATTCCCCCGGGATTTAAGACAGTGAGTGGTTGTTCAACTAACTCCGGATGGTAAGCAGTAACGTAACTAAGACTGACTGCTGCCATTCCCGTACCACAGGCGTTCGTAAAGCCAACTCCTCGTTCGTAGGTTTGTACAAATAACGTGTTCTTACTGCGGATTTCAGCAAAACTAATGTTCACACCATCTGGGAAGTAACGGTTAGGAGCATTCAGGGTTGTTCCTAATCGCTTCAGGGTTGCTTGTGTCGCTTGAACCGATGGAACAAAGCTAATTAAGTGCGGATTAGGCACTGCAACTGCCGTAAAACGTAAGTGGGGATCAAAGGCGGGAATAACGGCATTCACCACTGGATCATTTCCTAAATTAGTCATAGGTAACGCCGCTGGTTGAAACAAAACGGGTGAAATTTCAACACCAATTGCTGGTACCCCAGGAGCAAGGTCCTGATGAACCTGGACGGCAAGCGCCGCCTCGTCAGTTGCAACCTTAAATGACAACGTAGGCGCTTTGTGGGCCAAATACCTTGCAACCGTCCGCAATCCATTACCACACATTTTGGCATGGGTTCCATCACTGTTAATGATGACCATGCGTCCCTGACAGTCTGATTGCGTTGATGGTTGAACTAATAATACACCATCAATATCCCGGAGAACGGGAATCCTTTGGCGTAAAAAATCCGGGAACCGGCTTTCTATTACGGGTAGCTGAGTAGACAGCGGTGGCGGAACAAGAGCAAACCGGTTCTCTGAACCATGTACACGAAAGATTTTCACTTTAAGCACCTTCTTTTTCAAAATAATTATAAATTGCAGCAATCCCGCGGTTAGCATCGTTTGCCCGAACGCCCACCATAATGGAAATCCGCGATGCTCCCTGGTTAATCATGTGGATAGCAACGTTTGCTTGCGCAAGGGCCGCAGTCACTCCGTTAGTTGTTCCAATCCGATCGTGCATTCCTTCCCCAACAACCATGATAATTGCGTAATCATCAATCCACTCAAGGCTATCTGGTTGGATTGCCGCTTGAATGTCAAGGGTAATTTGCCGCCGGCGAACAGGTGTTAACTGAGCGGAGCGCATGATAATGGTTAGGTCGTCAATTCCAGACGGCATGTGTTCATACGAAATACCATGCGCTGATAGGATTTTTAAAATTTTAAGAGTTACGCCAACTTCCTTATTTAACAGATACTTGTGCAGATATAGGGCACTAAAATCCTGCGCACAAGCAACCCCCGTGATCGTTGTTTGGGGGGTGAAATCATTGGCGGGAATAATGCGGGTTCCTTGGTGATGGGGAGCGTTGGTATTTTTTACGATGACTGGGATTTCCCCCGCAATTGCTGGAATAAGGGCTTCATCGTGAAACACGGAAAAACCGGCGTATGCCAGTTCGCGCATTTCCCGATACGTCATTTCTTTGATGGGACGCGGATTGGAAATAATTGCTGGATTGGCCGCATAAATCGCATCTACGTCCGTAAAGTTTTCGTAGCATTCAGCTGCCACTCCCCGCGCAATAATAGCGCCAGTAATGTCTGATCCCCCGCGAGAAAACGTGGCAATTTCTCCGGCAGAAGTATAGCCGTAAAATCCCGGAACCACCAAAACTTCCTGGAAAGCTTGGAGCCGCACCAGGTGATCATAGGTTTCAGGGAGAACCGTTGCATTATTGGGGCCATGTTGATCACTTACAACAATTCCCGCTTCTTTGGGATCAATGAAACGAGCAGGAATCTTCTGATAGTTGAGGAGGGCAGCGATCAGAAAGGCTGTTAGCCGTTCCCCAGTAGCCTTAAACGCGGCCATTAAATAGTCTGCGTTCGGGAAGGAAGTCTCCGCTAAGGAAATAATCGTTTGTGGAATAAACTGTAAGTCACTTTGCGGTAAATTAAAGTACGCAGCAATTTCGAAGTACCGGTGAATAATTTCTTCCCGAATTGCAGCGTAATCATCACGGTGAAGAACGGCGGTTGCGTATGCAATTAATAAATCCGTCACCTTAACATCATCGGCTGAACGTTTCCCGGGAGCAGATACCACCATTATTCGGCGTTTCGGGTCTTCCCTAATAATTGCGATTGCCTGCTCAACGTGTGGCCCATCTGCGAGCGAACTTCCCCCAAACTTAACGACTTTCATGTAATTTCCCCTCCAAATAAGAATTCTGTGAAAGATTACGTATTATTTTAATAACGCATTTGGTGCTGTCAACACCTAAAGTAAAATAAAAATAACAAATAGTGGTGCCATCTAAGGAAGAAAAAAATAATGAAAATTAAATTTCAATTAGCGATTGACATTTAGTAAATAGCAGTGTAGATTAAAAGCAAGTCGAAGAGGCGCGGCCAATATCAGTATCTTGGGTTAGTTTATTCCCGAACGATGATCCCAAGTGAAAGGAGCGGTCGCCGAAGCGCTGGAAAGGGAATTTTATTTCTGGTTTGCTGGGTTGAAGTTTAAGAGACTTCAGACTGTCGCAAGAAAATAAAGGCTTGCGGGGCGCTATCGACATCGGATTTCTACACTAATTTTAATTAACGATTACGTAGATTCCCCTGTGTGACGCGCACACGGGGGATTTTTTTAGCGCCCTGTACTCAAAACGTATGGGGGAATTAAAATGTCATTTTCACACCAATTCGCAACAACGCCAACTGGTCACTTAATGCTCGGGGGATGTGATGCCCTGACACTTGCCCGTAAATACGGAACGCCACTAATCGTATACGACGTTGACCAGCTTAAGGCGGCTGTTTCTCAATTCACACAAACACTTGCCGCTTCGGAGCTCACATCTGCCGTTTGTTACGCAAGTAAGGCATTCTCGTGTATCGCAATCTACCAGTTAATGGCCCGTTTAGGGTGTCATGTTGATGTGGTATCAGGGGGAGAACTCTATACTGCGCTTCAAGCTCACTTCCCACCGGAGCGAATTTGTTTTCACGGAAATAATAAAACAAAAGCAGAGCTAGAATTTGCAATTACCAAGCATGTCGGAACAATTGTTATTGATAATTTCCACGAAATTAACTTACTAAAGCAGGTTTTGACTAACCAGAACGCTACGGTCAACGTGATGCTTCGGGTGACGCCTGGGGTACAGGCACACACTCATCGATACATTACGACTGGCCAAATTGACAGTAAGTTTGGGTTCGATCTCGCTTCAGGGCAGGCAACTACCGCGTTGCAGTGGATTTTAGCCTGTCCCCGCATGAACTTCATTGGGGTTCATGCTCACATCGGTTCACAAATCTTTGTACCGGATGGCTTCGTTACGGAAATTAACCGATTATGCACCCTTATTGCACAATGGGCCCGTAACTTTGCGGTAATCCCCGCCGTACTTGATATTGGCGGGGGATTTGGCATTCAGTATACAAATGATGAGCACCCGGTTCCCGTGAAGACGATTCTTCAAACAATTACCACCACTGTCAAACAATCTTTTAAGCAAGCCCATTTGCCACTGCCAGCCTTGTGGGTCGAACCCGGGCGGGCCATCGTTGGTCCCGCCGGAACTACGCTATATACCGTGGGGAGTGAAAAACACCTCCCCGGGAGATTACCGTACGTCGCCGTCGACGGGGGGATGGGCGATAACATTCGACCAGCCCTATACGATGCCCACTACACTGCATTAAATGCTGCATGTCCAACCGCCCCCGCAATTAACCGGATTCGGTTAGTTGGAAAGTACTGCGAATCGGGAGATGTTTTAGTGGATGATTTACGAATTGCACCGTTATCCGCAGGAGACATTGTGGCGATACCAGTAACCGGCGCATATGGTTATTCAATGGCATCTAATTACAACCGAAATTGCCGACCGGCAGTCGTTTTTGCACAGCGCGGACATTCGCAACTCGTAATTCGACGTGAAAGCTATTCACAACTAGTAATTAATGATTTGCCGTATGAAGGGAGTAATTAAAAATGAAGCAAATGAATACCCAAGAAATAATTAACTACATTGGAAACGCCCCTAAAACAACGCCCGTTCGGGTTTATCTTCAAGGAAAATTTACGACTGTTACGTTCCCAGCAGAAATCACCAGTTTTCATACACCAACCATGGCAATTTTGATTGGTGATTGGGGAAAGATTAAGCCCTTTATTACGGCGCATGCCACAGTAATTGAAACAACCCACGTCGAAGTACTTGCTCGAAATAGCGCCGTTCCGCTGCTAGACTACATTGACACGGATGCTCGAATTGAACCCGGAGCGATTATCCGGGACCAGGTTAAAATTGGAAACCGGGCAGTCATTATGATGGGGGCTATCATTAACATCGGCGCTGTAATCGGGGAAGAATCGATGATCGATATGGGCGTAGTCCTAGGGGGCCGAGCGCAAGTCGGCCGGCATTGTCATATTGGCGCGGGGAGCGTTTTAGCCGGAGTAATTGAACCGGCAAGCGCGCAACCAGTTGTTATTGAGGACAACGTTATGGTTGGCGCCAATGCAGTTGTACTAGAAGGCGTCCGGGTTGGCTACGGGGCAGTCATTGCCGCAGGCGCAGTGGTGACACATGATGTGGCTCCCAACACCGTCGTTGCTGGGGTCCCAGCTCGGATTATTAAAAAGAAAGATAACCGAACGGCAAACAAAACAGCACTTGAGGATGAATTAAGGGGGCTGGATTGATGACACAGTTTACGGATAATGATTTAGTCCAAATTCGGCGTCAGTTGCACCAAATTCCAGAACTTGCCCTCCACGAAGCAAGGACGCACGAATTACTCCTCCAAATTGTTAAATCGTTTAACCAACGATACCTGACAATTCGGACGATTCCTGAGCTTCCAACCGCCTTACTGGTCCGTGTTCAAGGGAGTGCATCACAGCGAATTATCGGTTACCGAGCAGACATTGATGCGCTCCCCGTTACGGAGAAAACCGGCTTGCCGTATGCATCAAAGTTTTCCGGGAAGATGCACGCATGCGGGCATGATTTTCACATGACGGTGGCACTGGGAATTTTGAATTATTTCAGTGAACACCAGCCGAAAGACGACCTGTTATTCTTTTTTCAACCAGCCGAAGAACAGGACTACGGCGGGAAGCGCGCATTTGACCATAAGGTATTTACAGGAAAGTGGTGTCCGACTGAATTTTACGGGCTTCATGTTAACCCCGAACTGCCGGCAGGGGCAATTGGGTGCCGGCAGGGGACGCTCTTTGCGGGTACAACTGAATTTGACCTGACGCTCCACGGTAAACAAGGACACGCAGCCTTTCCTCACCGAGCTAATGACATGGTCGTTGCAATGGCGGCATTCATCATGCAGGCCCAAACGATTGTCGCACGGAACATCGATCCACTCAAAAGTGGGGTGGTAACGATTGGGAACGCGACTGCCGGGACAATCCGCAACGTGATTGCCGGAACGGCCCGCATTACAGGAACAATTCGGGGATTAACACAGGAAACGATTCTTCAGATTAAGCAGCGGTTACAAGCCATTAGTGATGGAATTGCAACCAGCTTTAATTGTACGGCGGACCTAACAATGCATCAGGGGGGCTATCTTCCCGTCGTTAACGATAAGCAGTTAACAGCCCGGTTTATTAAATATATGAAGAGTAATCCTGCAATCACGTTTATTCCAACTTCCCCTGCAATGACGGGAGAAGATTTTGGCTTCCTACTCAGTAAGTTTCCGGGCACAATGTTTTGGCTGGGAGTTGGAACAGATGCATCACTTCACTCCGCCGAGTTTGCCCCTAATGAAGCTGCATTAAGCGCGGGAATGAATGCAATGGTTAACTTTTTAATTACAAGAATGGAGGAAAATTAAAATGAATTCACAGTTAAGAACACGGTTTAGCGAAGCAGATATTATTACCGCAATTATTACACCATTTACTGCAGCCGGAAAAATTGATTATTCTGCACTGGAAAGACTAACTAACCGACTGCTCGCAACGGGAACCCGGGGATTTGTCATTGGAGGAACAACGGGGGAGGGGCCAACGCTCACCCATGATGAAAAAATTACATTGTATCAGCGGTTTGCGCAGATGGTTGCGGGCAGGGGCGTCGTAATTGCAGGTACGGGGAGTAATAATACGGCCCAGACCGTTACGTTTACCCAAGAAGTTGCAGCCATTCCGGGAATTGACGCTGCGTTAGTCGTTGTTCCTTACTATAACAAACCGAGCCAGGCAGGGATGATCGCCCACTTCACAGCCGTTGCACAAGCTAGTTCACTCCCAATAATGATCTACAACATTCCCGGACGAACCGGGGTTGAAATGGAACCCACAACGGTTATTCAGTTAGCCAATGTTACGGGGATTATTGGGATTAAGCAGTGTTCTTCATTAGAAAAGCTTGAACAGATTGTGGAACAGACCCCCAACAATTTTTTGGTATACAGTGGTGAAGATGCGCAAGCGCTTTCTGCCCGGGTGATTGGCGCAACCGGAATTATTTCGGTTGCTGCTCATATTTACGGCAAACAAATGCGCACCATGTACGCCGAACTAACAGCCGGGAACGTTTCCCAAGCCGGACGCATTCAGCGCTGGCTAACCCCGCGAATGGAAGCACTGTTCATGTTTCCGTCACCCACACCGGTTAAAACGGTACTGGCAGCGCAGGGAAGTACAACACCAAACGTCCGGTTGCCGTTAGTCCCACTAACAACCCCGGAACAAGAACAGTTGGCAGAAGCATTGGGGCTAGCGGCTGACGCATTTGCTCATCCCTTACCACTAAATTTAGGAGGAACTCATAATGAAAACAACTAAAGTACTTGTTGCCGGATTCACCGGTGCAATGGGGAAAAAGGTGCTGAACCTTATTAACCAAATGCCTGGTTTTGAAGTTGGTGCCGTGTATTCACCAACCGCTCCCAGCCAAAATCCTACAGATTATGCTTTAGCAGAAAATGTCCCCGTCTTTACTGCGCTCGACGAAATTCATCAAAACGCTACGATTTGGGTTGATTTTTCCGTTCCAGAGGCAGCGGCTGAAAACGTTGCATTCGCACTTGCTCATGGAATGTTCCCGGTAGTAGGAACAACCGGCATGTCCGAGGCAGCACAACATCAGCTTATTACACAAGCCGCTCAATTACACCGGGGGGGAATTATTGCCCCCAACTTTGGGTTATCCGCCGTCTTATTAATGAAGTTTGCGGCAATTGCGGCGCAGTATTTTCCTGACGCAGAAATTGTAGAAATGCACCATGCCGATAAACAGGATGCACCGTCCGGAACAGCGCTTGCGACGGCGCAAGCAATTGCTGCTGCCCGTAACCAAAAGACAAATACGCAATCAGAAAATTTAGCAGCACGTGGGGCTTTATGTAATGGTGTACCAGTCCATGCAGTCCGGCTTCCAGGCTATGTTGCTCACGAACAGGTGCTCTTTGGAGCGCCGGGAGAAGCGTTGACAATTCGTCAGGATTCCTTTGACCGGGAATCCTTTATGGCAGGAGTGCGCATTGCACTTCAGAAAGTTACCGCACTTGATCACATGGTTGTTGGGTTAGAAAATCTGCTGTAAGGAGGGAAGAAAATGGTTTTATTAGGTAACGACGTTCAATCCCAAACCAATCGGGTGTTAGCGGCGCTTCAACCCGCAGGAATTCGGGAATTTAATAATCAAATTTCCTCAATTCCGCACCTGATTAGGTTGACGGTAGGGGAGCCGGATTTAAAAACCCCTCTAAGCGTTAAGGTAGCAGCAACCGTGAGTATCTGGCGAAATCAATCCCATTACTCTGCTGCTGCAGGGATTCTTCCGTTGCGAAAAGCGGTCGCTAGGTTTATGGCTAAAACGCAACGGATTAGTTATGATCCCGCCACTGAGATTATTACGACTGTCGGATCAACCGAAGGCTTAGCCACCGCAATTATGGGATTATTCAACCCCGGTGATCAGGTAATCGTTCCCACCCCGGCATATCCACTATACATTCCACTGCTGACATTCGTTGGGGCCCAGCCCGTTACGCTTAACACCGCTCCTGACCGGTTTAAATTAACAGCGGCACGCTTAACTAGTGAATTGGAACGCTGGCCAAATGCACGGGCAATTATCCTCAATTATCCCCACAATCCGACCGGAACAACGTATTCGGAAGGGGAGTTACGGGAACTTGCCCGGATTATTAAAGCTCACCATTTAATTGTGATCACTGATGAAATATACGGGCAACTAACGTACAACCAACCACATGTTTCATTAGCGCGGTTTATCCCGGAACGAACCGTCGTTGTAACTGGTCTTTCAAAGTCGCATGCAATGACTGGCTACCGTATTGGATCGGTTGTTGGACCAGAGGCGTTAATCCAAAAAATTGCAAAGCTACATTCATACCTTGTCACCGCTCCGTCCAACCCTGCGCAGTATGCAGCGGTTCAAGCGTACCGGGATGTTCGCCCTGCTAATTCTGCACGTTCCCGGTACTACAAACGTCAGCAGTACCTAACAGCAACATTAACAGCAATGAACGTTTCGTATGTTCAGCCACAAGGAGCGTTTTACTTATTTATGCGTATTCCTGAACAATACGGAACTGATGATCGTGAATTTGCCCTGAAACTAGCAAATCAGGCAGGCGTTGGGTGCATCCCGGGACAAATTTTTGGCCCCGGCGGCGCTGGGTATGTTCGGCTATCGTACGCCACTAAACTTTCCCAGATAAAAAAAGCAATGCAGCGGTTGGAAAATTTTATGAAACAAGATAAGCGTTTAAATTAGAAAAGGGGTTTTAACATGCCACAAAGTTATAACGTTGCGATTTTAGGGGCAACCGGAGCGGTTGGAAACCGCATTATTGAACAATTAGAACAATCGACAATCCCGGTTAACCACGTTAAGTTATTAGCGTCGGCGCGATCCGCTGGGAAAAAATTACGGGTGTATGACACTCCGGTTACTGTCGAAGAAGCCACTCCGGATAGCTTTACGGGGGTTGACCTTGTTTTAGCGTCGGCCGGGGGAGCGGTCTCTAAGGCCCTATTACCGGCGGCAGTTAATCATGGAGCCGTGTGCGTAGATAATACAAGTGCCTTTCGAATGGATCCCACCGTTCCCCTAGTTGTTCCAGAGGTAAACAGGGCATCCTTAAAACAACACCACGGGATCATCGCCAATCCAAACTGCTCAACCATTCAGATGGTAGTTGCCTTAGCTCCATTACAACAGGCATTTGGTTTACAACAGGTTATTGTATCTACCTATCAGGCAGCATCAGGGGCAGGGCAGCAGGCGTTAAACGAGTTATATACCGAAACGCGCCAACACCTTGAAGAACAACCAATGACCACAACCATTTTTCCAACTAAGGGAGAACCCCAGCACTATCCATTAGCGTTTAATCTTTTGCCGCAAATTGACGTATTTGAAGACGATGGTTACTCACACGAAGAGTGGAAAATGATTCATGAAACCAAAAAGATTATGTGCGGGGAAATGAATGATCCAGCTATTAAGGTCTCCGCTACCTGTGTTCGGGTTCCGGTTGCAATCGGACACGGAGAATCAGTTTATATTGATACGGGGGATCCGACAGCAACGGCCGCTGATTTGCGGCAGGTGTTAAGCACAGCGCCGGGAGTTGTTGTGCTAGATGATCCAGATAATCAGGTCTATCCACAACCACTAACCGCGGAAGGCCACCGGGAAACGTATGTTGGCCGGATTCGGTCCGATAACGAAAATCCTGGCTGTTTTAACATGTGGATTGTCGCGGATAACCTGTTGAAGGGGGCAGCCTGGAATACGGTTCAGATTGCCGAATGTTTGGTTGCTGATCATTTACTTTAAACAATTAAGAAACCACCCAAACATCATTTTTATGACTGGTGCGGGTGGTTTAATTGGCTATTTTAATTGTTTTAGTGCATCCTTCTGGGCTTCCTGGTTAACGTGGGTGTACAGGTCCGTTGCGGAAGTCCCTTTTTGTCCAAGTTGCTGGGACACCAGCACCTGATCCTTAGTGATTCCATAGAGCTCTGAGGCAAGGGTGTGGCGTAGTTTATGAGGAGTGAGCGGGTGACCAAACGCGGTGGAATACTTCTTGATTAATTTTTCAATTGAATTGTACGTAATTCGGCGGACTGTTCCGTGGTACTGCGTTAGGAAAAAGGCGCGCTGCTCCTTCGGCGGGTTATAGCGCTCCTGCCGAATTGCCACGTAATCTTGGATATACGGCATAACCCACGGGGCAATCGGCACGGCGTCCCGCATTCCACCTTTCCGGATAACATCTAGCATGCCATCCGTCAGGTGTAAGTCCGCCACGTTAATATTTGCTGCTTCCGACACCCGAACCCCGGTACCAAGAATTAGAGCAGCAATACAGATATCCCGTTCCTTATTCTTCTTAAACGCTGCCTTAGCACGCGGATCACAGTCCTTTTCGTACTGATTTTGCATGTATTCAATAAACTCATATTTTCGTTCGCCAGTGTACATGTGGGTTTCCAAATTATGCGCCCGGTAGTTCAAGGTTTCAGTCGCGTTCAATGAATCAACCTTGAGCATGACGTTTTGGGTAAAATACGGCTTACCGTCAACCGTATCGGCAGTCACCGTTAAAAACTTAAAGAGTGAGCGGAGTGCGTTAATCGACCGGTTAATGGACGTTGGTGAATTGGAACGGCCTTGCTTGTTCGGTGAATGTTTCAAATAATCAATGTATAGCATAATGTCCGTTCGCCGAAGTTTAGCTAGCGTATCAACTGATACAGTCGTATTTTCAGTTGCAGCCGTAATGCCAGCTTCCCGCAGCCAGTTAAAGAACCGTCGAAATTCAGTCAGGTACTGGTAAATTGTTGTGACCGAATGATTCGTCTGCAAGTAAAAATCACGGATATAATCCGGTAAGTGCTGCAATTCCTTTTTGATTAACGGTAAGTACCGATCATGATCCATGGATAAAAATCCTCCTTAAAATGAAATCTTGGTTACGGGGGAGATGCGTCTGCTCCGAATAACTTGTTATTAAAATTATAGTTTTAATGACAGAAATCGTCAAGCTGAACCAGGGGGTTTTTTACATAACATACTGGTTATTACGATCTTTTTTATCCAAAAATAATTCGGTCACATATTTTTTCGATAGTTAGTCCAATTTAATGTGTGCTGAGAGACGCGCTGAGCAGTTGCGTTCGGTTATTATAATGAGAAGATGGATAATCACGACCACTAATCATCAAAACCACGGTGCTTTAGCTGACGGAATAACCGGCGATCTGCAACGCCAATTAGCCAGCCTTGAAAAATTAACGCAAAGATGGTTCCAATATTTACTGCCCACAAACGATGCGTCAGCCAAACACAAAGCAACGTGATAATAACTGCTGGTAAGTAAACGGCTAACATTGCGCGGTTAGCATTGCCTTCAAAGAATTTAAACCGCACAATCTGCATCAAGTCATCACACGGATGTAACATCCAGTTAACCCGCTGGTATAACGAAACGCCGGCGGCAATCAGAACAATTCCACTAAAATCAAGAAAAACCCGCATAATTATCGGAAGCGTCATCAAAGAAGTATGCTCAAACCACTTGCTTAACCAGTTAACGAGCGCAGCAAATAAAACCATGAAAATCACGTTCTTAAATGTCCGCCAACCCTGTATTTTTCGGGTAATTAAGATGGTTGTGATTACCAACGCCACACCCCAATATATCATAATGAAACCAAGTGAAATATGCAGGGCGTGCGCTACGTTAACGCACGCAGCAGTCCACACCGGACTCCCCAGATTTAATGCAACGGTAAGGGCGTTGCCACTCGCGTTAAGGATAAGTCCGAGAATAAAAAAGATAATTAAGCGTCCATTGAGGTGCTGCTGGAACATGCGCATTTTCCTTTCTCCTCCATGATAATAATTAATAAACCGCCCTCTATTATATACTCATTTTTACTAGTAACTGAACAATATAAAAAACAGACCGTTAAGGATCTGTTTTAAAATTACTGATTATAGAGTTATTCTGATTCCTTCGCAAAATAAGCATAATTATCACGAGAACGTGAGGCCTTGACCACTGTGAAATAAAAAAACAACCAGCATTGCCAGTTGTTAAAATTATTCAGTTTAACCATTACGCATGAACAACCTGCATTTCAGGACACTCCCGCATCCGAAATAACTGCTGCTTTTGCCGATTAATTCCCCACTTGGTTCGGGCACTAATAATATGAACGATGTGGTTACGGTAAGTATTGTTCGCATCAACCGCCCGAAACGCATCATGGAGGTTCGGCACCGTTGCAGATACGATCCGGGTTTGGTGAGTACTTGTTTGGTAATCAGTTGCGTAAACCGTCAGTTGGTTTGTTGCGTACTTGTTATTCACCGGAATTAAGTAATAATGTTTCACGGTAATCCTCTTTCTAAATCTAGGCCTTATTCTATCTCTCATTTACAGTGAATATTATGCTCCTAATTTAGTAAAAGATTGCTGGTATATTCTGAATGATCTGTTAATTATTAACCAACAACTTTGAATTCCCTTGAGGAAGATCCAATAAATTCTTTAATTCTGGGGAGAAAAGATTTATCAAAAAAAGCGCAACCCCATGGTTGATCTGGAGTTACGCTCTTATACGAATATTAAGGTTTTTAAATTAATGGGGAACCTTCCCTAAAACCCATGGTCGGACAATTTTTTGCCAAGCATCCCCGTCAATCATTGTTCGGGGTAAAGGTTGTGACAAATCCTGGCCGGGTTCAATAATGGCATTATTTAAGGAGAAAGTAATTATGCCATGCCGGGCAAAGTATTGTTGTTCCTTATTGGTCCCCTCCCCGTATGGATATGCAAAATACCGGGATTTATACCCAATATGCTCTTTGAGGGCCTGTTCAGATTGCCAAAAATCTCGCGTAAACCAGCGATAATTTTTAGCGTACATCAAAAGTGGTTTGTTTTGCTGTAACCGGTGCATGTTGTAGGTGTGCACCCCGAACGTGACGTTAGAGTCATCCCGCATTTCTTTGAGTTGCGGCCACGTTGCTAACCGTGTTCCGTTATCATACCGCCCCGTATTCCCCGTTACGATAAAAGCAAGATATGATAAATGGCCAAGGCGGTTGAGCACCGGTGTAGCATTTTCCGGAAGCGTTGCATCAACATCGTCAAACGTCAGGGTAACATATTTGTGACGCAATGGCTTAGATTGCTTGGCAAGCTTAATTGCTTTGTCCATTGAAATGATCCGTACTCCATGCTTTTTAAGAAAAAGAAGCTGCTGGGTCAACTGCTGTTGCGTAACGGAATAATCATGAATCTGATCGTTATTCGATAACGTTAGTGTAATTGTCCGAAAAATCGACCGTCGCGCAACCCGGTGATAACACAGGACTAAGATTCCGTTTGAGTGAATTTCCTGGTTAGTAAGATGTCCCGTACTAACTTCACGCTGAATGGTTTGTTGTTCCACAAACGCTTGGTATTCCTGATAGCCAATCACAGCAACCAGGGTAAAACAAATCGTAATAAAAAAAGTATGCCAATAACGTTTAATTAGGCAAGAAATGGCCTTAAGCATTAGTTCTCCCGCCGCTTCCGCTCAAGCGGATACAAAACCCGGAACCATGCGAACCGAAGAAGAGCGCAGGTGCAAACAACGCTCATCGCAATGAAAAGAACAATGCTCATTGCATGAAAGACTGTTTGGTTACAGTTAGTCAAGACATACATGTCAACCATCCAATCACTAAAATGCCGCATAAGGAAAAGAGCCAAAATGGCAAAGATGAACACTTGAATAACATTACCAACTAACATATAACCTAAGCTAAATGCCTTTTTAAACCAGTTAACAAACTTTTTAATCATCAATCTTCCCCCGATCTGATGCACCCCATGCTGCGAATTTCACTGAATCAAAGAGGTGATAAAACGCAGCAAAAACAACAACAATATTATTAAGCCAATACGTATAGAAGAAAAACGGTAAATACAACCAGTAATGCTTATAAGAGACATAGGCGTTTTTAAAATTAAATTTCTTAGAAGCCCAGTAAAATAGCACTGTTACCGCATAGTACGCAATCAACACTCCTAGGTTAATTGTCAGGTTGTGCAAAAACACATACTTGAAGAATACGCGAGTAATCGCAAAAGAAACGGCAAAGACCCACAAGTAACTGCAACACATGTCGGTTGCTAATAACTTCTGGCCGGTTGTTAACAACGGAAAGAATCCGATATGTTTCCGAAGAACTTCTAATCCACCACGCCCCCACCTAATCCGCTGTCTGACAAACCCCCGAATGGTTTCCGGAACGTAAATCTTACATAACGCGCGGGGTTGATACGTACAGTAATATCCCATATCGTACAGTCGCCACGTAACATCGATATCCTCAGTCATTGCCCCGGTACTCCACCCCCCAACCGCATTTAGGGCGGTGCGCCGAAAAAGGGTTAATACTCCAGAAACCGTCAGAATATGTCCCAGAAAAAAGGACTGTGCTCGCTTAATCATGTCAATGTTCATCACGTATTCCAGGTACTGTAACTTTCCCACGAGCGTCTGAACGTTCTTAACTACTGGGCGGCCCGTAACGGCGGCAATCCGATTATCTGCCTTAATGGCGGCAACTAAGAGGCTGAGTGATCGTTTTTCAAAGGTTGTGTCAGCATCAATGCACAGAATATACTCTGCTGTACTTTCCTTTAACGCCCGGTTTAGTGCAGCGGCTTTGCCCCGGTTAACCGGCTGGGCCATCACGACGATATTGGTATAATTCATCGCAAGCCGCCGCATAATGTCCAGCGTTCCATCGGTACTCTTATCATCAACAAGAACCACATGGAAATTTCGGTATGAAATCTGTTCCAGAGAGCGAACAGATTTTTCCAAAACCGCCTCTTCGTTAAAGCACGACATGACCACGTCCACGGACGGGCCATCATCTTCAACACCATCCGGCTTTTTAAAGAAATGACGCTCACTTAGGTTAAAGAAGACGGACCCAATTATCCACACCAAAGACATGACAATTGGATAGTAAAGTTCAAATTTACCTAACATTCCCTAAACTCCCAAGCTCATCGATAATAAGGATGTTTTCTGATATCTTCCTAAGTTTTGTTTAAAACCCGTAAGAATCACCCCACGTTCATAAGGATTCTTTTTTATTTAACCATGAATTTATGACGAAACTTTGGAATTTGGAAAATAAGTTTAAAGTTATTATTAAGTTTAAAATTGTTATAAGAACCAATCAAAAACTTGATTTATAGAATTGAAACACCGCTTTTTATATCAGCTTGTTTTAACACATAAATTATGTAGTAATAACAAAGAGACTGCGATTCTTATCACAGTCTCCCCACGGTTACGCCATATGAAATACTCTTAACTCAACTCTATTAAAACCCGGCATCATCGTACGCCCCATACCATTGTACGAATTCTTTAAATAACGGTAATGTGAACGAAACATAACCATACCCCGCACGCTGAATTATCTGACTGGCTAATAGCCGTTGCCGGTAATTTGAAAGGTAATTAACCGGTTTATGCGTTCGTTCCTGAATTTGCTTCATCTTAACTTTTGCGGTTGATTCAGCGGCCATCGCCCGGATAAACAACCGATCATGCTCGGAGAGATCCTGGTAAATTTTAGTATATGCATTTCGACTTAGGCCTAACTGATATTCGGGAAGAAGATCATTAATTAAACGCTCATCAATTACGTCCCCCGCCTGGGTATGTTTCCAAATGAGATAGCCGATTAACTGGAAAGCGTACGCATACCCGTGAGTCAATGACGTAATCCGGTTTAGAAGTGGCATGCTAACCTGGCGCTTCCCTTCGCTAAATTTTTTTGCAAACGACTGAATCATGATTGCTGGATTAAGGGGGTGCAGTTCAATTCGATGGCTTCGCAGAAGAAAAGTCAAAACACTGTTATTTTGTAGCTCGGAAATGTTTTCGGGAAGTCCAGTCATAATAAGAGCAACCGGTAGATTTTCCCGAATAAATAACTGGTATAAACTCGCAAAGGTCCGCATTGATTTGGTGGATTTAACCTCGTCGATAACAAGCATTACCCGCATATGATGGGCGGCAACCTTCCGTAACATTGTCATCAAAATGAACTGATACTGGGCCGTTGTTTCCGGCGTTTCTGTGGTAAATGACACACCAATATGAGCAACTTGAACTCCTTGAATATGATTAAACGCTTTTTGAAGTGGCGGGGTAACCATATGATAAAGCTGAGAAACAAGGGAGGCCAAAATTTCACCGGTTCCAATTAGATTAATAACTAACCAATCACGCTGCTGCAATTGGTTGCAGATATCAGTAAGCAGTGCCGTTTTCCCGGCCCCACGTACACCGTAGATCACAGTTGTTTGAACTGGTGTATCAAATCCTTCATTAATTTCAGTAACATAATCTTGAACAATTTGATCGCGGTCCAGAAAAAGTTGCGGCATCCGGCCAAAATTAGGATTAAACGGATTCATCCTGATTCCCTCCCTGTTTTCTTCTTTTATAACTTTTTATAACTACATTTTTATTTTATAACTTTTTATAACTTAAAGCCATTAAAAAATGGGGAACCATTCCCATTTTAACATCCCATGCCGAAACGTTCTTTTCCAACTCGTTACACATCCAAGTATTTTTACCACAATTCTCCTTAAACCCAATTAGTATATCCTAAAAAATCATCACCTATAAGTTGGATAAAGCTTAAAGAACTACTCGCTACACACGGACCAGTGAAGTTATTGCACGCTAATCCGTAGCTAGTTATTGGCAATAATTAGCTTAATGCAACGGTGTTCCCCGCTTTGTATGGCATCCCTTTATTCAAATTTAAAAATAATAACTGACTGGGATGTATTTGTTTCAGTGAAACTACTAAAAGATGTGCGTTGTTAGCGGTTTATAAATAATCATGCTTTTTATAAAAACAATGATCATCAAATACTTCACCAATTGCTAACATCGTTATTAGTCCGGTAATCATGAATAATCGCATAATAATTACGTGCCGTTAAAAGGTAAATTAACGCATATCCTATCCCGATTAACCCGGCAGTTGTCAAACTAACAAGGAGAACCATTCTTCCGTTATAAATGGAAAACAGCTTTAACATGCTCCGTATTGCCGGAAAAGCAAAACACGTGTTCAGGAGTGCACCAGCAAGTGGCAGGAGGAAAACCGTTAGCACCTGAGTACATACAATCTGCCGCGCTTCCCCCGCGCTCAGTCCCAGTTGAAAAAGCGTTTGGAAGCGAGCCCGGTCCTGGAGACCTTCAGCTAACTGCTTGTAATAAATTAGCATGACCGTCACAATAATAAAAACGACGCTGATGATGATTCCTATAAAGAATGCGCCCCCAAACAAGGTTGCTAAAAAGGGACCCTGCTGGTACTTCGCGGTGTATTCCTCGTTTGTAAGGTGTAACCGCGCTTGCAGGTCATCCGCAAACCGTATCTTGGCATGCTTTTTCCCAACCGTATTAAAGAATGTCGTGAACAACCACGGGGTACGACTCGTTTGGACGCACTGTTTGCGGTTACTTAAAATTACAAACACTGGTTGGTAAATCGCGTGCTGGTAGTCATAAAATAACGGATACTTCTTCAGCTGGTGCACTACCGTAAAATGACGCTGATTAATGGTAAGGGTGGTAAGTTGCAACTGATTATCCGGACAGTAAACAAGTGCTTGGTTATCCTGAAGGTGGTAATGAGTGCGGGTAACCCGGTTATACTCATCAACCGGGACAAAGGCAAGCTGGTATCGTGGCTTTGTTGGAGTAAACTGCCCGCTCTTCGTTAAATTCCCCATAATAGGCGCGGTCATGACACTTTGTTGGTAATCAGTAACCGCTAAATGGTGCCGGTGCGCGGTCTGATTAATTATTTGCCGCTGTGCTGGAGAAAACGGTTTAACCGTTGCCGTAATAACATCCTCAGGATTCCACAACCGAATTAAGCTACGCTCCCCTACCATTAAACTAACAACCGCAATCATAGAAAGCAGAACACTGGTTACCATGACACAGATGCCCGCAAGGCTTGCTCCGTTTTGCCGCATGCGTTGCCGGAGACCAGAAATAATAATAAACCGTCGCCGGTGATAGTATAGCTGCCGGTTATGCTGCAACAAGTTTAATACGAGAATGCTTCCCGCAATAAAGCACCCGTACATGCCCGCAGTTACCAGAACGATGATCAGCATAAAGGTGGGAATGGCGTCCAGCCCCGGTTTGCTAGTCATTGACAAGTAGTAGCCCGTCACGGTCGTAAGAATTCCGGCAATTCCCCCCAACCACGGAAGCCGGTTAGTCGGCTGTCCCTTTGACTTGCCGGCTGAATGATAGAACAGGCGGAACAAAATTAACCCGCCGGAAATAATAATAAATATCTCCCCACACGTTTCTAGCGGGCCAACCAAGAGCGGCGCATGAAAGTGTGAAATACCAAGAATGCGGGCTAGCGTCATAAAAACGAAACGCTCAAAGTTAATTCCCAGTAAAAGTCCTAATCCTAAGCCCCCCACCGTAACGCATGCTTGCCGAATTACGATGATAAGTCGCTTGTTAAGCGGAGCCATTCCGAGAAGCGTGTATACGCGGAACTCGTGGGCCTCACTCCGCGCTGTCATGGAACTAACGTACACCAAAAAAGCAATCGTGATAATTATCGATAGTTCAAACGTCAAGTGAAGTAGAACAACGAGCTGCTTGCCGAAAAGAAGGTGGTGAATACTTTGGTTAGCGGTTACCGCAAGGATGATGTAGTTAACCGCTACAAGCAGCGCCATGGCGATCAAATTGGGACCGTAAATTCGCCGGTTGGCGTGCATTCCCCGAAATGCAAGTTTAAGAGCGATCATCAGCCCATTCCTCCTTCCTGCGGCGCAGTACTAAGGGCCAGTTGGGTTTGAATTAACGTTGCGGCGTACGCCGTTCGCGGTTGGTCTCCGCGGTAAACGTCATTAAACACCACCCCGTCCTTGATAAAGAGGGTCCGCTGGGCATAACTGGCGGCCTCAGCACTATGGGTAACCATTACGATAGTCTGTTGGTGAGCGTGAACTTCCTGCAGCGTTGTCAATAGGGTCTGGGTTGTTTGCGAATCAAGGGCACCCGTTGGTTCGTCTGCCAGGATAAGGTCAGGGTGGGTAATCAGCGCCCGTGCGACCGCCACCCGTTGTTGCTGGCCACCCGAAATTTCGCCCGGATACCGCGCCAGGAGAGCAGCGATTCCCAGTGATTCCGCTAATTCATTAACCTGCTTCTCATAGTACCCTCCCTTCTTACCCGCAAGAATCGCGGGTAAAAGAATGTTGTCCTTATTATTTAACTCTGGTAACAGGTTAAAGTGCTGAAAAATAAAACCAATGTGCTGCCGGCGAAACCTTGCGCAAGCCGCTTCGCTAAGAGACGTAATGTCATGCCCAGCAAGCATCACCGTCCCCGCGGTTGCTGGGGTAAGGGTGGCAATGATATTAAGGAGGGTTGATTTTCCCGCCCCGGATTCCCCCATAATAGCAACAAATGATCCCCGTTCAACGGTCAGATTAATATCACGCAGGGCGGGGACCTGGTTCATCCCCCGCCCAAACGTTTTTTTAACATGGGTTAGCTTTAAAAAAACCACTTTAAAGTCCTCCTTATTCTTGATAATCCCAGTATATAAAGAACCACTGGCCCGTTTCCTTACAAAACTGCCAGCAGCCTTACAATTTGTTATTTTTCAGTTTGTTCGGTGTAAACGTAAGGTGAAAGGTCGTTCCCTGATCAATAACTGATGAGACCGTCACCTTAATTCCCAAAACGGTGCATACCTGACGAACGAGGTACAGCCCCATTCCAGTTGCATTAGGATTATGGATGCGCCCATTGTGTCCAGTAAAGCCCTCCTTAAAAATCTGCGGTTGATCAGTTACGGGGATCCCGTACCCCTGATCACTAATCAAAACCGTTTGATCATGAACACTAATCATAATGGTCCTTCCTGGTAAGCTATACTGAACAGCGTTAAGCAATAACTGGCGTACTACAAACGTCCACCAGGTGGGGTCCGTGAGTACCGTGATTGTCGGAGAAACGTCTAACGTGACTGCAATGTTCTTCCCGGTAAAAACCGGCTCTAACCGCCGGATCGTTCCGGCGATTGATCTGCGGAGGTTGACCACCGTAAATCCAAGGTCATTATGAATAAGACGCAACCGTTCCGCCGCGAGCAACATTTCAACCTGATGATTAACCGCCGTTAGTTGGGTTGTTAACCTTTGACGCTGCCGTGGTGGACACTGAAGGGCTTCTAACTTAAGCGCTGTGAGCGGGGTTTTAAGTTCGTGGGCCCACAATTCAAGGTATTCGTGACGCTGATCCGTTAACTTACTAATTTCTAACTCAAGGTTCCGCTTCTCCCGCCCTAACCGTTTTAATTCGTGAAGATAAAGTTGATCACGGAAAGAAGCCGTAAAAGCATAATCATGCTGGCGTAACCGGGAACGAACTTGAAAAAAACGAATTAGCCTGCCGGCCCCCCACACAACAACCATTGGCCAGGAAAACTGAAAAAATAGGAGGACAATTTGGTGGGTCCCAGGAACCAATTCTGTGAGAACTATAAGAATACCCAGCACCACTCCGTACCCAATAATAATTGGAAACAGCGCGGCAATGACCCATCGCATAACTTTTGTTATTCGTTCCACCGGTAACCCCTCCCCCGGACAGTTTCAATCGGCGTGTGTGTGTTGCGGAGAACTGCAACCTTTTTCCGAAGGCGACTAACATTTGTTGTTAATGCATCGTCGTTAATAAAAACATCAGCGCTCCACAGCGCACTTACCAGCGTTGAACGCATTACGGGTTCCGGTGCTGCCGTGAGCAGTAGTCGCAGAATGATTCCTTCCGTGGGCGTTACCCGAATCGTAGTGCCACCACACGTAAGTTGGTTAGTAACCGGGTTAAAGGAATAGGTGCCCCGAATGACTTTATTAGTTGCTGTATTCTGAAGAAGGAGGTTAATTTTGGCAAGAAGGTAGTCGATAGTTAGTGGCTTTTCGATGAAATCACTTGCGCCAGCAGCAATTGCCCTGCTGCCCGCTTCTGCGGTTGTTGCTGCCGTAATAAAAATAATGGGAACGGTTGGTAATGCCTGGTGAAGTTGGGCAGTCCAGTAAAAACCATCATACGTTGGGAGCGTAATATCCATTGTAATTAATGCCGGTTTAAACGCAACGGCCTCGGCGGTCACGTTTGCCCACGACTGAACCGTTGCCACCGTATGCTGCCACTTTTTCAAGGCAGCAATTAACGGGGTTGTAATTGCTAAATCATCCTCAACAACAAAAATTCGCGCCATCATCTAATTCCTTTTCTAGTTCAACGCTACAGCAACCTGTCTTCTTTAGTGATACTTTACCCGAGTATACCAGTTATTGCACCGCAATTCATCAGTAATAGCAACCACTTTCTTGCCAATGAATCACAACAACCAGGGCAACATTTAAAATGCCCTGGTTGTTTAAATTAATATTTCTTGATAGACTGTTATCCTTAATTCCGCGCCTTAAAGTGATAGGTCTTAGCGGTATAATCCTCGTGCACAAGCGGATCATACAACCCCATCCGCATTAACTCATCACCACCGTATACCGTATGGGTTGCTAGGTCCTCGTACTGTCTCTGTGGGTCAAGTCCGACCAGCTTAGTAACGTGCGCGCACGGCTGACCGCTGGATTGCGTGTGGAATGTATCAACGACCACTTCCCGCTTATCTGGAGAGACAAACATCCAGCCACACCCGTTTGTCGTATATGGATTCCGCAAACGATAAAAGTCACCAAACTGAACAAGCGGGCGAATTTCCTTATATTTGGCAACCTGTTGTTTAACCTGTTTCTGCTCTTCTGCCGTTAACTTCGTAAGGTCAAGCTCGTAGCCAAACGTTGCACTCATGGCCACGGCCCCCCGCGTTGCAAAGGAAACGCTCCGCCCCGTTTGCTGGTTGGGAATAACCGAAACGTGCGCCGTGAAGCCACTATTCGGGTAGAACAAGGACGTTGCGTACTGAATCTTCTCTCGTTCATAAGCGTCGGTACAGTCACTCGTCCAGGACTGCGGCATGTATGCCAGCATTCCGTAGTCGATCCGGCCACCACCGCCAGAGCATCCTTCAAACAGGATGTCCGGTAAATCCGTCGTAATCCGCTCTAACATGTCGTACAATCCCAAAACAAACCGGTGGTAAACCTCCCCCTCCTGATCAGGCGCTAATCCAAGGGAGTAAACATCGGCCAAATGACGATTCATGTCCCACTTCACGTAATCAACGTTGTTTTCGCGGAGAATTTTTTCCACCTGAGCAACAATATTATCCCGAACTTCTGATCGGGTAATGTCCAGGATATACTGGTTACGGGACGGTGACGGCTGGCGCCCAGGAACCTGCATCAGGTAGTCCGGATGATCTTCATATAGCTTGGAATCAAATGAAATCATTTCTGGTTCGAACCACAGCCCGAACTTCAACCCCTGTGCGTGAACGTAATCCACGAAGTGCTTAATCCCGTGCGGAAACTTCTTTTGGTCCACAAACCAGTCGCCTAAAGAACTGTTATCGTCGTCCCGGTGGCCGAACCAACCATCGTCTAACACAAACATTTCGATCCCGAGTTTCTTGGCATCATCAACAATTGGGGTTAAGCGTTCTTCGTTAAAGTCCATAAACGTTGCTTCCCAGTTATTAACCAGAATTGGGCGCTCAAGATCCCGCCACTTTCCGCGGGCAATCCGCTCGCGTGCAATGTGCTGAAGGGTGTTACTCATTCCGTTAAGTCCATTTGGTGAGTACGCCACAAGTGCTTCGGGAGTCTGGAAGTCATCCTCCGGGTTCAGTTTCCACGTGAAGTTATAATCGTTAATTCCCGCAACTACCCGCGTCTGTTGAATCTGATCACGTTCAACCTGCATAGCGTGATTCCCCGAATAAATTAAGGAAATTCCGTATGCTTCCCCCGTATTCTCCGTTGTGGTCGGGTCCACCAAAGCGATAAAGTTACTCATCTGGTGGCTGGTGGTTCCCCGCCGACTTTCATATGAGTGCACGCCACGGCTCAGTGGTGTCCGCTCCATCTGGCGTTCACGAGCGTGAGCCCCTGGTAAACTAATAATCTCAAAGTCCCGTGGAGCGAAGTCTAACTGTAATGATGCCGCTTTTTCCAGGTAAACCGGCGTATCAGCGTGGTTAATAATGCGGGTTGACCGGGCAATTACCGCGCGCCCCATAAAGATGGAGTATCGGAGTTCTAGTTCCAGGTGCGCCACTTCATCTACAAGGGTGACCACGAGGGTTTCGCCCTCATCACCGTCCTCAACGTACGTACTCGGCAACCCCTTAAGCGCTGGCTTTCCCGTCTCAATCCGGTAATCGGAGTACTTGAAGCGTGTTGCCCGCGAACCGTTTTCCTGCCGGACAATCACCGCCGGAATCCGGTAGTCACCGATACCATTGGGAGTGTATTCCTGAAGCAGCGAATCCGGGGAGTATGTCCTGTCAAGGGAACCCGGCAAATTACCCGAAAAGCCCCGATCAGCGTACGGGTACTGGCGCTGCCCGTGGTAGGCATGGATCCGCTGGCCGTAGTACAGGTGGCTTAATAAATCCCCCTTTTCAATCTGGAATAGGTACGAAACCTGATCGTTATGCAGGTGAAAAACCCGCTGTTCTTCATCAAACGTGATCATTTTGCTCATGATAACCCCTCCTATCAACAAGTAACCGCTTTCTTTACGCTTTCATTATACTAAACGTTACTAAAAAATCAAGGCAACATTGCATAATGTTTACTAAACGGAATCCCGCTATGAAACAATTGCTTTCCTCCCAAGAACTAAGTAGAATAGAAGACTACGATGAAAGTGAGGTAATTAAAATGACAACTAAAATCTACCCTGACCGGGAAATTTGGGAATACGTTGACCAAGAATTTGCGAAACGCGACATTTCGCTCGCCATGATTGCCCAGCACGCTTACGATCACCAGGTTCAATTTAACCCAGATATTACCATCGACGAAGCACAGTTGGCCGTAGGCAAGGTTTTAAAGAAGCGGGAAGTCCTTAACGCCCTGCTGGTGGCCCTTTCCCTGGATAACTTAGCAAACGAACACAAGCTACCCGAACCACTACAAACCATCATCGCAGAAGATAACAACTACTTTGGCGTGGATGAAATGCTAGCAATTAACGGGATTGCCCAGCTGTACGGGTCAATTGCCGTATCGAACTTCGGCTACCTGGACGTGCATAAATCAAGCACTGCCCGGCGTCTCGATCAGAATCAAAAAAACGGTGGCCGGATTGCCACAATGCTCGATGACTGTATTTCAGCCATCCAGGCGTGCGCGGAGGGCTACCTTGCCCATAACATGGCCCAGGATGACCTTGATTAAGGATCTATTAATGAGGGATTCCTTTCAATTTGAAGAAATTTATGGTAAAGTATCTTAAGTCTTATTTAAGATAATTTTTATTTACTGGGAGGAATCATTCGAATGGATAAGGAAGAACAAAAGCAGACGGAACAAACGGCAACGCCTGAAGGCACGGCTAATAAGAAGCCGAAGAAGTGGCTCGTTCCGACAATCATCGGTGCTGTGATCGTGATTGTGTTGGCTTTGTGTGGTGGTGGCTACTACTACCACTTCACCCACACGATGAAGGACTACATGCCAAACAGTTACGTTACCTTCAAGCAAACAGATTCAAAGATGACAATGCACATGCTTGGTCAAAAGGAAACTAACAGCGCTTCCTTCATGAACGGAAAAGTGGGGTTTGTTCTTGCGAAGAACGGAAAATTCTACGACCTGAAGAAGGCAAAGGTTCCTTCAAAGGAGTCGGTTGCCAGCTATGTCAAGGGAAAGGACGCCCTTGGAACTTACGAATTTAAGGGAAATGACAAGCTTATTCTCCACTTTAGTCTTAACAAGCTAGAGGAAACGAACCCGGACTTAAAGGACCTTGAAGGCGATGGTGTGAAATACAAGGGGAAGACCGTTGATTTCACGTTCTCTGACATGAAGGGAAGCCTTCAAAAGGGACTCAAGGGCAAGTCAAACATGACAATTAAGATGTCTATTGACAAGTTAAACGCTACGGGCAACATTCACGGAAACGTTACAAATATGAAGGTTACCCGCCGGTAATTGTCTCAATTCTATTAAATAAAAAAGATGGGATGTGGTCACAGAACCACATCCCTATTTTTATCCTCTACTTCGTAGCAGGTGTTTCCTTGTGCCAAAGCGGCCGCGTACTCCGCCGCACCCATCCCAGGTTAACCAGGATTAACAACGCCGTGGAAACGAAGACACCCGCATAACCAAAGGTCCCCGAAATCGTTGCTCCAATCATTGGCCCGAAGATGTTTCCCATAAACTGGGCGGCCTGGTTGAAACTAAAAATTCGGCCGGAAAAATGCGCCGGCGAGTACTTTGTGAGTAGGGTTTGGACCTGCGGAAGGAGCGCTGCGTCGGAAATTCCAACGAGAAACCGTAAAATTCCAAATTCCCACACGTTATGCACAAAAGCCTGGGGCAAGAAGACGCAAAAAGCAAAAATTAATCCCCCGAAGAGAACCTTATGCGTTCCAATTCGATCCCCTACCTCACCCAATATAGGAGCCGTAAAAATCGTAGCGATTCCCGGGAGTGCCGCCACAATACCACTTGCCAAGTTAACGCTTCCATGCCCGTGAAGAAGTCGCTGCACGTACAGGCTAATAACCGGTGAAATGGAGTTATTTCCCGCCTGAATGATTAACGTGGTAACAAACATTCCAATGATCAGGTGCGGGTACTTTAACTGGCCGAAAAGTTGACGGGTGTTCACCATTTTTTCGCGGGAAACCGGCTGAAAGTTGCTTTCATGAACACCGAAAATCGTTCGGATAAAGACGAGGGCGTATGCCATCCCCGTAATAAAGAACGTGGCCCGGTACCCAAACAAATCTGCCAGAGCCCCACCAAAGAGGGGCCCCACTAGCATTCCGGCAGTCGTCCCCGTCGCAAGGGTACTCATCGTTTTCCCACTTTGTTCTCGCGGGACCATCGAAGCAAGAAGCGCAGAGGTATTTGCCACGTAACCAGCAAAAAAACCCTGAAGTAACCGGAGCAACACTAATTCCTCAACGTTGCCTACAGTTCCCATTAACGTCATCGTCGTGCCCATACCCGCAGCGGAGATCAGCATAACCGCCTTCCGGCCCCGCTGATCAGCAATTTTTCCCCAGATTGGCGCCATCCATGACGATACAAGAAACGTGGCCGCAAAGACTAAGCCGCTCCACATGTTTAGTTGGAAACGGGTGAAATTTCCTAACTGACGAATGTAAAGGGCCATAAAGGGCATAATTAACTGGAAACCCATACCGATTATAAAATTATTCAACCACAAAACGTGGAGATTATGTTGCCATTCTGGCAACTGATGGTGTTTCATTGAATTACTCACTCCTTACTTACAATTAATTAGTATAACTTCAATATAGTAGTGATTTTACCGGCAACTGTCAAGCAGCTCAGTCTTGATTAGTACTTTAATGGTTTCTTTTCCGAAAATACTTGTGATCATTAACATCTTGTTACATAATGATACAGATGTATCAAAATATCCCATTCAATACACTAAAAAGAAAGCTGGAGATTTATTATGGCAAGCCGAATTACCCGAACTACCCGCCAGTGGCTCATTGACGCCCTGTTTCAGTTAATGAAGCACCAGGATTACGCAACAATTACCGTCGAGCAAATTTATACGACCGCGGAGCTTTCCCGCAAGACGTTTTACCGGAAGTTTAAGTCAAAGGATGACGTTCTCAACCAGGCGATTGCTGACTGGCAGAAGGACTTTGAAGCGGCCATACAAGCAGCATCCCCAACGGACTGGGAAGCATTTAGCGGCGCCTTTTTCCTCTACTGGAATGATTACCGGGACCAGTTAACGGTGTTAATCCAGCACCACTTACAAGGAATGTTTCTGGCAAACATGACGGCATGCGCACCCACCCTTCCTTGGCTGTGTTCCCAATCCGCTTCTCGGCAGGCCTTTCTTCTTACGGGGTTAGCGGGCGTGCTGGTCGCATGGTGTACGTCAGAAAACCCAACGAAGGGTTTAAATATCGCCGCCCTTCAAGCAGAAGTTGCCGCTTTGATGGCGTAAAAAAAGAGATTGAGACGACGGTTTCAACCTCTTTTCTTAGTTATTCAGCTACATCGTTGGGGGCGTTTATTTGTGCCTGCACCCGCTTTACGGCCGCTTGGAGGGCCTTATAGTCCCGAAGTCGCAGATAATATAAACCGTACTGGTTATCCTTCCGCGGAGCCGTGTTTAAAATCAACTCTTTGGGTTGCTTAGTTTCCACGGACAGAAAGGAAATTCCCATCATGTTAGTGAGCGATAACCGGTTTAATTCATCAAAACGGAGCCGAATCTGGCCGTTTTTGCGGAACGGAATAAAGGTGTTGATAACGATTTCACGGGCTGTCTCGTCAATCATCACGAGGGGGCGCTTTAGGCACAGGATAATTCCCATAAACGGGAAAAATACCACCGCTAGTCCAAAGAAAACAACCCCGATGATGGCGATCAGGGAAGACACATCCATGACAACCGCCGAAACAGCCGTCATCCCAATTGCCAAAATTTCCATTACAACCCATAAAAGCCACGAATCGTTAGCCGTAGTGCGTTGTTGCATCAAATCATCCTCTCTATCTAATTAACTATTTTATTCTATCATCAATTAGAAGGGTTATCACTATCGGCATTAAGGACGTACTTAGTTGCGCGGCCCCGCCATTCGGCTCCCGTATATCCTAATAACCGTTTATGAAGCGTTAAAATATTAGTTGGATTAATTTCAATGAATTCAGCATTCTCGTAAATTAACGAAAGAACATCCCGGTACCTGGCAATTTCCGCCTCACTTTGGTTAGCAGGTTGGATTTTATCCGCCATAATTGCTCGCAACCGATTAAACGTCGCCTTCATGTGGGGATGGTAATTCGCTACATATCCCCGCAACTCGCAAAGGTGATTTAGTTAGGCGTTCATTTCTGGGGTAATTACCAAATTGTTCAATTTGAGATAGTCAAATTCTCTCATCAGGTGCTTCTTTCAGTATCATTTCTTCTTAAATGATAAAGAATACAAAAATGGATTACTCCTCACCAAAGTAACCCATTAATTTTATTGTCACTAATAGTGTTATTACCGCCGCTCCTGCAATTTCTTGTTTACCAAAGCAACAACGTGGTGGTTAACCAGCAACGCAATGCCCCACGCAATAACATACATCGCCACAAAGCTGACCGTGTACCCAGCGCAGGCCACTAACGTTCCCGGAAAGGCGTGCAACCAAGCCAAGTTGATTAATAAAATTCCGCCCCAAAATACCACGAAATGCAAAAAAACGGCTAAGACTTGCGGGAGGTATTCCTGCACAACAACAAAGTATGAAAGTAACCCGCCAAGGGCCCCAAAAACAAAAAGACTTCCGAGTTCTGCCCGGCTAATCACAACCGTTGTTTGAAAAACAAGCGCTCCTAAAACCTGACAACATACCGCAATCATGGCTCCCAGAACCATAATCCGGAAAAACATTAATCCCTTCCGTTTCATTTTCCTAACACCCTTTCCTTAACCTGCTGCCAATAGCGCCGTGAT
The DNA here is from genome assembly GCF_045033015.1 of Ligilactobacillus sp. LYQ60. NCBI lineage: Bacteria > Bacillati > Bacillota > Bacilli > Lactobacillales > Lactobacillaceae > Ligilactobacillus > Ligilactobacillus sp. LYQ60. The sequence continues at coordinate 173,724 of NZ_JBJFZV010000001.1, forward strand.
ACGGGAACCCAATCTCCTTGTTTCAAGATAGCCACGTAGTTCCCCGTCAAAACGTTTTTAAAGTGATCCACCGCATCAAGGTTCACGATGGCACTCCGTGAAACCCGAATAAATTGCGGCTGGACTAGTTGTGCAGCGAGCACCTTTAATCGCTGCCGGACCGTATACGTTTTGGTAGTTGTATGAACGGTTACGTAGTCACCCGCAACGTCTACAAAGGTAATGTTCGCTAGCTGAATCGTGATGGGAACAGCGTCAACCGTTAGCGTCAGTGGTGTGGCGGCCACAACCCGAGAAACGGCCCGCATTGTTTGGGCAACTTGTTCATCCAAAGTTGCGGCCTGCACCGCTACCCGAGGCTCTCGCAGTGCTGGCACTTGTTGAAAAACAACCTTCATTTTCCTAATTCCTTTCTGTAATGGTTTACTTAATAGTACCCTACTTCACCTCCCTGTCACCGGTAGTATCGCATGGTTTCCAAAGTTTGGTGGATATTAAGCGATAAACGGCACCGCTTTCCCGGTAACTGGTTGCTATTAAAAAAACGCCTTCCCCTTAGAAGACGTCATTCCATTGTTCTATTTTTAAAACTAATCACTTATTTTCTCCACCAATGCGCTATCTTGGTATAGTACTGGGCAAAAATCTCCGCAATCATAAAGCCCACCGCAATGGCCCCCGCAATCATTAGCATGTGCACGAATAATACTTGTGCTTGTAACACGCGCCCTGCGATGAGCGCTCGCAATGCTTCTAAGGCAACCTCCCCCGGCACTAGGGGCATCAGCGCCGGAATGGTAAAGATGGTAACGGGCATCTGAAGCCGGTGGGCGAAAATCAACGCAACGATTCCGATAATGACGGTTGCAACAAGACTCGCCCCCACCGCACTGTAATTAGCATGACAATAATATACCAGGTACCCTAACCAGCCGGCCATTCCAGTAAAGCCCGTTGCAATAAACGCGTTTTTAGGAACGTTTAAACACACCCCAAACCCCCAGCAACTAAGAAAACTGGCAACTAACTGAAGCCAAAAACTACTATTCATCGCAACCACCCCTTAGAAAAACCGGAAAGCCAAGGCAATTCCGGTTCCCAATGCCGCCGCACAAAATAAGGCTTCAAGTCCATGGGCAACGCTTGTCAGCAGGTGTCCTGCCAATAGGTCCCGGAACGCGTTAGTAATCGCAACCCCCGGAACTAGGGCCATTACCGCCCCAATCACAACGTTACCGGCACTTGGAACCAGATGTAAGGCAAGTGCTTCTTGGGCAATTAACCCAATCACGAACGTTGCCAGAAGTTGGCTAAAAAAACTAATCCGTAATAACCGTTCAACCGTTGAATTAACAACGTAACCGGTACACCCCGCAACTGCCGCGCACAGCATCGTACTTGCATGATATCCCGGAATACAGATGGGAATCATCATGGCGCTAATTACCGCCACTGCAAGGAGTTGAAAAAACAGCGAATACCGGCGAATGTCATGATCAACTTCTTCTAGGCGCGAATGAAGCTCTTCAAGGGTAAGCTGGTGGGCGGCAAACTGGCGGGATAGCCGGTTTACCTCGTGCACTTTTCGGAGATTAGTCACCCGGTTAAAAATTGCCCGTTGCTGCATGGCCCGGTTATGCTGGTTGCTCACAAAAATCCCGGTCGGCAGGGTAAAAACAATCTCATCATTCACCCCAGCACTCCGCGCGATATGCTGCACGGTATCCTCAACGCGATACGTTTCCGAGCCACTAGAAATCATAATTTTCCCGGCAAGCAGACACGTATCCTGTAAGAGTTTTGCGGTTGTTGTCATTATTTTCCATCCTTTACACTTGAACTTCCTTCGATAATCATCCGCCACCTTCTGCCAAATGAAGGCAATTATTTCCTGTAAAAAACAACTAAGAACCGGTTGACGAGTATCTGGTCAGTGCAAAATGCCAAAAAAGAAGAACCCCTCCCAAACAGCCAAGCCCAACTAATGGACTGAGTCCCACCAGCCAGTTAGTCGTAAAACCAAACAGATAGCGAAATGGTTGGTAATTAATACACCCAAACGGCAGGATAAATGTTAGCAGAAACCGCACCCCACCTGGCAATGAATTTGTGGGGTAGTGTAAGACATCAGACCCGCTCCCCATCAAGAGGGCCGCAATGCTAATGGGATTAGTTGTAAAAATTGTTAGCGTTCCAAAAAACAGGTAAATTGATAAAAAAAGCGCAATTCCCCCAACGATGATCCCCACTAAAATAAAAGGCGTAAGCCCGTTCCACCGGGGATGTGCGGCTCCCAGCGCAATCCCAAAAATTAAAACAGCTTGTACTAAACGCCCAACCCGCGAAAACTCAAAGGCGTTCCCCATTACCTGCAACAAAATTGGCATTGGCCGTAAAAAGTAAACGTCGAGTTTCCCGGAACGTACGATTTTACCCAGGTCGTTAATCCCCTTTCCCCCCATCTCAGCAATGGTGTAACAAATATTAACCGTGGCGTAAATGAGAACCGCTTGCCAAACACGGTATCCCCGGACGTTTCCTAACGAATGAAATAGGATTAAAAAACTCAGGATAAACGTAAACTGGGCGATGAATTCACCAATCAGCAGTAGAATAACGGACCGGTTATACTCCATTTGTGCACAAATTGTCCGTCCAAGTAAACAAAGGTATTTTTGCATTCCTATCCCCCCTGAATAACAATGCGGTGAAGGCGGTGATCCAACCACCACCGCCCACCGGCAATTAGAACGACCAACCACACAAGCTGGGCGCCAACGCCCCCGTAAAGTTGGTGCCAGCTAAGCCCACCGGTAAGGTACTGAAACGGAAACGCCGCTCCGTACCAGAATGGAAACAGCCGAAACACTGCCTGCATCCCGGTGGGGAAAAAGCTAAACGGAATCACCGTTCCCCCCATAAATTCCATGATGGATCCAAATACTAGCAACGAGCCGGTAATCGAATATGTATAAAAAACAGAAATATACACTAGAAGTGAAAGGACCACATTTAAGCATAAGGCTAGGACGATGAGAAACAGAAAAACAACCCACTGAATCAACGTAGCGTGCACGTGAAATCCCCAGTGCCCTGGGAGCAAAACGGCAATCATGATAACAGGAAAGCTCGCCAGGTATAGTTGGCTAACCCGACGACTAAGTAACCGGGTAAACCAAGAAAAGTAGATATCAAGGGGTTTAATATATTCATACGCCACGTTTCCATTCTTGATCATCGTATTCAGGTCGTAATCCACCACCCACGCCGAAACAACCGGGTAAAAAAGATTAATAAGCCATAAGTAATTGCTAGTAGCCGTTAAATTAGAATGCTGCGCTGCACTAAACGCACAGATAATCGCAATTGACAAAAGACCGCGCAAAAAATACAATGGCATACTCATTGTTGCCGAATGGCGGTACTGCCATCCCCGCTTAAATTCAGCGACGGCAACGCTAAGATAGCGGCGCATGAACAACTCCTCCTTTCACCATAGCTTGCTGATAAAAACGGGCAATTACTTCTTCGGTTGAAAGCGCAGCAACTTGGTAAGCGGTAACGTCAGGATGACTGGCAACTACGGGAATAAGGGTTTCAAGGGTTTGTTGATCCGCCACTTCAAGGGTTACCAGTCCGGGAAACTCTTGAATTACCTTACATTGCTGCCATTCCTGATGAATGGTGGCTAAAATAGAAGCATTTTTTTTCGTTTTTAGGGTAACCTTATGAACGTCTGCAAACCGGCGAATAATCGTTTCAGGTTGGCCATCGTACAGCTTGATTCCCTTCCCCACAACGATAATTCGGTCAGCCAACTCACGAATGTCGCCCATATCATGCGTTGTTAACACCACCGTCAGTCCCGTTTCCACGTTCAACCGGCGGATAAATTGATGCATGGCAATCTTTGAAACCGCATCAAGGCCGAGGGTGGGTTCGTCTAAAAAGAGAATTTGCGGGTTATGGAGTAAGGCAACCACCAGCTCACAGCGCATCCGCTGCCCCAGGCTCATTTGGCGAACCGGAATAGATAACAAATCACTAATTCCGATTGTCTTGGTGAGACGGGTTAACCGCCGCTGAAACTGGGCGGCAGGAATTTCGTAGATGGTTTTCATCATGGTAAAGGAATCGATTACAGGTAAATCCCACAGAAGGTTAGAGCGATTCCCAAAGACAACCCCAATTTGGCGAACAAATTGTTCCCGGTTAATCAGGGGATTAACCCCCAGCACACGACAACTACCCTTATCAGGTTGTAAAATCCCCGTCATTAGTTTAATTGTGGTTGATTTTCCCGCCCCATTTGGCCCAATATAACCCATAATTTGACCAGTTGGCACCGTAAAACTCATGTCGTGAAGTGCTTCATGGTGCTCATATTGAGGGCGGATAAGGTTTTGCCAAAGACGACGGGAACGGCGTTTGCGCCGATACGTCTTAGTAACATGGGAAAGTTCAATCGCAGTTGTCATCGGTGCCTCCAGATTGCTAATACCGTAATAGTATGACTGCTTTCATGATACTTAATAATAGCATCGTATTCAACAAAATAGTTGGTATTAATACGAACAAATCATTATAAATTCTCGTCATAGTTTATAACTTACGAATTTTAACACTAAAAAAACCCTTGGCCACCGCTAGCCAAGAGCCTCTCTTTAATTTGATCGCTATTCTTACTTCCGGCGCCGTTCTGGAATCCGGGCAGCCTTTCCGTGAAGTTCACGCAGGTAGTACAGCTTAGCCCGCCGAACACGACCACGCCGAACAACCTCAATCTTGTCAACCCGGGGTGAGTGAACCGGGAACGTCCGTTCAACACCGACCCCGCTACTCATCTTCCGGACGGTGTACGTTTCACTGATACCTTCACCGTGCCGCTTGATAACAACCCCTTCAAAGACCTGGATCCGTTCACGCGAACCTTCAACGATCCGGGCGTAAACCCGCACCGTGTCTCCTGCACAAAAATCCGGGATGTCATCACGTAATTGTGATTCCGTAATCTTCTTGATTAATGGATTCATAATAAAATCTTCCTTTCACCGTCATTCTTGTCCCATTCACTGACAGCGGAATGCCGTTAATGTGTGGCCATAGCCACTAACCAATATACCACGTCTTATTTGTCCTGACAATTCGTTTCTTCCTTGATTTTCCGTAAAAGATGCCGTTCCTCCCGGGAAAGTGCATAATTTTCCAGTAAATCAGGCCGCCGTTCAAGGGTACGCCGTAGTGCTTCTTTTGTTCGCCACCGGGCAATTCGTTGATGGTCGCCACTAAGCAAAACGTCCGGGACCTTTAACCCGCGAAAATTGGCTGGCCGGGTGTATTGAGGATATTCCAGCAACCCCGTCGAAAAGGAATCGTCCATGGCGGACGAATCATTTCCCAAGACATCGGGAAGGAGGCGAACCGTGGCGTCAATTATTACCATCGCCCCCAGTTCTCCCCCGGTTAAAACGTAATCTCCCAGTGAAATTTCGTCCGTCACGCGAGTCCGAATCCGTTCGTCATATCCTTCATAGTGTCCGCAAATAAAGGTTAAATGTTGTTCATGAGCCAGTTCTTCGGCCACGTGTTGGTCAAAGCGCCGTCCTGCCGGATCTAGTAGAATTACTTTCCCGGAAATTGGCGCTTTTTGCTGGACCGCATCAAGTGCATCAAAAATTGGTTGGGCTTGTAATAGCATACCCGCGCCGCCACCATAGGAATAATCGTCAACGTGGTTTTGCCGGTCAGTCGTGTAATCCCGAAAATTAGTGACTTCAATATCAAGAATTCCCTTCTCAACCGCTTTACCGACAATTGATTCCGTTAAGGGGCCGGTAAACATTTCTGGAAACAAACTTAAAATATCGATCCGCATTATTCAAGCCCCTCCAGTAAATCAATAATTACCCGGTGATGCTCAAGGTCGACTTGTTTAATAACGTCCTTAATAGCGGGTAAAAGAAGATCGTTTTGTCCTTCCCGAGCAACAACCCACACATCGTTCGCACCGGGAGTCATAATTTCAGTAATCTTTCCCAAGATACGGCCATCCTGCGTTTCAACCTGAAGTCCCACGATATCGCGGTAATAATAGTTATCCTCTGCAAGGTCATCCTGTTGTTCAGCGGTTACCTTAAGGTTCCCCCCCTTCAGCTGTTCCGCGAGGTTCATATCAGTAATTTCCGCAAACGTCAGTAAGTCGAACTGTTTGTGTTTGCGGTGGCCCGTAACCGTTAATTTACGGGGTACCTGTCCCGGAACAAAAACGGTGAGGGTTGCTCCCGGGACAAACCGTTCTTCTGGAAAATCAGTCGTTGCTAATACCCGGACCTCTCCCCCGGTTCCGTGAGTATTTACAATTTGTCCAACCTGGTAATAAGCTTCCATTTATGGTTTCCTCCGTACGATAAAAGGTTCCCACCAGATGGTCAGGAACCTTTTATTAATCATCAACAATATTCAACCGGATCCGCTTTGAACCGGATAAGCGAATACTATAAATAATCGTTCGAATTGCCTGTGCAACCCGCCCGTGTTTTCCAATCACCCGCCCAATGTCAGCGGGTGCAACCGCTAAGTTCAGGTTAAGAAAATCGGGTTGATCATCAAGGGTAACACTTACATCATCCGGTTGGGTAACCAGTGGCTTAACAAGCGTTACCACCAACGTCTTCACGTCTTCGACCGTCATTGCTCTACCTTACTTCTTTGAAAACTTAGCTTCATGGAACTTCTTCATGATCCCCTGCCGGGAAAGGATGTTCTTAACCGTTGCAGACGGCTGAGCACCGTTATTTAACCAGCTCATAATCTGGTCTTCCTTCAGGGTAACCGTTTCTGGGTCGGTTAACGGGTTGTATGTCCCGACTGATTCAATGAACCGCCCATCACGTGGTGACCGGGAATCAGCAACGACAATCCGGTAGAACGGCCGCTTCTTGGACCCCATCCGCTTTAAACGAATCTTAACTGACATTCTGTCCACCTCCTACCTAATTACTCAACGGGTAATAATATACCAAGAATTTGGATGCCTGTAAAGGATAAATTCTTGACAGCTCTTATTTATTTCCGTTTTTTCTTTTTTTTCTTGTTTTTCCGGTTCGTCTTTCGGTTTGCCTTCTTAATTTTCTTAAGTTTATTCTTCTTCGTTTTACGGACCATTCGGTTCATTGACATCTTGGCTAATTTTCCAGTCATACCGCTACCGAAGAGGTTTTCCATTCCCGCAAAATTTCCGTTTGAGACCTTGTTCATCATCTCGCGCATCTGCTTGAACTGTTTAATCATCCGGTTGACTTCCTGAATTGGCCGGCCTGCTCCCCGGGCTAGCCGCCGGCGCCGACTTGGATTTAATAGATCTGGATTCTGCCGCTCAGCCGGGGTCATTGAATAAACAATCGCCTTTTCATGCTCAATATCCTTCGGGTTAAACTGCATGTTCTTAAGAGCTGGATTATTCGCCATACCCGGAATCATCTTAATGAGATCATCCATCGACCCCATTTTTTGTACCTGTCCAACCTGATCAAGAAAATCATTAAAGTCAAAAGTGTTAGCCCGCATTTTTTCTTCGAGCTGTGCTGCCTGGTTCTCATCATACTCCCGCTGAGCTTTTTCGATTAATGTCAGCATGTCACCCATGCCAAGAATTCGGGAAGCCATCCGGTCCGGGTAGAAGACGTCCAGGTCAGTCATCTTTTCTCCCTGCCCAACAAACTTAATTGGTTTGCCGGTTACCGCCCGGATTGATAGGGCCGCACCGCCCCGAGTATCACCATCAAGTTTGGTAAGGACGACCCCGGTAAGATCAAGCTGGTCGTTAAAGCCCTGGGCAACCTCCACCGCATTTTGCCCGGTCATCGCATCGACCGTCAGTAATACTTCATTCGGATGCACTAACCCAGCAATCTGCTGCAGTTCGTGCATCAGTTTTTCATCAATTTGCAACCGACCAGCCGTATCGATAAAGACGTAATCGTTTTTATTTTCCCTAGCAACAGCCATCCCTTGCCGAACGATCTCAACCGGATCAACGTTAGTCCCTAGTGAAAAGACCGGCACGTCAATTTGTTTACCAATGACCTGCAACTGGTCAATGGCCGCTGGTCGGTAAACATCGGCCGCAATCATCAACGGCCGCGCATGCTGTTCGTTTTTTAACTTCAGGGCTAATTTCCCGACCGTGGTTGTTTTTCCGGCCCCCTGAAGCCCGACCATCATGATAACTGTTGGGATCTTTGGGGCTTTGTTCAGCGGAACGGCCTCTTGACCCATCACCTTCACCAGTTCCTCATTTACAATCTTGATGATTTGTTGGTCAGGACGCAAACTATCGAGGACTTCAGTGCCAACCGCGCGCTCCCGCACGCTCTTAATAAAGTCCTTGACAACCTTAAAGTTGACGTCGGCTTCTAATAAGGCCATCCGAACTTCTCGCATAACTTCCTTGACGTCGCTTTCGGTAATCTTCCCCTTCCGGAGTTTTTTAAATGCGTTTTGAATTCGTTCCGTTAATCCTTCAAATGCCATGTGGTTCACCTACGCTTCTTCTATTCGTTCTAATTGGGCAATCAACTGATTAAGCTGGTTATCATCCGGATAATGCGCCGTAACGTACTGCCGGAGCCGATCAGTTTGGCTACTTTGATTAGTAAAATGCTGGTACAGATGCAACCGTTCCTCGTAGTTTTCAAGAAGTTGCTCTGTGCGCCGAATGTTATCATACACCGCCTGGCGCGAAACGGAATAATTTGCGGCAATTTCTCCTAATGAGTAATCGTCACGGTAGTATAGATCGATGTATTCCGCCTGCTTGGCAGTTAATAACGGTTCGTAAAAATCAAGCAGGGCATTAATCCGGTTTGTTTTCTCGATTGCCATCTAATCATCCTCAACAATTTTGGCGGTAACAAGTCCCTTAAACAACCCGTAAACAAATTCCTCAGGGGTAAAGTCCCGCAGATCATCCATTTGCTCACCCAAGCCCACTAACTTAACGGGCAGATGTAGTTCATTCCGGATTGCCAACACAATCCCTCCGCGGGCTGTCCCATCCAGTTTCGTAAGGATAATTCCCGTTAAAGGCGTAACCTCCCGGAACTGTTTAGCCTGAGCAAGGGCGTTTTGTCCGGTCGTTGCATCTAAGGCCAGCAAAGTTTCGTGGGGCGCATCCGGCACCTCACGTTTGATAATGCGCCCAATCTTTTCTAGTTCCTTCATCAGGTTAACCTTATTTTGCAGACGGCCAGCCGTATCAATTAGCAAAATATCGTAGTTCTCTTCTTTAGCCCTTTTTACGGCGTCAAACACCACTGCCGCCGGGTCGCTACCCGCAGGCTTTTGCACAACGGGCACCCCTACCCGGTCACCCCACGCAACCAACTGCTCAATGGCCCCGGCCCGGAAAGTATCCCCAGCCGCAAGTAATACCTTTTTCCCCTGCTTCTTAAAGCGATGGGCTAATTTTCCGATGGTCGTCGTCTTACCAACACCGTTTACCCCCACAAAAAGGTAGATTGTCGGCCCTACTGCCGCAAAGTGAAGGGTGTTATCCTCATCCTTTCCCTCTGCGTCGTAGATCTCGACCATGCGTTCAATAACGGCGTTAGAAACATCTTCCTTACTTTTTGCGTTCCGAAACTTTACTTCATCCCGCAGAGCATCACTGATTTTCAGGGCCATTTCATAACCCACGTCGGCCTCGATTAAGGTTTCTTCAAGGTCATCAAAGAAATCTTCGTCCACCCGGTGAAAATTAGCAAGGAGTTGTTTTAACTTCGCTCCGAACCCGTGCCGGGTCTTGGCTAATCCCCGGTCATAGTGTCCTTCTTCAACGGTTTCCGTTGCGGGCGTAGATGAAGAACCTTGTTCGGTTACCGTCGGCTTTCCGGGCAACTCTTCCACGTTATCCGCAACTTCCTTTTTTTCTGACGTAGGTGATTCGTCCGAAGACCGCTGACAGGACTTCTTGGAAACCAGCCCAGCAGCAGAAAAGGATTGGTCTTCTTCTCCCTGTCCCTGGTTTTGGGAAGCAGTAGTGGTTTTCTCATTTTTACCTGGTTCTAAAAGAGGCGCGGCCTGCTTTTGGGATACCCGTGCCACTTTTTCTGGTGTTTCATTCGCCGCTGGCCCTTCCGGTGAAGACTGGGTTTCTACGGGCGTTCCCTGATCCGTTTCCGTGAGGGAAACACGTTGCTTTTCGCGCTCCTGTTCTTGATTGCTAGTTTCCTTCGACGTTCCCCGAAATGCCCGTTTCAGGCGGTCAAATAATCCCATGAAAATCCTCCCCGTTCGTGCGTTTTTCTGAGTAACATTCTACCAAACTTTACTCCCGATTTAAATTCACTGCGTCATCAACAGCAATGGAAACCATCTTTGAAACACCGGCCTCCTGCATCGTTACCCCGTACAGGACGCTCGCATTCATCATGGTTCCTTTTCGGTGAGTAATCACGATAAATTGTGTGTCAGTATCAAACCGCCGTAAAAACTGCGCGTACCGGGCAACATTAGCGTCATCCAGGGCAGCCTCCGCTTCGTCCAAAATAACAAACGGAACCGGCCGCACCCGTAACGTTGCAAATAGTAAAGCAATGGCCGTTAGGGCTCGCTCTCCCCCCGAAAGAAGGCGCATGTTTTGCTGCTTCTTTCCTGGTGGCTGAGCGGTAATCTCAATTCCCGTTTCTAACAAATTATCCGGCGCCGTTAATTTTAGGTCGGCTTGTCCCCCACCAAAAACCTGAGGAAAAATCTGTTGGAACGCTGTCCGGAGTTGTTCAAACGCTCCCTTAAACTTAGTAACCACTTCGCCATCCATTTCATTAATGGTAGCTGTCAATTGATCACAGGCTGCCTGTAAGTCAGCCTGCTGGTGGGCAAGGAACTGATACCGTTGATCAACCCGGTCGAACTCTTCAATAGCGCCCAGGTTTACCGTTCCCAATTCATCAATTCCTCGTTTAAGGAGTGGCAATTGCCGGTTAATGACCGCTAAATCGGTCTCGTGTTTTGCTGCTGCAGCCGCCTCATACGTCACCCCATACTTAGTACGTAAGGTCTCGAGGTGGTGGTCCATGAGCTCCTCACACGCTGCAAGGGCTGTTTGACGCCGCTGAAACTCATCGCGTGCATCCGCGGCCAATTCCTGAGCCCGGGTGAGCTGGCGTTCAATCGCAGTTACCTGAACGTGGAGCTGTTGGCGCGCTTCCTTAGCGGCGGTCACCTGAGCAGTAGCGGCCACTAGCCGCTCATGCATGGCGGTCACCTTTTGCTCAAGGGATGCCGCAGTATCAAGTGAAATAGGTTGTTTAGCCCCAGCAAGTTCCTTTTGCTGTTCACGAATCCGTGTGGTTACCGCCATTAACCGTTGCTTTGCGTCCGCGAGCCGGTCTTGCTGGGCGGTTAACGCCGCCTGCTTTGCCGTTACCGTGGTCGTTGCGGCCGTGTACTCAGCAGCTTGTTTTTGCCGAGCAACCGCCTTAGCCCGTTGCTTGGCGGTCAGTTCATCAACCTGCTGTTCTGCCTGGTGTAAAGCCGTTGTGGTGGTCGCTAATTCTTTTTCTAATTCCTTAATCCGGCGGGCAGTGGCCGCTGCCGTCTGCTGGGACTTAGTTTCAGCGGCAACGGTTTGCTGCCACCGGGCTACCGTCCCTTCAGCGGTGGTCATAGCCTGGTTTTTAGACGCTAAGGTTGCCCGCAGGTGTTCAATATCCTGGGTTAACCGGGCACCCTGTTGCCGTTGTTTTTCCACTTGGATATGCGTTTCTTCAATTGTTTGATTGAGTGCTTGAAGGCGCGTTTGCATCGTTTTTACCTGGACGACTAACTCGTCTTGGCGCTGCTTTTGCGCCAGAATTCCCGGGCGCTTGTGCTGCATCGCTCCCCCGGTCATCGCCCCGCCCGCACTAATCAAATCACCGGCGAGCGTCACGACCCGGACCCGGCGGTTTAAGGTGTTACTAATTCGGGTAGCCGCCGCTAAATCAGAAGCTACCACCGTTGCTCCTAAAAGGTGAGAAACTACCCGAACATTCTCCTGCGCACTGGTAACCAAATCGGCAGCCACTCCCTGAAACCCATCAATTTGAGCAGCCCGCGCCTGCTGCTCAGGAGTTAGTTGCCGGGACGTAACCGATTGGCGGGGTAAAAACGTTGCCCGGCCAGACCGGTGCAGCCGAAGATACTTAATGGCCTGTTGGGCCACAGTCTGATTGGTAACAACGATGTTTTGTAACTGACCACCAAGCACCGTTTCGATGGCCATGGCATATTGAGCTGGGACGGTTAACACATCAGCAACAGTGCCAATTACCCCGTCAAGGTGGGCCTTCATCACTACTTGTACTCCCTGGTAGTAGCCGTTATAATTTGCGGCCATTCCCCTTAACGTTTCCATCCGGGTGGTCGCCTGCTGGTAAATTCGATCAGCTTGTTGGCCCTGCCGCCGAAGCTGCCGTTCCTTATCCGCAGCCGCCTGAAGCCTGGTGGTGAGTTCCTGCTGGCGGGTTGTCATTTCCTCAAGCCGCTGCGTTGTTTGCTGAACATCCTGCTGCATTACTGCCAATCGTTTTTGAGCCTCTTCGAGGTGGTGGGTGGCAGTAACTTCTTGGGCGTTGGGCTCGTTTTCCTGGCTTTGACGGGTTTGTAAATCCGTAATACGGGCATTGGCAACGGACCTTGCCGTTGTTAACTTAGCTACTTGGGCCTGAGCTCTTTTAAGAGCAGCGGCTAACTGGTCATCGGCACATTCTGCTGGCGCAAGCGTCGCCACTCGTTTAGTGGCCGTTTCATATTCCTGGCGAAGTTGCGTGACAACCCGTTGTAGTTGCTTAACTTGAATGGTTTGCTGCGCTTGTTCCGCCTCCAGCCGGACTAATTCCTTCTTTCCAGCTGCAACCCGTTCCTGCTGGAAAGTCGCATCCTGTTGCTGAACCCGCTGTTCACTTACAAGATGCTCGTGCTGCTGGGTTAGGTGCACAACATTCTCTTGAAGCTGATCAAGCACCCGTTCCTTTTCCTGTAATGTTGCCCGTACTTCCGCGACAGCCCGTTGCCGTTCACGCCGGTCATTTCCGGTTTTAGCTGCTAATTCACTGGCCTGTTCAACGTCCGCTGCTAATTGAACCCGCCGACGTTTATTTTCCTCAAGTTCAACAACCAGCTTACTTTGATATAAGTAATCGTACTGCTCCTTCTGGTGTTGGTAGTCACGGGCAATACTAGCCTGCTCCTTAAGGGGCTCCCGTTGCGCTTTTAGTTCGGTAATAATGTCAACTACCCGATCCAGGTGTTCTTGGGTGCCCACCAACTCCTGCTGCGCCCGCTTCTTTTCTTGCTTATACTTCAAAACACCGGCTAATTCTTCGACGATTACCCGGCGTTCTTCTGGCTTACTATTAAAAATTTTTTCAACACGTCCCTGTGAAATAATCGAAAATGATTCCTTTCCCAGGCCTGTATCCAAAAAAAGGTCCACGATATCCCGTAACCGCACCTGACGGCCGTTTAACCAGAACTCACTGGTGCCGTCCCGGTATAGCCGCCGGATAACCTCAACGGTTTCGGGTTGGTGCGGTAACAGGTGGTCGCTATTATCAAAGGTTAAAACGACTTCAGCCCTATTTAGTGGCGAACGGGTACTCGTTCCGGCAAAAATGACGTCGGCCATTTTCCCGCCCCGTAAACTCTTAGCAGACTGTTCACCTAGCCCCCACCGAATTGCTTCGGTGATATTACTCTTCCCGCTCCCGTTGGGGCCCACAATTCCGGTTACTCCGGGTTGAAAATCAATTACTGTTTTATCCGCAAACGACTTAAAGCCGGTTAGCGTCAGTGATTTCAATTTCATTAACGTTCTTCACTCCGTCCGTTGACCATTTCGCGCAACGCTTGCGCCGCTGCTGCTTGCTCGGCGGCTTTCTTTGAATGGCCCGTTCCTTCCCCAATTTGGCGGCCATCCGCCCATACGGTCATCGTGTACTGCCGGTCATTATCCGGTCCACTAGCTGCTTTTAGGCGATATTCAATGCAACAATCCCCGTTCTCTTGCAACCGTTCTTGCAATTCGGTCTTATGATCAAGTAAGTGATCAAACCACCCCATATCAAGCTTGGGAAAAACTACCCGACTAATAAACCGTACAACGGCATCCTTCCCCTGGTCGAGGTAGAGCGCTCCAATAAACGATTCGAAAATATCACAGAGAAGGGACGGCCGTTGCCGGGCATTCGCCTTCTCTTCCCCCTTCCCGAGCCGAATATATTCATCAAAGTGACACTCCTTGGCAAACTTACTAAAACTATCCTCACACACCATGGCAGCCCGCAACCGGGATAACTTCCCCTCCGGCATTGTCGGATACCGTTTAAACAGGTATTCCGAGACACACAATTGCATAACGGCATCCCCCAAGAACTCAATCCGTTCGTAGTATTTGAGGTGCTCTTTGGGATGCTCATTCACGTACGATGCCTGGGTAAAAGCTTCATCCAATAAAGCAGGATTATGAAAATGGATGCCAAAAGTGGTGGCCAAGTGATGTTCGAGTCCAATAATCACGGTCGCATTCCCCCTATTCGGCGTGGCTAGCCGTTTCTTCCTTCTGGGCAGCCCGTTGAGCGGCAAAGAACTGGTTAAACCGCGGTAACATTTCACCGTTAATCATGTCCCGAATCTGCTTGATTGTCGCATAAACCGCCCGGGCATCACTTGAACCGTGAGCCTTAACAACCGGTGCCTTAACTCCGAGGAGAACGGCGCCACCATACTGGGACTGGTCCATCATGACCTTTACCTTATTTAAACTCTTTCCCATCAGCATAGCTCCTAACTTTCCGGCAATTCCCCCGTCAAGAACTGCGTCCTTTAAGAGGTGCATGCAAGCCGAGGCGGTGCCTTCCATTGATTTAAGTACGGCGTTACCGGTAAAACCATCCGCAACAACGACGTCACACACTCCACTTACAATTGCCCGGGACTCAACGTTTCCGACAAAGTTAATGCTTGCATCAGCAGCAATTAACTGGTGGGCCGCAACCGTTAACTTACTTCCCTTATGTGGTTCTTCTCCATTATTCAACAGACCGATTCGCGGATTCTTAATTCCCCGAACAGTTTTGGCGTAATACTTCCCGAGAAGGGCATACTGGTACAGCTGTTCTGGCTTACTGTCAGCATTAGCCCCGCTGTCCAGTAAGTTAAAGGATCCCCCCTTCAACGAAATTACCGGCAATGTTGACAGTAATCCCGGTCGTACAATCCCCCGAATTCGCCCAACAATCAGGAGACCAGATGCTAAGAGCGCCCCCGTATTTCCACACGAGAACAGGGCATCCGCTTCACCCTCCTTCACGGCATTGGCGGCCATCACCATTGAAGACGTCTTCTTTTTCCGGACCGCCTTAACCGGCTCATCGTTCATGGTAATGACTTCATCCGCCTGCTTTAGCGTAATTCGTTCGTCGTTCTTTAAAACAGCGCGCACCTTAGCCTCATCACCAAACAAAATAAACTCAACGTCGTTAAATTCATTCCGGGCCCGTTCAACCCCCGCAACAACACTTGCTGGTGCGTTGTCACCGCCCATCGCATCAACTGCTAATTTAATCATACTTTCTCTTCCCTTCACGATACTTAATTTACTTCTTTTCTATTTTACCCTAAATTAACACTAATCGAAATTACCTACCCGTAAAACACGGTCTCTCAGGTAACTACGTAACGTTGCATACGCCGGATTAGTTGTAAAGTCCGCCGCAAACACCACCGCATGAGCTGCCTGCTGCGCAACTTCAAGGATAGTTAGGTCCTGAACCGGATCCCCTACCTTAAATGCGGGCAGTCCCGATTGACGCTCGCCCATTACTTCACCGGGCCCACGTAATTCCAAATCCCGCTGGGCAATCACAAAACCATCGGCTGTCTGAATCATCGTCTCAAGTCGCTTTTTCCCGTAATCCGTTTTAGGATCCGCCACTAACAAACAGTACGACTGGACGGCTCCCCGACCGACCCGCCCCCGGAGTTGATGAAGTTGCGCTAGTCCAAAATGATCGGCATCAAGAATCATCATGGTCGTGGCGTTAGGGACGTCCACCCCAACTTCAATGACCGTTGTGGAGACCAAAACGTCAATTTCATGGTTCTTAAATGCCCGCATTACTGCGTTCTTTTCGTCCGCACTCATTTGTCCGTGGAGTAATCCTACGCGGTAGCTAGCAAATCGTGTCGTCAGTCGTTCATAGACGGCCGTGGCGTTTTGCAACTCAACCGCATCGCTTTCCTCAATGAGCGGAGAAATAACATAGGCCTGCTCCCCAGCTTGGAGGCGGGTTTCGATGAACCCTAAGCCGTCATTTAACTGGGCTTTCCGCAACCAGGTGGTCTTAATCGGTTTCCGGCCCGCCGGTAGTTCGTCAATAATGGAAACATCCATTTCACCGTACGCCGTGATTGCTAAAGTTCGAGGAATCGGTGTCGCGGTCATCGCCAGTACGTCGGGGTTTCCCCCCTTTAACCGCAGCGTCCGGCGCTGGTTAACCCCAAACCGGTGTTGCTCGTCGGTTACAATTAGCCCGAGATTATGAAACCCAACTGGCTCCTGAATCAACGCATGCGTTCCCACAATGATATCAACGTCTCCGTTGGCCAAGTGTGCCAGTAATTCCCGCCGTTGGGCTGCCCGGGACACTGAACTTCCTGTAAGCAATCCCACAGTAATTCCCAAGGGTTCAAACAACTTAGCAAGCTTAGCAGCGTGCTGTTCGGCCAGAATTTCAGTAGGTGCCATCAGCGCCGCTTGAAAACCTGCACTAACCGCAGCCGCCATGGCTATCGCAGCAACAACCGTTTTCCCTGATCCAACGTCCCCCTGCAGTAACCGGTTCATGTGAACGGGCCGGAGCATGTCCGCACAAATTTCGTTTACCACCCGCTTTTGGGCGGCCGTTAATTCAAAGGGCAACCGGCGAATAAAGTCCCGCAGGGTAGTGACGTCATACTTAATTGCTAACCCCGCTTCATGCTGGTTCCGGCGCCGCACGTACTGAAGTTCCACTTGAAACCGAAAAAATTCTTCAAAAATCGCCGACCGGCGCGCCCGTTTCGCCGCCTGCATGGTGGCCGGAAAGTGCATATCATGAATCATCTGTTCCCGTGGCTCTAAGCGGTACTTTTGACGGAGACCTACTGGAACCACATCATGGATAGCGGAATGAAACCGGTCGTACGCTTGCCGGACGAGCTGCTCAATGGCATTGGCTTTGATCTCATTGGAAGCCCGATAGACCCCCTGAAAACCGCGATCCTTAATCTTCTGCAGATTAATCAGTTTCATCCCGGTTAGCCGTTGGCGGGCCGCATTATATTTCCCGTAAACCCCAATTTCTGCCCCAAGCGTTAGTTGCTTTTTGAGGTATGGCTGGTTAAAAAACGTCACCATGATAACTGCTGAATCAAGAATCAGCCGGAAATTTAATCGGCTTTTTCGGCAACCAAACCGGGTTAAAACCGGCTCGGAACCGACAACTCCCTTGAGAGTTACCTTCTCTTCATCCGCAATTTCATCAATCTTTTTCGTGGTGAAATCATCGTACCGGAACGGGTAATCAACCAGTAAATCCTCAATTGTGTTAATCCCCAGTTTATTGAGGGCCTGTTGCTTCTTGGGCCCGACTCCCGTTAGCACGGTCACGGGCTGGGCAAGTTCGTCCATACCATTCACCTCCACTAAACCACAAAAAGGGTGACCGGCCACACGGACCAATCACCCGGAGGGATTTTTACTCAACTGAAATCAGGTACGGGTAAACCGGCTGATCACCCGCATGGATTTCAACCTCGAGTTCATCATCCAGGGTTAAAACGGCCGCTTTAATCGCCTGTGCTTCCGTTTCACTGCCGTCTTCCCCGTAAATAATCGTTACAATTTCGCTGTCTTCATCTAACATGTGACCAACCATTTCCACAGCCGCTTTCTTCTGGTCGGTATTTGTCACGACGATGGTACCATCAACAATTCCCATATAATCGCCTTTGTGAATTGCTCGCCCGTCAATCGTTGTATCCCGGACAGCAACCGTTACCTGACCGGACTTAACGTCGTCAAGGTTAGCGGCCATGTTCTTTGCGTTCTCCGCAAGGGACAGATCCTTATTAAAATCAAGTAACGCCGTCATCCCCTGCGCAATGGTCTTAGTAGGAACAACGGCAACATCCGCGTCAACCACTTCGGCGGCCTGTTCTGCCGCCATGAAAATGTTCTTGTTGTTTGGTAAAATAATGACCTTATCAGCCTTTGTCGCCTTAATTACAGCGACAATGTCAGCCGTACTTGGGTTCATCGTTTGGCCCCCACTCAGAACATTGGTTACCCCTAATCCGGTAAACATCTTAGCAATCCCGTCACCGGAAGCAATCGCAATAATTCCGTAGTCCCCCGCAACCTCATTTTTCTGTGGAGCGGGCTGGTCTTCTACGCCGTTTTCTTCCAAGATAGTTTCATGCTGAAGGCGCATGTTATCAACCTTCACCTTAATCAAAGCCCCGAAATGCTGACCATAAGATAGTACTTTACCCGGATGTTCCGTGTGCACGTGAACCTTAACAACTTCGTCATCAGCAATTACCAGGAGGGAATCCCCCAGTTTATTCAGGTACCCCCGGAATTCATCATAATCAAATTGCTTATCAACAAGCTTCCCGGCCCCTAACCGCACCATAATTTCAGTACAGTAACCATACTTGATATCTTCCGGATTAAGCTGGGTCTGAGCGGCCTCCTGGTGCTTAGCGCTCACCATGCCTTCCATTTCGCCCGGGGTCGGTTGGTGCGTTTCATCAACCGCAACGTTTCCGGTTAAGGCATCCGCAAACGCTTGGTAAACAAACGTCAACGCCTGCCCTCCAGAATCAACCACGCCAACCTCCTTTAAGACAGGAAGCAAATCGGGAGTCGTTGCCAACGCTTTAGCCGCACCCGCCGCCGCCGCCTGCATAACCTGAGCCGCATCGTTTGTTTGCCTAACGGTATGACGAGCAGCCTCCGCCGCCTTCCGGGCCACCGTTAAAATGGTCCCTTCAGTAGGCTTCATCACCGCTTTATACGCCGTTTCAGCCCCATTTGTAATGGCGTCAGCTAAGTCCTGCGCTGTTAACGTCTTTTTCTTGCCCACTGACCGGTTAAATCCCCGAAAAATTTGAGACAAGATTACCCCAGAATTACCCCGAGCACCCATTAACAATCCCTTAGCCAGGGCCGTCGTCAGCTCGCCAACACTCGTTGCCGCCGATTCTGCGACGTACTTTGCACCGCTCGCAAGTGACATACTGGTATTTGTCCCCGTATCGCCATCCGGAACGGGGAAGACGTTCAACTTATTAATAAAATCAGCATTTTCATTGAGCCGCCGGGTACTAACCGCGACCATTTTACGAAATTCAGTTTCAGTTATTTCGGAAACCTTCAAGACCATATCCTCCTACCTACGCTCAGCTTCAACGTCGATCACGCGAACGCCTTGCACAATTACATTCACCGCATCAGCAGTGATTCCGAGCATGGATTCCAGGTTATACTTGACCTTATTCTGGACGTTCCGGCAAACCTCAGAAATCTTCGTACCGTATCCCACAATAATGTAGACGTCCACGGCAATCTGCTCGCCATCCTGCCGGACAACGACACCCTTGGCAAAGTTATCCCGCTTCAGGATCTCGTTTAGGTTATCCCGAATCTGGTTTTTGCTGGCCATCCCAACAATACCAAAAACCTCAGTGGCCGCACCGCCAACAACAGATGCAATTACGTTGTTATCAATATCAATGCTCCCAAACTGGTTTTGAATTTTAACTGCCATGAGCACCCAGCCTCCCTTAATGGTCAAATAATCATAGTACGATAATAGCACAGCCCCCGACAGATTAAAAGTTACGCTTCATCCCGATTACTAAAAATAAATCCTGCCAAGCAAATTTACTTTACACTTTTCCTTGCAATCGTTAGGATCCTATGATAACTTTATTAACTGAATGAGCAAGTATTACTTGCAATCTAGTGCTAAGGGAGGATTAACGATGGCAAAGGATTACATCACTGGCCGGAAGACCACCTTCGGAAAGAAGCGTTCCCACGCTTTAAACTCATCAAACCGGAGCTGGAAGCCGAACCTGCAGAAGGTACGCATCATGGTTGATGGTAAGCCGAAGAAGGTTTACGTTTCAGCCCGGGCGCTTAAGTCAGGTAAGGTTAAGCGCGTATAGTTAGTGAAAGGCTCCTCTCCCTTAGGAGTCTTTTTTATTACCAAAAAGCATGTATTCCCTCTTAGTCGTTGGAAATGCATGCTTTTTCTTTGTCCACTATTTTCTGACAATGTCCTTACTTTGAATTACACACACTACCCCCTGCGTAAAACTCATCTGAGCCGTTGTGGCATTAAACTCGTTGCTGACAAGGGCCCGAGCGGTTGTAAACCGCGCTTCCGTTAATGGATACTTTAACCCACGCAGTGTCAGTCCCATAACGGGCATTAATGGAATCACCGCAAGGTAGTTCATTTGGTTTTCCGGCACTAATTTATGCGTTCCCGGCAGGTAAAACTGAACTACGTTTTGCCGGTCCCGAAGCGTCACATGAGGAGCTAACCGCCGTAATTCAGGGCGCAGGGGAAACAAGATGTTAGCTAACAGGTGGTCTAACCGTCCTCCGGTCGCCCCGTATACCGTAATGGCCGCTTGGGGCATGGTTGTTGCCAACCACCGCAAGGCTAACTCAGTATCGGTATCATCTTTCTCTGGGGGAGCCTGCACCAGAGTATTTGCCCATGGCGTTACCTGCTTAACCGCCCAGCCCATCCGACCAGCGGTATCAAAATCACCGATTGCTGCAACCATTCGGCAGTGGTGACGAACAAGTGCCACCGCCCCCTTATCAACGCCAAGCCACTGGCCGGCACGAGCAAAAACATTTTCCGGAAGAAACTCTGCTGGTCCCCCGACTAACACGTTTACCTGTTGCATCATATACCCCCCTTATTTTTTCCGTACCGGGGCCGTTGATGAGCCAGCCAGTCCTGAAACTGCACGTAATCAGCATACCGCTGTTGATCAATTTGGCCGTCATCAACGGCCGCCTTTACGGCACAGGAGGGTTCGTTAAGGTGTAGGCATCCACGAAACTTACACCCTATTTGCCTGCTAGTAAACTCCGGAAACAACCCAGGAACGTTTTCCCGGGTAAGATTCCGAAGCTCAAACGATGAGAATCCTGGTGTATCAGCGATTAACGCGGTACCAACGGAAAGAAGTGTCACCCGCCGTGTCGTGTGTTTTCCCCGGGAAAGCGCCTTAGATACGGTTCCCGTTTCCAAAGCTAATTCGGGCGCTAACTGGTTGAGGAGCGTTGATTTTCCCGCACCGGTTTGCCCCATTACCACCGCTACCTGGTTCGTGAGGGTTCCGCGCAACGCCGTAAGCGTGTCCTGGTCATCCGTTTTTGCCGGGAAAAAACACCGGTAAAATTGCTGGTAATACGCGACCTTTTCCGCCAGTTTAATTCGCTGCTCGGGAAGCATTAAATCCCCCTTCGAAAAGTATAGTACCGGTGTAATTTGTTGGGCCGTCAGCATAATCAGCTGCCGGTCCAGTAGGTTTTGGTTAAAGGCGGGCTCCACTGCGGCTGTGACCACGATGGCGCAATCAATATTCGCTACTGGTGGCCGCACCAATTCGTTCTTCCGGGGAAACACCCGCAAGAGGTAACCGTACTCCGTCCCCTTATCAACCTTAAACTCAACCCGGTCACCTACCAGAGGAGCACAGCGTTTTTGCCGGAGTTTCCCGCGGGCCCTGGTTCGATACATGTGCCCGCCGCTTTCCACGTCATAGTAGCCACTTAACGATTGCCGCACCTGTCCTTCCATTTAGTTCCTCCTTAAAGTCCCGGGATTGCTGACCGGGACTTCCGTTGTCGTCTGCGTCATGCTTCCCGGCTTAACCGCAACAACAACCCGCAGCACAGCCCCGTGCCGCACGTATACCCGAGGAGCCGGTTGTTGACTAATTACCGTATTATTCGGGTAATCGCTGGTTGATTTATTAATAATCACCAGCCGCAAACTCTCCTCCGTTGCATACCGTTTCAGGTGTTTAAGTGACCATCCCGTCACGTTCTTAACGTGAAACAACTGTTGGCCGGTATTAACGGTCAACGTCACCGTTGTCTGCTGAGGAACAACGCGCTCCCCCGGGGCAATACTCTGATCCATAATTTGGCCCGCCGTCATCCCAGGAACGTACACGTTTTGACGGAGCACCGTCATTCCCTGGTGCTCCAAACGCCGTTTAACCTGGTTAAACGACTGCCCCTGATAATCGCCGAACCGTTTGCGGTCCGCTCCCCGGGAAACAACTAACCTCACGGCGCCATTCCGGCGAACCTTCTTCCCCTGACCGGGGGTCGTCGTAATTACCTGGCCAGCTAAGTAATGGGAATTATATTGCTTTGTCACTCCCGCAACGCGGAGATGTTTTTCCTGCAACGCAGTTCGGGCAGTTGCAACTGTCATGCCGGCAACTGCCGGAACCTGCTGGGGAACTAACGCCCACACAGCGCCACCACCTAAAATTCCAAGCAGAATAACCCCAACGCCTGCAATGGCCCACCGCCATCGCCGGGGATGGTGACGCCGGTGGTTTGCCTTATGAGAAACGGGAACCTTCTCTTTTTTTGAAGAAACTGGTCGCTCTGTTGGCGTGTTGGGCTGGGCTTCTACCGCCGGTGCCGGTGCCGCCGTATTTAACGTTGGTAATACCTTTGTTTCTTCGTTTACATAGGAGCGCGGTTCCCAGCGTACCTCTCCTTGCCGCTCAAATGACAGGGCAGAATCCAAGTCCTTCTTCATTGCGACCACCGTCGGGTAACGATCCGGTCGTTTCTTAGCCGTGGCGTGTAAAACCACGTTTTCTAATGATTGGGGGATTCCCACATCATACTTTCGTACGGACGGCATTGCTTCTTTACTGTGCTTAAGGGCAATTGCGACGGGAGTATCCCCGTTGTACGGCAACGTATTGGTTAGCAACACAAACAGGATAATCCCCAGGGAATAAATATCAGACTGCGCCGTTACCGCTCCGCCCCGGGCTTGTTCTGGTGAAATGTAGTGGACCGACCCTACCATGGCGTTAGTGCGTGTCATGGTGTCAGCAAGTGCAATGCCAAAATCCGTCACCTTTACATTCCCCTGATTATCAATCAAAATGTTTTGCGGTTTTAAATCCCGGTGGATAATATTGTGCGCGTGGGCTGCCGCCATCGCGTCCAGAATCTGGTCCATAATCCGGATCACTTCCGTGTACCGGAACGGGAAGTGCTGGTTAATATATGTCCGCAAATCAGTCCCCGCAACATACTCGGTCACAAGGTACTGCATGCCCCCTTCTTCCCCGTAATCATAGATGGTTACAATGTGGGGGTTCGTAAGTTCAGTTAAGGCGTACGCTTCCCGCTGAAACCGCCGCATTGCGTCCGGATTATCCCGGAGATCCAAGCGTAATAGCTTCACGCTTACGTCCCGATTAAGGATCAAATCCCGCGCGCGGTAAACGTTGGCCATGCCGCCTTCGCCAATGAGCGCATTGATCTGGTACCGTTCGTTTAAGATGTAGCCGATCTTCATCCTACTCGCCTCCTTCATTCTTAACCACAAGCGCCGTAATATTATCAGTCCCCCCCGCAACGTTAGCCGCTTCTACCAGCCGGTGAACCGCCGCCGTAACCGTTGGCGCCGTTGTCAACAGTTGCTCCATCGTAGACTGGTCCACCAACTTATAAAGACCATCCGTACACAAAAGCAGCTGATCTTCATGAAGAAACGGAAACGTTGCGACGTCCGCTTTAACCTGGTCCGAAATTCCTAAGGTTCGGGTAATAACGTTCTTATGGGGAAACGTCGCCACTTCTTCTGGTTGCAATTCCCCCGCTGCTAATAATTCATTAACCAGGGAATGATCAGTGGTAAGTTGTTGTAGCCGTCCCTTTCGAAAAACGTACGCCCTGCTGTCCCCAACATGGGCAACCACAAAATCCCGTGGAAAAATAAAGGCACACACCAGGGTCGTCCCCATCCCTGCAAGGTCAGGGTATTCCCGCGACCGCTCAATAATAGCGCTATTTTCCTGGGGAATTACTTGCTGAAGCCATGGTTCGATGGCACTAGGGGTGGTGAGAGTTGTTTGCTGAAACTGAAACCCAAGGCTAGAAACCGCCATCTTAGACGCAATTTCCCCCCCTTGATGTCCTCCAAGCCCATCAGCAACGATTGCTGCGGTCACACCGCCCTGATTAGTAACAAGCTGCACGGCATCTTCGTTATGCTGCCGTACCTTCCCGGTAATCGTTTCATAATCCACATCCACTAAAACCACCTCCTACTTAATGCGCCGGAGAGCTGCAATGAAGAACCCGTCCGTCATGAAATCATCCGGGTAAATGGTTAAAGAATCCGTTCCCCGGTCGGTCTTAATCCCCTTGGTCGTTTGTACCCGCTCAAGGGTATACTCGGGATGGCGGGCAAGGAAAGCCGTCACCGTTTTCTCGTTTTCCTGCTGCAAGATGGTGCAGGTACTGTATACTAACCGGCCGCCAACCCGCAACGTGGGAGCGACAGCGTCAAGAATTGCTCCTTGAATAGCGTGTAACTGCTTAGAATCCGCCGCCGTTTTCATGTACCGAATTTCGGGTTTACGCCGGAGTAATCCAATCCCCGAACACGGCGCATCCACCAAAATCCGGTCAAAACAACCAGGAGTAAAGGTGGTGGCTGCTCGCCGCGCATCTAATTGACGGGCGTTAACCCGTGCGGCCACCCCACACCGGGTAGCATTCTGCTTAATTAACTTTATCTTATGGGCATGCAGATCAAGGGCCGTAACTCTTCCGGTAGTTAAATTCCCGGCAATTTGGGTTGTTTTCCCGCCCGGGGCCGCACACGCATCTAGCACTTGATCCGCTGGACGAACCATGAGGGCATCCACCGCGAGCTGTGCACTTTCATCCTGAACGGTAATCAATCCCTGTTTAAAAGCCGCGGTTGCCGGAACAAACCCCCCCGTCACCCGTAGCCCTACTGGTGTAATGGGACTTGGGGTTACCGCTAACCCCGCACGTCGCAGCGCCTCAACTACCCGGACGCGCGTAGCCGGATGAACCACTCGTACACTCTGCACCGGGGGGTCGTTAATTGTTGCCAACATCCGCTCTATTCGGGGGAACCCGTGTTCCGCAATCAGCTGCTGTACGAGCCACTGCGGAACGCTTGCCGTGATGCTAAGCTTTTTTACCGGATCAGCAATTACACTGAGCGGTCGGACTCCCTGGCGCTGAACGGCGTGGAGAACCCCAGTTACAAACCGGCGGATTCCCGCATGACCACGCCGCTTAGCAATCTCAATCGTTTCGCTAAACACCGCCCGGTCAGGAATCCGATCAAGGTAGTGCATCTGGTACAGGGCGCTTAACAACAGCTCATTAACCCAGGGAACTAGCTGCTTTCCCCGAATAAACGGGGTTAACCAATATTCCAGCGTTAACCGGTGCTGTAATACCCCGTTAAAAAGCTGCGTTAACAACCGTTGATCCTTTTGAGTAAGAGGGTGATGGCTGAGGACCTGGTTTAAGGTGAGATTTGAATAGGCGTGCTGCCGCATTACCCGGTCAAGCATATCAACCACAAGGTACCGCGGTGTTTCATTAATCTGCATCGGTAATTACCTGCATTCCTTCCTTAATCTGTTGGCCGCCCCCGTTCAGATAAGCCGTAATATCCATTCGGGCCTTGCCTGCCGGTTGCAGTTCGTTCACTTCGTACTGGGTCCCTTCAGCGGCCGCAAGGACAAGCCGGTGCTTTGTCCGGATAGTGACGGTCCCACTTGGAGCAGTTGTCACCTCACTTAGGGGAGTTACCCGCCAAAGCTTTGTTCGCTTCCCGTTCATATGCGCAAAATATGCCCCCGGCTGAGGCCGCAAAGCCCGCACACGCCAATCAACCTGCGATGCGGTCAGCGCAAGCGACAGCTGCTCCTGTTCAGGCCTAATTGTTGGAGAAAAGACAACCTGCGATTCGTCCTGCGGAACCGGGTTAACCTGCCCCTTAATCAGGCGGGGAAGCGTCTGGAGCAGAAGCGTCGCCCCCACGCCACTCATCCGCGTAAAAATCGTCCCCGTGTCATCGTTAGGGCCGATTGGCAACGACTCTTGCGCAAGAATGTCCCCCGCATCCATAGCCTTCACCATATACATGATGGTAACTCCCGTTTGCTCATCTCCGTTCATGATAGCATACTGCACCGGCGCTCCCCCGCGGTACCGGGGAAGCAATGACCCATGAACGTTAACGGCCGCCACCTTTGCCGCCCGGAGCAGTTTTTCCGGTAAAAATTGGCCGTACGCCGCGGTAATAATGAAATCAGGCTGCATGGCAATAATTTCTTCCATGGCCGCACTCCCACTAATTTTTTCTGGTTGAAGCACCTTTAAGTTGTGCCCAAGGGCAACTTGTTTAACGGGCGAAGCAACAAGTTGTCGCTTCCGTCCCACCCGCCGGTCTGGTTGGGTAACAACCGCCAGAAGGTCATATCCCGCGTCAATTACCGCCGTTAAAATCGAAGCGGCAAACTGCGGCGTTCCCATAAATACTACTGATGTCATTGCTAACTCCTTCCCCTAAAACCCCTGCGGATCACGGTCAATGATTAACTGAATGTGCTGCCGACTAAGCCGTTGGGTGTGCAAAACAAGTTCTCGGAGGTCCGCCTGCAACTGGGGTTCTTGTTTGTACTTAATAATTAATTGGTAATAATACCGATTATTTACCCGCGTTACCATCTGCGGGGTGGGACCGAGTAACCGCGCTTGCGGTGACAAAATTCGCGCTAATGCTGCCCGAATCTTCGTAAGAACCTGCAACACTTGTGCTTCCTGCGGCCCGCTTGCTGTCAGCTGAATTGTGTAGAAGTACGGCGGGTAATCGTTTTGGTGCCGCACCTGCATTTCCCGCACAAAAAAGCCCTCATAATCCTGCTTACCCGCCATTTGGATTGCGTAGTGGTCCGGATTAAACGTTTGAATAATGACTTCGCCGGCCTTTTGTGCCCGACCAGCCCGGCCACTCACCTGGGTAAGCAACTGAAACGTCCGTTCACTTGCCCGAAAATCGGGTAAACTTAACCCCGTATCTGCGTTTAAGACGCCCACTAAGGTAACATCGGGAAAATCAAGTCCCTTGGCAATCATCTGCGTTCCCAAAAGAATATCCGCATCGTGATTGCCAAACTGCGTTAAGATTCGCTCATGCGCGCCCTTTCGCCTGGTCGTATCAACGTCCATTCGTAAAACCCGCGCTGCGGGAACTAACTGGTGTAACTCTTCGGCAACCTTTTGCGTTCCGGTCCCGTAAAACCCAATGTAGCGACTCCCACACTGCGGGCATTTTCGGGGAACCGGTTGTTCGTGCCCACAGTAGTGACACTGCATCCGCCGCCGGTCGCGGTGAAACGTTAATGAAATATCGCAATTCGGGCACTGAACAACGAACCCACATTCGCGACACATCGCAAACGCGGCGTACCCGCGCCGGTTGAGCATTAGCACAACCTGTTCGTTGCGCGCAAGACGCTCCCGGAGAGCCGTAACCAGTTGTGGCGAAAAATCCGCCACCTGCGTTTTCCCCAGCATGTGCCGCATATCAACGAGCTCCACACGGGGCAAAGCCTGACCGTTAATCCGGTGCGGTAGCCGCAGCCACTGATAAACACCCTTTTGTGCCCGGGCCCGGGATTCAAGTGCCGGTGTTGCGCTCCCAAGCACGACGGGACACTGGTGATACCGCGCTCGCCACAAAGCAACGTCCCGGGCATGGTACCGGGGCATACTATCCTGTTTATAACTTCCTTCGTGTTCTTCATCAATGACAATGACGCCAATGTTTTTCAATGGGGCAAAAACAGCTGACCGGGCGCCTACAACAACCTTAGCCTCTCCCCGGGCGATTCGCCGCCACTCATCATACTTCTCGCCCACTGACAACCCACTGTGTAACACCGCCACTTGGTGCCCAAACCGGCTGCGAACCCGGTTTACCATTTGCGGGGTCAGTGCAATTTCTGGAACGAGCATTAATGCGGTTCGCTGTTGCTGAAGAGCAGCGGCAATTGTCCGGAGATAAACCTCCGTCTTCCCGCTTCCCGTCACCCCCTCAAGTAAAAAAGGCGTTGGCGTCTTGTCCTCTTCCGCAGCGGTAATTGCCGCAACGGCCCTTTCTTGGTCCGGAGTCAGGTGGGGCATCCTTGTTTTCTTTACCGGCGCATTAAACGGATCACGGTACTGCTCAACCTGCTTACGAACAAGCCACCCCTGTTGTTCAGCGGTCCGCAGGTGACTAGTTGTTAAGTTCGTCCCCCGTAGAAACTCCGCCTGAAGAACCGGTGCGTCAAAGTGTGCTAAGCGTTTGAGTAATTCCCGCTGACGAACAGCGTTGGCCCGGACGTGCGTTGCTAATTCGCGGTATTCCGCAGTTGTTTTGCACGGTACAACCTGCGAAACGGTCTTCTTGTGCCCACGCTCAGTCACATGGTAATCAACCTTGACAACCCCGACTCGCTGCAACTCAACAATCGTCCGCATCATCGCCGGGGTAAGGCGGTCATCATCAAACGCTATCTCCTTTTCCTTCCCGAATAAAGCCCGCACGCTTGCCGGCACTTTCTCCGGCGCAATAAGCGTAATTATTTTCTGGTACTGGGCGCGCATGGCAGCCGGTAACATAGCCTGCAAGCAACTAATCTTAAAGGCAAACGTCCGTGCAACTAACCAGTCAGCAAGGCGGAGCTGTTCTTCTCCCAGAACAGGACTAACATCAACTAACCGCGTGAGGGCACGGAGTTGCACCCCCTCTGGGGCTTGATCTCCCGTTTCAACGATAAAGCCCTGGACTTGCCGCTTGCCAAACGGCACCTCCACCCGTATCCCCGGAGCAACAACAGTCGTCAATTCTTCGGGTACCCGGTACGTATACGGCCGGTTAGTTTGCTGAGTTGCAACATCGACAATCACCCCAACGTACTTACTGATGGTCACTCACCTGCCCTAAATGCCGTGCAATGGCCTGAATAATTGTTGCCGCGATCGTTTGCTTTGAAGCCTGCGCAACTGCCTGGGGCGTCTCTTCAGGAGTAAAAATGGTCACCGCATTTTTCCGGCTCCCAAACCCGATCGCTTGCTTCCCCACATCATTTGCCACTACCATATCAAGCTGCTTACTTTGAAGTTTGGCACGGGCATGTTCTGCCACCGCCGTGGTTTCCGCTGCAAAGCCCACCACATACTGGTCTGGCCGTTTGTTTTGCGCCACCGTTGCAATAATATCTTTCGTCTGGTGCAAATGGAGGGTTAACTCAGCGCCATTCTTCTTGATTTTTTGGGGCGCAGGATGTTTAACGCCGTAGTCCGCGACCGCTGCAGCGGCAATAATTATGTCTGCCTGGGTCTGGCGGGCAAAAACGGCCTGCGCCATTTCCGCACTTGTCTGAACCGCAACCAAGGTAACCCCCGGAACCGGAGGCAGCGCAGTCGGTCCGCTAACCAGCGTGACTTCCGCCCCCTGATTGCGGGCCGCGGCTGCTAGCGCATACCCCATCCGCCCACTTGAAGGGTTAGTAATGTACCGTATCGGATCAAGATACTCCCGGGTCGGACCAGCAGTTACCAGGACATGCTTCCCGGCAAGTGCCGTGCCAGGAACGAGTTGTTGGTAAAGCCACGTGCTAATTTCCGCGGGTGCGGGTAAGCGCCCCTTTCCAGCATAGCCCTCAGCAAGCATCCCCGTAGCAGGCTCCATCACCCGAGCCCCGTCCGCCCGTAACCGGGTAATGTTGCGCTGAACCGCTGGATTAGCATACATTTGATCGTTCATTGCGGGGATAAAGAGCCGGGGACAAACAGCCGCACACAGGGTTGTTGTCACTACATCGTCCGCGATTCCCAAGGCAACCTTACTCAGAACATTTGCCGTTGCTGGAACCACGACCATTGCATCCGCCCACCGTGCAAGTTCAACGTGTGCGAGGGGCTGATTAGCCGGACCCAAAGTAGTTACCACTGCATGGCCCGTTAGCGTAGTAAACGTCAGGGGCGTAACAAATTTGGTCGCTTGGTTGGTCATCATTACCCGCACATCCCAACCATCCTTTATTAGGGTACGCACCACGGTAGCTGCCTTGTACGCCGCAATTCCGCCGGTGACTGCTACTACAATGTGCTTTGACATGCTCCTTTCCTCCTTAAATAATTGCGTTAATTATGCCTTCATTTTAGCAAGATTTACGGGTAAAAAAAAGAACCGGTCACCCGGTTCATCACTGCCTACTTTTCCTGGTCAGCACCCTTAATCTTCAGCTTACCAGCCGCGATTTCTTCCAGGGCCCGCCCCACGTTCTTACTTGAATTATACTTACTTAATAGTGGTAAAGCTCCTAGATCGAGTTCGTGAGCCCGTTTAGCAGCCAGCATCACCAGTGAATACCGGGAGTCAACCTTCTCTAATAACTTATCAACTGATGGGTATAAAATCATTTGAGTTCATCTCCTAAGTGTTTCTTGTAATCAGGTAGGAAGCGCTTCACCCGCCACCGTTCTGCCCGAATAATGGTTTTGATCTTTTCCGCAGCCTTATCAACCTCATCGTTCACAACGGCGTAATCGTAATTCTGCATCATTTCAATTTCACCCTTGGCCTTGTTCATGCGCTTATCAATCGTCGCCATGTCATCAGTACCCCGGTTAATAATCCGCTGCCGGAGCTCCATCAAATCCGGCGGTGTCAGGAAGATAAAGAGTCCAGCCGGACACTTCTTTCGCACCTGCATCGCGCCTTTAACCTCGATTTCGAGGAAAACATCCTTTCCGCTATCCAATTTTTCGTTAACGTACTTCAACGGCGTACCGTAGTAGTTATCGACGTACTGGGCATACTCCAGCATGCCCCCGTTTGCAATTTCCTGCTCAAACTCCTCCTTCGAAACGAAGTAGTAGTCCTTCCCATTGATTTCCCCCGGGCGCATTTTCCGGGTAGTCATTGAAACAGAATAATCAAACTTATTATCGTCCTGTTCGAAGATCCGCTTCCGAACCGTCCCCTTGCCGACACCCGACGGCCCGGATAAAACGATCAACATTCCTCTTTTCGCCATACTTCCTCTTCTCACCCTTAATCAAACTTATTGTAACCATCATACGGCGGAATGCCCCATTCTGACAAGGGTTAGGTTACAAACTGTCAATGTTTTGTAACTTAATCGTAATTTTCTGTTGCGATTTCGAACGCTCGTTTGTATAATAAAGTCATCATCTTGTTAAGAAGGGGGATAAGTTCATGTTAACGCGTAAGTCGATTGCGACCTTTTTACACCAGTTAAACTCGCAGTTCGAGTATTTCTTTTCGCCGGAAGCGGCGGTTCAGCGTCAGGTTACCACTGAAACCACGCCACTTAGTCAGTTGGTTGACGGTCAAACACCTGTCACCGTGACCCTCACAACGGGTGAAGCTCCACTCCACGGCATTCTTAATTGGCTAAACGCCACTGATGCGTTGGTTCTGACCGTCCCCGGGGAAAAAGTTAAGCGGATTATCCGCCCTAGCCAAATTGAGCACGTTGCGTATGATAATTAAATAACCCAATTGGAGGTCGTGGTGAGAGCTACGGCCTCCTTACTTTTTCGCATAATTCAGTACAAAAAACGATCACAAAAGATTGGTACTAGTCATTCGACCCTATCTCCCGTGATCCGTATGGCGGGCTTCTTCCACCACGCCCGTTGTTTGTTTTAAACCATCCTTATTTTCTTTGCTTTTCTAAAACATAATATCGTTATTCTGGGTAAACCATTGCTTATCCGCTTGTCGTAACGCCGCCGGATCCTGTAATAATTGCCGGTACTGTTCAATCTGATGGCGTTGAGAAGACGAACACTGTTGTTCGTCAATATGCCGTAAGCACTCCACCAGCACCTCATGTAACTGCTTAAGTCGTGTTGGCGGCGATAACCTTGTTCCGTCTGGGCGGGAAAAGTAAATATTTTTGCGACATAACGTCAGGGTTTTTAACCAGTCCGCAGTGATTAGCGTGGCAGTCGCCGGACTGTGCCATTGATTCAATAAGGAACAAAGTGCTGCCGTTTCAGTTGCCCGAACAGCCAGCCGGTGTTCATCATAGTGATTAACCGCCGAACCAACCCGTTGCTGATAATGGTAGTACGCACTTGGACTAGTAAGGACCACCGAACACTGATAGAAATACTGGTAATTTAAAACCGTATCTTCGCCCACCGGTAAATTCTGAAAAGTAAGCGGTTGTAATAACGTCTGCCGGTATACCTTATTACAGTTATAAAACATCCCGTCAGCAGCATACAATTGGGGAAAAGCAGCAATGAACGCCGCTTGGTCCATCTTCGGTGGCAGGTTTAAGTGCGACTGGCGTTCTTGGTTGCCCGGACCATCAAACGCAATGTCACTGATAATTAAATCCGGCATTTGTTTTAAAAGCGGGACTAACCCCGCAAACGCCGTCGGATCAAGGACGTCATCCCCGTCAACAAACGTAACGTACGGCGTCGTCACCCGTTGGACCCCCACGTTTTTGGCATGCGCAGCCGACCTATGCGGGGTAGTTACCAGCGTAAAGCGGGAATCGCGCGCGCATACTGCCTTTGCAATTGCACCTGTTTCGTCCGTTGAGCCGTCATTTACAATGATGACCTTAAATTCAGGCATCGTTTGCTGCTGCAAGCTTGCCAGGGTTTGCTTAAGGTACGCCGCCACGTTATAAACAGGCATAATTACCGTTAATTCTGGCATCACCGCACCTCCTTAATCTTATCTTTGCCACAGAAAATGAATCAATAACTGGTCAACTTGGTGATTGGCGTGCAATCGACTATGCTGAGCCTTCCATCCCGAAATCATGACCGTACGGTACGATTTAGCCCGCACCGTAAGGGACCGCATTGCGCGGGAAGAATTATTCCCGACCGTCCCGTCTGCATTTGTTCCGTTAATGTTGCCGTAAATATTCAGCACCCGGATTCCCTGCGGATAGGTTCGCCGAAGTTGCGCAATTCGTTGATATGTAGCGGTTGGATGGGTTGGTACGCCCTCCTTGGTTAACGCAGAATTACTTCCGGCCATCCGAAGTACCCCGTTAAACGGTCCGGCAATTGCCACCTGCTTTTCTACCCGCGGCAGGTTAGGATCACTCCCGTACCGTAACAGGTAGGTCATAATATCAACGTTTCCCTTTGAATGGCCCACGAAGTTAATCCGCTGAACGTGATCGTCCCGTTGAAGTTGGACGATAATTCGGTGCAACCATGCCGCGTTTTGGGTTGATTGGGATTCCCGGTTAGCCGCAAATTGCACTTCTACGATGGGATTCTTAGCCTGCCGGTTAAACGTCCGCGACAAACGCACCTTCCCGCGAGTACTAACATCGGCGCGCACCACCGTATGAGTCACCCCAGCGCGTTCAGCAGCCTGCACCATATGCTGTTCCGCGTGCGCACTACTCCCATAGCCGTGCACGAACAACGTTACCACCTGAGGTTGTTTTTTCCTCGTTTTGGAAGCGTACGCTAACCGTGCTCCTCCTACCATGCCAATTATCATTACCATAATAAGTCCAAGCAACCCGATCCGTTTACCGTGGTTCATCGTTGCACCACCCCTTAATCAGTAAAATAACTAATCCTATTTTATAATTATTCTATTAAAATTGCTATTTTCAATTCCCCGACCATATAAAAGCGGTAACAAACCAGGAGGGAACACCCGATTGCCCGGAAGAAACAAAAAGATCGGGACCTTTTTCCCAACCTTTTCCTTAAATTAGACGTGTAAATACACTTTAACTAAATCTTCGTAATTCCAATCATGATGGGTTCATCCCCCCACCAAACACAAAAACCACCAGCTAAACAGGAGACATCCACCGCATAATGGACGCTCTCATCACCTTATTAGTGAATTTTTCCCGTACTAGAAGCTTACATTCCCCAATTCACGGTAAAAATCAACCTTTCACCATTAGTGGTGCCAACTGCTCCTCAACCTGCAAACGTGTTGCTCCCGTCGGAATGAGCGACGCTGCAACGTACGCGCCTTCAATCAACGGAACATTATAGATATGAATTTCCTTATCGGTGAGTTCGCTCGCCATTTCCAAGTTCATCTTAGCACTGCCAAGGTCGTAAAAAGCCAGGATTGTATCCGCCGGGTTATCCGCAAAGGCAGCGGTGATTTTTTCCATGCTAGTACCAATCCGGCCATCATCGGTTCCCCCCGCAAACGTAATGGGGGTTTCTCCCGCAACTTGTTTGAGCAACTGAACGACACCCGCGGCAATTTCTGGCACGTGGGACACAACGGTAATTCCAAGCATTATTCCACCCCCACGTCTAATAAAGCAGTAAGCAGGTATCCGGTGGAAACCGCCCCGGGATCAAGGTGACCCTTCGCCCGTTCACCAAGGTAAGAAGCCCGGCCCTTGTGCGCAACGAGATCGCGGGTGTGTTCAACCGCCGTTTGGATAGCTTCTTCCGTAAAAGTATCATCCTGAATCTGAGGAACTACCACCTGCCAGACATCAACCATCGTTTTATCGCCGGGGTGGGCACCACCCCGTTTCATTACCCCGGCAGCCGCGGCAGCAAGCAGTTCGCCCGCATCGTTCGTTACCGCACTCTTCTTCGCCATTTCTAAGAAGGCCGTGCCGTATAACGGTCCCGCCGCCCCACCAACCTTACTAATTAATGCCATAGCCGTTTTCTTTAGGGCTTCAGTAAGGGTCGCTGGTGCTGGTTCAAGGGTAGCCATGACCGCATCCATCCCCCGCACCATGTTACTTCCGTGATCACCATCGCCAATCGCATCATCAAGGTCATTCAGTTCTTGTTTATGCGCCGTAATAAGTTGTGCAAAATTTGTCATCCACTGAACGTCCCTTTCAACCGTTAGTTTCATAATTTCCCTCCTACCATGCAATCGTTGCAACCGGATAATTCAGGTACTCCAGCCACTTTTTATCCGCCACTTCCATAATGGTCAGGGAAATCCCTGCCATGTCAATTGACGTCATGTAATTTCCAACCTTCATAAACGCTGGTCTAATTTTCTTGTTCGCTAACTGCGTCAGCAAATCGTTACTAAAGATATACTGCTCCATTAGCGGCGTGGCTCCCATGCCATTAACGAGCACCGCGTAGTCTTTTTGCGCATCGAGATGCAGGTTATCATCAATTTTACCAAGGAGTTCGGCAACCAGCTCCTTGGACGGCTTAATCTTTTCCCGCCGATACCCTGGTTCACTGTGAATTCCCACTCCGTACTCAATCTCATCGGCAGCAAGTTCGAATCCCGGCTTACCCACTTCGGGAACGGTCGCCGCGGATAGGGCCACCGCAATGGTGTTAATGTGCGGAAGGACTCGCTGGGCAAGCTGCTCAATTTCATCAAGGCTCGCTCCTTGATCCGCAGCCGCTCCTAAAATTTTGTGCATCAAAACCGTTCCAGCGACGCCCCGGCGACCTTGAGTATACAGGCTGTTTTCAACGGCAATATCATCGTCAATGACGATAGATTTAACCGGAATATCATCCATTGCTGCCATATCCTGTGCCATCTCAAAGTTCATTACATCACCGGAGTAGTTCTTAATTACCAAAAACACTCCTTTCCCGTGATTGGCTGCTTGAATGGCTGCGTAAATCTGGTCGGGAGTAGGCGACGTAAAGACCTGTCCCGCTACTGCCGCACTCAACATACCTTTTCCAACGTAACCAGCGTGAGCGGGTTCATGACCACTTCCACCACCGCTTACGATGCCAACCTTCCCGACCATCGATTGTTCATCATTCCGGACAACGGCCATCATTTCGGGGATCTGTTTGATATATTGCGGATATGCTCCCACCATTCCCCGCAGCATTTCCGGCACAACATTTGCTGGATCATTAATAATCTTTTTCATGTCCACCGCTCCTTTCAGTTTCATTGTATAATAAAGCGTTTTCAAATGCAGCTTCAAATTAAGCGGTGTCGTTTATCGTCACCGCCTAATCAAATTCATTTAATTCAAAACTAACCTTGGTTCCTACTCTTCGCCGTCTTCCTTTTCAGCTACTACCGCATCGCTTTTCGCTTGCGTTGGTACTTCATCCATAATCCGGTTGTACTTCTTCTTGAAGAAGATTAGGATGAAGACCGCTGCAACAACGTACAGTGCGCCCGCAATGTAGTATGCAGTTGCATATCCGGATAATGACTTAAAGAGGAAGAACGTACAGAATAGTCCGGAAACAACTCCCATCAATGAGTTAACCAACGACACAACCGAACTAAAGGCTGGCCGTAAATCCTTTGACACCATCGCCATCTGCAATGACTGCTGGATTGGTGCCGTTGCGTTCGCAATACCTGACCGCAAGAACAAAACCACACCAACAATAACAACGGCGACCGTTCCGGTCCCTAAGGCACGCCCATTGGCCATTAGAATCATCATCGGAGCAACGGTAATTCCTGCCGCTGCCATTGAAACAATTGATCCTAGTTTCTTTTCCAGGAATGGCGCTAACAAGTAACCCAAGAACATGGCAGCGTTCTGGAACGTATTAACCGTTGCAGCTACCCCCCGTGGCATGTGCAGGTAATTGTTCAGGTAAATCGGGAAGTACGGCGTTACCAATAACGCCCCAAACCGTACAAGCACCAGGTATAATACCCATATCAATACCGTCTTAGTCATTAACTGCTTAAAGTTACTTGGACGCTGAGCTGCTTCGTCCCGTTCCCGTTCAACAGGGGTTTCACGGTAGTCACTTGGCTTCTCCCGGAAGAATAGCGCGAAAATAAACGCTAATCCTGCAAGGACCGCTGCAATTACAATCACCCACCGGTAAGCAGTTGTGTAGTTCGCTAGCATTACACCATGCATGGCTTCCTGATGAGCTGATAAGGCTGATGCTTTTCCGTAGGAAATATGTTGCAGCAGTGCAAAAAAGTACACAACCAGCTTTCCGCCGAGGAACGTCAATACCGTCTGACATACCAGATTATCCACCAGTATGTACGTCATCCATTTGGTCTGCTTTTTCCGCGGAATGTATACCGCAAACATAATTGGGTACAGGTAATCATAAATCCCAATCGTAATGGTTGAAGCAACGCACATAATGATAATCAACGGCACATTATTTGTTATTACGGTAACTACTAGTGCAGCAACCGTAATTGGCGGCGCGATTAACATAATCTTCTTAAACCCTGTCCGGTGAATTAGGGCAATTAGTAATGAAAGGATTAACGTTCCAATTGAACTATACAGGTTAAACCCCTTCACTAACTGGGGAGCCACAATTTGGTAATACGACATCAGTGCGTAGTTTGTAATCCCCGTAACGGCTCCTAATAACCCGTAAATCCAAACATAGAGCCATACATTGCGTTTTGCCCGGCCAGACCAGGCCGCTTCGCTATCCGCTGATAATGTGTCCATAATCATCAGTCCTTTATTATAATTTACTTGTCATTTACTCATCGACACATAGACTTATTTTACTCTTTTATCACTAAAATGCAATTCATCATTAAATTGACAACAAAAACGGAATACTACATTTGTATTCCGTCGCTTTTATTATCTGTTTTTATGTTAACCAATTCTACCGCAGTAATTAAATATACTAACCGATATTTTTAAATTATTCTAATTTACCCGTTTCTAATTAATCACCTTCATATTTCCTAGAAGTAATCCGCGCGTATCCGATTAAGCCAAATAATGCAATTAAAAATAAAATGCTTCCTAAAATACCCACAATACTTGTCAAACTATAAGTTCGACTAAATAAACTAATCGTCCATGAACCAACCGTCATTAACAAGGATTCGCCAAAATAGATAACGGACATCGCGGTAGCTCGGATTCCTTCGTAAGACATTCGCTGAATTTCCGCTTCAAAAATTGCATTCCACAGCTCAAAAGCAATGTTAATAAACATCAATCCGATTAACACAAACGATAATTGGTGCCAAAGAAAACTTCCAAAGCATACTAGACATCCTAATTGCAATACAAACGATAAAACTAGCGGTTTAATAACCTTTGTTATTTTATAGAGAAAAGCCAAAATAAGTCCTGCAATCAATGCCATCAATCCGAAAATAAACCCTGCTTGGGCAACGGAAAGGCCTCCCTTAGTCAGCATTAATGGCCCGTATTGATGACTAA
This sequence comes from Ligilactobacillus sp. LYQ60, assembly GCF_045033015.1. Taxonomy (NCBI): domain Bacteria; kingdom Bacillati; phylum Bacillota; class Bacilli; order Lactobacillales; family Lactobacillaceae; genus Ligilactobacillus; species Ligilactobacillus sp. LYQ60. The sequence goes on from NZ_JBJFZV010000001.1 coordinate 212,061, forward strand.
TCGTAACGGCTGCTGATGAAGTACACATTAACAGAATCACCCACCGAAATGCTTGGCTTTCGCGCACAAACACCCCGAACCGGTGCCAAATCTGCTTAAACGACTGTAAATCTTCCACTTCATCACCACCAAAATCAGCGGGATTAATGCTTAAGGCCGTAAAGAAAGCTAACGCCCGAATTAAAATACAGCAGGCAAATAAAGCCACCCATGAATATTTTGCAATCGCTCCGCCTAAAGCGTTACTAATTGCCATTCCAAAAATTGCTACCATGTTAAAGTAACCGGAATATTTTAAAAATTTCTTTTTCTCAGCCTCCGGCACTGATTCGTACATCAAGGAAACGTCCGTTCCAGAAATGAGCGCTAACCCCAGAGCAAATAAGACAAAACCAACGTACAATAGCCAATGTTGGGCCGGGAAGAAATACGTAATTAAATACAAAATACTTAACGTTTCCCCCAACAATAACGCATTTTTATGACCTAGTCGATCAGAAATAATCCCCGTTGGAAATTCAAAAAGAAACTGACAAATGGTAAATACACTTTCTAGTAATGCAATTTCACCAACGGACCAGCCCATTTGTTTTAAATAAATCATCCACATGACCAGCTCTAACATAATATTAGACAGGCCATTATAAATTATTACCTTCTTCATTATTAATTTTCCCCTTTATTGTTATCATTAAACATCCGCTTTCGCTTATTTTAATAACCTATTAGGAGGCCAATTTACCAGAACGGTATTAGTCTCCATTTCAACATCATGTACACCAAGAAACATTATCACTCGCTTAAAAATGGGACGTCGTTCCATGAATCGCTTCACAATTATGAAGCGATTCTGTCGGCGTCCCATTATAAGCTACATTTAACCCCCAAACGCAACTACTAAGCTGTTACCGCAGCCGATCGCTGCTTGTAATCATGCGCCTCTTCAGCAGTGCACCACACAAAGTGTTGGGGAGTAATTTCGCGTAACTTCCGCCCCTCCACCTGTTTTTCAACACTTGAATCGTAATCCTTCCGGTGCCGTGCCCGCTCAATATGCGGATCAGGAACCGGAACCGCCGAAATCAAACTTTCGGTATACGGATGAAGGGGATGTTCGTACACTTCATCTGCCGGACCAACCTCTAATAACTTACCGTGATGCATTACCCCGATTCGATCAGAAATATACTTAACCATGGATAAATCATGGGCAATAAACAGGTACGTAATCCCACGTTTGCGCTGTAAATCCTTCATTAAGTTAACAACCTGTGCCTGAATTGAGACATCCAACGCAGAAATGGGTTCATCAGCAATAATGAACTGCGGATTAACTGCTAAAGCACGTGCAATCCCAATCCGTTGCCGTTGCCCTCCCGAAAACTCGTGCGGATACCGACTAGCATGGTCTGAATTCAACCCTACTGTTTTTAGCAAGCGGGCAACCATTGCATGCCGTTCTTCCTTATTTTGGGCAAGGCCATGGACATCGATCCCCTCTGCAATGATGTCTTCTACAGTCATCCGCGGGTTCAATGAAGCCTGGGGATCCTGAAAAATCATCTGGGCCTTTTGGGCAAAGGCCAACTGTTCCTTCCGCCCATGAATTTCACTGATATCTTGCCCATCAAACACAATCCGCCCAGCCGTAGGGTGATCTAACCGAATAATATTCCGTCCCGTTGTCGTTTTACCAGAGCCAGACTCCCCAACAAGCCCAAACGTTTCTCCCTGGTATACAGAAAAACTGACGTCATCAACCGCCCGAACAACCTTTCCGTTGCCCCTTTCAAAGTAACGTTTTAAATGTTGAACCTCAAGAATTTTTTGCGTCATTAACAGGAACCTCCTTACTATTCAACTTAGCAAACTGCGCCCACCGGCGTTGAATCTCTGGCGGCGGTGTCACCTGGGGAGCATCAGGATGCAGTAGCCACGTTGCCGCAGCATGGGTTGCTGAAACCTTGAAAAACGGGGGTTGCCGCCGCTGATCAATTTTTAAAGCGTACGGGTTACGGGCAGCAAACGGATCCCCCACGGGAGGATTAATTAAGTTTGGCGGAGTCCCCGGAATTGCATCTAACCGATCCTTAGTAGCTAACGTTGGCATTGAATTTAATAACCCCCATGTATATGGGTGTTGCGGATTATAAAAGATATCATCAACCGTCCCATACTCGAGAATCTGTCCGGCATACATTACTGCTACCCGATCAGCAATTCCCGCAACAACCCCTAAATCATGGGTAATAAAGATAATTGATGTCCCGAATTTCCGTTGAACTGTCCGCATTAAATCAAGAATTTGCGCCTGCACCGTCACATCAAGTGCAGTCGTTGGTTCATCTGCAATTAAAATTTCAGGATGGCAAATCAATGCAATCGCAATTACAATCCGTTGCCGCTGTCCTCCAGAAAACTGGTGCGGATAATCATGCGCCCGTTTTTCAGCATTAGGAATTCCAACAAGCTTTAAGAACCGAACCGCTTCCCGCCATGCCGCTGCTTTTTCAACGTGCTTATGCTTAATCAGTGGTTCAGCAACCTGCTTCCCAACCTGCATCGTTGGGTCCAACGACGTCATCGGGTCCTGGGCGATCATCGCAATATCTTTTCCTCGTAATTCTTCAAGTTGATGCTTTTTCATATGAAGCACATCATTTCCGTGGAAAAGTACCTGTCCGTCCTTTAGTTCAGCATTTTGCGCTAACAATCCCATAATTGCCTTTACGGTCACTGATTTTCCCGAACCAGACTCACCAACAATCGCTAAGGTCTCCCCGCGATTAAGGTGAAAGTTAATTTTTCGAATCGCCTGAACATCACCAGAATAGGTGTGAAACGTGACTCGTAAATTATTAACATTTAAAATAGTTTCTCCCATCGCGTTACTCCTTTGTCTTTGGATCAAATGCATCCCGCAAACCGTCACCTAATAAATTGAAAGCAATCATTAATACACAGAGAACAATTGCCGGGAACCACATCTGGTACGGTAAGAACTGAAAATTCTTTTGCCCTTCGTTTAACAAAACCCCTAACGACGTTTCTGGTGCTGAAATCCCGATTCCAATAAAGCTCAAAAAGGCTTCAAAGAAAATAGCATTTGGAATCGTGTACATTAACTGAATAATAATAATGCTCAGTAGGTTGGGAACCAAATGGCGCCAGGCAATTCTCCACGGAGACTCGCCCAGTGTCCGGGCAGCCAGTACGTATTCCGTCGACTTCAATTGTAAGGTTTCAGCCCGAACCATTCGGGCCATTGTCGTCCAACTTGAAATGGCAATTGCACAAATAATTGAAGTTAATCCTGGTTTAAGAACAACCAACATCAACACCACAATAACCAAATTAGGGACAGCAGAAATAATCTCAATAATTCGTTGCATAACGTTGTCAACCTTGCCGCCACACCAACCTGATATAATTCCGTATGACACCCCAATAATCACGTCAAAAAACGATGCCACAAGGGCGACAATCAGTGAAATCTTAGTCCCATAAACAATCCGTTGCGCTAACGAACGTCCCATATTATCAGTTCCCAATACAAAACACTTATTCCGTGGAACACCCGCAGCCTTATATTCATCCACCCAATGGCCGTTAACCTTTTGTTTTCCGTTTAAGCCATTGATTGGACATCCCGGCACCTTGGCGGGAAGATTTGCATAAGTTGCATTAGAATGTACAAGGGTTTTCTGGGTAATAAAAGGACTTGAACCAAAGGCCGTTAGTGCCATAATCACAATTACAACCAGGGAAACTAACGCTCCCTTATTGGCTTTTAACCGCCGCCATGCATCCTGAGCAAAGGTTAGCGACTTACCAGTTACCTGTTCAGTTTGCTCAGGATTTTGTGTTGATACCCGTTCGAAGTCATCTGCTAGTAATTGACTACTTTCTGTCATTTATTCTCGCCTCCCGTTAGCCGAATTCGCGGATCGATCAATCCGTATATTAAGTCAGTTATTAAGATAATTACAACCAGCCCAACGGAGAAGAGCAGCGTCACGCCCATGATTGTCGGATAATCGTTTGTAATAATTGACTTAACGTATTGCTCACCAATTCCTGGAACAGAAAAAATGTTCTCGACTACCATTGAACCAGTCATCAATGCAACCGCATACGGTCCCATTAACGTGACTAACGGAATTAAACTATTACGTAAGGCATGTTTAAAGACAATTTCATACTTACTTAGCCCCTTAGCCTTAGCCAATTGAATATAGTCTGATCCTAAAACATCAACCATCTTAGTCCGAACAAACCGGGCCGTTTGCGCCAGCGGACCAACCCCCAGTGCAATTGTTGGCAAAACTGTATGTGAAAAGTTTCCCCAGCCAGCAACCGGTAACCAATGAAGCTTTAATCCAACATAATACTGTAATAGGATTGCCAATACGAAACTCGGGACGGAAATTCCAAGAATGGCAACTACCGTCGCGGTTGTGTCCTCCCAACCGTTCCGGTGGACGGCTGCAATCGCACCAATTCCAATTCCAAAGAACACCCCAAAAATCATTGCTTGTAATCCTAATTGTGCTGACGCCCCAATCCGACTTGCAATTAACGCGGTTACGGGCTGATTGTTAAATTGAAATGACGTTCCCAAGTTTCCATGAAGCAAATTTCCCATATAAATCAGATATTGCTCCCATAACGGCTTATTTAACCCATACTGTTGCTTCATGATATGCAACTGAGCAGGAGACAGCTTCTGCTGGTTTGTAAATGGTGTCCCCGGCATCAATCGCATTAAGAAAAACGTAATTGATGCAATCAAAAACAACGTCACTATCATTGCTAAAATTCGTTTTAATAGATATTTCTTCATGAACCTCTCTCCTTACTTAGCAATGTACGTATTCTTCCAATTGTACTGCACTCCATCGCGATGAACGATTAAGCCCTTTACCCGCGGATTAAGTAAAATTGACTGGTTCTGCTGGTACAGCGGCGCAATACCTTCCGAATTCATCAACACACGTTCTGCATCCACCATGTCCTGCCACCGCTGGCCACGGTTTCCTGCATCTGCTCCCTGTGCACGCTTAATGTCCTTATCATACTGAGGGTTCTTCCACTTACCATCGTTTTGTGGGTTGTCGCTAGTCAATAACTGCATAAACGTAATCGGGTCTGAAAAGTCTGCCCCCCACATCGTAATCACCATGTCGAAGTTTCCGCTCGTAGACCGCGATAGCCGTGTTTTAAAGGGTACGTTGTTTGTTGTTACTTTTAAGCCTGGTAAGTGCATTTCAAGCTGACTTTGAAGGTAGTCCGTTGACTGCTTCCCGGCGTCCGTATCATCACTAAGCAGCTCTAAGTTTAGGTGTTTAATTCCTTCTTGTTTTAATCCCTTACGCCAGTACTGCCGGGCTAACCGTTGGTTGTATTCCACTGCCTGAGGAACCTCGGCTTGGGCCGCAAAATCTTTTCCGTTGTACTTAGCAAGCCCTGCACTGACAAATCCTTTAGGCTCAACAGAACCATCACCCAAAATCTGCTTTACAAATTGCCGACGATTAATTGCCAACGCAATTGCCTTCCGGATATTCGGGTTCCGAAGGGCCCGCACGCGCTTCTGATTAAACTCTAAGTATGCCGTCGTTGCCCCCTGCAAAACACGAAGATCCGGGTTCCCCTGGAGGTGCTTGGCTTGTACTGAAGTAAGTGGCGTCATATCGAGTTGCCCACTTTCATACAGGTTGTAAGACGTTGAGGTACTCTTATTTACATTAACGACAATTTTGTGTAACCGAACATGCTTTCGATCCCAGTAAGTGGGGTTCTTAACCAACTTCCAACTTAAATTCGATCCGGTCCAACCGGTTAACTTGAAGGGACCATTGTATACCATATACTTTGAAGCCGTGCCGTACTTGCTTCCGTAGCGTTCAACTACCCGTTGGTTTTGCGGAAAGAATACCGGAAATCCCATCAGTAATTTAAAGTATGGAATCGGTTTACTGAGTGTTACAACTAATTTATAATTTCCCTCTGCTTTAATTCCTAGCGTTTGGGGTTTCTTTTTCCCGTTAATAATTGCATCTGCGTTTTTAATTCCCGAAAACAGGTATGAATACTGACTCGCTGTCTTAGGGTTAACCGTCCGGCGCCAAGAATATACAAAGTCGTGCGCAGTTACCGGGTCACCGTTTGACCATTTCGAATGACGCAACTTAAACGTATACGTCTTCTTGTCAGGTGATACGGTGGTCTGAACTGCAACGCCTGGTTCGATCTTGTCATTCTTTCCAATCCGATACAGTCCTTCCAAAGTATTCCCTAGACTATTGAAACTAACCCTATCAGTTGCTAAGGATAAATCCATTGTTGGCATTTCAGCCGACTCATCCCAATTTAATGTTTGGGTGTCAGCTGAACGTTTAGTATGTGACTGGCACCCACCAAGAACTAATCCCAATGCCGTCAACACACTAAACATAATGAGGAAACGCCTTTTCATTTAATCACCCCTGTTTATACTAAAGTTGCATCTAATTAGATTAGTCATAGAATATACCGAATTAAATTAAAAAGCAATGGTATTTGCCATTTTTCTCTAATTAGTTGCGCTGGTAATTTTTAATTTAACGTTCATGATTAACGCATAAGACAAAAAATTATCCAACAATAGTTCGTATATAGGTTGAAAAAAAACCTGTTTTTGTTTTATTATACGGATATAGTAATTAAAAATAAGTGAGAAAGAAGGAAACTATATGTCATCATCACATCATCACTATCATTTATCACTTGGACTCCAGATTATCATCGGACTAATTGTGGGAATTCTTTTGGGATACTTTTTCAACGGAAATAAATCCTTCATCGCATTTGCCAATGGTTTAGGCACGATCTTCATCAACTTAATCTCCATGATTGTTCTTCCCATCGTGATTACCTGCTTAACCGTTGGAATTGCCAACCTCGGTGATATAAAAAAACTGGGACGCATCGGTTTGAAGACAATCATTTACTTCGAGGTGCTATCAACGATTGCCTTTATTATTGGCCTAATCGTTTCTAACATTTCGCACCTAGGAGCAATGATCGACCTTTCTAAGTTAAAGGCTGCCGATATATCCCAGTATGTTCACGCCGCGAAGACCACTTCCGGTGGGTTTGGGGCGTTACTTCTTTCCGTTGTCCCCAAAAACATCTTTACCGCAATGTCGACCGGTAAAATGCTCCCCGTTATTTTCTTCTGCGTATTCTTTGGATTAGGAACAGCAGCCATTGGTGAGCGTGGGCAAATCATCATTGACTTCCTTAACGCCGTTTCCGCTGTAATGTTTAAGATTGCCAACTGGATTATGCACTTTGCACCGTTTGGAGTAGCAGGTCTGATGGGAGCCACCGTTGCCGAAATGGGAATTGGAACCCTAAAGCCCCTCCTTCTATTCATTGCGATGGCCTATGCGGTCATGGTTGGGTTTATTCTTATTGTTCTAGGAATCACTTCCCGCCTGTTCGGCTTTAAAATTACGGAACAGTTACGAGCCGTTAAGAATGAACTTATCCTAGCGTTTACGACGGCAAGTTCCGAGGTAACCCTCCCCGGACTCATGCAAAAAACACAGGATTTAGGAATCAGCAAATCCATTGCATCGTTTGTTATCCCCACCGGATACACGTTTAACCTTGACGGTTCCGCACTGTACCAGTCATTAGCAGCAATCTTCATTGCTCAGGCTTACCACATCCACCTATCCCTTACCCAGCAACTCACTCTTCTAGTTGTTTTGATGGTTGCTTCTAAGGGAATGGCGGGCGTTCCTGGTGCTTCCTTTATCGTATTAATGACTTCCTTAGGCACTGCGGGAATTCCTGCTGCAGGAGTTGCACTAATTGCGGGAATTGACCGGCTAGTAGATATGGGCCGGACGGTAGTTAACGTAATTGGTAACGTAACGGCCACGTTAGTCATTGGTAAATCAGAGCATGAATTTAGTCAGGATAAACATGACCACTACATCAAAAACTTAGACGCTAAAGCGTAAGGTAGCGCTGATTACAACAATCCAATTATCTTAACAATTTTCAAACTAAAACACCCCCGGCTAACAATAGCCGGGGGTGTTTGTTCAGGAAATCGCTGCATTGGGAAACCACCCGTTTCACAATACTTTAAATCTAAAAGCGGAAACAGTTAAAGCCAACCACTATTTTATCTGATTACAATCATCATAAAGAATCGCGCCCAATAAAATGCCACTAAACTACTTCCTACCAATACGTTGTTTCATCCCCATTTCACTAGTGTTACTCCTCGCCTTCCCCTTCAATCCGGGTTTCAATGATTGTTGGCTCTGCGAAATCCTGGTCAAAGTTCAGGTCAAAGTGCATGTGATCCTTCCCAATAATGGTATTCGGGAAAATGCTCGTTGCGTTTTCCTTATACTGTTCCGGATGCCGCATTGCCTGCGAAAAATGCGTGAGAACGAGCTCCTTAGCGTGGGCATTTTTAGCGTTAGTAGCCGCGTCTGCGAAAGTCATGTGAAGCTTCTTTTTGGCCTTAGCTTCATCCTCATTGGCACCAAAATTAGCACAACTAAAAATCATGTCCGCATCCTTCATGAACTCTGGCAATTCCGGAACTGGCCGCGTGTCAGTAATCCACACAAACCGCAGCCCCTTCCGCGGTGCTCCTAAAACCATTTGAGGGGTGTACGTTTGACCGTCAAGTTCAACCGGTGCTTCACTCTTTTGAAGCTTTCCCCATAATTGCTGCGGAACGTTGTTCTCCCGCGCCCGCTGGGGGTCAAACTTCGGCGCCCGCTTAATATCAACCCGGTAAGCAAAACACGGCCGCGTATGCTTAACGAAAAGCGGCGTAATGCTGAGGTCACCGTGGATGTATTTGTTATTAATTATAATCGGCTTCCCCGGCTCCGGGTCCTCAATAATGTTAATGTCATAAGCTAGCCATGGCATGATTACCCGGAAGCCCTTCATGACATCCTTAATGCCCTTCGGCCCGATAATCGTAATCGGTTCGGTCCGGCCGGTATTGCTCGTCGTTCCTAAGATTCCTTGTAGCCCAATCACGTGATCGCCATGAAGGTGGGTAATGCAAATTACATCCAAGTTCTTAAAGCCCGTCCGCGCAGCCCGCATGGACACCCCGGTTCCTTCACCGGCATCCATTAAAATTTCCCGTCCCTTATAATTTAAGACGGCCGCTGATAAGTACCGGTCAGGAAGTGGAATACTGCCGCCCGTTCCGAGTAACGTTGCTCCTAACATCACTAGTTCCTCCTCATTGTAAACTCCCCTTTATTATGCCGCGGAAAGGCACGAAAGGACAGTAAAAAGGGTTGGCGTAGTGGTTCAACTACGCCAACCCTTCGTCTGATTATCGTTATGGGGATAAGAGCGCGGCTTCGCACCTTACCTTAATCGGGCTCCGCACCTTGTTAAAACATATTATCAAACAAACTCAGCTGGTTCTCGTCTGGCAACTGGTCTAATACGTGGTTTTCCGTCATAAAATCAATAATCGTTTGCGAAACGTGCCCACGCTTCATCAGGTCTTCCTTAGACAAAAACGGCTTTTCTTCCCGGGCCGCCACGATTTGCTTAGCGGCGTTTTCCCCGAGTCCCGGAATTGCCGAGAACGGTGCAATCAACGTATCCCCGTCAATCAACCACTCTGAAATAGCGGAACGTTCCAGGTCAACCATCTGAAACTTAAAGCCCCGCTCAAGCATTTCGTTCGCTAGCTCAAGAACAACCAGAAGCGTTTTATCCTTAGCCGAAGCATCGTTTCCCTGCTCCTCAATGGCTTGCATCCGTTCCTTAACGGCATCCTTTCCCCGAGCCATTGCAACAATATCAAAATCGCGTGCGCGCACGGAAAAGTAGGCACAGTAGTACACTAACGGGAAATAAACCTTGAAGTAGGCAATCCGCAGCGCCATCAAAACATAGGCGGCAGCATGCGCCTTCGGGAACATGTACTTAATCTTTAAGCAAGCTTCCAGGTACCATTCCTTCACCCCAGCGTCCCGGATAATCTTTTGCCATTCTTCCGGAATTCCGCGGCCCTTCCGCACGTGTTCCATCGTGTTAAACGCCACGTCGTTTGGTACGCCCCAGTGAATCAGGTCCATCATGATATCATCCCGACACCCGATAACCTCCGGCATGGTGATTATTCCGTTTTTAATCAAGTCTTCGGCGTTGCCCAGCCACACGTCGGTTCCGTGAGAAAGACCGGAAATCTTCAATAACTCCGCAAATGTCTTGGGTTTTGTTTCCTCCAACATCCCACGAACAAACCGGGTCCCAAACTCAGGAATACCCAGTGTTCCGGTTTTTGAGTGGATCTGTTCCGGGGTAACGCCCAACACTTCCGTTCCCTGGAACAACTGCATCACTCCCGGATCGTCGGTCGGGATTGACTGCGGGTCGACCCCCGACAAATCCTGCAGCATCCGGATCATCGTCGGATCATCGTGCCCTAAAATATCCATTTTCAGGAGTGTATCGTGGATGGAATGAAAATCAAAGTGCGTCGTTTCCCACGAAGCGTTCTGATCATCCGCCGGATACTGAATCGGCGTAAAGTCGTAAATTTCCTTATCGGCCGGCACAATCAAGATTCCGGCCGGGTGCTGCCCGGTCGTCCGCTTAACCCCGGTTGCCCCCTTAGCAAGGCGGTCCACCTCGGCCCCGCGTAAATTCTGTTCGGTATCCCGTTCATACGCCTTCACGAATCCGTAGGCCGTCTTATCAGCCACCGTCCCAATCGTTCCGGCCCGGTATACGTTATCCGCGCCAAAGAGGACTTTCATGTAGTTGTGTGCGATTGGTTGGTAATCCCCGGAGAAATTCAGGTCAATGTCGGGCACCTTATCCCCCTTGAATCCCAGGAAGGTTTCAAATGGAATATCCTGACCATCCTTCACTAGCGGCGTTCCGCATTCCGGACAATCCCGGTCTTCCAAATCATACCCGGAACCATATTCTCCCTTAGTATAAAACTCGGTCCACTGACACTTCGGACACCGGTAATGCGGAGGCAACGGATTCACCTCAGTAATTCCCGCCATCGTGGCAACTAAACTCGAACCAACGGAACCTCGGGACCCGACCAGGTACCCGTCCTTATTTGATTTCGCCACCAACTTCTGGGCAATCAAATAGTGCACGGCAAACCCGTTCCCAATAATACTGTCCAACTCCCGGTCAAGCCGGTCAGCTACAATTGCCGGTAATTTATCGCCGTATAACTCGTGGGCCCGCTCCATCGTCATCCGTTTAATATCGTCTTCGGCCCCCGGCATCTTCGGCGGGTAGGTCTTATCCGTTACCGGTGAAACGTTGTCATCAACCAGGGCAACGACCTGCTGGGGAGCAGTAACAACAATTTCATGCGCCGTTTCATCCCCCAGAAAAGCAAAATCATCCAGCATTTCGTCCGTCGTGCGAAAGTGCAAGTCCGGCCAGTCCTTAAGCCGGTTTAACGGGTTGGCTCCTCCCTGAGAATGAATCAGGATCCGCCGGTAGATGGCATCCTCCTTATTCATAAAATGAACGTCCCCAGTCGCCACAACGGGTTTATCTAACTCATGACCCAGCTTCACCATGTTACTGATAATCTCTTCAAGGCGCGCGTTGTCCTTCACTAATTCCTGCTCTAACAACGGCGCGTACGCAGCTTTGGGTTGCACCTCAAGGTAGTCATAAAACTTCGCTTTTTCCCGTGCAACCGCATACCCCTTTTGCATCATTGCAGTAAAGACTTCGCCGTCCGCACACGCTGATCCCACTAGCAAACCTTCCCGGTACTTTTCCAGCAGTGCGCGCGGCACCCGCGGTACGCGGTAGAAGTACTCGGTCATTGACGCCGATGTAAGCTTAAAAAGGTTCTTCATTCCTGCCTGCGTCCGGGCAATAATAATGGCGTGAAACGGGTGTTCGTGCTTATATGCCCCGTTCTCTCCTACGTGATCATTAAGCTGATCATGAAACATAATCTGGTACTGTTCTTGCGCATCCTTTAACATGGCGTAGTAAATATAGCCCGTAGCTTCCGCATCATAAATTGCCCGGTGGTGGTGTTCTAAGGCCACGTTTAACTTTCGGGCTAACGTGTTTAACCGGAACCCGTTCATCTCCGGGTACAGGAACCTGGCCAACGGAAGCGTATCAATCCACGGCTCGCTAATCGGATCAAGATCGTGGCGGGCATACCCCGTATTCATGAAATCCACGTCAAACGTTGCGTTATGCCCGACAATCACGCATCCGGCACAAAAGTCCTTAAACATCCGAAAGACTTCACCCTCCGACTTGGATCCCCGAACCATCTCGTCGGTAATACTGGTTAGGTTAATCGTTGTCTGCGACAGTGGGTGCCCAGGATCGATGAACTCTTCGAAACGATCAACCACCGTACCACCCTTCATCTTAACGGCAGCCAGTTCAATCACCTTATCGTACTGAGCCGACAGCCCCGTGGTTTCGGTATCGAAGACGACGTAGGTCGCATTTTTTAGATTGACGTGAGCATCGTTATACGCAATGTTTTGCCCGCCGTCAACAACGTTTGCTTCCAGCCCATACAGCACCTTAACGCCGTGCTTTTGGCCGGCAGAATGGGCTTCTGGAAAGGCCTGCAAGTCTCCGTGGTCGGTAACCGCAATGGCCTTATGCCCCCACTTGGCAGCCTGTGCTACGTAGTCGGTGATTGAATTGGTGGCATCCATCGTGCTCATCGTCGTGTGGAGGTGAAGCTCAGCGCGTTTATCACCTTCCGCTGTGTCTTGCCGTTCCGTGTGGTGGATTTCATTAATATCGCGGGCCATGATCACCAGGTCACGCAGGTAGGAGTCTTCCTGCACACTTCCCCGCACCTTAATCCACTTTCCGGCCGTCAGGTTAGCAAACTGAGCTTCATCCTCTTCACTATTAGAAAACTTTTTAATAACAAACGAAGAACTATAGTCCGTTACTTCGAGCGTAATAATCTTTCGCCCGGAGCGAAGGGCCCGCACCTCAGCGTTAAAGACGTACCCTTGAACAATCACGGAGCGTTCCTCTTCGGTGATTGCACCCATCTGCGTTACGGGAATATCATCCTTGATTTTTCGCCCCAAAAGCACTGGCCCTTCAGCTTTTAGTACCGTCTTCTTTTTTTTCTTAGCGGCTCGTTGTTGGGTTTGCTGCTGGATAGCTGCCATGGCTTTCTTGGTTAATTCCGCATCACTTTGTGCCCGTTTCTCCTGGTACTGTACGTGATCCGCCTGTTCACCAGCAATAATCACCGGCTTAATCGTGTACTTAGGAAACCCCACCTGCTGGTAGCCAACCGCAAGTCCCTGCAACGTTGTCTCACTCAGCAACGCTGCCTGGTTAGCGCCCGTCACCTGAAGGTGTAAGGTTTTCCCTACCAATTTGGGAGCCCGGCCACACACCTGGTTAACCACCTGCTCGTTTGCGGCACTATGCGCCACCACAAACGGCCAGTAGTCCTGAACTTCCTGCTCAGTTACCGCCGGCTCCACGGGCTCCACGCGCAGGGTAACATCTACAATTCCCTGAAAAGCCGCGTTAACCTGCTGATGAAAGCGCAAAAACACCTTAAACGGAATGACCCGCTGAACTCCCAGAACGATTTCCCACCGTTTAGAATGTTCGTGGACGATCACCTGGTTAACCGTTGCGTCCGTCAGCGCACCCGTGGGATCCTCCGTTGCATTCCACCCGGCCTGCGTACATAACTTTTCAAAAAGCGCGTGCTTATCAAGCGCCATTCACGTTGCCTCCTTCAGAAACATAAAGCCCCGGACTGGCCAACCGACCACACTACCGGGACTTACCTTTTATCCTAATTTTCCTATTCAGCCTGCTTCAACAGGATTGCCAGTGAGTTTTGTAACTCGGCGACCTTAACCTCAATCGGCTCAGCGGCCCGCCGGAGTTTAACCTCAACGATTCCATCGGCTGCCTTCTTCCCCACGGTAATCCGCACTGGCAACCCGATCAGGTCGGAATCAGCAAACTTGACGCCCGCCCGTTCCTTCCGGTCATCAAGCAAGACACTGTAGCCGTGGTCTTCAAGCTCTGATGTAATCCTTTCGGCGAGCGTCCGTTGCTCGTCGTTTTTAATGTTAACCGGAACAACGTGGACGTCAAACGGCGCAATCTGGCGCGGCCAAATAATCCCGTGTTCGTCATTATTTTGTTCAATGATGGCAGACAGCAGGCGGGAAACCCCGATTCCATAGCACCCCATCTTAAGCGGAACGTCCCGGCCGTTTTGGTCTAACACCGTTGCGTGCATGCTCTCCGAATAACGGGTTCCCAGCTTAAAGATATGGCCGATTTCAATCCCACGGGTAAACTGCAGCGTTCCCTGCCCATCTGGGGATAACTCGCCTTCCGCGACACTTCTGAGGTCGGCAAACTGCTCAACGTCAAAATCGCGCCCAATATTCGCGTTCTGATAGTGGAACCCGTCTTCGTTGGCCCCAACGCTGATATTCATCATGCCCGCAACATCCTGGTCGGCATAAATTTTGATGTGGTCATCAATCCCAACTGGCCCCAGCGAACCAAACGACGCCCCGTTCATATACTGCTGCGCTTCCTCCGGGGTTGCAGGGCGTAAGTCGTTAACTCCGAGAAGGTTTGTAAACTTGGTTTCATTTAACTGGTCATCCCCCCGCAACAGGGCAATAACTGGTTTCCCATCAGCAATGTACAGCATTGTCTTGATTAGATTAGTCGGTTTCTCGCCAAGGAAGGCCGCCACTTCATCGATTGTCCTTTTGCCCGGGGTCGCCACCTTAGTCAATTCCCGAACCGATTCATGCGACTTTTTCGCCACCCGGAGATTCTTTGCCATTTCCAGGTTAGCCGCGTAGTCACTCTGATCGGAGTACACCACCGTGTCCTCCCCGATTGGAGCGATTGCCATAAACTCCTTAGAAGTTTTTCCGCCCATCGCCCCGGAATCCGCAATAATTTCACGGTAATCAAGCCCACACCGGTCGAAAATATTGTGGTAGGCCTGATCCATTGCCCGGAACGTTTCGTCCAAACTATCATCATCAACGTGAAATGAATACCCATCGAGCATCAGAAACTCCCGCCCCCGAAGTAGTCCGTAACGTGGCCGGTCTTCATCCCGGTATTTCATTTGAATCTGATAGACCGACAACGGCAACTTTTTGTACGACTTAATACTGTCCCGTATAATGGTCGTCATCGTCTCCTCGTGGGTTGGTCCGAGAATGAAGTTCCTTTCGTGCCGGTTTTTAAACTTAAACAACTCCGGCCCGTACGTCGCGTACCGTCCCGATTCCTCCCACAGTTCAGCGGGAACAACGGCAGGGACCAGCATCTCAACGGCATCAATCCGCTCCATTTCTTGCCGAATGATGGCCTGGATCTTTTCCATCACCCGAAAAGCCAGGGGCAAGTACGCATACATCCCCGCAGAAATCTGCTTGATGTAGCCTGCCCGTAACATGAGTTGGTGACTCACTGCCTCGGCCTTCTTCGGTGTTTCCTTAAGTGTCGGAATTAACATCCGTGATTGTTTCATAGCTATCCCCTTCCGCTTCCGCGTATCAATAATCGCCTCCTATGATACCAAATTTTACCGGCTTCCTCCAGCTACCCCGAAATTACCAAGCAAGATATTTCCCGTCACAAAAATATCATGGGATAATTGGTTCACCAAGATAGACAAGGAGGAATTAGAATGATTGCAACCGACTTAATTAAGCCGCTTGTCACCCAGTTTTGCGATGACTACTTAACGGCAACACCAACGCTTCCTGAGCCAACCACCCTCTGGGAAGGGGCAAAGGAACGCGGGCTACTTGACCAGCCCCCAGCCCCGGTAATGACAGCGCTCCTTGAACGCACCGCCCCAGCAGTTCCCCGGTGGAGTATCCACCTTGCTGCTCACTGGGAGTTAGGGATAAATCCCCCAATGACAGCCCCAATGCTTCAAGGTGCCCTTGCCGATGCTACTCCCCACAAACGACGCGAATTTGAACGCATGTTAGTTACCATTGCAGGTGCTTTGCAACAAGCAATGACGGGATACCTGGTCGAATACGGGAAAAACGTTCCCCACCAAAACGGCAACTTAGCCATGCAACCCGCCATGCAATACCAAATTGCTCGGTTAACCGCCATGGCCGCCAGCACACAACGGCACGCCGCCTTTTTAAATTCCTTGACGTTAACAACCGCCAAACAAGATGATGAGCAAGACGAAGCCCTAACAGTTGCCATGATTACGGCGGGCACTAACCAACGAATCATTACCACCCGGATGGCGGCCACGTTCAAGGCATTTGGGATTCGTAATCAGGACCAGTGGACCAGCTGGGTCGCCGGTAGTCAACTTCTCCAAACATTGACAGTACTTAACGACCAGCGGGCAGCCATCGTCACGTTTGCCGCAATGCACCGCCAACGTTAATTAAGGAGGTCTCAAAAATGAGTATTATCGTATGCGTTAAGGGGGTTCCGGTCAGTGACCATGTGGCCATTGACCCGCAAACCCACCACCTTGAGCGAACCACAACGGCAATCCACCTTGACCCGGCTGACCGGTATGCGCTGGCCGCGGCTAAGCTGCTTCGCTTCACCCCGGATGAGGACATCATTACGGTATGCATGGGCGCTCCCAATAACGAACGCCTCTTACGAATAACCCTTGCTATGGGAGCAACCCGCGCTATTCTTCTAACCGATAAGGCGTTTGCGGGGGCGGATACGCTAGCAACCGCAACCGCCCTCACAGCCGCCATTCAACATTGCAAGGCAGTCCGGCTGGTAATCACTGGAACCCAGTCCACTGATGCAGATACCGGTCAGGTGGGCGGAAACATCGCCGCTCAGTTAGGCTGGGAACTTCTCCCCAACATCACGCGCATTGTGCCGGCCGAACCAGCAGTGGTTACCAGTCAACTCGGCACCACCGCAACAACGATTACCCTAACTACCCAGGCAGTTTTAACGGTCGGAACGGCGGCAACGTTCGCTCCAGCAGCCATGACGGTTGCCCAAGCAGCGGCACTTAATCCGACCCGCCAATGCCAAACATGGGACTCCACCGCAATCGGGTGTGCCCCAACAACGGTTGGTCAGGCTGGCTCTGCGACAACTGTAACCACGCTGACACCGGTTCACCCTACAAAGCGTTCGACAACCACCCTGGCAACTGATGCAACTACTGCCGTAACCCAGCTAGATACCCTTATTCAACAATCACGGGAGGTAATCAAATGACAACAGGATGGCTTTTTGGTGAATATCACAACGGCCACTTCGCTCCGGGTGTGTTGGAGTTAGCCGCCCACACCCAGAAGTGGGATGGGGTGCCCCTAAACATGGCAGTTCTCGGGTCGACTGGGGACCATCCCGCTCTCCAGCGCCAACTCCAGGACACAGGGATCGCCCACGCCACGCTCATTCCAGTTCCGGATGACGCCACCATTGCCCAACAAGCGGCCGTTTTAGCCGCCCACATCCGGACAATTGATCCAGCATTTGTGCTCTTTAGCGCAACCCCACTTGGCCGAAGTGTGGCCCCGTATGTTCAAGGACTCCTTCACACCGGCTTGAGTGCAGACTGCACGGACCTAGCGTTTAAGGATGGGCAACTCGTTCAGACCAAACCGGCCTATGGGGACAACGTGGCTTGCACCATCATGACCACCACAACCCCGGCCATGGCAAGTGTTCGGCCGGGCGTTTTCCCCACTCCTTCAGCAGTACCCGCAACATCCCTTCTTCAGCCCCAGGTAACGGTCACCCCGTTTCCCGTGCCCCTGAGCCAGCTGACCGGTGAAAAAACGGATACCGCCCCTACAACGCCACACCACCCAAAGGAGGCTACCCGAATCATTGCTCTGGGACGGGGAGCCGCAACTCCTGAGGGGCTCCGGTTTGCAAAGCAACTGGCCCACCAACTGGACGCGGCTGTTATGACTACCCGCCCGGTGTCACTTCTTCCAGGCTTTGGTGTGCAGGCGCAAATCGGCCTAACGGGCCAAACCATTCACCCCCGGCTCCTCATCACATTAGGTGTATCAGGTTCATCCCAATTCTTAGCAGGCGTTAAAAATGCCGGCACCATCATTGCGGTGAACACCGATCCCCACGCACCAATCTTTGACTACGCGGACTACCGCTACGTGGGCGATGCGGTGACGTTCATGCAGGCGGCGTGCAAAGAGTGGTAATAAGAAAAAATGTACTAAAACAAAAAGGTTAGGATGTATAAGTCCCAACCTTTTTTATCGGTTCATTTTTATTACTTAGAAAAAATACCGGCGCAAATCGTTCCACGTTACTAAAAACATTAGCACCATCAAAAACCCAAACCCAATTAACGTGAGGGTCGCTTCCACCTTCTGGCTAATTGGCTTCCGCCGGACCGCCTCCACTAGGTTTAACAGGATTTTCCCCCCATCAAGGGCCGGAATCGGCAGTAAGTTAATGATTGCCAAGTTAATTGAAAGGAACGCCGTGAGGCTCACAGTACTGATTAACCCCTGCTTGGCGGCGTGTTCGGTATACGAGAACATGGCCACCGGTCCCCCTAAATCGTTCAAGTGGAACCCGTGCGTAATCATCGTCC
Source organism: Ligilactobacillus sp. LYQ60 (assembly GCF_045033015.1). Taxonomy (NCBI): domain Bacteria; kingdom Bacillati; phylum Bacillota; class Bacilli; order Lactobacillales; family Lactobacillaceae; genus Ligilactobacillus; species Ligilactobacillus sp. LYQ60. The sequence goes on from NZ_JBJFZV010000001.1 coordinate 230,689, forward strand.
CCAACGCGCCGAAAAGAGCCTTAGTCATCGTCCACGTCTGGGTAAAACCGTACCCCACCATTGCAAAGAAGTGGTGGTTTAAGACTACTTTACCCATAATCCCAATCTGGCCAAGCCGTTTCCCGTTTTGCTTAACCACCTTAGGCGTCAATGTCGTCTTCCACTCCCGGTGGCCCCGGCGAATGGTAAACGTCGTCTTCTGACCGCCCCGTTGTTCGATTGCGTGGGTCAGTTCTGTCCAGGTGGTAGTTTGGTGATCACCAACCCGGAGAATTTGATCGTTTGCGCGCAACCCCGCCTTCTGCGCCACCGAGTGAGGTTCAACGCTCCCAACAGAGTTGGTTACCTGGGGGGCACCACCGTGCAAAAACGCAACCAACATAAACGCAGCAATTGCCAGCAAGACGTTATTAAACGGTCCCGCCACGTTTGTTAACATTCGTTTCCACACGCTGACTGCCTGGTACTGGACATCACGGGGCGCCACTTGCACCGGCGTGCCGTCCGGCTCAATCACCGTCGCATCCCGGGCAACCGCAAACCGGTGCACCTTTTCTTCTGCTCCGGTTTCATACCCCTCAATCCACAACTCGTCTTGAAGGTCCCAGTCCGTGATCTCCAGCGGCAAACCGGTTAAACTCGGGTGATCCCGGCGCAGGTCAATGGTCAAAACAACCTCATCCTCATCCGTTGTCAAAAGAGCCGCCATGCCCTTTTGAAGAGCGTCTTCGTCATCCAAGCCCGCCATCCGGACGTAGCCGCCCAACGGAAGAATCCGAATCGTATACGTTGTGCCGCCTTTCCGGTACGCAAAGAGCTTGGGCCCCATTCCAATGGAAAATTCCCGCACAAGGATTCCGGAATGCTTCGCAACGTAGTAGTGCCCGAACTCGTGCACCGTTACTAACACCCCAAAAACAATAATAAACGCAATAATCGTGACAATCATTATCGGCGTCCCCCGTTAAATTAAGCCAAAAAGGTGCATCAGCGGTAATACGAATAGTAATGAATCAAACCGGTCTAAGATCCCACCGTGACCCGGTAAAATCTTTCCGGAATCCTTTACCCCGTAATGCCGTTTGAAGGCCGATTCAACCAGGTCCCCAATTTGACCGGCAACTGACAGCACCAGCGTGATCAGGAGCATGACCGGCAAGGAGTACTTCTTAAGTGGGAAGAAGAACAGGTAAAGTCCCACCAGAATCACGGCTGCAACGGTTCCTCCGACTGATCCTTCCCACGTTTTGTTGGGGCTCATTTTCGGGGCCAACTTGTGCTTTCCAATTTGCCGGCCAATCATGTAGGCCCCACTATCAGTAATCCACACGATTAACAACCCGTACAGGATTGTTGCCAGCCCAACGTTCCGGGCGACAATCATGTAGTGGAACCCCAATCCAGCATATACGGCACACAAAACCAACGCCCCAGCATCGTCAAACGAGAACCGGTTCTTGGATGCCACCGTGTACAATAACAGGATCAGAGCAAAGAAATACAACAAGCCACCGTGCGTCATTCCCGGGATAATCCGTAACCATGAATCCGGCACCAGCATCCCCATCATCATCAAAAAACTAAGGCCGGCCTCTAAGGATACCAAAAGCTTCTTTTTCATCGTCAACATTTCCGCCATTGCCACCAGCCCCATTGCCACTACCAGGATACTGAATGGCGTCCCGCCACAAACCAGCAGCGGAATAAAGATAATCATGGCCACAATGGCCGTAATCACACGTTGTTTCATTTATTTTTCGTCCTTTCCGTCATCAAGTCCACCAAAGCGCCGGTGCCGCTGTTGGAACGCAACAATGTTTTGCACCAATTCCTCAGAAGTGTAGTCCGGCCAGTACACGTCCGTAAAGACCAGCTCACTGTACGCTAACTGCCATAACAGGAAGTTAGAAATTCGCTCTTCCCCACTCGTTCGGATTAAAACGTCCGGATCGGTATCCGGAGCAAGGGAAGCCGTCATCAGGTGGGCACTAAGCGTTTCTTCGGTAATTGCATCCGGCGTAACTTTACCGGCCTGCACTTCCCGGGCAATCTGCTGAACCCCAGTAACGATTTCCGCCCGGCCACCGTAATTCAGCGCAAAGTTGAGTACCATCCCCGTACAATGGGCCGTCTGGGCAATGGCGTCGTTGACAGCCTGCTGTGTGCTTACCGGCAACTGGTCCGTGTATCCCATTACGTTCACCCGCACGTTATTTTCAATTAGCTCCGGGACAAACGTACTGAAAAATTTTACCGGTAAAGCCATCAGGTAGTTGACCTCCGCATCCGGGCGCTTCCAGTTTTCCGTGGAAAACGCGTAGAGTGTCAACACCTTAATTCCCAGGTGACTGGCCGCCTTTGTAATTTCCTTAACAACTTCCATCCCGCGCTTATGCCCCGCAATCCGGGGTAAGTGGCGTTTCTGCGCCCACCGGCCATTTCCATCCATGATAATTGCAACGTGGTGCGGGATCCGCTGGCGATCAAGTTCTGGGACTGCTGTATTCTGCCGGTGGTTTTTAAACCCGATTTCCATCTCGTTCCTCCTTTAAGCAAACGCAAAAGAAAAAACAGGGGCCGGCCGGGACCGGCCCCTGTTATTTTCCTTCTAACCTTCAAGGACTTCCTGCTCCTTAGCGGCCACGATATCCTCAACCTGCTTGATTCCTTCGTTGGTAAGTTGCTGGGCCTGCTCTTCTAGGTCATGCAGATCGTCATCCGTTAGGTCGCCGGCTTTATGCGCTTTCTTGAGCTTATCCATCATTTCACGCCGGACGCGTCGAACAGCAATCTTGCCCTCCTCACCGGTGGCCTTAACCTGCTTGGCGAGTTCTTTTCGCCGCTCTTCGGTCAACTGCGGGATTACCAGCCGAATGGCCGAACCATCATTCATCGGCGCAATTCCTAGGTCAGATGCCAGAATAGCCTTTTCGATATCCTTCAAGGAACTCTTATCAAACGGCGTGACTAAGAGAACCCGCGCTTCCGGAATGGTAATCTGGGCAATCTGGTTTAACGGCGTCGGTGCGCCGTAGTAATCCACCATAATCCGGTTTAAAAGGCTTGCATTGGCCCGCCCAGCACGAATATTACCGAGTTCCCGCTGGAGGTTTTGCTCAGCCTTCTTCATTTTTTCTTGTGCGTCCTTTAATACTGGATCCGTAACCTTCATTTTTACTTGCCCTCCACTGTTGTTCCAATTGGGGCGCCCTCAACAACCTTCTTGATGTTACCCCGTTCGTTCATGTTAAAGACCACTAACGGAATGTCGTTCTCCATGGATAGGGATGAAGCCGTGGTATCCATTACGTGAAGCCCGCGGTTAATGATGTCCATGTGGGTCAACTTATCAAACTTCGTGGCCGTTTCGTCAGTCTTCGGGTCAGCCGAGTAAATCCCGTCAACCCCGTTCTTAGCCATTAAAATCACGTCCGCATTAATTTCAGACGCCCGCAACGCTGCGGTGGTATCCGTTGAGAAGTATGGAGAACCCGTTCCAGCGGCAAAAATCACAATCCGATTCTTTTCAAGGTGCCGGATCGCCTTCCGCCGGATGTACGGCTCAGCAATTTGCCGCATCTCAATCGATGTTTGAACCCGAGTTGGTACGTCAAGCTGCTCGAGGTTATCCTGCAATGCCAGGGCGTTCATCACCGTTCCTAACATGCCAATGTAGTCCGCCTGGGAACGTTCCATTCCCATCTGGGCCCCGGCTTCCCCGCGCCACATGTTACCGCCGCCAACAACGATGGCAACCTGCACGCCAAGATCATGGACATCCTTGATTTCCCTCGCAACCTTCATGATCTCCGGCGGGTTAATCCCCCGGCCCTGTTCGCCGGCAAGAGCTTCCCCACTTAACTTTAACAGTACGCGCTTATACTTTACGTCCGTCATGTCCGTCCTCCTCAAGGTTTGTTCCATGTTCGAAAATCCGAACCATCAGTGGTATTCTACCATATCTCTAGAATTGATGAACACAAAATCAGCCGGAAGAACGATTACATTTATAAAAAGATGGACCCACCTAAGAAAGACCGTGTCCCGAAGCGCATTCTTCCTTGCTTCTTCCAGATAATCTGGTGCCAAAATAAACGGACTGATTAAGGTTATCCCTTCGAATCCCTACTGCGCGCGATCCAAAGGATGACACCTTCACCACACCCGTTATACTATTTTGTAAATTCTTATCTGACTACCCTTCAACATGATTATCCTTGCCCAACGTCGCATTATAAATCGGGGTTGGCATTCCAAACCCACCAGCCACTGGAAGCAATTGCCCCGTAATGTAGGACGAATCATCGCTTGCCAAGAAAACCGCCGCCTTCGCAATATCTGTCGGCTTTCCTGGCCGGTTCAACGGCACGTTCTTGATAAACGTGTCCCAGAACTGAGCGGGCATATTATTAACGGCGGCGTCAGTCGCAATCAGCCCCGGCATGATTGCGTTGCACCGGATACCATCATGAGCGTATTGCGTGGCCACCTGCTGGGTTAGCATGTTAATCGCCGCTTTGGACGTACCATACGCCGTCCGGGCAATGTCCGGGGTCGCTCCCCCAACCGACGAAATGTTGATAATGCTGCCCCCGGTCTTTTGCTGCTGCATCTGCTTAACAGCATACCGGCAGCTATAGTAAACGCTTGCTACGTTAGTCTTTAAAATTGTAAAGAACATTTCCGGGTCGCCCGTTGTCACCGTCAGGTCCTTTTCAGGATCCGTCCGGCCAAAGTTATTCACGAGAATATCCACGTGCCCTTCTTTTTGGGCTACTTCCCTAATCATTGGTTCGTACGTCTCAAACTCAAACGCGTTGTAAATTACGTGCCGGTACCGGTCGTTTTCTGCGTGTAACTTTGCAACCAGGTTACGGTTCTTCTCGCTATCCCGGACAGCCATATAAACAATGGCGCCCGCCGCCACCATTTCTTGTGCAATCGCAAAGCCAATTCCGCGGCTGGATGCCGTGACAATTGCGACCTTATTCGTTAACGCGGTCATACTATCACTCCCATAGTTGATTATTCGTACTAAATTCCTGATTCATTATACCAAACCACCTCCAAATGAAAAAGCTAGCTGCACACCACCGTGCGGCTAGCTTAATAATTTTTTCAAATTTTAGACCAACTACTTCGTCCTCCGCTGGTAGACCACAAAGGTGTGCGGGTACCAGTTACGCTCATCAACCTTTCCGGCAACCCGGCGAACTTCTTCAAACCGGTTGTAATCAAGTGGCGGCATCGTCGTGTCAGCCGGAAACTCAGCCTCAATTCGCGTAACGTATAACCGGTCCACGCGCTCAGCATACATGCGAAAAAGGGTTGCGCCCCCAATAATGAAAACCAGCTCATCATCATGGGCTGCTAACCAATCATCCAGTTGGTCCTGGGTAAACACAAACTCCACCTGCGAATTACCCGCATACTGGGCTGCCAACTGCTGATCGTGTGTTAACACTACGTGGTGGCGGTGGGGTAAAGGATGCGGAAAGCTCTGGAACGTCTTCCGCCCCATCACCACCGGGTGATTAAGCGTTATTTGTTTAAAATATTGCAGGTCATCCGGTAACCGCCACGGGAGGTGGCCATCAACTCCGATGTGGTGGGCGGAATCCTCCGCCCAAATAAATGCAAGCATCCCAGCACCTCCTAAACGGCCACGGGCGCCTTAATTGCGCCGGCCGGGTGGTAATCCTGAACCTTAATGTCGTCCAAATCAAAATCAGCTAAGGCGTGTTTCTCCGGGTTAAGCCACAGCGTTGGCGCGTCCACCGGCTTTCGGCTCAGTTGTTCTTCTACCTGCTTAAAGTGGTTCTTATAAATATGGGCGTCTCCGAGCGTGTGCACAAAGTCGCCAACTTCAAGGTCTGTTACCCGGGCCACCAGGTGCGTGAGGAGCGCGTAACTGGCAATATTAAACGGCACTCCCAAAAAGATATCCCCACTCCGCTGATACAACTGACAGCTCAGTTTCCCGTCCGCCACGTAGAACTGGAAGAGCGTGTGGCACGGTGGCAGTGCCATTGCCGGGACATCTTCTGGGTTCCACGCCGACACGATCAGCCGCCGGGACGTCGGGTTCGTCTTAATTTGTTCAATCACGTTGGCAAGCTGGTCAATCGTCGTTCCCCGCCGGGTTTGCCAGTGCCGCCACTGGGCCCCGTAGACGTTTCCAAGATTGCCATACTTCGCCGCAAACGCATCGTCGTTCACAATCCGCTCACAGAACAGCTTCTTTTGCTTCTGATACTCCTCGTTAAACACCGGGTCCCGCTGAGAACGCAGCCCAAAGTCGGTCATATCCGGTCCCTGATACTCAGCACTCGCAACCCACTTCTCAAAAGCCCACTCGTCCCAGATATGGTTGTTATGCTTCAACAGGTACTGAATATTGGTATCCCCGTGAAGAAACCAGAGAAGTTCACTCTTAATCAGACCTAACGGTACCCGCTTTGTGGTCAGTAACGGAAACCCGTCTGCTAAGTGGAAGCGCATCTGGTAGCCAAACAAACTCCGCGTTCCCGTACCAGTCCGATCATCCTTACTATGTCCGTGTTCATACACGTCCCGCATCATTTCCAAGTACGGCGTTTCAACAATTGCCATGCATCCTACCCCTTTCGTTAGTCGACGTACGCACTCAGTTCATCCCACCGCGCCATCTTCGCATCAATCTGGGCGTTGAGATCATCAAGCTGTTGTTGCAGGGCCGCCAGGTGGGGGTAATCAGCGCCCGTGCTAGCCGCCATCTCCTGCGCAACGGCCTGCTTTTGTTCCTCAAGTGCATCAATCTCTTCTTCTAGTTTATCAAACTCCAGCTGTTCCGCGTAGGTCAGCTTCTTTTTCGGGGTATCCTGTGTGACCGGCTCGTTCGGTTTTGGCGCAGCCTTGGGCTTTGCCTTCTCCTTATTCTTAACCTGGGCTGTATTTTGCTTAGCCGCTAAGTACTCCGTAAAGCGTCCGGTGTAGCGCTCAATGTGCGCATCCCCCTCAAAAATTAAAAGCTGATCCACTACCTTATCCAGAAAGTAGCGGTCGTGGGAAACCGTAATCACGGTCCCCTTAAACTGCTCTAAGTAGTCTTCCAATACCGTCAAGGTACCAACATCCAGGTCATTTGTCGGTTCGTCAAGCACTAAAACGTTCGGCTGGCTCATCAGAAGCTTGAGAAGATATAATCGCCGCTGCTCCCCGCCAGAAAGCTTCCGGATAAGGGTCCCATGCATGAAACGCGGAAACAAGAACTGCTCGAGTAGCTGAGTTGTGCTGATTCGCTCGCCGTCCTTATTAACAACGCTCTGGCCAACTTCGTTTAAGTAACTAATAACCCGTTTATCCGGCGGTAACTTCTCCATGTGCTGCTTATAGTAGGCTAACCGAACAGTCTCACCCCGAATCACCGTGCCCTGATCAAGGGGCTGGGCACCAACCAACGCGTTCAAAAAGCTCGTCTTCCCGGCGCCGTTCATTCCGGTAATTCCAATCCGGGCGCCCCCCTGAATCAACAGGTTAAAATCCTGCATAATGGGATGGTTGCCCAGCGTCAACGAGGCGTCCTTTAACTCCAGCACCTTTTTCCCGAGACGCTGCTGCCCCAGGTTAATGTTGACCTGGCCGTCCACCTGAACGTTTCCCAGGTTATCCGCCAACTCGTGAAAATGGTTAATCCGCGCCTGCTGCTTAGTCGACCGTGCCTTCGCCCCGGTCCGCATCCACGCGAGCTCCTTCTTGTAGAGCTGTTGTTGCTTATGCTCCTGGGTTAACTCGCGGTCAACCCGCGCCGCCTTTTGCCGCACAAAGTCCTCGTAGTTCCCGGGATACTGGTACAGTTTTCCAAACGATAACTCAAAAATCTGGGTCGCCACCTGATCGAGGAAATACCGATCGTGGGTGACGATGATTAACGCTCCCTTATACCCCTGAAGGTACTCCTCCAACCACGCAATCGAATCAAAATCGAGGTGGTTGGTCGGTTCGTCCAGGATTAACAAGTCGGGCGCCTGCAAAAGCACCTGCGCCATGCCAATCCGCTTTTGCTGCCCCCCCGATAACGTGCCAACCTGCTGGTCAAAGTCTTGGATGTGCAACTGGGTCAGGATGGCCTTGGCTTCGGTATCCGCGTTCCACGCATCTTCCTGGTTCATCCGTTCTTCCGCCCGCACGTAGCGCCGCTCGGCTTGCGAATCATCGGGGTGTTTCCCGTACGCTGCGACCGCCGCTTCGTATTCGCGGATGGTTTGAAACACCGGTGCTGCCCCGTCAAAGACGGCCGCCAGCACCGTTTTATCCGGATCCAGTTGGGGAGTCTGCATCAAGTAGCCAATCCGGTAGTCGTTGGGTTTAACCAGCTGCCCAGAATCGGCCGGATCCACCCCACTCAGGGCGTTCATCAGCGTCGTTTTCCCGGAACCATTCGTCCCGATCACACCAATCCGGTCGTGTTCATTCACGATGAAGTTCAGGTCATCAAACAGTGTCTTTTCGCCGTAGGTCTTTGTCAGGTGTTCCACCCGTAACGTTTGCATTAGTCGCTCATCTCCTTCAGGACGGTTTGGGCAAACGCAATTAAAGCAGCGTGGTCGTTTGGCAACTCACCGGCAACCACGCGGTGCTCTGCCCGTGCAAGCACCCGGCCAAACGCCGGCCCCGGACGCACTCCTAATTCGTTCATCAAGTCCTGCCCGGTTAATCGTAATTCGTGCTTATCCTTGATTGGTAAGGCATCATACTGAACCAGTAGCCCCGCCGGAACGGAAATGCCAAGTAACCCGGCAACCACCTTCGCCCGTCCCAGGGCTGACCGACCTACCGTATACGCCGTCCAGGCATCCATGCCCCCTGCCTGCAACTTCGTCAACGCCGTTCGCGCAGCGCTCACCGCCGTAATCGTTTCGTTGGCGCACTTCCACTGCCGCAAGAACCTGACGGTCTGCTTGGAAGTCAGCCCCATCACCGCCGTCAAAAGCGTCCACGCCGCGTTTTCGTCCGGCAAATCAATGGCCGGTAACTGCGCTAGGCGTTCCAGTGCTGGGCGGGCCTGCGCCATGCCCGGACAGTACTGGTACAGGCCCGTTTGCGTAAACTGTTCGATTCCTTGCCGCGGATTCTTTCCCAAGAGGAGCTTGATAAACTCCACGTGGATCCGTTCGACCGCAATCTTCTTAAGAAGCGGCGCGTTTTCCTTGATGGCCGCAAACGTCGCCGGATCCATCCGAAAGTCTAGCTGGCTGCCAAACCGCACCGCCCGCATCATCCGAAGGGCGTCTTCGTGGAACCGTTCGGCGGGTGTTCCCACCGCGCGGATTATGCCGTGCTTGAGGTCGGTCAGCCCGTCAAAGTGGTCAACGACAGTCCCATCAAGGCGCATGGCCAACGCGTTAATCGTCAGGTCCCGCCGCTTAAGATCTTCACCGAGCGACCGGACAAATTCTACGTGATCGGGCCGGCGGAAATCCTGGTACGCCGATTCCGTCCGAAAAGTCGTCACCTCATAGCCCGTTCCGTGATCCAACACCATCACCGTTCCGTGTTCAATGCCGGTATCAACGGTGTGCTTAAAGAGCTGTTTGATTTCAGCAGGATAGGCACTCGACGCAATGTCAACGTCGTGGAGTGGAATTCCCAAAAGCGTATCGCGGACACAGCCGCCAACAAAGTACGCTTCATAGCCGCCCTGCTCAATCGTAGCTAATACTGGTTTAGCCTTCTCAAAGGATGGTGGTAGGTTCGTAATCTTCATTAACTCGTCCCTCCATTCCGCATAATTCACTGCCTCCCATTTTAGCACACCCGCCAGGTTCGTTCCCGGTAATCGCCCTTCACTAGCAGCTATCCCGTATGATACGATATGCAAAGCGACTAAAAATAAAGGAGGTTTTTCTATGACAACAACAAATGACGAACGTTTCCGCCTGGTGGATTTTTTAATGATTTGTGCGGGGACTGCCATTTACGCGTTCGGGCTGGTGTTCATTAACATCGCCAACCGGCTGGCCGAGGGGGGCGTAACGGGAATTACGTTGATTTTACGGTACTGGTTCAGCATTAACCCCGCCTACTCAACGCTGTTAATCAACATTCCCCTGATCATCATCGGGTACCACTATCTCGGGAAAAAATCCCTGATTTACACCGTCTACGGGACGGTCATGCTATCGCTGTGGATCTGGATTTGGCAGCGGTTTCCCGTCATCCACATCAACATTCACCACGACCTCTTTATCGCCGGGGTGCTAGCCGGAATTCTCGGCGGGGGCGGTTCCGGATTAGTTTACCGGTTCGGTGGCACGACCGGTGGTACTGACGTAATTGCTAAGATCTTTGAACACAAGATGGGTATTCCGATGGGCCAAACCCTCTTTGCCCTGGATGCGTGTGTGCTGACCGCCTCATTGTCCTACATTGACCTGCGGCGGATGATGTACACCCTATTAGCCTCCTTTGTCTTCTCCCGGATCGTTAACTTCATTCAGGATGGCGCATACAGTGCCCGTGGCATGATTATCATGACGCAGTTTCCGGAAAAGGTGGCCCACGCCATCATGGACGAAACCAACCGGGGGGCCAGTTACCTGATGACCGAAGGCGCCTACTCTGGCAAACAACGTAAGGCTGTCTACTGCGTAATGAACCAGGGGGAACTAACCACGGTTAAACGGATTGTTGACCGGATTGACAACAAGGCTTTCATCTCAATTCTGGACGTCAATGAGGTTGTCGGGGAAGGATTCACCTATGCCCCGGAAGACCGCATTGAGGACGAAGCACAAAGTAAATAGAAATTAATTATGTAAACTTGTATATGGTTTCCTAAATTTATTTACTCGATAGTAAGTATACTCTTCACTTACCATTTGCTAAATTAACTCAGCTGACAGAGTACCTATCTTATAAACAGGAGGTCACTGGTTCGATTCCAGTATTCGAGCGTTCTCTTACCTTAGGGAGATCAATACCGCCAGTAAAAGCTGCAACCTTAAAGTGAACGGTTCAATTTTTCTTTTTGCTAGTTTCAGTTAAACCAGCAGATCAGACCGTGTGACGATTCTGCCTCAGTGCAATCATCTTTAACATATTAAAAATTATCGCTTCCCATATAAACATTCGGGTCAGGCGTCATATTTACACCGTTACTTTCCAAATGTGCATCCTCCGTTTTTAAACATTTACACATTTCTATCTATTTCCTTTAGTTAGTAAATGCTTTTTTCTAAATCAAAATATCCAATTCCGTTAACCTTTTCTATTTTTTATTCAATCTCATCAAAGATAATGTCATTGCCATCATAATGACCATCAATGTTGTCCTTTTTCATCCACATATCCCTCGATTACATTTTGAGGGAAGAATGTATTGATATTAGATTGTTTGCCAGTTTCAAAGTATGGTTTCAACGTCTTCGTCCGTTTCCGAATGGTTCTTCATATTGCGCCATTTCATACAAATGATTAATCTTAATCATCTCACTAGGTACTTCTATATCTAACTAAATTGATCCAAATACAGTTACATATTGATCAACCTCTAACATCCTGTACATTCGCTACTAACTCATTAATCGTATCACCCTGTGTTACTAGTCCTTTAATGTTAGGAGAAGTTACAACATAGTATTCTCCGGCTTCATCATTAAAGTGTCCAACAATCCCTAGATATGTTGCAATATCTTTCATTTGATTTCGATACGCCAAAACAAATAGCCTTAAAAGCTGCTTGTCATTTTATCTCAAAGCCGCTTGTTTTAAACTTGCATCTTGTATACCTTTCTTCAACTCTTTGGAGTACATTGGAACTTCGGTAAGATGCCTTTTATTATCAGTAAATCTTCAATGTCCGACTTGCTTAGGCAATTCATAGAATCCGTTCTTTTTTAACAAGCGAATCATTTTAGCAGGTTTCATTGGCATATCTCTCACGCCTCCTTTAACTTGCAATTATATTGCACGTATAAGTCAATGGATTATTAAAAAAGATGCATCATTACAATGCATCTCATCATATCTTCAAAAGTTAATAATGACTTTTAATTTAAAATTTATTTTATTTTTTTATAAAGAATTCCTATTTTAACGTTTCCAATTCCAATCAAAGTAAAAATGAATGGCAAAAATTGAATTAAATATCTACTCCTTCCACTTTCAAATAATAATAGAAATGCACAAAAACCGATGAAAATGATTTTTAAAAGTTGAGAAACAACGCGTCTATCCAACACAGCTCCTAACATTAAAATAAGTCCTAGGCACCAGAAAAATTGGACGAAAACAAAAAAAGGCGGAGCATAGGTGTGCGCTATTCCATCGTTGGATGTAAATAATTTCCTTGGTAAAGTTGCTTTAGCTTTTTTAGACTGATTGAACGGAGTTAAAAAGATACCTTCGCATCCCCAATTCATAGATCCCATTGCTAGATTAACTGATTGCTTATTTACTAAGAATCGTTCATATCCGCCTAATCCGCCCATATTGTTATACCGTTTTCTCCATCGCTTTTGAGCAACTTGGTTACGTTGCTGAGGATTCTTAATTGCATCATCAGTTTCCACATCTTTTAATGAATAACCACCATTTCCTTGAATACCCATTGCTGCAAAATGTGATAATGGCAAAGCTTCTGACTTATTTATTTTTACAAGCGAATTGTTGCTTTGAAGAGCCTTATATCCTGTCCCAATTGCTAAAAATGCAATTGCAAATGTAATCAAATATACTAGTGACTTTTTAGTAAATTTAATTTTTTTAAAGTTAAATATAGCTATTACAGCTATTCCAATGAAGAATATAATCGTTGAAGGCTTAATTAATAAATCAACAATAAAGACTACCCCTAAAATCGCACTCAATGACAATTTTCCTTTATTGCTTTTTTCTTTCCATAGTGAAATTATTAATAATTCGACAGCTGCTAAGAAAAAGGCAATATTATCAGAATAAATAATACACATCCATGGTGTGATTCCCATGATTATAAGCCCAAATAAATTAGCAGTATTACTAATCATACTTGATTTAAACATCTTTTTAGTTGAAATACTAATCAGCACAAGCGAAATATTGATCAGTAAAATATTTAATATTCCTAACGACACCGTAAAGACGGTCAGATTTGGTTTGTTAAATAAGCACCATAAGCCATGTTCAATTAACAACAACGGAATCATATTAGGATTAGTTGAAAAATACTGATTTATATTTACCCAAACCTTACTAAAATGTTCCGTAGCTGTTAGCATAACTATTCCAGGATCCCAAGTGCTAAAACCAGAACATGTCTTCACGATATACATCTGCCATGCAACTAACAATACTCCTAATAAAATTGAAATTTTCTTAATCGAAATTTTTTTACGAAACTTGAAAATTAAAATTCCAATTATTGCGATTACATCTAAAATCAAAACATCTTTGCTATTTAGATTATTTGTAAATACTCCTAATAATCGATTAGATGCTCCTAAAATCCCTATAATTACTAAGAAACCATAAATTACATTTATTAAATTGTTAAATAAATCATTGAATTTTACTTTCATTCTTGCATCCTATTCTACTGTTGATTAATTGGCTCAAATCTTAGCTTGATTTCATATCCCAATCCCTTAGCATAACGATTTAACGTTTTTAACGAAGAAATTGAACTAAGTTTTTCAATTTTAGCTAATTGTGGTTGTGACATGCCGAGCCTTCTAGCAAGCTCAGCTTGTGAAATACCTCTTTTTATCCTCTCAGTTCGAAGAAACGCTAACCCATCGATAATAGTCATCGTTTCCTTGTTAGAAGAAACATTGTTTTTCACCATGGTTATATCTATCCTCTCTAACAAAATATAACCCGTTTGCTATATTGTCAAAGCCTTTTTTGAAACATAAAAAAGATGCACCTACACAGTGCATCCCATATTTTCGCTATCACTTTTGCTTTTATATATTTTTTACTATACCCTCTTATACATTAAAAACACATTCGTCTTTAAAGATAATCAATATTAACTATTAATTTTGGATCAAATGAGCTAACTATACTATGATCAATAATATCTTGAAGATTTCGATTAGATACCGAATTACTTGAATAGTTACACGTGCTTTTATTATGATAATTCCACTTATCAAACATTAAATTTTGTAATACATCATGATAAATAATAACTGAAATGCAAAACAAAAGTTAAACATGATTAAATTATTAAGCTACTAAGGCGTGATTCCGATACTCAACCGGAGTTATGCCTTTTGTTTTTAAAGTCGTTCTAACATTATTAAAATACTAAATATAATTTTGGGAAATTTCCTTAGCTCGCAGTCCAACGCCTCCGAACCTTAAAACGTTGTGCGATTTGAAGAATCATTCTCTTCGCTTTTGCATATTTATCATGAAGATTAGCGATCCGTTTACGCTCATCGTAATAAGTTAATCGCCAATCTTATAGCGTTGCTTCTTAGGCAGTGATATTTGGTCGTCCCTGATCTGATCCACTATTTACGTTTTCTTCCGTGCTTTAAGGGCCCGAACAGGGATAGCGATTTTTTTAAGATGTCGCATCCCATTTTGGTTTCATAGAGTTCTTAATTTTTCTTTATCAATTCCTCTTTTAAGCGGTCAAACTCACTTTGCTGTGCCGGCTGACGCCGTTGTTTTTTAGGATGGTTTACTTGAGGTGGCCTGCCATTCGGCTGAGGATTCAAGACAATAATTCCTTCCCGTTCAAACATTAAACGCCAGGTAAAAACCTACGACGGTAAAAATTAAAGCGTGCCGCTACTTTAGTCGTCGAATCCTCATGAGTTTGGTAGTAGTTTATCGCATTTAATTTGAAATCAGTAATAAAATTCCGTTTATGCCGTCGCCGCTTGAGGACATCAGACATCAGGACCATTCAACCGGTATCTTTGAATCCATTCAGCTATTTGACTTTTCTCAATATGGTATTTCTTACTTAAATCATTGGTACTCTGCGTAATTGAAAGATATTCATGAACAATCTGCGCCTTTAATTCAGTCTTATATTTAACCATGCAAGAAGTGCCTCACAATCATTAGTTTTTTGTCTAACAATTGTAAGGCACTTCATTTGTCACAGTCTCCTTTTTATTTCAATATGGCCTAGTTTCAAAATAACCAGGCTAAGTAAAAAAACGTACTTTGTTTCATCCCCGCTTACAATACATGGGTTGTTCCCCACACACCCAGCTTTTGGCCAGATACACCCTAACCCAACAACTCATCCTGCAACCGCAGCATGTCCGGGTCATCCGGCTCAAACCGCAGGGCTGCCGCTACGCATTCTTGCGCGGCTTCGCGGCAGCCCGCATTGCGGTAAAAGAACGCCGCATCGCGCACAAATTCCGCATCAGTCATGAGCTCTGCCCGGGCGGCATCGTAGTGCTGTAAGGCCGCATCATAATTGTCCAGTGCTACATCGGCCCGCCCAAGGTTC
This sequence comes from Ligilactobacillus sp. LYQ60, assembly GCF_045033015.1. Lineage (NCBI taxonomy): Bacteria > Bacillati > Bacillota > Bacilli > Lactobacillales > Lactobacillaceae > Ligilactobacillus > Ligilactobacillus sp. LYQ60. The sequence continues at coordinate 246,131 of NZ_JBJFZV010000001.1, forward strand.
CACAACAGGTGGGCGTCCGGGCTGCCGTCTTTCAAATAAGTCGTTAGCAGTTCACGGTTGGCCGCCGCGTCTCCCTGCCGGACCAGCAAGTCACTCAATAAACGCACGCCTGTCACGTTATCCGGATCCTGGTCCACGATGGTCTGTAGGTATTGCCGGGCCAACTTGTCATCCCCCAGCTGTTCGGCCAGCCGGCTGGCTCGCTCGTACAGTTGCGGGTTGTATTCATCGACCCCGATCCCCTCCTGCAGGGTGGCCAACGCCTGGCGCGGATTACCCTGGTGAACGTAGATGTCAGCCAGGTACGGGTACAGTGTCGCGTAGTCCGGGTTGAGCTCGCGCAGCTTCTCAAAGTTCTTGCGCGCATCATCGTAATGCTTAAGCTGCAACTGCGTAAATGCCAGCTGGAAGCGCGCATCCGCGTCGAGGTCCTCCTCGTGAATCTGTTCGAGGTACCCGAGCGCCTGGACAAACTTCCCGGCTTCGGCGTAAGAAACGCCCAGCCGCTGAACCAGGTTAACCTGGGCAAAGTGAGTAACCCCCTGCTTAATCAATCCTAGGTAGTACGTCACCGCCTGGCGGTACTGCTTGATGTCAAAGTACAACTCCGCCAAAGCAAACTGAATCACCTGTTCGTCTGGTGCTAACCGCAATGCCTCTAAGAGCTTTTGTTCCGCCACCTCAAACAGTCCCTGCGTCTGATATAGGTCCGCTGCCGCCAACAGCGATTGCAGGTACGCCGGTGACGTTGGGGGAATCTGCGCCAGGTAATCAAGCGCCTGATCGTCATCCCCAGCATTGACCGCTAATTCCGCTAAGTCTACCCGCAACTCATCTTCATCCGGATAACGCGCCAGCAACTTCTCATACGCCCGCTTAGCCATGTTGGTGAACCCAAGAGCCGCCAACTCCTCGGCCAGGCTGTGGACCATCTCATCGTCGTCCTTTCGCAAAGCCCACGCAAACTTCTTCTTGGCTTCTTCGTACTGGCCTGCTGTTAGCAAGTCCAGCGTCTGTTCTGAAAAGCTCATGCCATCGTCCCTTCTTTACTGTTATGCGTTGTTTCATTATAGCACGTTTCTTAGTTACGCTAGCGGGAGCAAGACGGTAATCATTAATTGTCCTTGTAATTTGTCCATTTAATTAAATAAATAACTTATTTCGCTGTAAATATTCATTCGATTAAACAAATATTCCATTTTGTCATAAATGTTTATTTGATTAAACACTTTTGCCGCCAAAAAAGAAACCCAGCACAGAAAATGCTGAGTTCCTTCTTAATATTATTTCAGGCGTCTATCGCTCCTAAAACAGCTAATTAATCATCATCGTTATCATCCTGGTCGGCTGGCTGCTGCGAAGAACTACTACTCTGGGCCGCGGCCTGCTTGGCCAGGCTCTGGCTCCGGTAGTAAGTGTTATCAGTGTTAAACATTGCTCCACTCGCTTCAATGATAACCGGGACGTTCTGCCCGTTCACGTTTTCCTGGTCAAGACAGTACGATTCACCGTCACCCGCTGATTGGTACCAACCACGAATATTTGCCCACCGGTGTCCCTGTGCATCCATCCACTGCGCCTTCCCCCAGTGGTCCTGCTTCCACGTGTTCTGGGCTTCCTGTGGATTATTAATAATCGACTCGTCTTCCGGTGTCCACGCCTTCATGGTCATACACTGAAGCGTGTGGCCGTCCTCCGTCAATTCATTTCCCTTAATTACCAGCGTGTGCATCTTCCCGTCAAACGGATCCACGCCGTACCACGTCCCCTGCATGTTCTGCGGGAAGGCAAACTGCTTACCCTGATCAGACGAACTGCTGGTTTGAGCGGCCTGCTTGCTACTTAAAGCAGTGGAATTCCCCGCCGTACTCTTCTGGATAACCTTCTTCGTCGGCGTTGCGTGATGTTGCGTTGAACTGGCGTGGTGCTGAACACCGCACCCTGCAAGCGTCATCCCGGCCAACCCAACTAAGGCCAGCGCTGTCATTTTATGTTGCATATGTATCATTCCTCCTTGATATGTCTATGGTTAGGGTAGCACAAAAAAGCGGCCGGGATAATTCCCTATAGCTGCTACTAACATACATGATTTCGTAAAGCGATACGGGATGTCCCCCGCTGAATATAAAGTTGAGCGTGAAGGAATGACACCCCAACAGGCATTAGAGGCAACCCCAAATAGCATGAAAACGGCTGGTGAAATCCAGTTACAGCACAGTATGGAAAAGGGAACTAACCGGTTGATCATTTGCGAATGACCGATTTATTGATGGCTATGCAAATGCTATATTTCATCTTTAAGATTGAGAAATAAATATCTTACAGAAGAATGTCAACAAAAAGGAGTCTCCCCTTTGGATATTGTTACGTACCCTGTTATTGTTGAAGAAGTTCATGACGACGGTCACTACTACGTTGCCACGTCGCCAAACATTAAAGACACGGTCACCCAAGGAAAAACAATATTGGAACTAGCGCAAAATGTACAAGACGCTATCGCCGGGTGGATCAGCGCCCAGCACCCTTACTCACCTGTCCAAGATCATAGTAACTGGCAGCTAACTACCCACCAACAAATCATATGGATTATGGTGAACATGGATGCATGGCGCGAAAAGTCATGTTGGCCGGGCATTAAAGCGTTATTGGGAACTGTTGAGTTAAAATCAAACTAAGGTTAATTATCAACACTTCCGGCGTTTTGTTACGCTACCTTGACTGATAACGAAGTAATTACATGGCTTCTAAAAATGGATCAAACGCTGGTCACTACCTACGCTTATTAGTCATCATCATAATGATAAGCGCTTTAAACAGTTAATTACGTTTCCACTTCAGCGCTTTCCTGAGGCATTAAAACGTGTTCAGCGCATCTTCCGCAAACATGCCACTGAAGATTATTGCTAGCTTTAAGTGTCAGCTTTCAAGCGGCTTAGTTAAAGGAATTAATAATAAAACCAAAGTAATTAAACGCGTCGCGTATAGTTATTGGACTTTAATCATTTCCACATCCGGATCCTCTTATTCTACCGTAACGAATATATTGGGTTCGGCCACCTAAATACACAAAAAATAGCTTAACGAAAAACCGTTAAACTATTTCAAAATTACCTATCAGCATTTGGTGATAGAGAGCTAATTTGACGAAATGCTTTCGATTTAACATCCTTCTGAAACCTACTGACCCATACGATGATGAGTATTATGGCACTCAACCTTATTGATTTAACATCCTTCTGAAACTGGAACTTAAATCGAATCAACATGAGCAAGGCACTCAACCTTATTGATTTAACATCCTTCTGAAACAAGCACCTGCTAATCAGTAGGTGCGTTTGTGCACTCAACCTTATTGATTTAACATCCTTCTGAAACACGGGACGTCCGCACCGTAGTGCTTTTGTAGCACTCAACCTTATTGATTTAACATCCTTCTGAAACTAACGGCCAAAAACCCAGAAATTGAGGCTAGCACTCAACCTTATTGATTCAACATCCTTCTGAAACTGGAATACAATTTTAAATTAAACCGTTTTTTGCACTCAACCTTATTGATTTAACATCCTTCTGAAACTAATCCTTTCAGGCAAAAAAACGTAATTAAGCACTCAACCTTATTGATTTAACATCCTTCTGAAACTGCGAGGAGGTGAGTGATAATGCGCAAAATGCACTCAACCTTATTGATTTAACATCCTTCTGAAACCAGTAATTCAATTTTTCACCCGGATAAATCGCACTCAACCTTATTGATTTAACATCCTTCTGAAACAATCTTTGGGTATTAAGAAGCCAGTTGAGTGGCACTCAACCTTATTGATTTAACATCCTTCTGAAACATAGCTCTTAATGAAGTCGATATCGCCTTTGCACTCAACCTTATTGATTTAACATCCTTCTGAAACCGAGCCGAAAGGAAACTTTCAGCAAAAATAGCACTCAACCTTATTGATTTAACATCCTTCTGAAACTGCCCAAGCCGAAAATGCAAACGTATTTGGGCACTCAACCTTATTGATTTAACATCCTTCTGAAACATGACCCCGTCCTGACAGGTAAACAACTGCGCACTCAACCTTATTGATTTAACATCCTTCTGAAACCATGGAGCAGATGAAAGTCCCGTTTGTCGGGCACTCAACCTTATTGATTTAACATCCTTCTGAAACAACAATTGGTGTGTCCGGTTCCGGCAACTGGCACTCAACCTTATTGATTTAACATCCTTCTGAAACTCAATTTATCCAAACCGGCTATGACGCAACGCACTCAACCTTATTGATTTAACATCCTTCTGAAACCGGCATTCTATAATCATGCTCTCATAATTTCAAAGCTGCCAATCAACAAAGTCCCCGTCAATATAGTAACACTTACAGTTTTTATAAAAATTAAGATCTTCTAATTCCATAAATTCAACAATTAAGGCCGAAGTTTCGAGCTCTGCATTCAATCTAACAATTTCTTGTAATTGATTCTGAGATAAATAATTAGCGACGTTACTTAACCCAATACAAGAAGTATCATTACATTCCTTATGCAATTTAAAATCCGTTTCAATTATAACATATGGGTTCATACGAATTGAAGGTGACAAATGAATTTTACTATTCTTAAATACCCTCTTTAAATCGCCATCATAAGAAACTTCCAAAGGTAAATCCATATAAAACATCGCATCTTGAATAGCAGTATATAAATCATTTTCACATTTATTAATCTGATTTCGTTGTTCATCAGTTATAGAAGCAACAAGCGCATTTACTAATTCAGTGTTATATTTACTCATTAGGTTTTGACTATCAATGATATCGCCATCCCAATCCATCGCCTTGCTTATATCGATTCGTTGATAATCATCATCAAAAAAATTGATTTTATCGTTAAATCCCTGCAGACCTAAAATAACATCTGAGTATACCGAACGATTATTTGTCCCTAAAACTGTAATCTCCCCTGATAACAGCTCGAATGGTTTATGCCCTTCATAATTCATTTTCATAATATAATCGTCCTTTCTGATGAATTTCGCACATCATCCTTCTCCTTCCCAACTAAAAAATGCATATCATTATATTGCTTCTCCGTTAACATTAAAGTTTGAATAATTCCCTCTTTTGGTAAAAATGTACTTATTCTCTTTTCCAAAAAATTAGCAGCCTTTCGATTAACACATACTCTGACATAAACCGAATATTGAATCATTAAGAATCCTTCATTTATCAACTTCTTCCTAAAAATTCGGTACGCTTTTCGTTGTCTGCCTGTTTCCATTGGTAAATCAAACATAACCATTAATCGCATTATTCGGTACCTCATTTTTGAATTCCACCTCGATCTGCATTGAATCGGTTTCTTTATTTAGATAGTTCATACACTCTCTCACATAGAAAGGAATAATATTTCTTAATAACATTGTTTTCCCGTTATAACTTAATTCAATGTTCAGCATATCAACTAACCCGTATTTAATATCAGGAGTTAATTCATTAAATTTCTGTCCTGACACCCAATAATCAACAATTGGGCGAAAACATTCCATTAAGTCAGAGCCCAAATTAAATTGGTTCTCATCACTATGATGATGAATACCTAATTGAGTTAAATATCCTGCCGAAACAATTTCTTTATTAATTGTTGACAATAAAATTGAATAACCATAGTCCAACGCTGCATTAACTGCTGACGAATTACGACGACTAAAATTTTGCTTATTGAATAATCTTGGAAAATATTTTTGAGCAACAACCGCTTCACGATTAGTCGGGTCACCAATTTTTAATTTATTAATTTCTTGCTTTAAATCTTCGTATTCAATCTTTCTTAATTTCAATACTCTCAACTGATTTATCAGTTTCAATTTAATAATCTTCGTCCAAAGTTTTTGCTTACGATTATCTTCCCAAGAAATTTGTTTTTCTAAAAGGCTTAAGGAACGATTATTAGGATAGTACCCCACTGTTTCGCAAACTGGTTGATTTTTCAAATCCGTAAATATAATTTTTGTATTTTGATGCGCGAGTTCACTTACTAAAGCGCTACTAATAACCGCTTGCGTCGTGGAAATTAATAATAAATCAATATCTTCGAGTGGAATTTGATTAATTCCACCTCCAGTTTGAACCCTCATCATACGTGCAGAATAAGACAACTTGGCATGTTGCGTTATAATCACCGATCGCCACCCCATAAAAATTCCTCCTTGACAAATTAGTTATTCACTTTATACAATCAAAGTGTCGGGTGGCTCCCGAGCATTTGAACTTATTGATTTAACATCCTAAGTTGAAATCAAACAAGGCTTCTTGCCAAGTTTAAATTTGTGAGCTGTTCTATGACAGCCAGTTAAAAACCGCTCTTGCTAGAGAGCGGTTTTTCCTATGTTAAATTTTTATAAATCTTTTAACTTCACCCTTCTTTCAATTAAGCCTGTTGGTGATTGATAAATTAATTCAGCATTAGGTGATAATTTAATTCCTGAAGGAACTTGTAAAAATCCGAATGGAGTTTTTATTCCTATGTTCTTTAAATCCCCAAAAGTAGCATTGGCATGTAACCCATCCAACATATTATTTAAAACATTCTCTTTTTCTTCAATGTTTAACTCTTTAAATAAATCAAATCCGTTATTCAATCGTTCTCTGAATTTATTAATATCATACAATGCATAATACTTATTCACTTTATCAAGAATATCTAAATACACATTTTCTAACTCTCCATCCGTATTCTCTCTTTTCCCGATTCGAGCAAGAACATTAATCGACTTCCTTGAGAGCGTTAATTGACTCGCATTATATTTGTATGTTGAACTTCCTAAGGTAAACTTCTGATCACCGTCAACTACCAATTGACCAAAGGAAACTTTCCCAAGTACAATTTTAAATTTCTTAATTTTCTTAGTTACCTCACCCGTTATTCTATTTTTCTTTACTTGAATAAACTGAGGAGTCAATTCCTCTCTTAATACTCTAAGATATTCTTGATTACCTTTTCTTTCTGCTTGTTGCAATTTATTTAACGAACGCATCGGGACTCCAACAACTTGATATTTATCTTTCTGCTTTACAATTGCTAAATAAGCATCATTATTTGAAGTGTATCCGCCATAAATATCAACTGGTTTATTATTTTTAATTCGGATCAACTTTTTAGATGATGCAGTTGAAGCTGGGAAAATAGTCTGCTTAAACATATTGTTTTCATTCGTATAAACTTCCTTTGAAACCGGCACAACTTTGGCCATATAAGCTCGTTCAAGATGTTTAAACACGTCTTGCTTATCCATTACAATTCGTCCATCGTATTCAATTACATCTTCATTCTCAATATCTCTAAGGAAATTAAATGTCTTTAAATTTTTAACCGCATTGTCACTTAATTTTTTGAAATCATTATATACAAAATAACTTCTTAATTTCGGATACCGATTGTATAGATAAAGTCCAATTATATTTACAATATATGCATCAAATCCATGATGAAAATCATTTAAATTCCGTAACTTAGTAAACCCAAATTTCTCTCTAATTTGATGCGTTAATGTTGCCTTTATTTCAATAATGTTAGTACTTTTATTTTGATACTTCTCAGTTAAAATTGTTGAAACTAATTTAACAACTTGTGAAGTTTCAACTAATTGTCGCCTTACAAATCCTTTTTTAACATACTTTCCGATTGTTCCAGGATCAGTCGTTAAATTCAGATATTTCCTCCTTGAAATCAAATTATTTTCCCTCAATTTTTCCCAAAAACCACGAATTGTTTTTGCTCCTAATACCTGATCCGGCATTAAATTGTTTCCAAATAAATTTGACGGTACACTATTTGATTTACTGTTATTAACTGCACGCGAAACGAGAACTCGATTATCCAATGAATCATCCTTAATGAATGCTTGGGGAAGAATATGATCAATATCATAATTACTTAGATTATCAATATCTATCTTTTTACCCGTATAAGCATCCCGTCCTAATTGGGTAAAGTATAGATATAATCGGTCTGAATAGTTTTTATTATTATTTTTACTCTTTAATTCTGTTAATAACGGATCATCTGTAATTTCTTTTGCAATATTCTTATATACATTTTGAATGTACTGCAGTCTTGATTTTGTTCGTTTTGATTTTTCATTACTCCGCGTAAACTCGATTGAAATGGCAGTTGGTGCGTTACCCATCACGTTTTCAATATCATTAACTACCTTAATAACTTTCCGAATTGCTTTTTTGTTTTGCGGCGAAGTATATGCATCTTCTAAGACAACTTCAACATCGCTCTTATCTAAAAATTTTTCATTATATTTAGCGATTTGTTCTGCAATATTATTAGATGTAACAATTTGCATTAAGTTATCGTTTGTATTCCACATCCGATCAATAACTCGTTGTCCATTCTCATCAAAAATCCCAGTTAAAAGTTTCTTTGATAACCGGCCCCATCCCCGCAGTCTCAATCCTTTCAACTTACAATATTCATCTTCAGACAACCACGAGATTTTTTGAAGTTTGTCCATAAAAATATCATTATCTTCAAATACCGTTGCCCACTCAATAATTTTCTCTAAATCATCCGTGAAATTAGGATTATCTACTTTTTCTCCAAAAATATCTTTAAATTTCAAATACGTAGATAAACCTGAATTAAATTTAATTTTATCTTCTGATAATCCTGAAATTCGAGGCGTTGTTAAATATTCCCCAGTACTTTCCAAGTAATCCTGCAATTTATTTATCGACACTGTTTTATTTTGAATAAATAGGTTCTCAAAAATTCTTTGTTTTTCGGGAACAGTCAATTTTTTATCGTTTATTCGAATCGTATTCAATTCATCAAGAACTTTATATCTTTGATATAACAAACTATTATCGGGTAAAACATCTTCTCCTAGTAAGTACGTATCCTTAGTTGTCATTCGCTTGATGAAATTTTCTGCCGACTGGTTTCGGTCAACTTTTTCGTCAAAGTTCCATGGAGTGATTCTTCCCTGCTCTTTTCTGATCATCCATGCAAATTTGGCGTTGTTATCCTTGTTGGTATCATTTTTTTCAATCATTGGCCCAACATAATATGGAACACGAAATGCAACTAACTCATCTAATCTATATTTAGCTTCATTACGTCGCTTTTTATTTGGATTCAATTCAGCTAACCAAGGATAATATTTTGCTTGATTTTCAATAATTTTATCAAGCTCTCTTTGATGAAGTTGCCGCGGAATTACGCCATTTGCAGATGTCCTCTGCTTTGGCATAAAATTATCCAGTTCAATTGCTTCTTGTAAAGTAGTTACTTCTTTAAATTCATCGTATTTCTTCAAGACCTTAGAAACCTTATTTGCAAAATCGTCCTTAGAATACGGTTTCAATTTTTCATCTTTACGATTAATGTAATTTGAATATGCTTGTTTTAATAACTCAGCATCTTTTTTATCAACTTTTTTAATTAATTTTTTATATAATTTGAGTTGACTTTGATGCGTTTCATATTTTTCAATCATTGATTGCGATAAACTTTGGCCATTTGGAACAATCTCATTCAATGTTACCCAATCATGAATCTCCTTAACTAAACCAGTTAATTCAATTTCATTCTTATCCATCCCTGCTTCCAAACCGGCTAACTTATCATCAATTCCTTCATCATCAAAAGAAAATGTCCAATCATTTTGATTATCAACCTCTTTTTGTAAAAAAACATTTAGCCTGGTTTTATAACCAATAATTGCTTTCACAAATTGATCAGTAACTTGCTTATTAGCCTTTAACAAAGTCTTATCTAAAGTCTTTTCAAAAAATAACTCTTTAACTTGTTTTTGCTTATCAAGTTTACGTAACTCAAAATTTAAAAGTAATTTTTCGCATTCATCAATATTTTCATTATTAATTACTACTTTCTTATCATCCAAAAGTTGATTGATAGCATCAATATCTGTTTTCAAGTCAATTTTTGAAGTATTAAAAGAATTAACTGGTGTCGATTTAAGAAAATTACCTCGATATTTTACAATGTGATGAATTGCAATATAAATCTCACGTAAATCAAATTTCTTATTTTCATTCATCAACTTATCCCTTAAATGATAAATTGTCGGATATTCATCGTAAAAATTTGCATCTTTCTTCTCAGGAAATAATAATGAACCTTGAAATTTTTTATTTGAATCTAACGGTGAAATATTTGAATCTTTTAGACGCGCAAAAAAAGTTGGATCGACCTCTGCCATATAAGGATCAAAAAATTCTTCTAATAATTTTAACCGCCATTTTCGCCGTGACAATCTTCTTCTATTTGTTCTAGATCCACGCCGATCAGCTGCCGTTTGTCCTTCTTTGAACAAAGTAACCCCCATCGTCTTCTTGTGTTTCTTTTTTAACAAATGATAATTTTCATCCATAATCGACCAACCAACCGATGAAGTTCCAATATCTAAACCAACATAATATTTTTTCATTTTATCGTATCCCCCAAATTAGCTTAAATTTAATCAATTTCTTAACTATCATTTAATTATATAATCACCTAAGAATAACATTCATTTGATCACTTTAAAAATTATTATCAATACTTATTCATAAATAACCATTAAGGATATTTCTTTACTATGAATAAAATATTTTCTACAATAATAATATTTCTAAGATAATTTCACATTATTATTCTGCTTAGACGTCAGTATCTAACTTGCTGAATATGCTTATAAAATCATAGTATTCAAACTTTATTATCTATTGATACCGTTCCTCCTACATAGTCTAAATTCTGTATTCTACTTTCCATATTTTGTTTTCATCTTAGTGAGCGTTACCCTTATTTTAACTAATCTGTCATTAGAATAAAACGCTTTCTTTTTATTCTAAAAAAAACACGTCTAAAAGACGTGAGCCCCGCTTAGACATAAATCCATGCTACTTTACCAACGTTTCAAAACACTGAGCCTTCATTATATTTAATCCAGCCACCATACTGTTTTCATTACACAATCCCCCCTTTACGTTCCCGTCATCTCCCTTGATAGTACCGGTTTACCGGCTTGTATGGTACATTTAGGATAGATGAAATCAAAGGAGGCCTTTATATGGCAATTAACATTTACGACACGGTCAATCAGCTTGCTAAGGAGCTCCCGCAAACCGAGCAGTACGGTAACGTCAAGCTCGCCTTTGCTGCCCTAAAAAACGACCTGATGGCCTATAACACCTACAAGAAATTCATGGATTTACAAGCCAAGATGCGGACTAACCAAATGACGGGCCAACAGCCCAATGAAGACGACCTCAAGCAGCTTGAGAACCTTGCCAAACAAATGCAAGACATGAAGCCAGTTCAGAGCCTGATGGAAGCCGAACAAGCCCTCAACCAACTACTAAACGACATTAATAGCAGCTTGATGAAGCCAATCGAAAACATTTATAAGGACCTTGGTCCGAGTCAGCCGCAACAACCTAACCAGTCCAAGTAAGCACTAGCTTAGGATGATTGTTAAAACCATAAAACCCCGCAGCACATGGCTGCGGGGTTTGTTTTTACGTTAATCGCTTTTTAGTACATCTGGAAGTACTGCTTACGCTCCCAGTCACTTACCTGCTGCCGGTAAGCGTCCCACTCGATCTTCTTACCTTCCACGAAGTTGTTGTACAGGTGACTGCCGAGGGCATCCTTAATCACGTCGTCCTTCCGGAGTTCCTTCAAGGCGTTGTGTAACGTTGACGGCAGGTCCACAATGCCATTTGCAGCCCGCTCTTCGTCCGTCATCGTGTAGATGTTACGATCAACTGCGGCAGCAGGCTCAATCTTGTTCTTCAATCCGTCAAGCCCAGCTGACAAGATGGCTGCAATCGCCAGGTACGGGTTAGCTGACGGGTCAACGCTCCGAAGTTCAAGCCGGGTACCCATCCCCCGGGCAATCGGCACCCGCACAAGCGGTGACCGGTTCCGCCCAGACCAAGCAACGTAAACCGGGGCTTCAAAGCCTGGTACTAACCGCTTGTAGGAGTTAACAATCGGGTTTGTAACGGCCGTAAAGTTCCGGGCGTGCTTCAGCAAACCACCAAGGAACCAGCGGGCTTCGTCAGACAGCTGGTCGGCGCCCTCTTCATCAAAGAAGACGTTCTGGTCACCCTTGAAGAGTGACATGTTGATGTGCATCCCCGAACCATTTACCTGGGCCAGCGGCTTTGGCATGAACGTTGCGTGGAGACCATGCTTCCGGGCAACGGTCTTTACCACTAACTTGAACGTCTGGATGTTGTCGCAGGCGTGGAGGGCATCAGCGTACTTAAAGTCGACTTCGTGCTGGCCAGGAGCGACTTCGTGGTGGGAAGCTTCCACGTCAAACCCAAGCTTTTCGAGTTCTAACACAATTTCCCGCCGGCAGTTTTCCCCTAAGTCCACCGGAGCTAAGTCGAAGTAACTTCCCTGGTCGTTGAGCTTCTTTGTTGGGTTACCGTCTTCGTCCATCTTAAAGAGGAAAAATTCCGGTTCCGGCCCGATATTGAAATCGGTAAAGCCTAACTTCTTCATTTCGTCAAGCACCCGCATCAGGTTATTCCGCGGATCACCCATGAACGGGGTCCGGTCGGCGTTGTACACCTTGCAGATCACCCGCGCAATCTTCCCGTGTTCGCTGTCCCACGGGAAAATCATCCACGTTGACAGGTCCGGGTACAGCCACATGTCACTCTCTTCAATCCGGGTGTACCCGTCGATTGAAGAACCGTCAAACATCAGCTTATTGTCCAGCAGCTTATCTAACTGACTCACCGGGACCTCCACGTTCTTAATCGTCCCGTACAGGTCTGTAAACATAAGACGGAGAAACTGAACGTTTTCTTCCTTAGCAATGCGCCGAATGTCGTCCTTCGTGTAATTATGCTTTACCATGCGATTATCGCTCCTTTATTTTCAAGGCCGAAGACTGTGGTGGAAAGGCTGCTCAGCGCCCTCATTCATCCCGCCGATGTTCATGAATTCTTGCCGGAGAATCCGCCGCATCTCGTCGTCAGACAACGACTGCTGCAACTTCGCTTGCTGGCGCCGGCGTTTTTGCTCCTGCTCAGCGTACACCCGCTTAATCCCCGCAATGTTAAACCCATCGTGCAACAGATCCTTAATCTCGAGGAGCCGGTCAACGTCGTTAAGCGAGTACATCCGGTGGTTTCCCTCCGTTCGCTGTGGCACGACCAGCTGGTGTTCTTCGTAGTAGCGAATTTGCCGGGCAGACAAGTCCGTCAGCTTCATTACTGTTCCAATCGGTAGGACGGCAAGTGAACGCCGTAGTTCCTTCTCACGCATATCCTTCCTCCTCGTATGTGCCTATCATAGCAAGCCCCCTAATATAAGTCAACGTTTCACGTTAGCTTTTCTAACACAGATTACTGTTCGGGGGCAAAAAAGGTTTCCGCCACCGCGTGAGCTACCGCCACCTTAATGTGGGCATACGCCAAGCCCCCCTGAATGTACAGGCAATACGGTTCACGCAGTGGACCGTCACACGACAGCTCAATCGTTGAACCCTCGATAAAACTTCCCGATGCCATGATAACCTTGTCCTCGTAGCCATCCATGTAGCTTGGAATCGGGTCAACAAAGGCATTCAGCGCGGAATGGTGCTGAATGGCCCCGCAGAACTTAATCATCGGCTCTGGTTTGCCAAAAATCACCTTCTGGACAATGTCCGTCCGCGGCTCGTCCCACTTCGGGCTAACATCCAGCCCCATCTTTTCAAGGAGCGCCGCCTCAAAGATGGCCCCCTTAATGGCATCGCCCGTCGTGTGCGGTGCCATGAAGAAGCCCTCAAAGTAGTCGCGCATGTACGCGTATGTCGCCCCTTCGGCCTTGCCAATCCCGGGCGCCATCAACCGCGCACCACACGCATCAATCAGATCCTGCCGGCCAACCAAAAACGAACCAGACTTAACGAACCCGGCGCCAGCGTTCTTAAAGAACGATCCCGCCATAAGGTCAGCTCCGTAGAATGTCGGCTCCTCCGTCTCCGAAAACTCGCCGTAACAGTTATCCACGAAAATAATGACGTTGGGCAAAAGCTGGCGGACAAAGGCAATCATTTCCTTAATTTCCGCCACGGTAAAGCTGGCCCGGGTCGCGTACCCGCAGGACCGCTGGATGGCAACCACCTTGATGTGGTCGTTGGCCCGCAGCTTTGCGGCCACCCCATCGTAGTCCACCTTTCCGTTTGACAAGAGCTCCGTTGTGTCAAAGTCAATGCCAAAGTCCTTCATTGTCCCCGGGTTATCGCCGGCAATCCCGATGACCTCCTGAATCGTATCGTACGGCGTCCCGGTCATGTAGTATAATGTATCCCCCGGCCGTAAGCACGCAAAAAGTCCGGTGGAAATGGCGTGTGTGCCCGTTGCCAACTGCGGCCGGATTAACGCGTCATCCGTTTGAAAGTAATCGGCAAAAATTGCCTCGAGTTTATCGCGCCCGATATCATCCGTGCCGTACCCGGTCGAACCTACGAGATCCTCTTCCGCCACGTGGTGTTCACGGTACAAATCCAACACACGCTGCTGGTTGTAGAGCACTTGTTCGTCAATTTCCGCCAGCCGCGGTGCAATCTGCTGATCAACTTCTTTTATCATGTCCTGTAACGTTACCGGCAAGCCGGCCATCCAATTTTTCATCTACTTCACTCCATCTTGTAACCACTGCTTAACGTCTACTTCAATTTGCTGTTGCTGCTCCGGGTGGGCTACCAAGTCATACCAGTGCACCGTCATCTGGTTACGGAACCACGTTAACTGCCGCTTCGCATACCGGCGCGAATTTCGCTTAATTAATGCCACCGCATCCTCCAGGGAATCCTGCCCCGCAAAGTACGGATAAAGCTCCTTATAGCCAATTCCTTTCCCGGCTGGCAAATTGGCGCCGCCCTGCTCGTACAACCACCGCGCTTCATCGACTAAGCCCGCCTTAACCATCGCGTCGACACGGGCATTGATGCGTGCATACAATACTTCGCGTGCCGTTGTTAGTCCGATAATGTACGGGTCAAACAAGGCCGCGTTCGCCTGCTGGGCAGAAAACCGCTGCCCGGTCCGCTCGTAAACTTCCAGTGCCCGGATCACCCGCCGCTCGTTATTGGGCGGAATCTTAGTGGCTGCCGGCGGATCCACGGCATTGAGTTGGTCCCATAGCGCTTGCCGTCCGTGCGCTGCCGCGTATGTATGCCATTTTTGCCGGATTGTATCGTCAGTATAATGGTCGTTTCCCAGTGTTAGGTTATCCACCAGCGCCTGCAGGTAAAAGCCCGTCCCTCCAACTAAGAGCGGTAGGTGGCCCCGCGCCGTGATTGCGTTGATTTGACAAGTCGCTTCGTGCATGAAGTCCGCCACGGAGTACCGGTCCGTTACGGCCACAATGTCAATTAGGTGATGGGGCACGACCCGTTGCTCTGCCGGCGTGGCCTTAGCCGTCCCAATGTCGAGGTGGCGGTACACCTGCATTGAATCACCAGAGATGACTTCCCCGCCAAACCGCTGGGCCAATTCCAACGACAACGCCGTTTTCCCCACCGCGGTCGGGCCCACAATTAACAGTACTTTCGGTTTCATCCGCCCACCTCTTTCCGGTTAAATTCTAACCCGCATTATACCATTTTAGGAGAAATTTTAAGCGTATTCCCTAGTATTTTTTCCGCCAATCCGCCATAATAAGGGTAACGGAACGAAGCAAAGTGAGGTGGACTTAATGAAGACATTTGGTAAAGGATTTGTTGTTGGTGTTGGCGCAACGCTTGGAGCATTAGCCGGGTGCGCGTACTACTTCAAGAAGACGGTCGTTGACCCGATTGAAGAACGGGAAGCCGTTTTAGACGAGCACCGGAAGCGGGCTTTACGGAAGAGCCGTTCAGCCCACCAGGGCTAAGAAAAGCACATAACTAGAAAGAGAAGCGGGCTAGTAATTACTAGTCCGCTTCTTGCTATATTTAATCAAACCTGAACCTGACGATCAAAGTACCCCAACTCATTTTCACGGTGAGTGACACAGATGAACGTTTTTGACGATTGGTATTTTTGAAGTAGTTTGAAAAACTTATGCGTTGCCTTCTGATCAAGCCCACTGGTAATTTCATCAAACAGGATGACATTCGCCGAAGATAAAAGGGCGCGAATAATTAAACATTTCTGCCGTTCACCCCCGGACAAAGAATTAATCAGTTCCCCGCTTGTTTGCTCTTTAAATCCGCTAATGAGCTTGGGCGAAAAGTCAAAATACCGCATCATCTTCACTACCTGTTGCTCATCGACTTCGCTGTTCATGTACGCAATATTATCGTAAATGCTCCGGTTAAACAGCACAGCATCTTGATTAACATACGTAACTTTTATTTGCCGGGGAATCAAAACACTTCCTTTGGCAGGCGTTAAAATTCCCGCAACTAGTTTAAGGATTGTTGACTTTCCCGCTCCATTAACGCCCACTAACGCGCTTGACGCATTGAGGGGAAACCGTGCGGTATATCCATCTAAAAGTGGCTCCCCCTTTTTATACTGATAGGAAACATTTTGTAAGCGGATTTCAGCTGTTCCACCCTGTTTTACTGAAGAACTCTGATTCAAATCAATCATATTAAAGTTCAACTGCCGTAAGGCTTCGACTAAGCGGCCGAAAAGCTCCATTCCGGCAAGTAAATCACTCCCAAAATGCGATAAATTCATAATTGAATACACAATTACCAAAATAAGGGTAATTGCCTGAACTGTTCCCCTTGTTACCATGCTTCCCCATCCAAACAATAAAATTACACACAACGTTAATAGGAACTGTTGTGCCATATTCAGCCGATCAATCCGCCCTTGAACCCTACTGTATGCTTGACGTTCACTTTCAAGGACTTGTTGATAGGCATCACCCTCAAATGCAAAGGAACGATATGAATAAACAGTGTTTTTGTTTTTTAAATAATCATCCAATTGCTGGTCAGCAATGATCTTACTATTGAGCGCATCTTTAATTCCCCTTTTATTTTGACGGGATAACAAAATCGATCCTAACAAGTACAAAATGAAAAGAATAATATATCCGCTTCCTAAAAAAGCATTAATCGTTGCTAACGCAATGGCATAAACGACTAGCGTAATCGTTGACTTTAATAGATTATTTAATACGTCGTGAATAATTCGCCGCAAGGATAGCGAAATTTCGCTCACAATACTTTCAAGGGCTGCGTCCTTATATCCCAAAAAATATTCATACTGTTGGCGGGTTAGAAAGTGAAAAACAGTTAATTTAGAATACTTCCGCACCATTTGTACCAAAAAACTAGTAATAAAATTAACAACTGCCGGAAGGAGTAGCGTTACCGCAAACAATAGCAACATCCTGTAATCAACCGTTTGGTGCCGCATAATCCGTGCTAAAATGAACGGTTGACTACAAATACCGACGTCACACAAAGTAATAATTAAGGCTGCTAAGGTTAGTTTTACTAATCCGATTTGATGAAAAAGATAGTGGAAGAATTGAAATACGCTGTTTACCCTTAACGCATGTACCTTCATTACACTTTCCTCCCTTTTCATTAACGGCTAGCCATTTAATTAATGTGAGCGGTTCTCATTTATTATTAATTTAATTATAATTAACTGCATAAATAATACAATCCTTAATACTAAAAAAGACTGATATCCCTTAGGTGGAAATCAGTCCTTTAACCTAAAATTCACACGTCCTAGTGCCCGGTCTTAACCTTACCGTCCCAGTCACTAAAGCCGTTCTTTAGAATTGCCAGATCAGTAAAGCCCGCCTTCTTGAGCTTTTTGGCCACCTTTACGGCTAGCGTTTTCCCGTCTTCGTAAATGTAGACGGGCCGGTCCTTCCGCAAAGCGCTGATGAAGAGCTTAAACTGGGAATACGGCATGTTCCGTGCTCCCATAATGTGCTTTTTCTTGAAGCTTCGCTCTTCACGTACGTCAATCACCTGCGCGGTGTGGAGCCCCTTTTTAAACTCGTCGTTTTCCAGCAACTTTGCGTAGCGCTTGGCGTTTAACGTGCTCAGCCACGGGCCGATGAACATCCACGCCAATAGCGCAATTAAAATAATATCAATCCAAATCCAAATTGATGATTTCACAACAATCCCTCTTCCTAATCAACAAACTGAAGTGCCAGTGAAGCTGCCCCGAGAACCCCAGCCGTGTTTCCTAACTGGGCAAGCCGCAACTGCGTCGTTTCCCGAATTGTCGGAAAGGCATAGTGCTCAAAATAGTGCTCAACTTGATCCAGCAAGAACTTACCAGCCGCCGAAACACCGCCACCAATCACGATATAGGCGGGGTTAAGGATGCTTGAAATGTTCGCGCAAGCCATCCCCAGGTAATGGCATACCTTATCGACCACCATTTTAGCGAGTGGGTCGCCCTCTTTTGCCAGATCAAAGACCAGCTTAGACGTAACCTCTTCCCCCGCATCACTCATCTTCTTGAGTTCGGAATTGCCAGCATATTCTTCCGCCATATCGTGGGCGATGTGCACCACCCCAGTTGCAGAAGCGTACGTTTCCAAACAACCGTGGTTGCCGCACGTACACAGGTAGCCTTCCGGTTCAACGTTGATGTGCCCGATTTCCCCGGCAGCCCGCATTCCATGGAGGAGGTGACCGTCAGCAATAATTCCACCACCGACCCCGGTTCCGAGAGTCACAAAGACCACGTCGTTGGCGTTTTCGCCGGCGCCCATCCAGCGCTCACCAAGGGCGGCAACGTTCGCATCGTTATCCAACACAAACGGCATCCGCGTCCCGGCTTCAATACTTTCCTTCACGTTTTGGATGGTCCGCCAATTCAGGTTATACGCACCGACCACCGTCCCGGCCGCGATATCAACCGTTCCCGGCGTCCCCATCCCAATACCGTAAAAGTCATCCGGGGTCATGTTGTACATATCCAGGTGGTGATTAATTGATTCGATAATGTCCGGCACAATGTGGGAGCCGTCATCTAAAATATTGGTTTCAATGCTCCATTTCTGCTGAATCTCGCCATCCTTGGTAACGATCGCAAACTTAATCGTTGTTCCGCCCAAATCAACCCCAATGAGCTTCTTTTCCATCTTTTTGTATGCCTCCTGCCTAATTCTGCTTGGCCTGCTCGCGCTTCTCCTCAACCGCATGCTCACGGTTCAACACGAGCTTCGCTTTCACGAAGGTCTGCTTATCAACCACGCCCGCCTCGTACAGGTGATCCAGTTCTAAGGCCATTAACTCGATGTCCCATAACCGTTTGCCCACGTAGACAAAGACATTAAACTGTTTTAATAATTGCTGGACATCGTACAGGGTTTTCATCCTGCTCGCCCCCTTACTGCACTCATTCTGCCAAGGCAACACGGTAGCATTATAGCATACCGCCGGCGCTGAATAAACCGCAGATTAGACCGCTTTCATCATCAACCCATAGCCGGCAATTACCGCGATTACCCCTAATGCCACTAACGCTAACCCCCGCTGCCAGCGAGGCACCCGGCCAATCCGGGGAGCCGCCAACACATACGCCAGTAAAAAACCACCAAGCAAACCACCAAGGTGCCCTGCAAGGTCAATTCCACTACCAAACATATCAAACACCACGTTAAGCAAGACCAACGTTAGAAAAGTTCGGGCCGTTTGCCGGATTCCCGGTTGCTCGTAAAACGCCACACCCAACATCAGGTACGCACCAAACAGGCCGAAAATGGCTGTACTGGCCCCTGCCGAAACGGCCGGCGTAAAAAAGTAACTGGCAATATTACCTGCTATTCCGCTCCCCAGGTAAATTATTAGAAAACGCCAGTGGCCGAAGAGTGGTTCGGTCGCCACACCCAAAAAATAAAGCGTCACCATGTTTAACACAATGTGCTGCACTCCCAGGTGTAAAAACATCGGCGTGACCAGCCGCCACCACTGACCCACATTAATTAGCTGGTTGATTTTTGCCCCAAAGGCTACCAAGACCTGCGGCTTCGTCGGTCCTCCCGCAAGTACCATCGCAATGAAAACCACCACGTTGATTCCAATCAACAGATCAGTCACCAGTGGTTTATTCCGCCACGTTTCGGTCAATCCCATTCACCCCAATCAAAAGTTTAAGCCGCACGTCAGTCGGGTCCACGGGCCAATCAGCTTGGACTACTTGGCGGGCAGTATCCATTAAGGCCACCGTTACGCCCGGATAGTCCTGCAGGTAGCGGTCATAGTAGCCCCCACCAAATCCTAACCGATCATGCTGCAAGCTGAACGCCAGCCCCGGGACCACGATGAGGTCGATGGCCTCCTTGGCAAGCGCCGGTTGTGTTGTATGCGGCTCCCAGATTCCCCCAAACGGACTTTGCTGCCACGTTATCTCTGGTTGCTGACAGTCCCAAAACGCCATTCGGCGGTGGGGTAAACACCGCGGCACTGCCACCCGTTTACCTTCTGCTAACGCATGCTCAATAATGGGTTGGGTGGCCAGCTCAGTGCCGCTACTAATCGTCACGCCGACTGTTTGGGCACTTTGCCATTCCGGTGATTGGTACAGGTGGGCTAAAATACCCTTTTCGTCGCAATCCTGCTGTCCTGTCCGCACTGCTATGCTAATTTGCTCAAGTTGCCGGCGCCGGGCCGTTTTTTTATCCATCATTTTCTCCTTAAAAACCACAAAGGGGGCCGTAATCAACATTACGGTCCCCTCGTTATTTACTTCGTTTCCTTGTGTAACGTAACCTTCCGCTGCTTTGGGCAGTACTTCTTCAGTTCAATCCGGTCCGGATTGTTCCGCTTATTCTTACTTGAAAGGTACGTTTGTTCACCACATTCTGTGCACTCTAATGTGATATGTTCACGCATGCGTCTAACCTCCAAACTATTCGAATATATTCTACTAGCGCTAGGCTAACAGCAACCATTTTAGCATTTATTCCTAGGAAACGCTAGGGGGACAGAACACTACTTGTTGATCTTATTTTTAATCCGTTCAAACAACGATTCGCTCGCCACGCTCTCCCCGGAGGCCACCGCAAAGTTTCGCAGTGCTTCCTTTTGCTTCTTGGAAAGCTTCTTTGGTGTTTGAATCTGGACGGTCACCTGTTCGTCCCCGTTGCCGGTTCCCCGTAGCCGCGGTGCGCCCTTGCCCCGCAGCCGGAAAGTCGTTCCGGTCTGGGTACCTGCTGGAATCCGCAACTCAACATCCCCGTGAACGGTTGGAACCTTAATCTCATCTCCCAGCGCCGCCTGCACGAAGCTGATCGGCTGATCAAGGTAAATCTCCGCTCCGTCACGCTTAAACTGCTTGCTTGGGGCAACCCGGAATACGATGTAGAGGTCCCCATACGGCCCACCGTTCTCACCAGCTTCACCCTGGCCTTGAAGCCGCATTTGGTTACCATCCTCAACGCCGGCCGGCACGGTGACTTCAATGGCGTGCCGCTCCCGGACGTGACCGCTGCCCCCACACGTTGGACACTTTTCTTTGATTTCCTTTCCGGTTCCGTGGCACACGTTACATTCTTGCTGGGAAACCATCTGACCAAGCGGGGTTTGCCGTTGAACCTGAATGAAGCCGCGACCGCCACACCGGGAACACGTTACCGGTGAAGTTCCCGGTTTCGCACCCGTTCCATGGCAGTCCTTACACGTATCTTCGCGGGTGTATTCGATGTCCGTCTTCTTCCCGAAGACAGCCTCTTTAAAGGTTAGATGCATCTCGTATTGCAAGTCGCGACCCTGCCGCGGTGCGGTAGCCTGCTGGGCTGCGCTTCGGCCGCCGCCAAAGAATGAATTAAAGATGTCATCAAAGCCACCGCCGAACCCACCGTTAAAGTTGGCCCCGCCAAAGCCACCGGCGCCACCACCATTAAACTGCTGTCCGGTTGACCCAAACTGATCGTACTGGGCCTTCTTTTGCGGGTCGCCAAGAATATCATAGGCGTCGTTAACTTCCTTAAACCGCTCTTCTGCGCCTGGTTCGTGGTTCAAGTCCGGATGGTATTTCTTAGAAAGCCGCCGGTACGCCTTTTTTATTTCGGCATCCGAGGCATCCCGGTCAACGCCTAATACCTTATACGGATCACTTTCAGCCATTTTCTTCCTCCATTAAAACCAACCAGGGGCGTGGCCTCTGCCACCCCCCTGGAATGCAACCACTCAAATCAGCGTTTACTTCTTATCGTCCGGGTCAACTTCCTTAAAGTCGCCGTCAACCGTGTTGTCGTCGGTATTTCCACCGTTAGTTGAATTTCCGGTAGCGTTGCTATCAGTCTGACCAGCCGCATTCTGTGCCTGCTGAGCCTGCTGATACAGCTTGACTGACAGGTCCTGAATAATCTTAGTCAAGTCGTCCTTCTTGCTCTTCATAGCATCTATATCGTTAGACTCCTGCGCCTTCTTCAGGGCTTCGCGGGCATCCTTAGCCTTCTTGACCTCATCTTCAGAAACTTTCCCGTCTAATTCCTTTAAGGTCTTTTCAGACTGGAAGAGTAACTGGTCAACTTCATTCCGTAAGTCAACTTCTTCCTTCCGCTTCTTATCAGCCGCTTCGTTTTCCTTAGCTTCCTTTACCATCCGGTCGATTTCATCGTCGGAAAGACCTGATGAACTCTTGATGGTAATCTTCTGTTCCTTGTTAGTTCCAAGATCCTTAGCTGAAACGTTAACGATTCCGTTCTTGTCAATATCAAACTTAACCTCAATTTGCGGAACGCCACGCGGTGCTGGCGGAATGTCCGTCAACTGGAAACGCCCAAGCGTCTTGTTGTCTGCAGCCATCGGGCGTTCACCTTGCAGCACGTGAATGTCAACGGCCGGCTGATTATCAGCCGCAGTTGAAAAGACCTGACTCTTGCTGGTTGGAATCGTCGTGTTCCGGTCGATTAACTTGGTGAAGACCCCTCCCATGGTCTCAATTCCAAGGGACAGTGGTGTAACGTCAAGTAAAACAACGTCCTTCACGTCTCCGGTAATCACGCCCCCCTGAATGGCAGCCCCTAAAGCAACCGCTTCGTCCGGGTTAACTGACTCGTTTGGCTTGTGACCGGTTTCCTTTTCAACGGCTTCCTTGACGGCCGGAATCCGCGTAGAACCCCCTACCAGAATGACTTCGTCAATGTCACTGTTCGTTAAGCCGGCATCCTTCAAGGCGTTCCGGACTGGAACCTTCGTCCGATCAATCAGGTCGGCGGTCAGTTCGTTGAACTTTGCCCGCGTTAACGTCATGTCCAGGTGCAGCGGACCGTTTTCACCAGAAGCGATAAACGGCAGTGAAATCTGCGTCTCAGACATTCCGGATAAGTCCTTCTTCGCCTTTTCGGCAGCTTCCTTCATCCGTTGCAGCGTAACCTTATCCTGGGATAGGTCAACCCCATGTTCTTCCTTGAAGTTGGCGACCATCCAATCGATGATCTTGTTATCAAAGTCATCCCCTCCAAGGTGGGTATCCCCGTTCGTGGAGAGCACTTCAAAGACCCCATCGCCGAGTTCTAGGATGGAAACGTCAAACGTTCCCCCTCCAAGGTCGAACACAAGGATCTTTTCGTCCTTATCCAGCTTATCAAGCCCGTAGGCTAATGCCGCAGCCGTTGGTTCGTTGACAATCCGCTCAACCTTTAACCCAGCAATCTTGCCGGCATCCTTTGTAGCCTGCCGCTGAGAATCGTTAAAGTAAGCCGGTACCGTAATAACGGCTTGTGTCACGTCTTCCCCCAGGTATGATTCCGCGTAGTCCTTGATGTACTGAAGAATCATGGCTGAAATTTCCTGCGGGGTATACTTCTTACCATCAATGTCAACCTTGTAGTCGGTTTCTCCCATGTGCCGCTTGATTGACGAAACGGTATTCGGGTTAGTAATCGCCTGGTTCTTTGCGACCTGGCCAACCTGTGTTTCCCCGTTCTTAAAGGAAACAACGGACGGCGTTGTCCGGTTTCCTTCAGGATTGGTAATAATCTTTGCATCCTTACCTTCAAGGACAGCAACTGCTGAGTTCGTTGTCCCAAGGTCAATTCCAATAATCTTTGACATCTACCTTACCTCTTTTTTCTTAAATTACTGTGCAACAACAACCATGGCCGGTCGTAAAACACGATCCTTTAACATGTAACCGTCCTGGAACACTTCGACAATTGTTTCGGGTTCCTGGCCGTCCTCAACCGGAACACTTTTGACTGCCTGATGGAGCGTTGGATCAAACTTTTTCCCAAGAGATTCAATCTTTGTAATCTCGTTATCGGTAAAAGCCTTGTTTAGATCCTTCACCACCATCTCAACCCCCTGCTTGAGGTTCTTGGATGCTTCATCATCCACCTCAATCTCAAGGGCCCGGTTTAGGTTATCAATTACCGGCAG
Source organism: Ligilactobacillus sp. LYQ60 (assembly GCF_045033015.1). NCBI lineage: Bacteria > Bacillati > Bacillota > Bacilli > Lactobacillales > Lactobacillaceae > Ligilactobacillus > Ligilactobacillus sp. LYQ60. The sequence goes on from NZ_JBJFZV010000001.1 coordinate 270,453, forward strand.
AACAGCAGTTGCCAGTCGTTGGCTTTGATACTTTAACAGCTGCTCTTGCTCCTTTTTGTAGCGCGTTTGCATGTTGGCCATTTCCGCTTCAGCCCGCAGGTACTTATCTTCCAGCTCATCCTTTTCCTTGGTAAGCTGAGCAACCTGTTTTTGCGCTGCCTTCAACTGATCCTTTGTCGTCGGCTTCTTTTGGGCAGCAACCTTTTTAGCGGCTGCATCTTTTTGGGAATCGTGCTTAGAACCCTGAACCTTTTTCTTAGCGGTTGTAGCTGCTTGGCTTGCTTTTTCCTTATCCGCTGCCACGTCAACACCCCTTTTCTACTCGTCAAAATTATGGTAGTAGTTCAACATCTTACGCGTTAATTCCTGCCGGAGCGCTCCTAAGAGACCAATTACCTTGGAATACGGCATGTTGGTCGGCCCAAGAATAGCAATCATTCCCTTTCCGTAATCGTCAACATCGTAAGTTGCTGAAACCACACTATAATTCAGCAATAATTGGTTCGTCATCTCATCACCGATTTTGACGGTGATATCCTTGTCCTGGGGATCAACAATGTCAGATAACTCCGGTGCCCGCTCCATCAACGTATACAGCGATTTGGCTTCATTCAAATCACCATCGTTAGCAAAGTTGAAAACGTTCATCTTACCACCAACAAAGTACTGCTCGTGCGCAATCTTTTGCAGAATATCGCTCACAACATCAACCATCCCGGCAGGCTGCTTGAAATACTTGGCAATCAAGCCAAGGTTGGCAGTCAACTTGGCCGGAATCTGCCGGAGCGGTACCCCAACAAGCTGATCGTTAATCATGCGCATCACGGGTTCAACCTGGTCACCCGTCACGCCCGCAGGCAATTGGAACAATTTACTTTCAACCGTCCCGTCACTGGCAACAAGGATTGCCATCACCTGCTGACTACCCAACGGAACCATCCGGAATCCCTCTAAGAGGACATCCTCCACTTCCGGCTTCAGGGTAATTGTCGTGTAGTTTGTCAGGTCTGACAAAATGTTGGCGGACGTCGCCACAATTTCGTCAACCTTTGAAAAGTCCCCCTGAAAGGACGAACGAATATCCGCGAGAGCCTGCTGGTCAACCTGAGCTGGCGTTAAAATATTATCGACGTAGTACCGGTAACCCTTAATCGAGGGCACCCGTCCGGAACTGGAATGTTCCTTACGAATTAGCCCCTTCTTCTCCAACGCCGCCATTTCATTGCGGATTGTTGCTGAACTCACATGGACTGGTAATTGCTCCTGCAACGTTTTTGAACCAATTGGTTGCCCGACATCCGTATAATCCTTTATGATCGTCTCAAGAATTAACAGTTGACGTTCCGTTAACACCACAATCACCTCTTTTAGCACTTAGCACTCATAATTGCTAAGTGCTAAGTCACCTATAATATACAAAATTGATTGGCATTCGTCAATATTCTGGCTTAATTTTTCTTCTGCTGGGCAAACCACGTTTGAATCGTTTGCCGGTCCTGCTTTAGCTGAGTAACCAGCTCACCAGCAGACGCAAACTTCCGCTGCCTCCGAATAAAGTCAAACCACTGCACCCTCACGAACTGACCGTAAACCATCTGGTCAAAGTCGAACAGATTAATCTCAAGAACCACGTCATTATGGTCACCAAACGTTTCGTTTCGTCCCAACGAAGCCATCCCGTTATACCAGGTTCCCTGCACATTCACCCGCACGGCGTACACCCCAATCGCTGGAAGGCGCAAGTTGTTCCCATCCGCGATGTTTAACGTTGGAAAGCCCAGACGTCGCCCCCGGGCAAACCCGTGAACAACGTACCCGTTCGTTTCGTACGGATACCCCAATAACCGGTTTGCCAACTGCACATTCCCACCATCAATTGCTTTTCGAATCCGGGTGGAGCTAATTTTGTCGTTATCCTGAAGGAGATGGGATACTGGTAAAACATCAAACCGGCCCTGCGCGTACTGTGGAAGGGTACGCATATTAGCCACGCGAGGATTTCCAAACGTATAATCCTCCCCGGCAACCACTGCCACTGCATTCAGCCCCACAATGTAACGATCGACAAAATCCTGCGGAGCCATCTCCGCGAGGGTTTCATCAAACGTAAGAATGTACTCTACGTCAGCCCCCAAGGCGGCAAAGTGGGCAGCTTTTTGCGCAGGTGATGTCAGGTACCGGAAGGGGTGCCACCGCATACCCTGAAACGTTAATTTCGGATACCGATCAAACGTCACCACGCCTAACCGAACATGCCGCCGGGTAGCTTCCTTCTTAGCCGCTTCAATCACCCGCTGGTGGCCCCGATGAACACCATCAAAGAAACCGAGTGCAAGCACTACCGGCGCACCGGCAGTCCGGGTGACGTCCGTCACACTCGTAATCTCCACCGTCTCCATTCCATCACCTACTCACTTAAATCAATCATCCGCTCCGGCTGGTACCGGTGCTGCTTTTCATTATAACAGTAGACCGCCCGGACGCGCAGCCCGGTTTGTAAAACAACGTGGGGAACCGGTTGCCCTGTGGTTACCTGGCTTTCCGGAAGAAAACCGCCATTTTGCACCCGCCGCCACTCGCTGGTGGTTAACTGGTGGTGCGGAAGGGTACGCAGAGCGTGATCCACAGAAACTAGCGTATCTTGGCGTTGCTGCGCATCCATTTCCTCCAACTGAGCGAGCGTCACCGTCTCCTCGCTGGTGAAGCCACCGCTCTTAATCCGGGTTAACCGGGCCATCACCGCGGGAACTCCCAACGCTCGCCCAAGGTCAACCGCCAATGTTCGAACGTAGGTCCCCTTCCCGCACGCAACCTCAAAGAAAACGTGCTGTTCTTGCGCAGCAGCATCGTAGGTCGTTGACCGTAACTGCTTAAAGTAGTCCACGTAAATTTGCCGGGCTGGGCGGTCAACTTTTTCCCCCGCCCGGGCATATTCATACAGCCGTTTCCCGTTAACCTTTACCGCCGAATACATCGGCGGAATCTGGGTGATGGTCCCACAAAATTGCGCCATGGAATGATCAAGCTCTTCTGGGGTAAAGGGCGTTGTAATCGGTTTTTGGGCAATCACACTTCCCTCTAAGTCCTCGGTTTCCGTCGCCTTCCCCAAAATCAACTCCCCCTGATACACCTTGCCGGAAGCCATCAGGTAGTTAACAACCTTAGTTGCGTGGCCAATGCAAATGGGTAAAACCCCCGCCACCGCCGGATCAAGCGTTCCACTGTGCCCAACTTTACGCGTATGAAACAAACGCCGACACCGCATTACGCAGTCGTTGCTGGTCATTCCCCGCTCCTTATAAAGGGGTAAGATTCCGTTCATAAAACACACCTCATTAATCACAAAAAGAGGTTGGGACTTCCGTCTCAGCCTCTTTGTTTTTCTTTACATCACCGGCCCCGAAACGAACAAACTGGGCGCTAAAGTAAGCAGGGGTTTGTCTTCGCTGAACCACTACTAACTGTTCTAGACGATTTCTTACTTCCCCGCTGCTCATTTTCATCGTTTGGGCCTCCTATGATTACTTATCCTGTTGATGAAGCTGAGTCAACAGCTGATCGATCCGATTACCGTAACGAACCGAATCATCCTGCGCGAACTTCAACTCCGGCGTCACATAAATGCTCAACCGGTGCCCAAGCTCACCGCGAACCAACCCGGTAGCCTTATCTAAGCCAGCTTGAACCTTCGCGGCGGTCGACGCCTTATCATCCAGAATGCTGTAATAGACGGTTGCATGTTGTAGGTCACCCGTCACATCAACGCCCGTGACCGTCACTCCTTGAACACGAGGATCACGCACCTTCTTTTGCAAAATATCAGTGACTTCCCGCTGAATCTCCTGGGAAAGCCGTCCAACGCGAAACTGTTGTACCATTTTCTCACCACCGTTTTCTAACGCTGGTCAACCGGAATTTCTTCCATAACGTAGGCCTCAATCTGGTCGCCAACCTTAATATCATTGTAGTTTTCAATCATCAACCCGCACTCGTAGCCGGCCTTAACTTCCTTCACGTCGTCCTTAAACCGCTTGAGGCTGGATAACTTGCCGTCGTAAATTACGATGCCGTTCCGAATCAACCGAACACCGCTGTTCCGCTTGATAACACCGTCCGTAACGTAAGAACCCGCAATTGTTCCCAGTTTGGAAACCTTGATGGTCTTGCGCACCTCAACCTGGCCGGTTACCTTTTCCTTGTAGACCGGTTCTAGCATTCCCTTCATCGCGGTTTCAACTTCATCAATGGCTTTGTAGATGACGTTATGCAACCGAATATCGACGCTACTGCTTTCCGCTTGGGCCTTTGCAAGGGGCGTTGGCCGAACATTAAACCCAATAATAATTGCGTTGGATGCTTCCGCTAGTGTCACGTCACTTTCGTTGATAGCCCCAACGGCCTGATGAATAATGTTAACCCGCACGCCGTCCACATCAATTTTTTGGAAACTCTGAGCAAGGGCTTCAACCGATCCTTGAACATCGGCCTTGATAATCAGGTCGACCTTCTTCATGTCGTTTTCCTTCATCGTATCAAACAAGTTATCAAGCGTGACGTGGTTAACTTGGCTCCGCTCCTTCATCAGAGCACGCTTAGCCCGCTCCTCACCGGCAGCCCGCGCCGTCTTTTCATCATCAAACGTGATAAAGCGGTCGCCGGATTCCGGCACATCGTTTAACCCGGTAATCTCAACCGGCATAGCTGGGGTTGCCTTCTTTACCCGCTTACCGTATGCGTCCGTCATTGTCCGAATCCGTCCGTAAGTGTTTCCAACAACAATCGGATCGCCAACGTGCAAGGTTCCTTGTTGAACCAGAAGAGTGGCCACTGAGCCACGGCCCTTATCCAACCGCGCTTCAATGACAGACCCCGCCCCGTGCTGGTCCGGGTTGGCCTTTAACTCAAGCATTTCGGACTCAAGTAAAATCATGTCCAACAGATCATCAATGTTCTTGCCAAACTTCGCCGAAATGTTAACGAAGATTGTGTCGCCGCCCCAGTCTTCTGGAATCAACTCATACTCCGTCAACTGTTCCATAACGTGGTCCGGATTGGCACCTGGTTTATCAATCTTGTTAACCGCAACAATAATCGGCACCCCAGCAGCCTTAGAGTGGTTAATGGCCTCGATTGTTTGCGGCATAACTCCATCATCCGCAGCCACAACCAACACGGTAATGTCCGTCACATCTGCTCCGCGCGCCCGCATGTTCGTGAAAGCAGCGTGTCCCGGCGTATCAAGGAAGGTAATCGTCTTGCCGTTCCGCTTGATCTGATAAGCCCCGATATGCTGCGTGATTCCTCCGGCTTCTCCGGCAGTAATATTCGAGTGACGTAACTTATCCAACAACGTTGTCTTCCCGTGGTCAACGTGCCCCATAATCGTTACAACGGGCGGCCGGCTTTCAAGGTGGTCCGTGTTCTTCTGTTCTTCTTCAAAGAACTTATCGATATCAGAAACATCAACCTCCACCTTTTCCTCAGCCTTAATCCCGTACTCGTCGGCCAGGATTTCAATCGTGTCCTTATCCAGTGACTGGTTTTGGTTAACCATCACGCCAAGCATGAACAACTTCTTAATGATTTCAGCTGGTTCCCGGTGGATCTTCTTAGCAATATCCGCTACGTTCATTCCGACCGTGTAAACGAGCGTATCCGGTAACGGCTTATTCTTCCGCGGGGTTGCCGGTTGCTTCTTTTGTTGCTTTCGGAACTTTTTGTTCTTCCGGTTCTTCTTGCTAAAACGGTTCTGGTTATTACCAAAGCGGCGGTTATTATTCCCCGTTCGCTTACCATTTTGCTTAAACTTCCGGTCGTTTTGCCGGTCACGGTTTGAGCGGCCATAACTGCTCTCCTCTTCGCCCTGTTGCCGGTCCTTCCGGGGACTTGTAGTTGCCTGCGGCCGCTTTTTTTTGGCGGTTTGGGGAGTCGCTTTACCGTTTTGGTTACTGGGCTTTGTACTTGACTTTTTCTTGGCCGTTTTGATCTTCGAGTTAGCAGGTTTTTTAGTTACCTTCTTTGCAGCAGAACGCTTCTTGACAGCCGGTTTTACCGCCTTCTTCTTAGTGGCCGGTTTCACGGCCGTCCGAATGCGCTGTTCCTCGTCCGGGGTAACAGCTGACATGTGATTACCCACCTTGATTCCTTGACTCTTAGCTGCTTGAAGGACTTCCTTACTTGCAACGTTGAGTTCCTTCGCTAGTTCGTAAATCCGTTTCTTACTCATAACTTCACTCTCCCTTTCATCCCGCTTTCAGGTGTGGATAGTCAAATTTACCCACTGCGGTTATTCCCTGTGATTATAGGAGTAGTCTTAATTCTGGTTTGTAGCCTGCCGGGCAAGTACCGTAATCTTCTTTGCAAATCCCGCATCGTTAACGGCAACTACGCTCCGTTGCTGTCCAATTGCCCCGCTAAGTTCTGCTTTGGTCAACGGGGTAACAAGTGGGATTCCAAAACTACGACATTTATCCGTCACCGTCTTCTTCGTTCGGTTTCCGCAATCACTTGCGAGCACAACCAAAAACGTTGTGTGTGCTCGAACGCGGGTTAGCACCTGATTTGTCCCCGTCGTTAACTTACGGGCACGCCGGGCTAACCCCAAAAGGCCACTAATCTGGTTACTTGGCATCGCCGAACAGTTCCCTCCGGGCAACCTGGTGATCAACGTACGCAACCAGTTCATCATAAAACTCCGGGGCAATCTTTACCCCAAACGCCCGGTCAAACGTCCGTTCGGCCTGCGCCTTCTTCGCAACGTCAACATCTAACGCAATGTACGCTCCCCGCCCGTTCTTCTTACCGGTCGGATCAATACTAACCTCGCCTTCCTTATTACGGACCACCCGGACAAGTTCCTTCTTCGGCCACATTGTTCCGGTTACAATGTCCTTACGCATCGGCACTTTCCGTTGTCCCATTGCTAGTCCTCCTGTTTATCGCCGTCAGTAACGATGTCCGAATCTTCTTCAACGGCCGCTTCTTCTGCCGCATTATCCGTAGCTTCCGCTTCATCAAGGGGTTCTTCCGGCGCTAAAGCCGCCTGAGCATCAAGTGCTGCCATTTCCTCTTCGGACTTAATGTCGATCTTATACCCCGTTAACTGGGCTGCCAGCCGGACGTTTTGTCCACGCTTCCCAATTGCAAGGGATAACTCATCTTCTGGAACCACTACCGTACATGCCCGCTCATTTTCCGGATCAAACCGCACTTCCAAGACATCTGCTGGATTAAGGGCGTTAGCAATGAATTCCGCCGGATCCTCACTCCACTGAACAATATCCATGTTTTCCCCGTGGAGTTCGTTGACAATTCCCTGAACCCGCTGACCCCGGGGTCCGACACACGTTCCAACGGGATCAATGTTCGGGTCATTTGACCAAACAGCTACCTTAGCCCGATCACCCGCTTCACGGGAAACAGCCTTAATTTCAACCGTACCATCAAAAATCTCTGGTACTTCCTGTTCAAACAACCGTTTTAATAAATCAGGATGAGCCCGACTAACAAACACCTGCGGCCCCCGTGTGGCGTTATCAACCTTGTAGATGTACACCTTGATTTTATCGTGGGAGTTGTATTGTTCGCCAGGAATTTGGTCGCGCCGAGACATTACCGCCTCAACGTCACCAAGGTTAACGTAAATGAACCGGTAATCCTGCCGTTCAACCTCACCCGTTACGATTTCATGCTCGTACTGAATGTATTCATCATAAATCTTTTCCCGTTCAGCTTCCCGCACACGCTGAAGGATAACCTGCTTGGCAGTCTGAGCGGCAATTCGCCCGAAGTTACCCGGGGTCACCTCAAACTTAATCGTGTCTCCCAGCTCGTATGCCTTATTGATATCTAAAGCATCCTTTAGGCTCACCTCTAGTTGGGGATCAGCTACCTCGTCAACGACCGTTTTCACGGCGTAAACGTGCACGTTTCCCTTCTTCTCATCAAAATCGACCGCCACGTTCTGAGCCTGTCCGTAGTTCCGCTTGTATGCTGAACTTAACGCTGCTTCTAAGGCGTCGATTACGATTTCGCGCTTAACGCCCTTTTTCTTTTCAAGAACATCGAGCGCATCTAGTAGTTCTTTACTCACTGCTATTCCTCTTTTCTCGGTATCAAAACTTAATTGCTAGGCGGGCTTGAGCAACCTGGGTTCGCGGAATGACGATTGTCTTAGTGCGCGCCTTATCAGCATATTCTATGGTTAACTCCGTTGGTGCTACCGCCATTAACGTCCCCTCGTAAACCTTTTTCCCGTTAAACTGCTGGTACAGTGATACGTGGACATACTCACCAATTGCCCGTTCGTAGTCCCGTTCTTTCTTCAACGGGCGCTCAGCCCCGGGAGACGAAACTTCCAGGTAATATGCCTGCGGAATCAAGTCAGGATCACACTCGTCTAACTGTTCGCTTAACTGATCACTGACTAAAGCACATTCCTCAATATTAATTCCTCCCGGCTTATCAATAAATACCCGAAGGTACCATCCCTTTCCCTCCTTAACGAACTCAACGTCAACGAGTTCGAAGTGGTGGGCATCTAAAATAGGGGTTACCAGTTCTGTGACCGTTTCAACAACATTCTTGCTCACAATGGCCCTCCTTTGCCTGAAATCACCCGTCGCATTAAAAAGAGTGAGCATTGCTGCTCACTCCGCTACGAGTTCTAAAGACAAAATTAGTGTATCATAAATTCTATTTTGTGGCAACCATAACAAAACAATGCTAATAAATCGCCGACTGGTGTTGCACTTAACCTTAGTTACTTATTTTTAAAAATAAAAGAGGTTAGGTCTCATCCTAACCTCTTTATCCCTTCAAAATGGCCTAAAAATCAACCGGGGTGATTATTTGCGCCATCATTTCCAAAGCCCTTACTCTTCGGCTAACCCAACACGGGTAAAAATTTCGTCCACGTGCCGAAGATGCCAATGGTAATCGAACGCATCATCCAGTTCTGCGGTCGACAACCGGGCCGTGATCGCTGGATCCGCCTCCAGTAACGGCCGGAACGGCACCTTTTCAGCCCACGCTTTCGCTGTCTTCGGCTGAATCGTATCGTATGCTTCTTCCCGGCTCATCCCTTTTTCAACCAACTTATTAAGCACGCGGCCACTGTAAATTAACCCCAGCGTCTGGTCCATGTTAGCCTTCATCCGCTCCGGGAAAACATCTAAATTATCCAGAAGTTTACCGAATCGGTGTAACATGTAGTCTAATAGTGCGGTCGTATCCGGTAAAATCATCCGCTCAGCGGAAGAATGGGAAATATCCCGTTCGTGCCATAACGCAACGTTCTCAAAAGCCGTCACCATGTGGCCCCGGATGACGCGGGCACACCCGCAAATATTTTCTGAACCAATTGGGTTTCGCTTATGCGGCATTGCCGATGACCCTTTTTGTCCCTTCGCAAAATGCTCTTCCACTTCGTGAATTTCGGTCCGCTGGAGGCTCCGAATCTCAGTAGCAAAGTTTTCCAAACTGGTAGCAATCAGGGCCATGGCCGCAAGGTACTCCGCATGCAAATCCCGGGGAAGCACCTGACTAGAAACGTCCTGGGCCCGAATTCCGAGCTTCTCACAAACGTACTGTTCAACCTGCGGATCAATGTTAGCAAACGTTCCGACGGCCCCGCTAATCTTGCCGGCCTCAACCCCGGCAGCAGCATGCTCAAAGCGCTCAATATCACGGTTAATTTCCGCATACCAGCGAGCCAACTTCAGCCCAAACGTTGTTGGCTCTGCGTGCACTCCGTGCGTCCGGCCCATCATCACCGTATGCTTGTACTTCTTCGCCTTCCGGGCAACAACGGCACGGAATTCCCGCAGATCTGCCCGCAATAAATCATTAACCTGTTTTAGCTGGTAACCCTGAGCGGTATCAACCACGTCTGTACTCGTCAGCCCGTAATGAACCCATTTCTTTTCAGGTCCCAAAGATTCCGAAACACACCGGGTAAACGCAATAACATCATGTTTAGTAACGGCTTCAATTTCCTGAATTCGCTGCACATCAAACTTAGCGTTCTTTTTCAATTTTTCAACGTCGGCAGCCGGAATTTTCCCCAACTTAGCCCAGGCTTCATCCGCCGCTAATTCAACGGCCAACCAGCACTCATACTTCTTCTCATCCGTCCATAACCGCCCCATTTCCGGGCGGGTGTAGCGATCAATCATCTTTATTCTCCTTTTCTATTATTCTTCTTGCCATACGCCCGTCGCGTCAATCTCCGCCAACGTCGCATCAACATCATCCGTTAATATTGTTAAATGCCCCATCTTCCGGTTCCGCCGCACTTGAGCCTTTCCGTAATCATGGAAATGCCACTGCGGTTTCAGCGCAATTAAGCGCCGCACGCCATTAACGTGCTGGCCTAACACGTTAACCATCACTACCGGGTGAAGCAGGTGGACCGTTGGCATCGGCCAGTCACAAATCGCCCGGTTATGCACGGCAAACTGTGAAAAATCACACGCTTCAATGGAATAGTGACCCGAATTATGCGGCCGCGGCGCTAACTCGTTAACGTAAACGTGACCGTCCTTTCCCATAAACATCTCAACCCCTAAGATCCCGCACAAATCCAACTTTGCGGCAATCGTCCGGGCAACGCGCGTGGCCTCATCACGTAATTCCGGACTAATCCGGGCGGGAACGATGCTTTCGTGTAAAATATGATTTCGGTGAATGTTTTCACTTACCGGAAAAACAGTAACTTCCCCGGAAACGCTGCGTCCAACCATTACCGAACACTCACAGGTGAAGGCAACCATTTGTTCTAAAATACACTGGCCCGTTGCGAGAATTTCACGCACAACCGGTAGTTCCAGGTCGGCGGCTGCCCGCAACGTTACCTGTCCTTTACCATCGTAGCCTCCCTCACAGGTCTTTAGAATAGCCGGAAGCCCAATTATCGTCACCGCTTGCTGCAACTCACTTTCTGAATTAACCGGAGCAAAAGCAGCCGTCCGTAACCCGCTATCCCGCAGGAAGGTTTTCTCCCGAACCCGGTCCTTTGTGATCCGAAGCAATTCGGTTCCCTGAGGAATACTTACCCGGTCACTCACCGCCTCAAGGGCAGTCAAATCAACGTTTTCAAACTCATACGTGAGAACATCTGCCGTAGTTGCCAGACGCTCAATGGCCGCTTGGTCATCGTAGGGAGCAACAATCTGCTCGTCAGCTCCTTGGGCCGCCGGACAGGCAGGGGTTGGGTCCAAAATGACCACCCGAAATCCCGCCTGCTTAGCCGCAAACGTCAGCATTTGTCCCAATTGGCCGCCCCCAATAATCCCAATCGTTTGTCCGGGAAAAATCTTAGTCAAGGTGCGCCTCGCTTTCTACCGCCATATCATGCATCTGCCGGCGATAATTCTGGAGTTTTTGGGAAAGAGCGGCATCCGTTGCTCCAAGAATTTCCAACGCAAGTAACGCCGCATTCTTCGCTCCCGCCGTTCCAATTGCAGTGGTAGCCACTGGCACCCCCGCAGGCATCTGAACAATCGAAAGAAGAGAATCCATCCCGCTTAGTGCATGGGTTTGAACCGGAACCCCAATCACCGGCAATACGGTATTTGCCGCCAACATTCCCGGTAAGTGGGCTGCGCCACCCGCTCCTGCAATAATTACCTTTAACCCGTTACCAGCCGCATCCTGCGCAAAGGCAAACATTTCTTGCGGCATCCGGTGGGCGGAAATCACATGTTTGGTATACGCCACCCCAAATTCATCCAAAATCGTAGCAGCCGCCTTCATTGTCGGCCAATCTGACGAACTCCCCATGACAATACTAATCTCTGCGCTCATGGTAATCCCTCCTTATTCATCATAAGAATAGCAATCAGTCCCGGCAAAGTCAATCAAAAGTCGAACATTATTTACAAAAATCGGGATATTATTTACGTTTAGTTCGTACTATTGCGAACAATCTTCGCGAATTCTCCGTATTAGCTCAAAGAATACAAAAAGACCCCTATCCCACCGGATAGAGGTCATATGTTTTTAAGGGCTGAACTACTTAACAGCGTCCTTAAGCGCCTTTCCTGGCTTGAATGCCGGAACCTTGCTTGCAGGAATCTGGATTTCAGCACCGGTCTGCGGGTTCCGTCCCTTCCGTGCGGCCCGTTGCCGTACTTCAAAGTTCCCAAAACCGATTAACTGAACCTTTTCGCCGTTCTTCAGGAAGTCCTGGATTGAGCTGAATACTGAATCAACAGCAACAGTTGCATCCTTCTTCGTGAGGCCCGTCTTTTCAGCAACGCTTTCGATTAACTGTGCCTTGTTTGCCATGTGTTTCACCTCCCATGGAACCATTGTCCCGTGCTAACCCCATGCTGGGATCTGAACTAGCAATTACAAAACCACTGTTCGGGTATAAAGATAGCATACAAACCTTAATGTGACAACCTTTTACCGTGGTCTCTTAACGATTTTTACTTTCTTTTTCGTTCAATTAGGTGTAACGGGGTTCCGGTAAAGTCAAATGCTTCACGAATTTGATTTTCAAGATACCGTTCATACGAGAAGTGCATCAACTCGGGATCATTTACAAAAATCACAAATGTAGGCGGTTTGACCGCAACCTGCGTTGCATAGTACACCCGCAACCGCCGCCCGTTCTCTGTCGGGGTGGGGTTATGCGCAATTGCGTCCATTAAAACGTCGTTGAGAACGGCCGATTGAATCCGCCGGGAGTGGTTCTGATCCACCTGCTTAATTAAGGCAGGGAGCCGATTTAACCGCTGATGGGTCTTGGCGGAAACAAACACAATTGGCGCGTAACTTAGGTACTGAAACTCTTCACGGATCGTTTGCTCAAACTGATGCATGGTATAACCGTTCTTTTCAACGGTATCCCATTTATTCACCACAATGATAATCCCGCGCCCAGCCTCATGCGCGTAGCCAGCCACGTGCTTATCCTGTTCACGAATTCCGGTTTCAGCATCCAGGACAACCAAGACCACATCAGACCGATCAATCGCCTGCATTGCCCGGAGCACGGAATACTTTTCAGTGTTTTCGTATACTTTCCCCTTCTTCCGGATTCCGGCCGTATCAATCATCGTATACTCGGTTCCAGCGGGCGCAACAAACTTCGTATCAATCGCATCCCGCGTTGTCCCTTCAACGCTTGAAACAATCACCCGGTTCTCCCCAAGAATTGCGTTTACCAGGGATGATTTACCAACATTCGGCCGGCCAATCAGGCTAAACTTAATTGACTGGTCGTCAACCTGCTTTTGGTCATCAGGAAAGGCCTGACAGACCTTATCCAGTAAGTCCCCAATTCCAATCCCGTGGGTTCCGGCAACTGGAACGGGGTCCCCAAAGCCTAGTGAGTAGAAATCATAAATCTCGTTTCGGAGTTCCGGATTATCAACCTTATTAACGGCTAAAAGAACCGGTTTATCAGCCTGATAAAGAATCTTCGCAACGCGTTCATCAGCGTCAGTTACCCCTTCCTTGATACTCGTCACGAAAACAATTACGTCCGCCTCATCAATCGCAATTTTGGCTTGTTCGGTAATCTGGGTTAAAAATGGCTCGTCGCCAATATCAATCCCACCAGTGTCAATAATATTAAATTTTCGTCCTAACCATTCACCGTGAGCATAAATTCGATCCCTGGTAACTCCGGGAGTATCCTCCACAATTGCAATTCGTTCCCCAGCAATTCGGTTAAAAATCGTCGACTTCCCGACATTCGGCCGGCCAACAATCGCTAGCGTAGGGTTTGCCATCATAATCCCTCCTTCACTATATAAGGTGCAATAAAAAAGCTGGTTCAACAGCGAGCCGCTCCTGAACCAGCCTAAATTTACGCTTGAATACGCTTAGTTGTTCTTCTTTAACTCATCACCGATTAAGTCACCAAGTGTAAAGCCCGTACTTTCTTCCGGAAGATCAACGCGCTCGTCCCGGTATGCCCGACGGCTTCCCCGGTTATTGCTACTGTTATCTTCCTCAGAAGCAGGCTTTTCCTGAAGCGCCTTGATTGACAGAGCTAACCGGTGATCTGCAGCGTTGACACTGAGAACCTTAACCTTAACCTTCTCACCAGAAGTTAGCACTTCATTCGGCGTCGCGATGTGCTTATGAGAAATCTGGGAGATATGAACTAACCCTTCAACCCCAGGAAAGACTTCAACGAAGGCCCCAAAACTTGTCAGGCGCTTAACGGTCCCGTCAAGAACGTCCCCTTCAGCAACCTTCTGGTCAATGTCATCCCATGGCTGCGGGAGCGTCTGCTTGATTGACAGTGAAACCCGTTCCTTTTCAGGATCAACAGAAAGAACCTTAACCTTAACATCCTGGCCAACCTTCAGCACATCTGATGGCTTGTCAACCCGTTCAAAGGCGATCTCTGAAACGTGAACCAACCCATCAACCCCACCAAGGTCAATGAAGGCGCCAAAATTGGTTAACCGGGCAACTTTCCCTTCAACGATGTCGCCAGCAACCAACTTGCTAAGCGTTTCCTTCTTCTGTGCTTCCCGCTGTTCATGAGCGATTTCCTTATGAGAAAGGATTAGCCGGTTTTCGCTCGGTTCAATTTCGATAATCTTCAGTTCAAGTTCCTGACCCTTAAACTGGTTAAGGTCAGCAACATAGTGGTCTGAAACCATTGATGCAGGAATGAAACCACGAACGCCAGCATCAACAACTAAACCACCCTTAACAACCTGTGTAACAGGAGCCTTGATGATTTCGCCAGCTTCGAATTTCTTTTCAATTTCGTCCCACACCTTCCGGGCTTCGAGACGCCGCTGTGACAGCAGATAGCTGCCGCCTTCTTTGTCAGAACCGATCTTGGAGATAACGACGAGGTCGTAAACATCCCCTACCTTGACCTTATCCTGAATCTCGTCCGGCTTAAGGTTGAACTCCTTAGCAGGAACAACGCCCTCAACGCCGGTATTTTCGATCCCGACAATCGCTTGGTTTGAATCGTCAAAGGCAAGAACTTCCCCCTTAACAACTTCACCAACCTTAACTTCATGTACGCTATTCAAAGCTTCTAACAAATCCTTGTTTGCTTCTGTCTCACTCATGGACTGTGTCCTCCTTAACGACTAACTCTAGACTATATCTTATCTTATTTCGCGTCACACTTCAAACATAATTTACAAATTTATTAAGCAGTCGCTTTCCGAACGATTTCCAAGATCCGCTCAACAACCTGATTAATCCCCATGGCAGTTGTATCTACAGTTATCGCATCCGAAGCCTTGGTTAATGGCGAAATCTTCCGCGTTGAGTCTTTCTTATCCCGGGCCGCAATCTCTTGTTCAAGCACGGCAAGCGGCGTTTCAATTCCCTTCTCCTGGTTTTCCTTAAACCGCCGGAGTGCCCGTTCATGAACACTAGCTTCAAGGAAAATCTTTACTGCCGCGTGCGGGAGAACCGTCGTTCCAATATCGCGACCATCCATCACAATACCACCATCCGCGGCAATTTCTTGCTGTCGTTGGGTAAGATCAGCCCGCACACTTGGTTGGGCCGCAACCACTGATACATTATTGGTAATCTTCGAAAGACGAATCGTCCGCGTAACGTCCGTACCGTTAACAATCACTCGCTGCTCTGGTTCTCCGGGAATAAACTTCAGTTTCATTGTAGGAAGCATCGCCTTCAGCGCAGCGTCATCATCAAATGCAATCCCCGCTTGTTGGGCCGCATAGGTCGTTGCCCGGTACATTGCTCCCGTATCACAGTATACGTACCCTAACTTACGGGCAATAATCCTCGCGACCGTACTCTTTCCGGCCGATGCTGGTCCATCAATTGCAATTTGTATCTTTTTCATTGTTTCCTCCGTTCAATAATAAAAGGTTGCGGTGTTCCGGACACCCCAGCCTTAATCCATCATTAATTTACCCTTAGCTTTCCGGTTATTCCCGGACCCGAACCTGCTGCCCTGGGCTTAGCGTCGTTAAACCAGGGTTAAGCTGCTTTAACTGAGCAACCGTTAAACCATGATTGACCGCCACCCGGTACATCCCCTGGCCTGCTTGAACGGTAGCGTACTCACCGCCACTCTGCTGCGCGCTGTTCTGGGGTTGCTGTTGGGAACTAGCCACAACTGATTGTGCACTTTCCTGGGTTGTTTTATGGTGATACTTTATGCTTTTAGGTTTGCTCGCCGTTTTTTTATCACCATGAACCCGAGAGCTTACCGCCACCCGTGGCGCTTGCTTCTGAGCTGCTGCCGAATGCTGTGAAACAAAATACAGGGCAATGGTTCCAACAATAATCACCACAAAAATTACTAACAGTGACGTCGTAATCATCGTATTATTCCGCGTATTTCGCCGACTCACCGTTCGGGAGTAATTACCCGCTTCATCCCGGTTTCCTTCAAAATTACTTTCCCATGGTTTTTTCTCGTGCTGGTGTTGATCATTCTGCGCCATCAACAATGCCTCCTCAGCTTTGCTAACTGCTATTCTACCATAGAATTAGTACCCGATTTCTTAAAGATTAAATAACTGTTGCAGAATTGCCGCGTATCCCGATTGCACGGTAGGTTCCGTTACAGTTTGACGGGTGACCATTCCCAGCTGTTCTGGAGTAACCGGGCTATTCATCGGTGCACAACACCGGTCCGTGTGCGTAATTTTGGTTTGTTCCCCAAAATAGTCCGTAATAAACTGGTGGCGACAACCGGTTGTTTGGACGTATTCCATCATTGCCCGAAGAGCCCGCTGCTTCTCTTGCCGCCGGTGGTCAAAGTACGTCGTAATCGCTGCTGGCCGCATTCCAACCCCCAACAACGTCCGCACTAGCTCTGTTTGTTCGTCACGAAAGAAACGCTCCTCGTGCTGATGTTCAGCTAAAAACTGCACTTCAGCCGGTGGCAACAGGTTCGCCGTCCCCAACCGCTGCTGAATGGTTTCATCGCCCGTTTGATACAGTAAAACTGCCAAACTTTGCTTCCCATCCCGACCAGCCCGCCCAATTTCTTGCACGTAGCTCTCAAGGTCGGCAGGAAGATGGTAATGGATAACGTACCGAATATCTTCCTTATTCACTCCCATCCCAAACGCACTCGTTGCACACACAACGTCAAGTTGGTGGTGTAAAAACTGCTGCTGAATAACTGCCCGGTCAGCGCTCGTCCGGTCCGCATGGTACGCAGCAGCCTGAATGCCCGCCTGCTGTTCTAACATGCAAGCAACCTCATTTGCCCGCCGCTTACTTGCAAAATACACCAACCCCGGGCCCTGAAAAGCCCGAACTAAGTCAACGAGCCGCTCCTCCTTAATTTTTTCGCTTTCAACCGCCTCAACTGCAAGAAAAATATTGGGCCGGTCCACGGAATGAACCTGAACGCTGGGATTACTCAAGTGCAATGTTTTTACAATATCCTGCTGCACCCGGGGAGAAGCAGTTGCTGTTAGTGCAAGGGTAGTTGGATCTCCCAATGCATGCCGCACCTGCCCTAACCGCCGGTAATCCGGTCGAAAGTCAGGGCCCCACTGTGAAATACAGTGGGCTTCGTCCACCACAAAGAGAACCGGATGCAACGCTTTAAGCCGGCGAATAATTGTTGGCTGCACCGCCATTTCCGGAGCAAGGTAAATAAACCGGTTAGCCGCAAGGGTTTTTAAGGCTAATACCCGCTCCTGCCGAGTAAGCGTTGAGGTTAGCGCCACTACCCGTTTTTCACCCGCTGCACGGAGCTGTTCAACCTGATCTTGCATCAATGATAACAACGGCGAAACGATAATAACCGGCCGCCCCATCATCCGCCCAATAAACTGGTAGCATAACGACTTCCCCGTTCCGGTTGGCAAAACTGCGAGGGTATCGTTTCCCCGTAACACCGCCTGAATCACCGCTAATTGCCCCGGTCGAAACGTATCAAAATCAAACAGCTGGTTTAACTGCGCCGTTAACGCCACTTCACTCGTGTTCACGCCGCCACCTCCTAATCTGGTAAAGCCGAAATTCCGGAAAAGTAATGGTTTCATCCGCTGCCACCACATCTCGGTAAGCCCAATGAACGTAGTCTGCTGGCGCTAGCTGATCTAACTGAGCGCTTCGCGCCGCACTTAATAGCTGCATTACCGGAAAATCCGGTTGGTATAATGCAAGCATTACCGCATGATCAGCCACCGTACTCATTTTTAAATGCCGCCGCCGGGCAATCGTTGCAAGAGACATCCCGGAAGTGATCATTCTCCCCGTTGTTACCAGTGATGGGGCTAGTTCTGGCCGCCGAAACGGTGTCATTAACGCTGCTCCCGCCGGCCACTTTTGCCACCGTTGCCATAGCGCAAGGGCAACGTTTTGATCATTCACTTGAACATCTTGAACGGTTAACTGTGTCGTCGCTCGCTGGGCAATCGTGTGTCCGTAGTACCCATGACCAACCAATCCTTGCGCATAACAGTCTGCCTGGTTAGTAGGAAATGTCTTCAAAACAGCAGCAAGGGATAACTGGAGGACATCCCGAAGTTCGCCAAGCGAATGGCCAGCGCGCAACCACTGCTTCAGCGTTACCTTAAACTGCAACCGGTCAGTCGCCACAACGTACTTAACGTTATGGTAACTTGCCTCGGAAGCAACCTGCACTAAAAAACGTACCATCTGGGTCCAATCAGCCACCGCGACCTGCCGAAATAGTTCAGGCGTTGTTAAAACAAGGCGGTGGGCAACCACTTCCTGGCGCTTACGGTTGCCTTTAGGAGTCAAAAACAATTCATCGTCCTGGACACGCACTAACCCTTGGTGCTGGTCCCGCCGTAAAGCCGCAGTAAACTGCTGCTCATCG
The DNA here is from genome assembly GCF_045033015.1 of Ligilactobacillus sp. LYQ60. NCBI lineage: Bacteria > Bacillati > Bacillota > Bacilli > Lactobacillales > Lactobacillaceae > Ligilactobacillus > Ligilactobacillus sp. LYQ60. Next base: position 289,231 of record NZ_JBJFZV010000001.1, read on the forward strand.
AGGTGCGGAATGGTATTTTGCCAATCAAGCAGCCCGTAAATCATTGCCCAAAAGAGTGTTGAACTCGTCGCCTGGTTACGTACCAATTTTCGAATCACCGCCGGGCGCCTGCCCTGAGTAGCACTAAAGAAAAATAACCACGCTGACGCCATTACTGCACCTCCGTTCAACTAATGATAATAGCTAGTACCACCATACCACCGGTCCTTCCGGGTGAAAAGCGCAAAAAAAGAAGCCTCAACCCTCGTCGAAGCTTCTCATTTATTTTAAACTAATGGTGCTTAGTACTTAACAATGAAGTCAGCCTTTGCCCCGTTACTTTCAATTAGCTGCTTGTTGTTGTTTAAAGCAACCTGAACCATGTTCCGCACAGCCGTCGTCGTGTAGAAGGCAATGTGTGGTGAAACAAGGATCCGGCCATCTTCAACCATGCCTTTCAGCACGTCATCCGGAATAGCATCAAAACTCCCGAAGTCGTTGTTAAACTTCCCAACTTCGTCTTCGTACGTGTCCAGCGCAGCCCCACTTAGTTTACCACCGTGAACGGCCTTCAGTAGTGCTTCAGTATCAACTAGTTCACCCCGGGCCGTGTTAATGACAATAGCACCATCCTTCATCTTAGCGATGGAATCGGCGTTAATCATGTGGTAGTTGTCCTTGGTAGCTGGGGCGTGCAGGTCAATAACGTCAGCTTGCGCGAATAATTCGTCCAGCGTATCAACGTATAACCCCTGCTTTTCAATGTCAGGGTTGTGGAACAGATCGTAAGCAATTACCTTGCAGCCAAATCCCTGGAAGTACTGAATTGCAAACCGGCCAATCCGACCCGTAGCAACTACCCCAATGGTTTTTTCATTCAGCTCATCGGCAATCTCTGGTGCCCACATAAAGTTTCCGTTACGCATCTTCGCTTCGTACTGCTTAGTGTTCCGCAGTAACCGAAGTGCCTGGGTAACTGAAAATTCAGCAATCGCTTCCGGTGAGTATCCCGGAACGTTTGTCAGCACGATATTGTTCCGCTTAACAGCGTCAAAATCAATGTTATCAATTCCCACATTCCGCAGTGACCAGAACTTAATGCCGTTTGCCCCCATTGCATCAATCAGTTCCGCCGTGTACGGCTTCTGCTGGTATGAAACTAATCCATCAAAACCCTTGCACTGGTCAACGGTGTCCATCGTTAACAGTTCCTGAACAATCTTAACCTCAACGTCACTGTGTGCCTGCTTCCATTCGTCAACGTACGGGATTTCGTCGTCACGAATACCATAGGCAATAATCTTCATGTGAAACTCCTCCTTAATTTAATCACCCGTATTATACCATTGTTTAACAAAGTTTGAGCGCTTATTTTAAAAACTATTGCTTCACTTCGATGGTGTAGCGCATCTGAGCTAAATCCGCGGTGAGAATCGCCCGGGCCGTCTTAGCTTGATTCATGCGCGTTACCTGCATTGTATGATCGTCCACCGCCACCGCTGTAATTGTGCCTTCTAAATCAAATGCCGCGCAACTGTTCCGCAATTCTAACAACCGCAGCACCTTCTGCACCACTGGTCGCCGCAATTCCGCGTGTACCTCATCAAGCGTGTAGAAGTGACGATTGATGTCCCGGCCCTCCCGGGTTTGTTCAACGAGAGTCGTATCGTTCTTACCGGCTAACAACCCCACGTAGTATACCTGCGGAATTCCCGGAGCAAATATCTGAAGAGCCCGGGCACACAGGTACGCCGCATCGTTATTTCCCGTTGCTGAGTAATACGTCGTGTTTAACTGGTAAATATCAAGGTTATGGTACTTCGCACTCGAATATGCCCGTTTGACGTTCGCCCCAACCTTATACAACTGGTCAACGGTATAATCTAGTTCATCATCAGTTAGGATGTCTTTCCCGTCAACCACCCCAATACCATCATGAGTATCCAAAGTCGTAAACTGGTACATATCCGCCTGGTTAAACCAGTCAACCAGTGTTTTTACCTTGTGGGAATACAGGGCATGCAGGGTAATAATTGGAAGAACGAAGTCATAGCTAAAGTATCCATGGGCGTGCATTTTCTCGTTATACGTATAGTTCTCGTGGATTTCTGGTAACAGGGTTACGTCCGTTCCCATGAGCATTTCCTTAATCCGATCTAGCAGGTGCCACGTCTCTGGTTCAACGAAGAAATCACTGGTTCCTAACTTCTTAACAGCGTATGCAAAGGCATCAAGCCGGATGATGCTGGCACCATGCTGGATAAGGTGCTTTAGGTTTTGTTTAATAAAGCGCATCGTCGTTTCCGTCCGAACATCCAGATCCATTTGCTGGTCGCCAAACGTATTCCAGATTTTTTCGGTAGTTCCATCCGCAAACCGTACCGGCATAAAAGGCGCCTTATCCTTTCGCTTGTAAATTTGGTCAACATCATCCTTAGTTGGCCTGCCCGCTGGCCAAAACTGATCCCAACTCAAAAACAAGTCCGCAAACTTAGACTCCCGGTGATGGGCCACAAAATCCTGAAACTCCGGCGACTTAGGCGAAAGGTGATTCACCATGAAATCAAACATTAGGTAGTGGTTTTGCGCCAACCGTTCCACGTCCGCCCACGTTCCAAACTGCGGATCAACCTCATATCGGTACGGCGCGAACCCCGCATCCCCGCTTGAATAGTAAAATGGCAGAATATGAACGCCGCCAAAAGCTTTGGCAAGGGGCCCCGTAAGTAACCGGGTTAAATCAGCAAGGTTGGCTCCCATTCGGTTCGGGTAAGTAATTAACATCGCTTTATTTTCAAATTTCAAAGTAATCACTCTTTCTTAAACACTTTTTTGTGTTTAGTATAACGCTTTCATTTAATTCTGCAATATTTTACCGGAAAAACCGCGCCAAACATTCAGCTTAACTGGCTTTTTCCCCTTCATTAGAAACCACGCTATCTAAAACAATAAAAGAGGCGCGCCCAAGCACAACCTCTTCTAATCCATCTTCTTTTGAACTGCCTTCGTTGTTTCACGCATCCTTAGCTCGCCCCGAAGCGTAATTTGTTCGGGAATAACCTGCGCCGTTGTAAGTTGCTGGTAAAGAAGCGACACTGCCCGCCGGCCCAACTCAAGGGTAGGAAGCTTTGCCGTCGAAAGTCGTGGAACGAGGTACCGAGCATAATCCAGATCGTCAAAACTTAAAATTTCAAGGTCAGCGGGGACCCGGATATGCAAATCCGCCACCGCTCGTAATGCCCCCAGTGCCAACGGATCAGAGGCAATTAGGAGCGCCTTAATCTCAGGAGATGCGGTCAAAAGCTGGCGGGCTGCTCTATAACCAAACGCAGGATCCCACGCTCCTAAAATATTATAGACGGGTTGCTGTGTTTGCTGACAAAAACGGCGGTACTCCGCCAACCGACCACCAGCAATCTCTACACCCAACTTTCCCGCTAGCGTCATCCCTCGAACCGTATTTCCGATAAAACCGACTGGTGTAACGTTACGAGCCGTAAAGACCATGAGTGCATCCCGGGTCATCGCTGCCAAGTCAACTCCCACGGCCGGATAATCCGCTGTTACCACCTGGTTATCAATTAAAACAACGTGAATATTTCGGGCCGCAATGGTGGCTACCGCTTCTTGTGCAATCGAGCCAATCATAATAACCCCTGCGTACTTTTCAATGTCCGGCATCTCCGGACCTTCCGGCAACCTATAAATGGTCTTAACACTTAACCCGTTTTCCCGGGCGGCTGTGGTAATTCCGGTCATAATGACCTTAAAATAATCATCATAGACCTCATCTTTTTCTGCCACAGCTGTAATAACGCACAGTGAATTAATCCATTTTTTCCCGGGTCCTCGTTTACCAGGAACGCAGTGATACTGCGCTGCAAGGGTCTGAATCCGTTGTTTGGTTGCCGGGGCAACCGCCAGTGTCGGATCATGATTCAAAACCCGCGAAACAAGTCCCGGAGAAACACCGGCTAACCGGGCAAGTTGCCGCATACTAACCATTGTTCATCCTCCTATAGGTTTGGGGCCATCTTAAACGTTAACCGGGAAAATTCGGTTCCCCGTGCGACTAATTCCAAAATAAAGTCCAGCGTGTGTTCGTTGAAGTGGATCGCAATAGCGTGGTTTTGTTTGGTTAGGTACGTTGTTAACGCCGCCCCAGTTATTCGGCCCTCCTTGTCAACTTGACGAATCCTAGCGTGCGCCCACTGCGTTAATTCATTCTGGTAATCCAAGTCATCCTGAATAAACTCGTCGTAGTGCGCTTCAACCAACATCGCCAGTGTTTCATACAACCAGTACGGAAGCACATGCCGACTTAACAAAACGATCCATACTAATCACTCCATTAACTACTATAATTGTTTTTATTCTAGCGCAAATTTCGCGTTAACGTCACGGGTTCATAAAACCGGTGACGGAGTCGCAGTTAACGTCCCCTTCACCGGTTATGATTTACTATCCTATTACTCTTCTAACTGGTGACACTCCCGCAAAACCCACCGGGCAGTGTAGTGATATAAAACCGCAAAGCAGCCTCCCACGATTACTCCCTTAATCAGGTTAAACGGAATAATCCCAAACAACACTAGCTTAGGAAGCGGCAACGCAAGACGCATTCCAATCACGTTAATATATAACGGCGTTAACACCAGCCAGTTGGCCAAGGCCATCACAACAGTCATCACTACCGTTCCGGTTACCAATGCCAGCCCCTCTCGCATCCAGGAAGGCTTTCCACATCGCACGCATGGCCGCATCGTCCAATAAAACGGTAAGCAAAATGACAATGCCGCCAACACATTACTTAAAACCCCAATCAAATGACCAACCGAGGGGCCCGTTAAAACAAAGTACACGGCCGCTTGCAGGAAAACTACCCCACACCCCCACTGTGGTCCTAAAACAAAGAATCCAAATAGAATCGGAATCAATGCTAAATCAACTTTAAGGTACGGAACAATTGGAATAATCGTAAACGAAAAATACAACAGTAGATAAGCAATGCACGCTAGGCACGCGGTGAGCGTAAAGCGTTGCAAATAACGATGATGACGCACTGCGCATCCCTCCATATTAATTTATTTAATATCGGACTGCTTATCCCCGTTGAAATCGAACTTGTGAATTCTCTCCCATCCAGACTATACTGTCGATACTGGAATTCCACCAGTCTTGTCGTCGGCATGACGGCTTGTGGACTATCACCACCGGTCGGGATTTACGCCCTGTCTCGAGAATAAACACTCTAATATTCTACCCATAATTTACCACATCTAGAAACCGCTGTCAGCATTAATTTGTGAATTACTCGACATTTTTCCTAAGAGTTTGTAACTCCCGGTGAGTCAACGGCCGGTACTGGCCCGGTGCTAACCCCTGATCAGTGAGCGGCCCGTACGCCGTCCGGCGCAGCTTTACCACCGGATGCCCCACAGCTTCAAGCATTCGTTTTACCTGATGGTAACGGCCCTCGTGAATTGTTAAACTAACAACGGCATGCTGCTGGTCAGAATCATAGTTAATTACATGCACCCGCGCCTTTGCAGGGCGGCGATCATCAATCCGTACCCCATGTCGTAGTCGTTCCAGTTCTGCGTTCGTAGGAACCCCCAAAACCTTTGCTACGTATGTCTTATTAACCCCGTAACGGGGGTGCATTAACTGATTTGCTAACGTTCCGTCATTAGTTATAACAAGAATACCCGTTGTGTCGTAATCAAGCCGGCCAACTGGGTATACCCGTTCCTTGACCGCAGTAAAGTAATCGGTAACTACTCGGCGGTTACGGTCATCCTTTGCAGCAGTGATCACCCCGCGTGGCTTGTTGAACACATAATACACCTTTTTTTCCCGGTCAATTGCCTTGCCATCAACCGTGATTACGTCACTAGGAGTAACCTTCGTCCCTAACGTTGTCACCTGCTGACCATTAACCGCCACCCGTCCCGCTTGAATTAGGCGTTCACTTGCCCGCCGGGATGCAACTCCAGCAGCAGCCATTACTTTTTGTAATCGTTCAGGCATCCTGATCATCCTCCTCATCTGTCAGCGCTGCATTAAAAAGGGTCATATATTGATTAGAACTCTCACCGTTCAACGCATCATCCTCAACGGGAAGTGGTGGCAAGTCCGTAAGGGCAGTCAACCCAACATAGTTTAAAAACGCGGGTGTTGTTCCGTACTGGGCAGGCCGCCCCGGCGCATCAAGCCGACCGATAACTGCGATTAGGCCCCACGCTTGAAGTTTCTGCAACATTGTGCTCGCCCGCACTCCCCGGACTCCTTCAATCTCAACCCGCGTAATTGGTTGCCGGTAAGCAATAATGGCCAGGGTTTCAAGGGCTGCAGGCGAAAGAGTCGCCATTGCGGGCGCTTCAAAGTAACGGCGAACAACGGTAGCAACACCCGGTTTAGTAACCAACCGGTACCTGTCTTCCGCATGAATTAGGGTCAAACTCCCGTTTCGGTCTGCTGAATATTTCTGCTCCAAGCGCGCCAACTGTTCCAAAACTGCCGGCTTTAAGATTCCAACCAGTTGCGCTAGTTCCGTTACCGTAATTCCGTCGTCTCCGCTCACGAAGAGCAGGGCTTCAATCTTTGCTTGGTTTGTTGCCATGCCGTCCCTCACTTATCATAATTGGTCCGTAGTTTTCCGCTTGCTCAGCAACCACGTCCTGTCGCCGCATCAATTCAAGGAGTGCCATAAAAGTTGTTACGTATTGTTCAGGGGCCGCCGTTGACGAAAAGAGCATCATAAACTCTACTTTATGGCAGCGCCTAAGCCGTTGCCGTAAGTAAGTCATTTGGTGCTTAACGGTATAGCGTTCCCGCTTTACCTGCCGGGGTTGGCGGCTAAGACGCCGGTTAACTGCCCGCTGTGTCATTTTCAGCATTACTTGCTGCATCTGAGTAAGAATATCGCTCCCTGCAGGGGCCAGTTGCCCTAAGTGAGCGTCTGCTGGTAAAGCAGCTTCCGGCCTACCATACTCCCCACTCCGTTTTTCGACCAGCGCTCCTAACTCGGCAGCTGCCCGTTGAAACTGCTGGTGAACAACCAGTTGATTTACCAATTCTACCCGGGGGTCCTCCTCTTCTTCCGGTTCATCCTGTGCATGTTGCTGGGGAAGAAGCATCCGACTTTTAATGTTAACAAGCGTGGCCGCCATAACTAAATACTCCCCAGCAATGTCAAGCCGCAGTTCCTTCATTTGGTGCAAATAAGCGACATACTGGGAAGTAATTTTAGCAACAGGAATATCATAAATATCCACTTTATTTTTTTTAATAAGATGGAGCAGCAGGTCAAGCGGCCCCTCAAATTGCTCAAGCTTAAGGGTTAGCGCCGCTGGGACCTGCTGCGAATTATCATTCTTCTTACTACTCATTAGTTTGCTTTTCCCACGCGGTAATTAGCCCTGACGTTGCAAAGTTCCCCATTACTTTATACTCAGGAAACCGGTTTGCTAGCGCCGTCAACATCTGAAACTGAACGTCCCGTGGCTCATTTGGCGTAACCGCTACCCGGCGAACCATGATTGTCCGGTTATCAGGGTTAATTTCCGTACCAATTACCGCACTAAAATTACCATTGTCATTTTTCCACAAAAATAGGTTCCGGTACTCATCCGCATCGTACCACGCCAATTCCTTTTTTAGGTGTGGAATCTCTTTTAATTCCGGAATAAACGATAGCAGACCCATCGCAACCTTCCTGTAATCATCCTTATACTTATACAACATCCTAGTCTCCCCCTAATCCTCCTAAACACATATGCTAGGGTAGCACACCTACGCCCTAATCGTCAAAAGGTGTCCGGAGCCGAATCGTCCCGTTATCCTGCTCAACTATCCCAGCCTTTAGAAGGTGCCCTAAAGCCCGTTTAAACTGTCCCTTGCTGATGCCAAAGTAGGAACGAATGGCTGCAGGCGAACTCTTATCACAATACGGTAGGGAATGCTCTGGCGTATGCTCCAAGGCAGCTTTTAGCATCGCCGCATCAGGTTCGATGGCTTCGTATGCCCGCGGTTTAACTGATAAGTTAAGAATTCCGTCGGGACGAACCCCAATTACCCGCGCCTGTAAGGTCGCCCCCAGGCGAGGTTCTTCATCCCATTCAGTAGGATGAATAAACCCCCGCACATAATCTTGCGTTAACACGTATGAACCGACTAGTTTGGGCTGGTAGACCGTTACGGTAACGTTTTGATTTCGCAACCGTTGGTCCCCTAAAACACTTACCTGACGAATTTGGTCAGCGGTAGCTAAGACTGCCCACATCCGGGCCTTATCATCCACCCGCAGAGCCACCAACAACCGGTCTCCCTGGCGCGGCCATAATCGCGAAACTGTCGGTAAATCATCGAGAGAAACCACTACATCTTTATTCGGTAACCCAACATCTACAAAGACACCAAGGTCACGTCTGCTCGCAACTACCGTTCCCCACGCATACCGGTCAATCCCACTTTTCGGGGCCGTTTTCGTTAGCTGCAACTGGTGAGCTGCGTTTTCATACGCAAATCCCGTGATTAGTGCCCCCCTTGAGGGAACTGAATGTAATTCGGTTTTAGCGAGCCGAAACGTTTCTCCGGCTGCTTGTGCAAAGATAAAGCGGTCGTTTTCATCCGTAACCCTTGCCTGAATCGTCCGACCAATTAAATCAACTAACATTCCATTCATCCCTCCCATTAAACTGTAAGGTGTAACAGTGTGATAATGCAGTAGGTAATTCCACTGGCAATTACCGGTCCTGCGGCAATTCCCCGCATAAACACTACTCCAATAATTGTCCCAAATACCAGGGCAACGGTAATTTCCGGTGATGCTGCTAGTAACCCAACCCCGTGCTTTGACAAAATTGCTACCAGTGCACCGCATCCCACTGCAATCCAACCAACCGGCGACTTCATCACCCGAAATAGATCCTCAAAAGTAATCCGGCCCGTCGCAATTGGTACTAAAATGGCAATGGAAATTATCGTTACCCCCCAATTAATTCCCCGAGCGTCAATCACCTGCATTAACCGTCCACTAAACGGAATAGCCTTCAGTACCAAGACAACCACTGCTGCCACCGTTAAGGATGTATTTTTACTCAAAAAGGCTACCGCCAAAATTACTAATAAAAATAACCAACTTTCCACGTTCCACCCTCCATTAATAAATACGGCAAGAACCGCCATACTAACTATTGTGATTTTCCATGTCGCTTCCCATTATCCATAATTCACTAAGAACCAGCAAGCACCCCCGCCGTTCTTTTAGCAAACAAATGTTACAATTAGTGGTTAGAGAAAATAATTGAGAAACGGAGTAACCCGCATGGCAATCTATGTTTACCAAGATAATCGGGGAAACGTCCCCTTCACTACGTGGTATAAAAAAATCAAAGAAAAGGATCCCAGTATCTACCGGAAGGTGAATTCCATGCTTAAGCAAATGGAAGCTCAAACGCTGCCCCTTACCAGACCAACCGTAAAACGCATGATTCTCCGGCTACCATACCGACACCTGTACAAAATTCGGCTTGGAAAATACCGGTTAATGTTTTTGGCTCAGGATGGAGATTATACTCTCATGCACGCATTCCGCAAAACTACGCAGAAAACCCCTGATAAGGAAATTCATAAGGTCGACCGGGAAATCAAACATCTCCAAAAACTTACGCTCACCTCTCAACTCCTTAATTAGCTGACAACACAAAAACTCCCGAAGATTGGTCGTCACCATCTTCGGGAGTTTTCTTATCCCTAAGCAAGTGCACCGCGTGCACTTCCTAGATCAAGATTCACATTAAATTGAGCTTGAAGCGCCGTCGTAAACAACACCCCGCCGTGAGTCAACCGTAATTAGCTGACCATCGTTCAAAATGTTGGTTGCGTCCTTCGCACCAACAACTACCGGAATTCCCATTGAAATTCCGACAACGGCCGCATGAGAGGTCAATCCACCGTTTTCAACAACCAGTGCAGATGATTTTTCAATGGCCGGTAAGTAATCCTTATCCGTGTTCTTCGTAACAAGAATTCCGCCCTCAACGGCTTTCTTGTTAGCTTCATCGGCTGACGTTGCAACAACTGCCTTACCAATTACAGTCTCTTCGCCAACTCCCTGGCCATCAACCAACTTAGAAGCAATCAGCTGAATCTTCATCAGGTTCGTGGTTCCTTCTTCACCGGCACCAGCCGTAATCAGGATCAAATCGCCATCCTTAGCAAAGCCTTGCTTCTTAGCTTCATCAGTTGCCAGACGGAAAATATCATCAGTTGAAGCTGGCTTGTCAGTAACAACCGGGTAAACGCCCCAGTTAACCATCAAACCACGCTGTGTCCGTTCGTCAAACGTCAGGGCAAGAATATCAGCATCTGGACGATACTTGGAAATCATCCGAGCAGTGTGTCCTGAACGAGTTGCGGCAACAATCGTCTTAATGTCCAGGTTCTTAGCTGCTTCAGCAACAGCCCGGCCAATTGTTTCCGTAACATCAGTCTTATCGAATTCTTCAAATGTCTGGTTACGGTGCTGCCGCAAGGCGTTTTCAGCCTTCACGTCGATCCGAGCCATCGTCGCAACGGATTCAACCGGGTAGTCCCCGTTAGCACTTTCACCTGAAAGCATCGTTGCATCCGTTCCATCAAAGACGGCGTTAGCAACGTCAGAAGCTTCAGCCCGCGTCGGACGTGGATGCTCTTCCATGGAATCAAGCATCTGCGTCGCTGTGATAACCGGCTTGCCCCATGCATTGCACTTCTTAATGAAGTCCTTCTGAACCAACGGCACGTTTTCTGGCGGAATTTCAACCCCCATATCACCCCGAGCAATCATTAATCCATCAGAAACCTTCATGATATCATCGAAGTTGTCGATTCCCTCTTGTGATTCAATCTTCGGGAAAATCTGAACGTGTTCCATGTGTTTTTCTTCGAGCAGTTCACGAATGTCCAGCACATCCTGCGGCTTCCGCACAAACGAAGCGGCGATGTAGTTGATTTCGTGATCAAGACCGAAGCGAATATCACTTGAGTCCTTTTCCGTAATCCCTGGCAGGTTAATTGAAACGCCAGGAGCATTAACTCCCTTCCGGGAACCTAAAACTCCTTCGTTAAGGACCTTGCAGACAAGCTCCTTGTTTGCGTCATCCTTCTTTTCAATTAACATGTCAATCAGACCGTCATCGAATAACACGTGACCACCCTCGTGGACGTCATCATACAACCCCGGGTAGGTAACGGCGATCTTCTCCTTGGTTCCTTCAAGGGAATCATCCATTGAAATCCGCACTTCATCCCCAATATGGAATGGAATCTTGCCATCCTTCTGAACGGTTGTCCGGATTTCAGCTCCCTTTGTATCCAACAGGATTCCGACCGTCTTGCCGGTCTTCTTCTCAGCTTCGTGCACCAGGTTTAACCGCCCCAGGTGTTCCTCATGGTCACCATGGGAGAAGTTAAACCGAAAAACATTCGCACCTGCTTCAATCAGCTTAACGATCGTATCGAGATCATTGCTGGCTGGTCCAAGAGTACTTACGATCTTGGTCTTTTTCATAAGTGAAATCGCTCCTTATTGAAATAATATAACGACTTTTATGTCAGTCATTACCGTTGATTTAGCGCGTATTATTTAGAAACGAACGCGAGCGTTTAAATCAAGCAATGAAACGTCCGTCTCATGCTTGTGGTTTTCAAGGGTATCAATAATATCGTGGGCTTCCAACTGGTTATTGTGAATCCCGATAGCCAAGCCACCCTTCCCCTGCATAAGTAACTGGATTGCGTAATCCCCAAGCTTGTTAGCGAGGACCCGGTCCTTAGCGGTTGGCGTTCCGCCACGCTGGACGTGGGCTAACGTCACTGCACGGCTATCAAAGTCCCCGTGCTTATCTAACTCAGCTTTAAAGTCCTGAGCAGACATCACCCCTTCAGCAAGGACAATCAAGAAGTGATCCTTCCCGTTCTTCGCGTTATCCTTAATGTGCTGGGCAATCTTAGCAATGTCGTAATCGTGCTCCGGGATAACAATCTCATCAGCACCGGCAGCATTTCCAGCCCACAATGCGATGTCACCGGCTCCCCGTCCCATTACTTCCACGACGAACGTCCGCTGGTGGGACGTTGCCGTATCGTTAATCCGGTCAAGGGCTTCGGTAGCCACGTTCACCGCCGTGTCAAACCCAATCGTAAAGTCCGTCCCCGGAATATCGTTATCAATCGTTCCCGGAACACCAATTGAGTTGAACCCGTGTTTGGTCAACTTTTCAGCACCATGGTAGGAACCATCACCGCCGATAACAACCAATGCGTCAATTCCAAATTTCTTTAACTGCTCAATCCCCTTTAACTGGGTTTCTTCCTGAGCAAACTCAGGAAACCGCGCAGAGTACAAAATTGTTCCACCACGGTTAATAATCCCATCAAGCTCCTTGGTTTCCAGTTTGAAAATGTTTCCTTCAACCAGGCCCTTGTAACCATAGTTAATTCCATATGCTTCGAGCCCTGCGTTCATTGCTGACCGAGCAATGGCCCGAACGGCAGCGTTCATTCCTGATGAATCGCCACCACTCGTTAAGATCCCAATCCGTTTCATTTCTTCACCTCAAGTAAAAGCTATACATTCTCCACCTGCTATACTATCACTTTTATCCGTAAAAATCTGCCTAATTGTGAAACTTTTCAATTAGTCTTTCATTAATTTTCATCATGTCTTAAGTAACTGTAAGCAAGCGTTTACTTAATAACAACGTTCTCTGATCCCAGTAACATTTTCAATTCCGATGGAACCATTCGTTCATCAAGCCAGTACTTCTTAGGTAACAATTGCCGAAAATGACGCTCATCATCGACTAAAATTACCGGCATTTTCCCCCGGCGGGCGGTCATTAGTATCTGATGAAGTTTCTCCCGCGATGTTGCCCGTGATGCTGGCAAACGTAAGAAACACTTTTTCATATCAACCGCCGTAACATCCAACAGCTGGTCGACTACTACTTGAACCTGACCGTTTCGTTCCTCGGATCGCCCGGTAACTACCACCAACTGGCCGGGACGAAGCCGCCCCTTATTTTGTAAGTACACCCGTGAAAAAACCGTTAGCTCAATACTCTTTCCCGCATCCTCACAAGTAACAAACGCCATTGGCAGCCCTTTTTTGGTCGTAATCTTACGAACGGCTTTAACCATTACAATTAACCGCACGGTGTGCTGCGCCGGTGTAACCCGTGCCACGGGCGTTGCTCCAATAATCTGGCCTAATAGCCGGTACTGGTCCGTAGAATGTCCCGAAACCCGCACGCCTAGGTACTCTTGTTCCTTAGTCAGCTGGTCGACCAACGTCAATTTGGTAGCCGGTTGTATTTTACTTGCCAAAACATCCTTTAACTCAGCGCTTGTTCCACTTAGATTTTCGGCCGTTAACGTCCCGGGAAGTTCCGCCACCAACTGTGCCCGGTTACTTCCAAACTCATCGAATGCCCCGCTATAAATCAACGGGGTGATTAACTCAACCTGCCGGAATCGCTGATCAAGACGATCAACAAAATTCTTAAACGACGTAAACGGACCGTTCTTTTTCCGCTCGGTCAAAACGGAGTCAACCACGTCACTCCGAAGGCCCCGGATCATCCGCAAACCAAAAACTACCCGTCCATGGTGTAACGTAAAGAGTCTCCCCGCCCGGTTAATCAGGGGCGGCGCTACCGAAATGTGCTGGTATTGAAGCTCACTTACGTACTGCTGCATCTTCGCCCGGTTTCCCATGGTACTATTCAACAGTGCAACGTAAAACGCCGCTGGATAATGGCACTTAAGGTATGCAAGTTGCACCGCCAATTTAGAGTAGGCAACGGCGTGCGACTTATTAAACCCATAATTACCAAACCGCTCAATGTACTGGAAGACCTGGGTGGCAGCCTGCTGGGTCGTCCCCCGGGCAACCGCGCCCCTTATGAAGGCCGTCCGCAAGTTATCAAGAGCCTGTTGGTCCTTTTTACTAATCGCCCGCCGGAGCAGGTCGGCTTGCGCCATCGAAAACCCAGCAAGGGTTGCGGCAACCTGCATCACTTGTTCCTGATAAATAATAATCCCACTGGTTGCTGCTAGGATCGGACGAACTGCCGGGGCAGGATACGTCACCGGTTTACGCCCGTGCCGTCGAGCGGCAAATTCATCAATGTTAGCTAACGGACCCGGTCGGTACAGGGCGTTCACCGCAACAATATCGTCAAACGTAGTCGGCGCAACCTGACGAAGTGCGCGCCTAATTCCCGCGGACTCAAATTGGAATACGCCGGATGTTTGCCCCATCGCCATCATTTTGAGGGTCGCTGGATCGTTCAACGGAATATCTGCTTCCCGCAGCGGCACCTTCTTGTGCCGGTTAACGAGCCGCAGCGTCGTTTGAAGTACGCTTAAATTCCGCAACCCAAGAAAGTCCATTTTTAACAGCCCAACCCGCTCAACGTCTCCCTTTGCATACTGCGACAAGAGAATGCCGTTATTCCCCATTTGAACGGGAACAACACTGGTAAGAGGGGCCGCACTAAGCACTACTCCCGCAGCGTGAACGGTCGTTTGCCGCGGAAGCCCCTCTAGGGTACGGGCAATTTTAAAACAGGCCCGGCCCAATTCATCCGCATCAACTAAATCCCTGAGCCGGCCAGACTGCTGGTACGCTTCTTGGAGGGAAGTAACCCCTCTGGGGAGTGCCCGACTCCATTCAGCCTGCCGGTACTGCGGTAATCCTAGCGTACGCGTTACGTCCTGAATAACCTGCCGCGGTCCCATCGTCGACAGGGCAATAATCTGCGCGACGCGGTCCTCCCCGTATTTTTGGTGTACATACCGCACCACTTCTTCACGGCGGGAATCAATAATATCAAGGTCAATATCAGGCATTTGCTGGCGTTCCTCGTTTAAGAATCGCTCAAAAAGTAATCCGGAAGCTAGTGGATCAATCGTGGTGATTCCTAAAGCATAAGCAACCAACGAACCAGCGGCTGATCCCCGCCCCGGACCCACCATAATCCCATGGTCATGGGCAAACCGGACCACGTCACTCACAATCAAAAAGTAATCGTCAAAGCCCATCCGGTGGATCACGGCCAATTCATGGTTTAACCTGGCAATATAAGGCGCCCGCTTAGCTGACGGAACCAAGGAGGCTAGTCCCGCCTCACACTGTGCTTTCAAGTAATCAGCGGCAACTTGTCCTGCGGGCACCGGAAATGCCGGCAATTCGGGATGTTTGAACGGAACCGTAACGGTCGCTGTCTCCATGATTCGCCGGGTATTTCGCCGAGCCACTGCCGGAAGGGAATTCATCTGGCGTTCCAGTTTTTCCGGAGAAACCAGTGCTGCTCCGCCCGTGCGATGAGTTAAAGCAACGCCATCGTCAACCGTAATCCCCCGCTGAATGGCCCGGGCAACTTGAAGAGCCCCATAATCATGTGCGGTTAAGTACTCCACCGTCCAAACGGCAGCAGGGGCAATCCCTAATCGTCGCCCCCGGGTAATCAGCTGTTCGTTTTGGGCGTTATCCTGCTGCGGGCTAATTCCTACGAATACGTGGTCAGGCCCCGCAGCGGTTACCAGCGGCCGCAACCATTCTGAATCCGTAGAAGGAAGGCGCAGGGAGCTATGCAGTGGGTCAGTCACCACAAAGGTATGACCTAGGTATGGTGCTATTTCTTCTGGTGTTACCGCGTGGTTAGCTGGTTGATCCGCGTTAACCCCTAACTTTAACGAAGAAAGCTGTAAGAGATTCTGGTATCCGGCTGCGTCCTGAGCAAGCACAATAAGCCGGTTCCACGAAGAAGTTGTTGCCGGGTTATTCAATTCCAACGTAATGCCTAAAACAGGCTTAATGCCTGCTTGGTGACACGCTTCATAAAAAGAAAGCGTTCCGTACATAACATTACGGTCTGTAAGTGCAAGCGTGGTGTACCCCATTTTTTGAGCTACCGCAACATAATCTTTAACCCGTAAGGTACTCTGTAAAATACTATTACAACTGATTACCTGAAGTGGACCGTTCACCAAGCTCCCTCCTTCCCGTAGTAACTTCGCGTTTATTATACCAAATCACTAGAATTGTCCCCACCCTTTGTCAAAAAGTATGGTACGATAATAGTGAATGTGAGGTGCTTGTAATGGCAAAATTAATTGCAAAGGAATTAACCATCCTCTTCTGGGGATTTATCTACGGCGAGGTTTTTGGTTACATCGTTGCCCCCTTAACCAATGCGACGTTCGCACCACTTACCAGTGGAATCATTGCGATGATTGGTGCTTTTATCATCATCAACGCTCTTCACTTTATCATTCAAGATCCTGATAAAGCGAAAAAGAACGCATAATAGTTAAAACGTACACCAAAACAACAAACGGACCAAGTAGGCACAGTGAGCTGCACGGATCGCAAAACACCGACTTAAAGGATTGCACCTTCCACTCAGTCCGCTTGTTTTAATTTTAAATTATGTGAAAAAGCCAAGTAACCACGAACATTACGTTTATATAGCACAAATAGTGGGGATGGAACAATTCCATCCCCACTATTTGTACTTAATTACTTGTTCACCTTAATAACTTCGCGGTCACCGTAGTACCCACAGTTCGGGCATACGTAGTGTGACTTCCGTAATTCGCCGCAGTTCGGGCAAGCACTCATCCCAGGAATCTGGAGCTTGTAGTGCGTCCGCCGTAACCGTTTCCGCGTCTTAGATGTTTTCCGTGGTGGGACTGCCATCAGTAAACACCTCCTTCGTTAATCTCTCATTGCAAATTGCCTAACGTGTTAGATTGTACTTGTTTTTACGGTAAATTGCAACTCTTCCTTAGTTTTTATCGCCATTCTCATCGTCAAAAAAATCCTTCAGCTTTGCCAACCGGGGATCCACCGTCTTTCGGCGCTGGGAAGTGAGTTGCTCTTCACTCACTACCTGCCAGTCGTTCCCCCTCTGAAAATTACCACCCCGTTCTTCTTCCGGGGATAAAACCTTAAGGGGCAAGTGTAAAACAATGTTCTCCGCCACGGCTGTTGCTAGATCAACCACGTCGTGTTCTGGCTGGATTACAACATCGTCATTGGTGAAACGGGAAAAATCCTGTTCGTGTTCGCTAACGTAGTATTCCGCAAAGGTGAAAGCGACCGGAACAGCAACAGCGGTTAAACTACGACTCGATGGGAGCGTCACCGTCGTTGCCACATGAATCGTTGCGATAACTCCCCGTTGATCCTGCGCGATTACTCCGGTTACCTTCACCGGAGCAACATCCTGAACCTGGGCGTTCCGTTCCCTGACCGCTTTCTTAACATCCAACACAGCGTCAACCGGAAGCTCGTCAATTCCAAGCTGGGCTAACTCATTTAATGACCACCGTACTTCCATTGTCATCCTCCCTTGTTACGCGGACAGGCGCCCGCTTTAAATCCTGCTCCTGACCACCAGCTGCTAACTGATAAAGGACCCCTGCCCGGTAGTCGGGAGCATAAAACCCATTCTTATCCTTCTGGTTAATCTTAGTTAACACCGGAAAAGCATAATGGTGCTTAGCCCAACGTAGATACTGCTGCCCTTGCGTGGTAAATCCTAATAAGTGAGTATACGGATGAGCAGTAAACGTCGTAACCTCGTTTGCAGTAATTCCAAGTGCTACGTTCATCGCCAACCGCGCTAACCGCGTATAAGTAAACCGCTTAGATTTAACCGCATGCAGCCACGTTTCAAATGACGTTGATGGGGGTAATTCTTGTGCCAACCGAATCAACCGGTACTCAATTCCCTCGGTCATCCCAACAATTAATCGTAACTGAACCGGAGACACCGTTACAAGGCGCTGCCGGAGTCCCGGCCACAGCTGCTTCCAGTTAACAAAAGCACCATGGCGTAAAGCCCTAGCCGTTTCCCGGGGAACATATCGGTAAACATCCGTATATTTACCATTCTGCCATGCCCGCCGAATTGCAGTTGCACTTGCAATGGAACCAGCTGCCAGGTCGGCATCCAGATACGCCGCGTTGTGCCGTTGAATTGGTGCAAGCCGAAGGGGATGAGCAAGCTTTTGGTTTGCTTTTGCATACGCTAACCCTAATACATCATTTGGTTGATCTATAGGATACCCGACCT
The DNA here is from genome assembly GCF_045033015.1 of Ligilactobacillus sp. LYQ60. Classification (NCBI taxonomy): domain Bacteria; kingdom Bacillati; phylum Bacillota; class Bacilli; order Lactobacillales; family Lactobacillaceae; genus Ligilactobacillus; species Ligilactobacillus sp. LYQ60. The sequence continues at coordinate 307,341 of NZ_JBJFZV010000001.1, forward strand.
TTGCCGCAATGGCCTGCTGGTATGTCGCTGCGTACGATTGATCATGAACCGTAAAATCTCCTTGCACCGCCGCTGTTTGGGTAGCCAACGATGCAAAGTCATACCCCGCGTGTTCCGCGCCGAAAGCAAGGATAGAAACCCCAAGATTAGCAAGGATGCGTACCCCCCACTGGGCAAATACGTCGGCTGGCTGCACACTTGCTCTGACCGGTAATTCTACAATTACATCCGCCCCATTAAGAAGCGCAATTTGAGCCCGAACCCACTTATCAAGACACGCTGGTTCTCCCCGTTGCAGGTAATTACCACTCATGACAACCACAATGACACTATGGGGGAACCGCTGTTTTACCTGCCGAAGCTGATACAGGTGACCGTTATGAAACGGGTTATATTCCGCAATGATTCCGACCGCTTCCATCCTATTCACCCGCCGTTTCTGGTTTGTGGCACGCAAAGTACCACCGATCTGCCTGTGAACTAGCTGGGTTCCCCATGACATCAGTAACGGCAATTGCCGTAAAACCAATTACTTGCAGGAGTTGCCGGTATGCCACTAACGACTCTGTCCGCTCGCGATGAAGTTCGCTGTACCGCCTATATCCCTGAAGTGCTTCATTCCACACAAAGAAGCGCAGATCATGCTCAACGGTATGGGGCTCACTCCCCGAATAACTTGTCCACATAAACGCTTGCTCGTCATCCTCATAATTGTACATGTATCCCGGGAAAACATGATCAACCTGGTATGGGGTTAAAACGTCAAATAAGAAAACCCCACCTGGTTTTAATCTCTGGTACACAGCCTTAAATGTTCGAACAAGGGTGGCGTGATCCGGAAGGTAGCACAGAGAATCCGCTGCACACACCACGTTTTCTACTAGGGGAAGGCCCATTAAGTCTGCCATGTCCCCCTGAACCAAGGTAACGGTTACCCCCGCCGTAGCCGCGTGCTCACCAGCAAGAGTCAACATATCTTCTGCTTGATCCAGTCCTATTACGGGATAACCCGCCTGCGCAAGCGCAACGCTCAACCGCCCACTCCCGCATGCAAGGTCAAGCGTTGGCGCCCTTGGAATTAACCGTTTACGGGCGTATACCATCCACTGCGTATAGAAGGCAGGTTCCATGAGTTGGTCATACAACTGGGCAAAGGTGGTATAAATCATTAATCGTTAACCCACGCTGAAACATCAACGCGCTCCGCATCTGACCATAACTTCTCAAGGTTGTAAAACTGCCGGGTCTCCTCTTGAAAAACATGCACCACTACATCGCCGAGATCAAGAAGAATCCAGTTAGCGCCGTTTTTCCCCTCAACGTTCCTGATCGTTCCGCCAGCCTCCGTAACAGCCTCATCAATGCTGTCAGCAATCGCCTTTACCTGCCGCTCAGAGTTTCCCTGCATAATTACAAAGTAATCCGCTAATAGACTAACGTTTTGCACGTTAAGCGCAACAATCTGTTCTGCTCGCTTCCCGTCTGCCGCCTGGACAACGGTTGCCAATAACTGCTTACTATCCATCATATCCCTACTTTCTTTTTCCAATCCACGCATTGTACGTTGCAATTGCCGCCGGGTAAATTGGCCGGTCGTTCGCCATCAAATATGTCAAGGTGTGCTTGGTTTCATACACTACTGCTTGTTCCAATGACGTTTGGGCAACCGCACGGGCCGTTGCAACGTCTGGAAAATCCCGGCCTGGTTCAATAAAATCGGCAACATAAATTAGTTGTTGCAACGGGGTCATACGTGGTGCTCCCACGGTATGGAACCGGACCGCATCAAGGATCTCCTGATCGGTTATCCGCAGATCCTGACCAATAATCCACGCACCAACCTCACCGTGCCAAATAAAGTTTCCCCAGTTAAGCAGATCCGGATCCAAATGTTCACTTTGAATTACCGCCTTAAACTGCTCATCACTACATTCCTTAGCGTAATCATGAACCAAGCCAGCAACGCTCGCCTTCTCCTCGTCAATCCCGTACCGGGAAGCCAACTTCACTGCAGTATGTTCCACCCGAATAACATGCTCAAAACGAAATTTGCTCAACTGTTCGCGTAACCGGGCAACCAATTCGTTCCGGGTCCCAGGATAATAGTGCTTCTGGTATTCAACTTCATTCACGGTATAACCCCTTTTCTTCAATGTATTCGCGGACACTTCCCGGGACAAGGTACTTAATCGAACCACCCATTTTAATCAGTCGCCGAATCAACGTCGAACTAACCGCAAATTCCGGGACATCCACCCAGGTAATCGGGTACGCGCTGGTTCGTTCATATCCCGGCCGTACCACCCCAACAAAGGTGACCAGTTTTACCAGTTTATCAATCTGATACCACTGAGGAAGGTCGGCCACCATATCCCCCCCAATAATAAAGTAATAATCGTTTTCCGGGTGGCGCTGACGGAGTTCTTTGATCGTGTCGATTGTATAACTCTTTCCTCCCCGAACAAGTTCCATATCACTCACGGCAAACTGTGGCTGACCGGCTACCGCTCGTTTGAGCATTGCTAGACGATCAGCCCCCGCAATTGCCGTTTTGGGGTCAACGTGGGGCGGTTCGTTATCGGGGATAAACACCACTTTGTCTAAATCAAGTTGACTCCGTACCTGTTCAGCAATTATTAGGTGGCCGTTATGCACTGGGTTAAACGTCCCCCCCATAATGCCAACCCGATGCCGTGGGGCGGAAAACTCGACCTGAGAAAGCACCGCAACCGTTGGCTTATTAACTTTCTTCCGGTAGCTCACCTTATCTCCCCCATTAAATCTTGGCAACGTCACGCGAAATTCGCCGATTTTCCTTATTGTCCGCTCGTTTAAACAACACTAACGTGTGCCCAATAACTTGCACTACCTGAATCTGACTGTGCTGTTCAATAAAGGCCTGCACATCCGCCGGCTCCTCCAACGCATTCTGTAACACTGAAACCTTAATTAGTTCACGTTTTTCAATCGTTTCTTCAACCTGTAAAAGCCACTGCCTGTCCAACCCATCCTTTCCAACCTGAACTACTGGCCGCATTGGATGAGCTAAACTGCGTAAATATCGTTTTTGCTTTCCGCGTAGTTTCATAGTTTCTCCCATTCATCCTCACTAAATCATTGCCCGTCGAAGCGTTATGGTCATTCCCCTTGGAACCCACCCCGCAACAACCATTCCCGGATGCACCGTTATCCAGCCTAACCCGGCAAACACTAGGTCACTTTTAGTGGTAACCTTAAACTCAGTGCGCACAAGGGACGGGTAATCCTTAATATTTTGTGGAAACGGGGGTTGAAGGAGTTCCCCCGCATGCCGGTGATAAAATTGCGTAGCGGTTGCCAATTTTGTGCGGTGAACCTTTAAGTTATTTTCAAGGTACAACGTTACCCCGGTCCGGGGACCTGCCACGTAATCAAAACGGGCCAACGCCCCTAAAAAAAGGGTCTGTTCCGAATTAAGCTGATAGGTTTTGGGCTTAATTTCCCGCTGAGGTAACGCATACCGGAGTTCTTTACCGGTCAAATAGTGCGCCATTTGCTCCCGGTGAATAATTCCCGGAGTATCGACCAAATAGTGCCCGTCATCTAGGGGAATCTCAATTTGGTCGAGGGTTGTTCCGGGAAAGCGGGACGTAGTGATGACGTCTGCCATTCCGGTCGTTTGCTTAATAATTTGGTTAATTAGGGTCGACTTTCCAACGTTAGTCGTTCCCACCACATAGACATTCCGGCCGTTCCGGTACTTCTCAATTACCGCAAGCAACTCATCGACAGCATGGTTCTTCGTTGCACTGGTTAGCACTACCTGCTTCGGGTGCAACCTCGCCTGGTTTGCCTGTTGCCGGAGCCAATCCTGAATTCGAGAACGATGTAGTGATTTTGGCAAAAGATCCTCTTTATTTCCTACCAGAATTACGGGATTCTTCCCGGTAAACCGGTGTAGCCCCGGAATAAGCGAACCGTTAAAGTCAAAAATATCAACTACATTAACAATCAGTGCATTAGTCGCCCCGATATGCTGCAAAATCCGGATAAAGTCCTTATCCGTTAACTCAACATCAGTCACTTCATTATAGTGGCGCAGCCGAAAACACCGCTGACAATATACCGTTCCGGTTGCCATAGCTTTCTCTAAAGCCGAAGCCGGCGTGTAGCCTGATTGCTTGGGAGTATTGGTTTGAATCAAGGTCCCGCACCCAATACAGTGCAATTCTTCAGAATTATTCTTTATCAAGCGAATGCCTCCAATCAAACACATATCCCTGCCGGTTAAGGAGCCGCTTAATTTGGCGCTCAACCATCCGGTTTAGCTTTGTATTCCAGTTATCAGACTTAACGAGCGGCTTTACCAGCACACTCCGAATCCCTGCCCTGTTAGCACCCCAGATATCAGTAATTAACTGGTCGCCAACAAGAATTACCTCATCATTTTCCAGCTGATACTTTCGCTGAACCCGCCGAATTCCCCGGGTTAATGGCTTAAGCGAACGGGCAAAGTACGGAATTCCAAGCGGCTGAACCGCCTTTTCAACCCGCCCTGGATTATTATTAGAAACAACTACTACAGGGATTTTAGCTTGATTCATAGTCTGTAACCATGCCCGTAGTTTTTGATCACCGTCCGTGTTATTCCACGCCATCAACGTATTATCCAGGTCAGTTAAAATCACGCGGATCCCCCGCCGGTTAACCTCTGCCGGGGTAATATTAAAAATAGACTCAATTGTCCACGTTGGTTTGAACTTTGAAAGCATATTCAGCCGTACTCCTCACATGTCATATTCCTTTTTATTCTACATTATCGCTTGCCGAAAACCAACCATCAGCCCATTATCAAAGTGAGAAGGTCTCAGCATGTTGAACCAATATAATAAAGCCAAAAACGGGCGTGATGAAAGCAATAAATCCAAACGAATCGCGAAACATTAGATTCGCCAGCTGCTGCACTTCCTTTCAGCCCGTTTATTTCGGTGGCAGATTACACAAAATAATAGGAGGCTGCGCCCTTTGGCGCAGCCTCCTATTACTTACCCAAGGTTAATTAATTGAGTGCTTTTTTGGCTTCATCAACGATTGCCTTAAACGAGTCCATATCGTTAACGGCAAGGTCAGCAAGCATCTTCCGGTTAATGTCGATGCTTGCCAACTTTAAACCGTGCATTAACTTACTGTAGCTGATTCCGTTCATCCGAGCAGCAGCGTTAATCCGGGCAATCCAGAGCTTCCGAAAGTTAGACTTTGTCTTCTTCCGGTCACGGTAAGCATACTGGTAGGACTTCATTACCTGTTCCTTGGCAGTCTTAAACAGGATATGCTTTGCTCCCCGGTAACCCTTTGCTAGCTTAATCATCTTTTTACGGCGTTGGCGCGTAACTGATCCACCCTTAACACGTGGCATATAAATTCCTCCTTAAAATGTGACCCTCAAAGCGAGCCCTCGTCTTAATTTTCGTTATTTCTGGTGCAAAGCCTACTTCATTTGGCTTAACATCTGCTTAATCCGCTTCATGTCAGAAGCTGAAACCATCCCTGGCTGACGTAATTGCCGCCGCTGCTTCTTCGTCTTTCCGTGGAACCGGTGGGAAGTATAAGCGTGATGCCGCTTCAAGCCACCATTTCCAGTCCGCTTAAAACGCTTTGTTGATGCGCGGTGTGTCTTCATCTTTGGCATAATAATCTCTCCTCTTCTAAATCTAAAGTTTCCCGGGAATTCCCGGTTCGTTTACGGTTAATCCTTTTTAGGAGCAAGCATCAAAAACATGCTCCGCCCATCCATCTTAGCCTTTGATTCAACCGTTGCAACCTCACTTGTCTCGTTGGCAAACCGGTTCAAAACTTCCCGGCCAATATCCTTATGGGTAATAGCCCGGCCCCGGAACCGAATTGAGACCTTTACCTTACTCCCTTTTTTCAAGAAACGGAATGCCGCCTTCACCTTCGTGTTGAAGTCGTTCGTGTCAATTGTCGGGCTTAACCGCACTTCCTTAACACTTACGGTCTTCTGCTTTTTCCGGGCTTCCCGCTGCTTTTTTTGCAATTCAAAGCGGTACTTCCCGTAGTCCATAATCTTAGCAACGGGCGGTTTGGCTTTCGGAGCAACCAATACAAGGTCAAGGTTAGCATCTTCTGCCATCCTTAACGCATCTTGCTTGGACTTTACCCCGAGCTGGTCACCACCAGCTGAGATTAACCGTACCTCACGAGCGCGAATGCCACCGTTTACCATTTTATCGAATGCTATAACGTTTCACCTCCATTTATAATCAAGAGAAAACGCAGAAAAAACGGGTACGTTGCTGTTTGCAAGCGCACCCGTTCGCCCGGTTAACCGGAATTAATATCGTAATTCTGCCCGGGAACCCTTGTCCCCTAGGCGAGAAGCGAGTGCCTCTGCTTTTTTCTCAACCCCTAAAGGATATCGAAGTTTCCTTCAGCTGTCAAGGAAGAGATTAATCTTCCCGACTGTATGTTTCAATGTCGTGCATTAGTTTACCAACAAACTCATCAAACGTCATGGTAGCCGTTTCTTCTTCGCCGTACCGCCGAACCGTCACGTTGCCGTCGTTAACTTCTTTGTCCCCCAGAACCAGGGTATACGGTACCTTGTTAACCTGTGCTTGCCGGATCTTGTAGCCCATCTTTTCGTTCCGGTCATCAATTTCAACCCGAATGTTATGGGCAATCAACTTAGAGCGCAGCTCGTTTGCGTAATCCATATGAAGATCGTTCTTAACCGGAATTAACTCAACCTGAACCGGTGAAAGCCACGTTGGGAAAGCTCCCTTGTAGATTTCAGTCAGGTACGCGATGAACCGCTCCATCGTTCCAACAACGCCCCGGTGGATCATAATCGGCTGGTGTTCCTCACCATCCTGGCCAACGTATGTGAGGTTAAACTTCTCCGGTAACATGAAGTCCAACTGGATTGTCGACATTGTTTCCTCGTTACCAAGAGCCGTCTTAGTCTGGATATCTAACTTTGGACCGTAGAAGGCTGCTTCTCCTTCAGCCTCGTAATAATCTAAGCCGAGGTCATCCATGGCCCCCTTCAACATTGATTGGGCCTTCTCCCACATTTCATCGTTAGCGTAATACTTTTCGGTGTTCTTCGGGTCCCGATAACTCAACCGGAAACTGTAATCCGTAATATCAAAGTCCTTGTAAACGTCCATGATCAAGCGAAGAATCTTAGCAAACTCTTCCCGAATCTGGTCCAGCGCAACAAACGTGTGGCCATCATTTAATTCCATTTCCCGCACCCGCTGAAGACCAGAAAGGGCCCCTGATTTTTCGTACCGGTGCATCATCCCAATTTCGGCAATCCGCATTGGCAGATCCCGGTATGACCGGATATGATGCTTGTAAATCTGAATATGGGATGGACAGTTCATCGGCCGTAGCTCAAGGAATTCACCATCGCCCATGTCCATTGGCGGGAACATATCTTCCCGGTAATGTGCCCAGTGACCAGACGTCTTGTAGGCGTCTAAGTTCATCAGAACCGGCGTGTAAACGTGCTGATAACCATCCGCCACTTCCTTATCAATAATGTAGCGTTCAATTGTCCGCCGGATCGTTGCACCCTTTGGCATCCAGTAAGGTAAGCCAGCTCCAACTTTTGGATCAACGAAGTACAAGTCAAGCTTATTACCGATTACCCGGTGATCCCGTTCGCGGGCCTCCTGACGCCGCTTTAATTCAACCTCCAGATCCTTTTGCTTAAAGAACGCCGTTGCGTATACCCGCTGCAGCATCGGGTTACTGGACATCCCCTTCCAGTAAGCACCGGCAACAGAAAGAATCTTAAACGCCTTAATCAGCTTCGTTGATGGGAGGCAAGCCCCGACGGAAAGGTCAACATAGTCGCCTAACCGGTGGGCAATAACCACCCCGTCAACTGCCTTTTCAGCAACTAACTCTTTCCGGTACGGGTCATCAGCAAACTGGGCTAGAAGATCATCTTCTGCCAGTTCAACCCGTTCAACCGCAACGTTTTCTTTAATGGAAGCATCCATTTCAGCGCTGATTTTTTCAAAATCGGTTTCCGCAACCTGACCCGCAGCGTTATCCGTATCAACAAAGAATCCGTGCTCTGTCACTCCACTATCACCAAAATGCATTTCCGGGTATAGCTTATTTAAGCACGCTCCTAAAACAACGGCCGCCGTATTCCAGACAACCGGAAGCGCATCTTGCTCGTCATCCTTCGTAATAATTTCAATCTTTCCGTCCATTGTAATCGGCGCGCTTAAATCAAGCACTTTACCGTTTAACTTTCCTGCAACCGCCTTCTTTCCAAGACTAACACTAATATCTTTAGCGACTTCAAGCGAAGTAATCCCCGCATCAAACTCTTTTTTGTTCCCATCGGGAAATTCAAGATTAACCGTTGCCATAACTTTTTCCTCCCTAATAACTTGAAAATTACTAATAACTCCAAACAAAAACATTAATAAAAAGACGTTCCTAGGATACTATCCTAGGGACGTCTTTCAACGTGGTTCCACCCATCTTTAAGGCCTTGGCCTCCTCATTTACCCGCATAACGCACGGTAACGTCGCGGTTGATTCCGCGAAACCCATGGGTGGTAAGAACCATCGTTTTGTGAGGCTTTCAGTCACGACCCCACTCCCTGAATTCAATGTTTCCGTTTGTCCCATTGCTAGCTTCTAAGCTAACTTACGGCTATTCTAACACATCTTAATATGAACGCAAGAACTTATGAGGGATTTCGCCAATTTTTTCCAACTAAGTCATACTCAGTTGCTAAAAACCGAATCCGCTCCATCAGCCGTTTAGCTTTGAGTGGTTCAACTTCATCCCGGGTATTCACTGCCAAATAATTTTTTTCAAGCTCATCCATGGTAATGTTAGCGCTGAAAAAGGTTGGCAGCTCCTGCTGCATCCGATACTCCAAAATCACCCCAAAAATCTCGTCCCGGAACCAACTGCTCATTGCCATTGCGCCTAAATCATCCAGCATCAAGACTGGCGTGGCCTTCACCGTCGCGAGCAAATCGTTTGTTTTGTGCTTATCAATCGCCGCTCGCATCATGGTTGCAAGCGTGGGTACGTGCACCATGGTCGTTTTAAACCCGTGCTTTGCCAACTCGTTAGCAATTGCACCCAGCAAATACGTCTTCCCAACACCAAAACTGCCCGCTAAGTATAATCCCTTGTGAAACTGCGTAGGCGCCGCTTCATAATCCACCGTGAACTTAATAGCCGCATTTAAGGCCTCTTCTCGGTTATCAGGAACATAGGTTGTTAAATCTGCAGCGGCAATACTCTTAGGCATTCCATACAGCATCACCCGGTGTCGCCGGGCCCGTTCTGCACGCTGAGCCTGCAAACGGTCACTTGGAACGTATTGCACTTCAATTTGATGCTTACTAAGAACGAGGCGGGGAAGATAACCTGGCAAAGCAACTGGTTTCCCCGCAGCAAGCGCCTTTTTCGTTTGAACAAATTCGTACAGTTTGCTCATCCCGCGATCAACCGTTTTCGGAGCAAGTTCATCCCGGTGCGCTTCTAAGAAACGGCGTACATCCTCATCCTTCAACGTTGTATCAATTAATTGCTGGTACCGCTGACGAAATTCTGGATGGCTTTTAAAACGCCGGTTTAATTCATTTGCAATTGGCTCCATCTGGACCCCTCCTTACGACCGCAGCTGGTTAAGTAGTTCACGGCGCTGCTTATCCAACGCTGCCTTGTCCTTTTTTTTCGGTGCTTGCTGGGAAGGATGCGCATTGTCCGATCGGGCCCACGCTGGCAGGTTTTCTTTTTGAACCAACCGGCGGGACCGCCGCTTGGAAGATTGTTTCTTCGCTTGTTTTTGCTGATTAAAGTGGCGCGCTTGCCAAATAGCTTTCGCTGGCGCATCAATCCGCTTGCTAGCCCAGTCAGCCGCAATTGCCTCAAACAATGGTGCCGGCAACATGTCATTCCCCTGATCGACCATAATGTAGTGAATCAAAATGTTAACTACCGCCGGTGGTAATTTTTGGTACTTAACTACCCGCTCAAGTGTTTGCCGTTCCGACCGCGCAATAAAGGAATGATTTTGCTCCTTTAAAGTTGCCAAAAACTCCATCGGCGCATACATCTGAGCAGCCTGAACCAATTGTTGATCCGTAGCGGAAAGCTGATGGTCAGCGGTCGCCTTAATTGTAGTTGCCGGAGCTACAGGACTTGCCGGACGGGGGCCAGCATACTGCTCTGCCGCAAGGGCTTTTACTTGTTCAAAATTAACCCGGTTTGTTTCCAAATTAGTCGCCTGCTCAAGCAGCTCCTTCACCTGTAACTCGTCCAACCCATATAACGTTACCAGCGCGTCAATCCGCTGCTTATTTTGGGCCACCTGTTGCCGGTCAACGTAAGACCGCGCTAATAATTGATCAAGCTGCTGGTAATCAATTGCTGCTCCTAAAGTGTGGAGCTGATTTTCATCCCCAGCCTCCCGGGGAGCGTGCAACCGCTCTGAAGCAGGCATATCAAATACCTCCGTTAACTGAGCAGTTGTTTCTGTCCCCGCTGGCAGTGGTGGGTTGGGGACCCACTTTTCTAACAATCGATTAAATTCATCAGCTCCAATCCAACTCAGCAACAGCCCACTGAGAAGATCGTCAGCAAAAAACTGAGCAGGCGTTACCGGGCGAAGAACCCGATAACTTAATATCCGAGTTTCATGTTCTGTCGTCTGAAACGTTCGTAACAATCCTAGCGCCTCTAAACGACATCGGGCCGCAAATAAGTCTTGCGGCGCGACGTTTCCGAGCGCGATTAAGAGTACACTGTGGCGGCGAGAAGATTCCTTCTGGGTCCCAGCTAATTGATGATACAATGCACTGGCAAGCGCTCCAATCAGAGGTAAGTAAAGGTCCCCCACTATTGCTAAATCGTCCGGCTGAAGGCGCGCAGGGATTTGAACGCGGTACGGTGTTCCCGCTGTCACATCACACTTCTTATTGATCATCCTTCTGCTCCTTTGCGGCCCGTTCTTTTCGCCGGGCTTCCCGCCCTAGCAGGTCATTAAGTTCCGCCGCAAATGACTGCATATCCTTAAATTCATGGTAAACACTGGCAAACCGAATGTACGCAACATCATCCACGTCAGCAAGAATTTCCATCACGTACTCGCCAATTTGTTGACTTGAAATTTCGTTACCATTAACCGCGTGTGCCCGCGCCTCAACCTTATCAACAATTGCAGTAATTTGTTTACTGCTAATCTGCCGTTTTTCAGTGGCACGCATAATTCCCCGCATCACCTTATCACGACTAAATTCCTGACGGGCGCCGTCCTTCTTAACCACCAACAACGGCGTGACCTCAATCCGTTCAAAAGTGGTAAACCGGTAACCGCATTTTTCACACTCCCGGCGGCGCCGGATTGCCCGCCCACTATCAGCCGGCCGGCTATCCACAACACGCGAGCTTTGTGATTGACAATTCGGGCACTTCATCTGCTTTCACCCCGTTTACTGGCTAATTCTTCCCAACCATTAGTTTGTAACCATTCTATCACCTGCCGCCGCGTTGCTTCAACTTCACCGTTATTATCAACCACGACCGTAGCAAAGCGCTGCCGCTCACTATCGCTAATCTGCGCGGCAATTCGTTGGCGGGCCGCCTGGACACTTAAATGGTCCCGTAAAATAAGCCGCTTCAACTGCGTTGGCGGCGTAACGCTCACCACCATAATTCCGTCACATAATTCACCGTAATGCTGTTCAATCAACAAAGGAGCATCCAACACAACCATCGCTTTTCGGTGCTTTTGTGCACTAACAAGTTGTGCCGTAATTTGCCGCCGGATAAGCGGTGCTATAATCGCATCCAAGCGCTGCCGGTCCTGCGGGTGTGCAAAAATAAGGTTTCCCAGACGAGCCCGGTCCAACTGACCGTTAGCGGTAACCATTTCCGCGCCAAACACCATTTTAATCCGTTCTAATCCCGAAGTTGCCGGAGCTACCACGTTCCGGGCCACCTGGTCAGCGTCAATCACAGGGATCCCTAGTTGCCGAAACAGCGCACTCACGGTGGATTTCCCACTTGCAATTCCGCCGGTTAAACCAAGAACGTAGGTCATCTAATTCACCCTCTTAACCTGACAGTGCGGACAAAAATGCGTTCCCCGTTGACCGACCTTAACCTTCTCAATCAATGTTTCACACCGATCACACGGCGTTCCCTGCCGCCCATAAACGTGCAGTTTAAGTTGAAACCCCCCCTCATGCTGGAAAGCATCCGTATATGACCGAATCGTTGTTCCCCCCGCATCAATCGCATGATCAATTTCCGTAATAATGTTATCGTGAAGTCGGCGTAATTCATCATCTGTCAACACTACACACTGCGTTTCCGGATGAATCTTACTTAACCACAGACATTCGTCAACGTAAATATTACCTAACCCGGTCACAACCGTCTGATCTAACAACGCCGGTTTGATCATCTTTTTCTTCTTTTTCATTCGGGATATAAACTGGTCCACAGCAAACGTTTCAGAAAACGGCTCCATCCCTAGCTTTTTAATTCCGGGTAACGTCATCTCCTTCCCGGTAGCAACCAATTGCATCCGCCCAAATTTTCGCGAATCGTTATACCGGAGTTGTTGCCCATCATCCATGTGGAATAAAACGTGCGTATGCTTTTCAACCGGCGTTCCTTCCGCCTTCACGTAATACTTTCCTTCCATTCTGAGATGCGAGACAACCGTTTTATCTCCGCTAAACCGCAAAAGTAGATACTTTCCCCGTCGGTCAACCGTCATTAATTTTTCCCCCACCAGCTGACGTTTAAATTCTTCCACGTCACCAATAATCATCTTCGGGTAAAGTACGTCAACGTGCGTAATTGTCCGCCCAGCCGCTAAGGCATTAATCCCGCGCCGAACCGTTTCAACTTCTGGTAACTCTGGCATCTTGCTTCCTCCTATTTCTTAACGTCATACCACGTATCACCTACGGCACTCTCAACCTTTAACGGAACGTCAAGCGACACGGCCGCATCCATCACATGAGGAACAAATTTTCGTAATTGCGGAATTTCTTGACTTGGAGCCTCAAACAGCAGCTCATCATGAACCTGCATCAGCATCCGTGCCTGCAGGTGCTGCTTTCGTAACATCTTGTGCATATTAATCATTGCTACCTTGATAATATCCGCCGCACTCCCCTGGATTGGGCTGTTCATTGCCGTCCTTTCAGCAAAGGACCGCTGATTAAAGTTATGCGCTTTGATATCCGGAAGGTACCGCCGCCGGTGCAATAGTGTTTCCACGTACCCGTGTTTCCGGGCAAAGGCAACCGCTTGCTGCATATACTCGTGCACCCCCGGAAACTCCGCAAAGTATGTTTCAATAAACTGCTTAGCCTGCCGCCGACTAATCCCGATGTTCTGCGCTAACCCGTAGTCACTAATTCCATAGACAATACCAAAGTTTACCGCCTTGGCCTGCCGGCGCATTTCCGGAGTAACATCTTCAGGACTATCAAGCCCGAAAATACGCATGGCTGTGTTAGCGTGAACGTCCAAGTCCTCCTTAAATGCCTGCTGCATATTTTTATCCCCTGAAATGTGGGCCAACACCCGTAATTCAATTTGAGAATAATCTGAAGAAAAGATCTGCCACCCCTTCTGGCTTGGAACAAAGGCCTGTCTGATAATCCGCCCATCACCACGGGCCGGAATATTTTGTAAATTCGGGTCAACCGACGAAAGGCGCCCCGTTGCCGTCAGCGTTTGGGTATAAATCGTGTGGGCCTTACTGTCATTTTGAAAAAGAACCTTCATCAGGCCATCAACATAAGTTGTTTTCAATTTATTCCACTGCCGGTATTCCAAAATATGATCAACGATGGGCGCCATTCCCCGCAGTTTTTCCAACACACTAACCGCAGTTGAATAGCCCGTCTTCGTCTTCTTGATTACCGGCAGGTTAAGCTTTTCAAACAAAATATGACCAAGCTGCTTGGGCGAGTTAATGTTAAATTCCTCACCAGCTTCCTGACAAATCTGCTGCTCAAGCGTTGCTACCCGTTCGGTAAAAGTACTTCCCAGTTCCGTCAGCCGTTGCTGATCAACCCGCACACCATCAATCTCCATTTGGGCTAACACCTGAGCAAGCGGTAACTCAATTTTTGTGTACAGGTGTTCTTGCTGATGCTTAGCGAGTGCGGTCATCAATGGCGCCCGTAATTCCTCAATCGCCTGCACCTTATGGGCGAGGTGTTGGAAGAATTGTTCATCATCATCAGGAACCCGCCGCTTAGTATTTTTACCGTAAACCGCCTCATCAGGCTGGACGGTGTAATTCCCGTGCTGCTGCGCAATAATTCCCAGATCATTGCTATTCTGGCTTGAATCCAACAGATACGATACAAGAAGCAGGTCAAACCCAATCGTTGGCAGCTGCCCCCTTAGCCGGTGCATCGCGGCAATTGTGCGCTTCGCGTCAAAAACATCGACGATGACCTGCTTTAAATATTCTTGCAAGGTTGAACTGGCCAGTACCGTACAGTCGCGCGTAACGTAGTACTTTCCCGCGACAGCCAAACAACACCCTTCAAACGGCGCCCGGTGATAGTTAGCCCCGCCTAATTCGACGTATAATGCAACCCGCTTCGTAACTGGAAGATGCGCAACTTTATCCAGCGTCAGGGGTGAAACGGCCACTTCCTCTTCTTGGGGGCGCTCAGGTTCATCCCCAGACGATGCTAATTCACTTAGGGCCCGGTTGAATTCTAATTCCTGGTAGAGTGTACGTAATGCGGCTGTATCCTGCGATAAACGCACCGTATCTTCAATTGTCACTTCAATTGGTGCATCCCGTTTGATGGTTGCAAGATCCCGGCACAAGAAGGCCGTTTCCCGGTCCTCTTCGAGGTGCTCTTTCATTTTTGACGCCTTTATTTCATCAAAGTGCGCGTAAATTCCTGCCACCGATTTATACCGTTTCAACAGTTTAATTGCAGTCTTTTCCCCAATTTTAGTAACTCCCGGATAATTATCCGAACTATCTCCCGCCAAGGCTTTCATGTCAATAACTTGTTCCGGGATAAGCCCATACTTTTCAGCAACGTGCGTTGGCGTGTAGTACTCCACGTCAGTCACTCCCCGCTTGGTAACCGCAACCGTTGTTTGGGCGGTAGCAAGTTGGGTTAAATCGCGATCGCCAGTCACAATTGTCGTGGTAAAACCAGCATCATCAGCCTGCCTAGCAAGAGTTCCAATAATATCGTCAGCTTCATAATTTGTAAGCTCGTAATGATGAAGCCCGTACCCTTCCACTAGCCGCTTAATGTATGGAAACTGTTCAAGCAGTTCTGGCGGCGTTTTTGCTCGTCCTCCTTTGTATTCTCCGTACATCTTTGTCCGAAAAGTTTTTTTACCAGCATCAAACGCAACCAAAACGTGCGTTGGCTGGGCCGCCGCTAACATATGGTCGAGCATATTCTTAAACCCTAGAACAGCCGCTGTATTTAAGCCACCCTTAGTTGAAAAACCGTGACCGGAGTGACTTAAGGCAAAGAACGCCCGGAAGGTAATACTGTTCCCGTCGATCAATAAAAGTTTCTTAACTGGTGCCGCCATACTAATCCCTCGTTTCATAAACTTGTCAGTCTCATTTTAGCAAAATTTCAAACTACAATAAAACCCGTTGCTACAACGCAACGGGTTTTATATTCCTAAACAAATTAATTACGATTATTAGTAAATAACGTAAAGATATTAAGCAACTCCAAGAAAAGATTCAAAAAGTCGAGATACAACTGCAACGCTGCGCTCATAACAATCCCGCTTGTTTGGGCGACTTCATCGCCGAGCTGAAAGTAAATCTGTTTAATTCGCTGGGCATCCCACGCTGACAAAATGCCAAAAACCACAACCCCGATTAAGGACAAAATAATCACTACCAACGAACTATGCAAAAACAAATTAACCAACGAAATAATCACCATCGCAATTAACGCCGCAAACGCCTGCCGCCCCCAGCCTGCAAGGTTTTTGGTAGTTGTTGTGCCCAAAAAAGCAAGTATTCCAAACATCACCGCTGCAGCAACAAATGCCATTGTCACGTTGGTTGCTGCATAAACGGTAAGCAATGAACTAAAGAACAGCCCCTCAAGTGCCGCAAAAATAAACAAACAACTTACGCTAACAATCGGTGACCGCTGGGGATTAAATGACAGGGCAAACACCATTCCAAATTGGAGGGCAATCAACCCCAAGTAGATTACCGGATGACTCCCCAAATATTCGTTCACTCCATTCCCCCACCGTGTGGCAACTAGTCCAGCAACAACAGCGGAAACTACTAACGCAGCGGCCATGTACGAGTACACCCGTACTAAAAAATGATTCAATCCCTGCTGGGTTTGCGTATCAATTACTGGTTCGTTCAATTTTCTTACTCCCTTCACTTAAATTTATCTTCGTAAAGAGGAGCATAGCACATTTTCCGAACAACTACCTACTAGAAGCATCCCACATTAGCGAAAATGAGGGTTTTAGTTATTATTTAAGCTTAACGTACTAAGAAGCTTTTCGTATGCCAGCTCATACTTCTGAATATCACCCGCACCCATAAAAATAACCACGCCATTATGGTAATCAAGCAGTGGCGACATATTATCAAGCTGCAGTAAGGTGCCTCCCTTAGTAATCTTTTTCCCAAGATCAACCGCAGAGACGTTCCCCGTTTTTTCCCGAATTGACCCAAAAATTTCGGTGAGGTATACCTGATCAGCCAAATTCAAGCTAGTGGCAAAGTCATCCAATAACGCAATTGTCCGGCTAAACGTATGGGGTTGAAAGACCGCAATAATCTTTTTATCAGGGTACTGCTGCCGGGCTGCATCAATTGTCGCCTTAATTTCAGCGGGGTGGTGCGCGTAATCATCAATGATTACCATATCCGCCACTTTCTTTTCGGTAAACCGCCGCTTAACTCCCTTAAAGGTCATGAGTTCCTTTTCAATTTCATCATGCCCAATCTTTTCCATCTGTGCCACGGCGATTACGGCTAAACTATTAAGGACGTTGTGCTCCCCAAATAACGGAATGGTATACGTTCCTAAAAATTCATCTTCCCGGTAGACATCAAAGGTCGACCCCTTAATCGTCCGCTTAATGTTCTTGGCGTGAAACTCATCCGTGTCGTTTAACCCGTAATAATGGATTGGGGTTGTTGTTTCTAATTGCCGAAGGTTGGCGTCATCTCCCCACGCAAAAATACACTTCTTTGTCTGGTTAGCCAGCGTTTCAAAGGCATCCCGCACATCAGCAATTCCCGTAAAGTAATCCGGATGATCAAAATCGATGTTGGTCATAATCGTGTAATCCGGGTGGTAAGCCACAAAATGCCGCCGGTACTCGTCAGCTTCCACAACAAAAAAACGGGGATCAGGTGTTCCCTTTCCGGTCCCATCCCCAATTAAATAACTAGTAGGAGAAACACCACTTAAAACGTGAGCAAGCAGCCCGGTAGTACTAGTTTTCCCATGTGCCCCAGCAACGGCAATACTTGTGGTTTCAGCAATAACGTCCTGCACCATCTCCGGGTACGTTTTAACCGGAAGCCCCATCTCATGGGCCCGAGCAATTTCAACCTGGTCATCCCCAAAGGCGTTCCCCCGGATTACCGTCATTCCTGGTTGAATATTGGTAGCATCAAAACTCCGAATTTCGATTCCTGCCTGTTCAAGCCCCCGCTGGGTAAAGGTATATTTATCAATATCTGATCCAAGCACCTTGCACCCCTTATCGTGTAAAATCAGTGCAAGTGAGCTCATTCCAGTTCCTTTAATTCCCACAAAAAAATACGTTGTATCCATTTTCATAACTTAGTTGTCCCTCTCTTATTATCACTTAACTAATCATTTGCCCGTTCGGCCACCGTCTCTTCGGTAACGTATACATCCCGCGGTTTCGAACCATGCGCGGGGGAAACATACCGTTCCTTTTCAAGGTCATCGACGATGTTCGCAGCCCGATTATACCCAATTGAAAAGACCCGCTGCAACTTCGACGTTGAAATCGTGTCTTCGTTAACAAGGTATTCGAGCACCCGCGGAAACAGTTCATCGTGAACCGCCGATTCATTTACCGCTGATTTTAATCCTTCAGGATCAAACGCGTACTGCGGTTTCCCCTGCTGGCGCACAAAGTCCGTAATAGCATCAATTTCATTTTCCACAAACGTTCCTTGAAGCCGCATTGGTTGACTAGCCCCGTTTCCAAGATAAAGCATATCTCCGCGTCCAAGAAGCCGCTCAGCCCCAGCAGAATCAAGAATTGTCCGGGAATCAACTTGACTTGAAACCATGAACGCAATGCGAGTTGGAATGTTGTTTTTAATTGTTCCGGTGACCACGTCAACGCTCGGCCGTTGCGTTGCGATAATCAGGTGAATTCCTGCTGCCCGTGCCTTTTGCGTAATCCGGGCAATATAATCTTGCACCTCAGAGGACGCGACCATCATCAGATCGGCTAACTCATCAATCACAATTACGATATACGGCATCTTCAGCCCAAACTTACCTTGCGTCTCTGCTTTGGCATTAAAGGCCTCAATGTTCCGCGTCCCGCTTGCAGCAAGTCGTTGGTACCGCTCTTCCATTTCATTAACTGCCCATTGAAGGGCTGCAGCCGCCGCCTGAGGATCAGAAATAACGGGAGCCAACAAGTGCGGAATATCGTGGTATGGTGCCATTTCAACCGCCTTAGGATCAATAAGGAGTAGCTTAACCTCCGCTGGATTAGCCTTATATAGCAACGAAATCAACATGCTATTGATGAAAACTGATTTTCCTGAACCGGTTGCCCCGGCAATTAACCCATGGGGCATTTTTTTAAGATCAGTAATCTGTGGTTGCCCAAACAAATCCACCCCTAACGCAACCGTTAACGGAGAATCCGCCTCCTGGAACTTCTGGGAACGAAGAACCTCTGACAGGAGAACGGGCCGAGAATGTTTATTGGGAATTTCCACGCCTACGCTACTCTTTCCCGGAATTGGCGCTTCAATCCGAATATCCTTCGCAGCTAAGGCTAACTTTAAATCATCAGCGAGGTTGGCAATCTTATTAACCCGCACTCCCCGCCCTAGGGTCACTTCAAACTGCGTTACCGTTGGCCCAACCGTCCAATCACTCACGTTCGCATCAACGTGAAAGGCTTGAAGGGTTTCGTTTAACACATCAATCTGATGCATGACCCACTCATCCATCGAAGGATCCCCCTCGAGCACTGGGTCCGGTAACAGTTCAGGCCGGGGATATTCGTATCCCTGAATGGAAACCGTTGTTTTTGTTTGAACAGCTGGATTGTGCGAAACTGAGGGCTGAACATCCGAAACATTCGCGGGATTTTCAAAATTCGTCGAAGCCTTAGCGGAATCGTCAGTCATCTCCATCCGCGAAGACGGTTCCTCTGGCGCCGGCTTAAAATACGGAATATCAGCTGGTTCTTCAGTACCGTTACTTACTTCCTGAACGGTTACCGTATTCAATGAATCGTCATCCAACGGCTTCCCCACCTGCTTAGGGGTTAATTTGGACGAAATATCAGAATCAAGTAACTCACTATCAAGATGACCTGCCGGCGCTTCACTAACCTGGGATACGGTGTTTCTATCTGAAGTTGCTGTCCCATTGGATTTCTTCTGGCGGGTAATCGCCGAGCCATCATGATTATCAGTCGAAGACTGCGCGGCTTCTTTCCGGGTAATTGCCGGACCATCGTAGTCCAAATCACTTGCTGTCCCAAGAGTTTGACTTAACCGTCGGACCTGTTGAGGATGAAGCCGCCCGTGAGCGCGGTGCTGGTAGCTCTCCTCTTTTTGTGTGGCTGCATCCCCAACACTAGTTATTTTTTCCGAAGTGCGCGGCCGAAGGTGTTGGTGGGCCAGCCGAGCCTGTTCTTGAACCGGTGGCAATGATTCCTGTACTTCTGATTCAGGGTGAACCACTGCTTCCTTTACCGCTGACTTGGTTGATCTTCCCGTCAACAACGGTAACCGTTCATCAGCGGCTTCCCGTTCACCAAATAAGAAATAATTTTCCTTATCAGCCATCATTCGCTCAACAAGCTGCTCAGGAGACTCCTCCGTCATTTTAGTCCGTGATTGGGCCGGTGGAACATACTTCGGCCGGAAAGCATGCCGGTGGTATTCTTGCCCCTGAAACTGCGTGCGGGGCGCCCGACTAAACTGACCTGACCGGGACGCTGACCGGCGTTTCCGCGTGTGCGCCTGCTTTTCTTGCTTTAAAAAAGCAGGACCATCATAGTGTTCCATCCTCATCGTTTCCTTCCTCAAAAACTAAGCTTGTGCCTTTAAAACCATGGCGCCCTTTTTAAAATCAAACGGTTCACCAGCAGTAAACTGATCCGCCGGCAATTCTAAAATTCCACGTTTTTGGGGCGCGTTTGGAAGCGCTAGTTCCCGGGCTGAACAAATCATTCCGTCACTAGCAACCCCGCGCAATTTTCCGGGCCAGATAATTACCCCGTTTGGCATCATTGCTCCCACCTTAGCTACCACAACGGTCTGACCAGCGGCAATGTTAGGCGCACCACAAACGATTTGCAAAACATTACCATCATCAACCCGGGTTTCAGTCACGTGCAGGTGATCAGAATCAGGATGGGCTTTCATCTCTTCAACATAGCCCACCACAAACTTAGGGGTATCATCAACGGCGAGATCCGCTTCAAAATCAGCCGCCGCAAGCGCCCGGTTTAACTCTTCAACCTGAGTAACCGTCAGTTGAACCTGACCTCGACCTGTTAATCCAGAAACAACATTCTGGGCATGCCAAAAATTGTAGCCGAGGGTTGTATCAGTCTTTGCATCACTAATCCGCACAACATTGCCGTGCTGAGTTACCCGCTGCTTTCCGCGCGTTTGCCCCGTAACTACCATTAGGACATCCCCAAGTTCTTGGGGGTTATAACAAGAAATTAACAATTTAATCGTTCCCTTCGTTCAACCAATCTTACGTAAAAAGCGTTCAACTTGTTCCTTCGTTTTTCGGTTTTTGTCAACAAACCGGGCAACCTCTGCCCCATCACGATAAACCACGAAGCTCGGAATCCCCATAATCCCAAGTTCGGCACACAAATCAATGTTTTCATCCCGGTCGACTAAAACGAACCGGTACTGAGAGAATTCCTGTTCAATTTCTGGCATCACAGGTTTAATAAACTGGCAATCCGGGCACCAGTCAGCCGTAAAAAAGAGCACGGTTGTCCCGCTTACTAACTGCTGCTCCAACGTTTGCAAGTTCATTTGGGTAAGCTTTTCCATGAGCCTTCCTCCTAAAACTAATTATCTTCCCTTACTCTACCCTGTTCTTCCCTAAATTACAATTTTCCTTTCCGTTCATGCTACAATAAAAGCAGCAACATTCTTGGGGGGATTCATTATGAAAAGAAGAACATTTTTAATCGGCTGCGGAATCCTGGCAATCACAGGTTACAACATTATTAAACACATCCAGCAAAAACAGCACTCTGCCGCTAACCGGGTCTTAAAAACCGTTAAGGCCCAACTAGGAAAACAGGCTCCCATTGTAGGTTCATGGATTGAAGAAGAAACGGTTGCTTCACCCGCAACTGCTCCCCGACACCGCTTCTACGGCGGAATTACCCGTGACGAAAAAGGACAATTAAAAACCTACTCATTTGTTGCTGACGCAACCACCGGCCACATTCTTACCCTCACCCCACTTGATTAATCATCCCAACTGGTATCATCATTTTGGTGCATTGGCTGAATCGTAACCACGTACACGTCATTCGTATCACTAACTAAGTCCTCTAAAACCTGAAAAAACAAAAGTAGCCATCCGAGAACCATCAAAAACTCAATAATTTCAAATGCCGTTAGGGAGAGATAATGAATTCCCTGAAATAAAAATGCCGTCCCAAACAACCCAATTCCCAGACCATACGAAAGAAGTTGAAAGTTACGGGGGCTTTCAGGGAGCAATACACGAATCAGCACAATCGCTAATAGTAACGTGTAAATTGCGTCAGCCGCTACCCGAATATGCAGCTCATGCATAACTCCGCCGTTGTTTGCAAAAATTCCGATTGCCCCTAAAAAAAGCGCAAACGCCGTCAACAAACAATGTAAAATCACCGTGCGCCACCGAAACCCTAATTTCAGTTGAAGTGCAGAAAAAAGGTAGTCAAATAAACATACCATTAACAGCGCAACCACAACCAGCGTAATGTTAAACTGCCAACTATCACTTGCACGATTAGAGCCCAAAAAGCTGATGTTATACTGCCACCAGCGTTTATCACTATTAGAAACAATTGATAGGGACGCCCCTGCAAAGAGGACAAGCACCAACAGCCGAAAAATAACGGCTGGCGCAATTCCCGCAGCAGTCCGGATCATCAAGTAATTTACCACCGCTGTCACTAAGAAAACTATGAGTGTTGCGGTCCCCATCCCAAAATGAAGGCCCTTAAAAAAGGTTGCCGCTAGCCAAAAAGCAGCTACTAACCCGATTCCCAACAACATAATAAACGAAGCCATAATCGTAATGATGCTTCGCCAATAAAGCCCCTTCCCGAGCCACTGCTGAATTTCATGGCGCCGGCGCAAATACGTCCCCCCAAAAACCAAAGTCCCGCTCGCAATTCCCAGTAAAATTGTCCCACTTGCAATCGACCACTGTCCTGCAAGCGGAACCTGGTGAATATGCCGGTAGCCACTAAAATAGCCTAAAAAAAGTAGTGCACAAATTACCGCCGGAATTAAATAGTACAACGGTGCTAACCGACTTTCAGCAGAACGAAGGGGCCGCACACGAAGTTCAGGCTGCCGGTTCCCATCCACCGTTACCATTACTTGATCACCTAGTGATACGCCAATCCGCGATAAAACCGTCGCCGGCAAATTAATTGTTCCTTGTCTTTCCTTCATCTATCATATGCTCCGTTCCTTTTTAACCGGAAACCGAACAACTAATTTATAAATTGGTTGTCCCTTACTACTAAACCGTTCTTCGTACTCGGTCATAACGTTATCCGTTACTTCCGAATCGGCGTGCAGATCAAGCCATACCCGTTCAAAGTGTAATCCAAAGTTATTCATACTGGTAAGCGAATATTCAAACAACCCTTGGTTATCCGTTTTAAATTCAAGGTACCCCCCCGGGGCAACGACTTGCTGGTACTGTGCTAGAAATGTTTTGTACGTTAACCGTCGTTTTTCATGTCGGTTCTTAGGCCACGGATCAGAAAAGTTTAAGTACATTCCCGTTAACTCCGCCGGAGCAAAAATACTTGTTAGGGCAGCGCCGTCAGCAACAACCAACTGCAAGTTAGGTAACTGAGCATCCAACTGCTTTTTTAAAGCAATTCCAACTGCTACCGGCTGCAGGTCAATGCCAATATAGTTATTTTCCGGATGGCGCTTAGCCGTTTCAACGATAAACCGTCCTTTCCCCATTCCTAATTCAAGGTAAAGGGGCGCTGGCCGCTCAAAACGGGTTTGCCAAGTCCCGCGCAACTTTGCTGGTTCCGTTACAACGTACTGGGGATTAGCCGCAATTAACGGCCGGGCCCAAGGTTTATTTTTTAACCGCATAATTTCTCCTTAAATCCAATTATTAAAACACGGAAAGCCCCGGTCCAAACAAATGGAGGGAGCTTTCATCATTCCACTAAACAATCCACTTAGCTGATACCCGGCGTGTGGTACCCAGAACCTTGCTCCGCTAAAAGCGGCGCAACCCTTTTAAGAAGAAGGAGCGCCTGATTCATCTCATGGTACCGCCCCGCATGATGCGTCGTTGCAATCCGCTGAACAAGCGCCCCGGTGGCATACCAAAAGACCGCTTGCCGGCAAACCCGATTTGGAAAGTGACCGTAATACCCTGTCAACCAATCATCCCACTGACCAAGGGAAACATAATCGGCTAATAACATTCCTAAATCAATTGCTGGATCTGCAATAATGGCATGATCCCAATCAACCAGGTAAAGCTGACCCACTTCTGATAACAATAAATTTCTGTGATTTAAATCAGTATGACAAACCCGGTAATTTTGCTTAACCGTTCGCGGAATTTCTGTTTGAAGAAGCGTAACCGTCTGCTGAATTAACGGATGTTCTTGAAGATCAACCGTTAATCCAGCAAGAACCTTTCTTAAAAAAGAACTCGGCGTTAGTACTTGACCACCAACTTGCCGAAGCATGCTGCGTAAAATATCAGAATGGTGCACCCGGTACAATAACCGTCGTACCCGTGAGGTCTTCATCTCCTCCTTAGTGAGACACCGACCATTCAACCACTTCTGAGCAATTAACGTATCACCCGAAGTTGTCCGCCGAGTCCAAATCAGCCGGGGCGTAATCCCTTCAATTGAGAGAGCCGCAAGAAATGGTGACGGATTCCGTTTTAAAAAAATCCGCTGGTCCTGTTTAATCCCCATGTAGGCCGTTCCAGTGTCACCCTTAATCGGAAGGACCTGCCACCCGTCATCCAATTCAAAGTCCATCCGGCACCGCTCCTTATCAACGTCAAATAACCACAATTAGTCTACAAACTTGTTATGTCCATGTCAAGCGTTTCTTCTACCACGAAACCGTTGAAATAACGCGCTTAACAAATAATTTTCTACCGCAATTAACACACCGCTTAATCCAGCAAGGACCAAGTCCCGCGTTCCGCATAGTATCGCTCCCATAAAACAAACTAGCGGAACCCAAGACAACCGTGAAAGCACGCGCCGAACCGCCCTTCCTCGCTGTGCCCACAGCACCGGCGTTATTCGCACAAAAACAGTATCATCAAAGTGGTGCTCTAACGGAAATAATTGAAAGATAATCAAATAGTTGATGATCACTGCAAGAGCAATAGCTAACCACCCGTTATGAACTACCGTTACCCCCACAGTTCCTACCAGTAGCAAGCGGATAAACATTCCCAGGTAATCACCGCTCCGCACAAACGCCCGGGCAACTAATCCCTGCATTGCATCTTGACCTGCAAGTAGCCGAACCAGCCCGTCAGCCCACCGCCGCCGATGAGCCCGAACTGCCACTTGCGGAACAGTCACAAACAGGTTAATAATGCGGTATAACCGCTGCATTCGGTGTTGTTCGGTTATAATGGCTTGCTGCCACTGAATCATTCCTTGCTGTCGCGCTAAGGTAAGCCCACCTCCCAACCAGGTAAGGACAATTATGAGCGCCACCCATGGACTAACCAACATCAGTAGCCCACTTACTACGGGGAGTATCCCCTTAAAAATAAGCTGCTTTTGCCATCCAGGTTCATTAGGTAACATACTTTCATGATACCCCGCAGTAATTATCACCTCACGCATAATAATTAACCCCGCGATAAAGAAAACCATAGACCCCCGAGACACTCCCCAAACGTAGTGCAACAACGGTGTCACAATAATGCCGCCTAATAACGGAACGCCCCATCCGACTGCCAGATTATATCTCCATGCTGGTCGGAGGTACTGGTTCATTCGAACAGTTTCTGGCCGGAGAAAGACCCAATCAGCAGGTTTCATTAACGTCATCCAGCGCCCAAAATTGATAGTAATCACCACACAACAAATAGTAATAAGAAAAGCACCCCACTGAAGCCGGTGGGTTACGGGTCCTTGAAGTAACTGGGCGTATTCATAACCAAATCCGCCCAATAAAAAAAGCACTGCAATGATAAAGTGATCATTAAAAATGTACTTTGCATACCGAAATAATTCTTTATGATAAGCGGCTAGTCGTTGGTGCCACACCTTATCCATGATGAATCGCCTCCCGATTGAGGTGCAAATAAATCTCCTCTAGACTTGCATCAGGCATTGCAAGCTGCGCGCGGATTGTTGCTAACGTTCCCGTTACCTGTATCCGACCTTTTTGAATAAAAACAAACCGATCGCACACCCGTTGGGCAGTTGGTAACACGTGCGTAGTCATCAGGACAGCCGTCCCGCGTTGTTGTTTTTCCTTAATTAATGCAAGAAAATCGTGAATTGCAACGGGATCAAGCCCCAAAAACGGCTCGTCAACAATTAATAACTTGGCATCCGTAATAAACGCGCAGATAATCATTACCTTTTGCCGCATTCCCTTTGAAAAATTAACCGGCAGCCAGTCAAGACGGTCAGTTAACCGAAACATTGTAAGTAACCGACAAGCACGCTCCCATGCCTGTTTTTCATCAAGCTCGTACGCCTTAATCGTTGTTTCAATATGTTCTCGTAATGTTAATTCCGGATATAATACCGGTGTTTCCGGGAGGTATGCAATTTGGCGGTGATATGTGGCAGGGTCAGTTGTGGCCGTTATCCCCGCAACCTTGATTGTTCCCGAATGTGGTTGAAGAAGCCCAATGATATGTTTAATGGTTGTCGACTTACCAGCACCGTTCAAGCCAATTAACCCCACTAATTCACCAGCAGCCACCTTAAAACTAATTCCATTAAGCACCGGGATGCGGGAATACCCTCCTATAAGATTATCTACTTCAAGTACCATGCCGTTTGACTCCTTCCAATGTTGTCGTTTGAATTATATCACAGCAACGAAAGCCACTAGTGTATAATGGAAACAAAACTAATAAGGTGGCGTTTAAGAATGGATGACTGCATTTTCTGTCAAATTATTAACGGTGATATTCCAAGTGTAACGGTGTATGAAGACGATCAGGTTAAGGCTTTTCTTGACATTTCACAGGGAACACCCGGACATACTCTCCTTGTTCCCAAAAAGCACGTACGCGATATTTTTGAATATGACGACCAACTTTCCCAGGACGTTTTTCGCCGTGTTCCCCTGATTGCCCGGGCAATCAAGGCTTCCGATCCCACCATTCAGGGATTAAACATTGTTAATAATAACGGTAAGGTGGCCTATCAATCAGTGTTCCATTCCCACATTCACTTTATCCCCCGGTACACCGACCACGATGATTTTGCAATGAAGTTTAAGGATAATACGGATAAATACACGAACGCTGATTTACAACGAATTGCTGATAACATCAAAGTTCACTTGGAGGATTAACCATGAAACATCCACTTACAACTGGGTTAATTGGGGGGGCTCTCCTGTTGGGAGGCTATCACTACCGGAATGAAATTAGCCGCACAGTTGCCAAAAAAGCAATTCGGCTTCGCATTTTAGGTCGTGATTTTCAACAATTAATAACTGCGGGGAAGGATGTGATTAATGATACCCAAGCAATGAAGCATGCCTGGCACCAATTTTGCTCCTCCCCATCTTCTTTAGACAGCAGCAAATAAAACTAAACATTAATCAAACTTTCGTTTTAACCGTACTCAATAAAGGACGATTATGGTACCATGAGAGCGTTACTTATTAACTAAGTTAGGATGTGAACAATAGAATGACAAAAAAGAAATGGCTGGTCGGCGCAGCGGCCGTCCTCATGTCACTCGGTCTTGCATCGTGTTCAAAAACAGTTGCAACAACCTCCGGTGGGAAGATTACCGAACAACAGTACTACGATAAGATGAAGCAAACCCCTGCTGGCAAGCAGGTGCTTCAACAAATGATTCTTACCAAAGTGCTTGAGAAGGACTACGGTAAACAGGTTACCCAAAAACAGGTCGCCAGCGAATTTAATGCTTACAAAAAGCGTTACGGTCAAAATTTCGATACCGTTTTACAACGGCAGAACCTAACGGAGGCAACTTTTAGACAACAGTTACGGTCGAATCTTCTTTTACGGGCCGCGGTAAAAGCTAATACAACCATCACCCCATCAATGCTTAAGAAGCAATGGAAGAAGTACCAGCCCAACATCACGGTTGCCCGAATTGTGGTTAAAAACGAAGATGATGCTAATAACATCATTAACCAGCTAAAACAAAACGGAACGTACGCTAACTTCTCAAAGCTGGCAAAAAAGAATTCTATTGATAACCAAACAAAGAATAACGGTGGAAAGTTACCGCCGTTTAATAACGAAACATCTGGGCTAGATAACACGTTTAAGAACGCCGCTTTTGGGTTAAAGACGGGTAAGTTTACTGAAAAACCTGTTAAAACGGACTATGGTTATGTCATTATCTACTGCATCAAACATCCAGCAAAGGGAAAGATGGCTAACCACAAGCAAGCATTACAAAACCAGATTATTGACGAACAGATGAATAATCAAACCACCCTGCAACGGGTTGCCCAAAAGGTTCTCAAGAACGGAAATGTTCAAATTAAGGATAAGGATCTTAAGAACATTCTTTCTAACTATATTGGTGGACAACAAAATCCACAGTAACCCCAATTATTAGTAATAAAAAGGCTGGGACTTTAATAAAGTCTCAGCCTTTTTATTATGTCCGCATAATCTGATGCAAAACAAGCGGACTGAATTAAAAAGTTGCTAACCACTAAGTTCATGCCCACAATTCATTCAGGTAACCGGTTCCTTCGTGCCCGTCTTCTTTTCTATGCGTTTTCCTTCACCCTTCACGTCACCCATATAACTAATCATCATTACTACCCTGTTGTGAACGGTAAAACCGCCTATTATCCAGGCCAAAGACACGGGAACTGAACTGTCCCCGTTCTGTTTGAGAAAGTGCCCCTTTCACCATCTGAATGGTTGCATCCAAATCGTCAAGATGGTGTAAAATTTCGGCCTCAAGGAGGGCAGGACGCTCGGGTGAACCGTACTCTAACAGACCGTGATGAGCAATTATCATGTGCCGCAGAAGGAGTGCGTCCTCATCATACTGGTCAATTCCAAGCGCCGCACACGTTTCTACAATCCGCTCATCAATCAAAACGATATGGCCGAGTAAATTCCCTGCAACGGTATACTGCGTTGCAACCGGCCCGGTCAGTTCAATTGTTTTCCCCAAATCATGTAAAATTGCTCCTGCATAAAGCAGATCACAGCGAACATCCTGATATTGCTCTCCTACCGCTCTGGCAAGACGTAAAATCGAAACCGTATGGTATGCAAGACCTCCTAAAAAGGCATGGTGATTTGTTTTAGCTGCAGGATAAGTGTAAAAGGCATCGTGAAACTGCCGTAACATAAACTCCACAATTTGCCGCCAGTTTGCGTTCGTAATTGCCTTAACATACTGATTGATTTCTTCCTCAAGTTGTTCTTGTGAACACGGCGCAGCAGGAATAAAGGCTGCTGGGTCATTTGGTTCATTCGTATTAGCCAAGCGAAGATGACGCAGCTTAATTTGTGGCTTTCCTTGGTACACATTCCTTTTCCCGGTAACCAATACAACCTTTCCGGGTTGAAAACGGGCAATCTCATCTGGGTGGGCATCCCAGTACTTCGCCGTGATGGCTCCCGACGGGTCACTAAAAGTAAAGGCAATGTACTTATTACCATTCTTTGCAACCCGCACATCAGCGTCCTTAATTACCATAAATAGGTTAACTTCATCCCCATCAGCATAATCATAAATCTTCCGTTGCATGGCCTATCCTTCCTTCCTCGAGCACAGTTTATCCCCTAACACCCTTACGCTTACGGAATGTACCGTTGAATATAGTTTTTAGCGGCATTGCCCCAATTTCCAAGCTGCGTTTTCATATGACTCCATCCGTTTTGAAGTTGGGTCTTAAAATGACTCCAACCTGCTTCCCCGGTTGATTGAGCACGATCGCCAGCATCAAGCCGCTGCATCTTCGTTGCAGCATCCGTTACGGTAAAATTAGTTCCAGCAGTGTATGGCAGAATGTCTTCCATCGACTGTTTAAAAAGACTCGTCCCATTACGCATGCCGGTAGTGGGAAATGGCGCTCCGTTGTCAAACCCGACCCACGTTGCCAATACAACGTCTGGTGTATAACCAATGTACCAACAATCTTTTTGACTCATCGGGGGCGCATCCTTAGTTGTCGCCTGCGCCGTTCCGTCCTTTCCGGCGATTTCATACCCGGTCGGCTTAGCGTTCTTTCCAACCCCTACCTTATAGGTATCAATCATCATACTGGTCATTACGTTAGCATCGTGACGTGACATCAGCCGCTTAGCCGTAAGTGGCTTTTTTCGGCGCACAACGTGGCTATCCGCGTCCACAATTTTGGTAATAAAGTGTGGTTGCTCCTTCACACCACCATTATCAAACGTACAGTACGCCGCCGCCATCTGGTACGGTGAGACCCCCTTAGACAAGCCACCAAGTGGCAAGGTAAGGTTCTCATCCCGTTTGGTGACCGGAATCCCAAACTTCCTTGCCATTGCATACCCCTTCTGAACACCAATCCTGTTAAGGAGCCATACTGCACTGGTATTTTTACTTTGCGCCAAAGCAAGGTATAACGGCAGCTTCCCAACGCATTCATTATTCCAGTTATGCGGCGTATAGTGGTTTGACCCATACGATTCAATTCGGTCCGGAATCATCGAATCATAGTGATACCCGTTTTGAATTGCTGGTAAATAGACCGCAATGGGTTTCATCGTCGATGCTGGTGAGCGCGATAACTGGGTTGCCCGGTTATATCCCCGGAAAACATGGGCACCCTGCCGGCCACCAACAGCCGCCGTTACCCCACCAGTTTTAGGATTCATCGCAATTGCTGCCCCTTGTGCTTTTACCCCATCCTGATTAACCGGGAACAAACTAGGGTTTGCAAAGTTCCGTTGCAGTTGTTGCTGGTAGTTTTGGTTCAAACTCGTGTAAATTTTGTATCCCCGGTTCATGATTTGTTGTTCGGATAAACCATAATCTCGGTGTGCTTCATTAATTACCGCATCAAAGTAATACGGATACCTGTATCCTGACTGGTACCGGTACGTATCACGAGTAATAATTGGCGTCCGCTGGTACTGCCGCATCTGACGTACACTTAATTTATGGTTTTCGTACATAAACTGTAGAACGAGGTTGCGCCGTGCCAAAGCGGCCTTGGGATAATCAACCGGATTAAACCCATTAGGATTTGTTAGCATTCCTGCCAACACCGCCGACTGGGGAACGGTTAAATCACGTGCGTGCACCCCAAAATAACGCTTGGCTGCATCCTCAACCCCCCAAATGCCCTTTCCAAAGTAAGCGTTGTTTAGGTACATTGTAAATATTTGCCGCTTACTATAATCGTTTTCAACCTGCACGGAGATAAATAGCTCCTTTGCTTTCCGACTAAACGTCTGTTCTTGCGATAAAAAGGCATTCTTTACCAGCTGTTGTGTCAGGGTACTTCCCCCGCCACTAATGTAGTCACGTCCAAGGAGGCGGTTTTTGATATACGAAAGGGTTGCCCGCCCAATTCCCTTAACTGAAAAACCGTACTCATGATAAAAATTCCGATCTTCGGTCGATAACACGGCATTTTGCATGTTCGGTGAAATTCGGCTAAGCGGTTCCCACGTTCCTTTTTGAGAATAAAGCGTTCCTGCTCTATTCCCGTTTTCATCGTAGATAACAGTATTCTGTTCAAGCGCGTTCTTTAATTCCCGCACGTGGGCCGTCTTCGCAATATATACGAGGCGAACACTCGCAATCAAAAAGCAGCTCAAAAAGATAATTAAGAGCCACTTTCCGAGTTGAAATCGATGCCACTTTTCCTTGAACCACCGCCCAAACCTAGTACTACCCTGTTGTTCCGTTTGCCTTTTCATGAATACTCGTCGTCTCCCAACCATTTCTAGTTAGCCGGCTGCAACCGCTGAACAAGACGTGCTGCCGCAGCCTTTGAGTGACTAATCACTACCACGGTATCATAACCAGCAAGTGTGCCAATTACCTCTGAAAATGAACTCTCATCTAACAAGACACCTAATAAGTCAGCATCTTGGGGCGCCGTCTTAATAACGCATAAAAACTCAACTTGTGTGACGGTTAAAATCAAATCCATTATGTCCGTGCGAGATTGGTCCTTTGTTCCCTTAGCAGAAACGTACACACTTGTTCCATCAGCCAACCGCTCCTTAACCACGCCCATCTCACGTAAATCACTTGAGACCGTTCCCTGAGTAACGGTAATCCCCTGCTTCATCATTAATTGAAGAAGCTGCTCCTGAGTTCGAACGCGATTTTGTTGAATAAGGCGCTTAATTAATTCTTGCCGCTGATTCTTTTTCATGTGCTCCTCCCTACGCTAAATATAGGCACATTATACCAATTTTCAGGATAATTAGCGAAGAAGTTCATCGTCGGCCATTGCTAAAAAGCGGGCGGTTAATACAATTCCATCACTGGTCCGTTCAATTAAATGTAAATCCTCTAAGAGTTTAATATTTTTCGCCATTGTTGCTCGTGAAATACACGCTAGCCGGGACAAAACACCACCCGTTACCGTTACCGGTAAAACACAACTTCCATTAGAATCCCGTCCTAAGTGCTTTCCCAAATACTGAAGTACCTTTCGAACCCGGAGGCGGACTACCGGACTTTCTTCGTATTCCACCAATGTTCGAAACATTCGAAACTGGTTGTACAAATCATACGCTAATTCGCGCTGAAATGCGGGACTATTTTCAAGAAGAACCTTAACAACGCGGTGAGGAAAAATAATTGCTTGGACGACCGGTGAATATACTTGAACCTCAACCGGATAGTGAGGATGGTTTGGCTGATAAACATCGTGGGGGAAATAATGATGTGCTGGTAACAAAGTAACCAACCGGTTCCCCACAATATCATTCGTTGCCATCCCAACAAATCCCCGGAAAAGATAATATAAGTTGTGGTGCGGGGGGTGTTCACGACAAATAATTTCACGGCGTCCATATTCGACGACCTGGACCTCAGGACTGTAAAAAAGAAACGATTGCTGGGGCGGTGTAAAAATTGCTGTCTGCTCAAAGTAAGCGGTCAACACTTTCTGCCTATTAATACTATTAATTATCGTTGCCACCTCCAGTGGAATTTAATACCATTTTACTGGCGTTCGCAAAGAAACAGTTATGCTATGAGCATACAATAATCCATGCATTTCGCATAATGCTATTTTTGACGTAAATTGTGAATTTTTGGAGAAAATAATTTACCGGGGGCATTTTCTTTTTTCCCTCCCGTTGCAACTTCACCAACTGATCAGTAAAATTAACTAAGAATACTTGTTAATTAGGAGGCACCTTATGATTACCCTTGCTGGCGTAATTGGATCTGGGAAATCATCCCTTACCCGCATTCTCGCTGACGAGTTACACACAATTCCGTTCTTCGAACCCGTCGCAGATAATCCCGTTCTTCCCCTCTTTTATAAAGGAAACGAGCAGGCTGCTAAGGCCCGTGCAAACGGCAACCCAGACGCTTCTAATCCGTACACATACCTACTCCAGACTTTTTTTATCAATCGGCGCTTCGCAATGATTAAAAAAGCAATTACGGGTCGAAATAACATCCTTGATCGCTCCATTCTTGAAGACGAAATGTTCATGAAAATGAATACGGATATGGGAAACGCAACGCAACTTGAACTATCGGTATACGAAGAACTTCTGCATAATATGCTTACGGAACTTGATACTATGAAATCCACTAATACTCACGACCTATTAATTTATATCCGGGTTTCATACGATACCATGATTCATCGGATTGAGAAACGGGGACGGGATTACGAGCAAATCAGTACAGATCCGTCCCTCGTTGAGTACTACCACACCCTCCTACAATACTACGCAAACTGGGAAAAGAATTATAACCGGAGTCCGATAATGATTATTGATGGCGACCAGTATGACTTTGTTGAACGTCCTGCAGACCGAAACCTATTACTCGACCAGATTGAACAACAGCTCGTCCACCTTGGAGCACTGTCATCGCAGGAAGCAGCCGCCCTTCACCAACAACGACACAGTTAAGGGAGTAATTAATATGGCATTTCTTATTGGAACATTTCTTGTTCTCGGATGTATTTATTTTTGGAAGATTTTTCTCACCGATATCTATCATCACTGGCAAACCGTTAACCAACCTGGCAAATGGGTTGCTACTATAATCGGGTTTATTGCCAACTTTTTAGATTCCCTCGGTATTGGCAGCTTTGCCGTTGCAACGCTGGGATTAAAAATAACGCATTCCCTTAAAAATGACCGCCTACTCCCGGGGACGCTCAACGTTAGTTGTACAGCTGCCGTTTTATTAGAGGCGACCCTTTTCGCTAGAACCATTAAGGTCAACGGAATAACCTTGATTAGCATGGTTTTTGCTGCTATAATCGGCGCATCAATTGGTTCTCGAATAATTGCGCACTTTAACGAACGTCGTATCCGTATTATTATGGGGATTGCATTACTAGCAACGGCAATCTTAATGACAATGCAAATCACCGGCGTAATGGCGACACTCGGACAGGGAAATACCGCCACTGGGTTAACGGGCGGACGTCTCTTACTCGGTATCGGAGGAAACTTTATTTTGGGCGCATTAATGACCGCTGGAATCGGGCTATACGCCCCGTGCATGGCCCTGACCTACCTTCTAGGACTGACCCCGGCGTGCGCGTTCCCAATTATGATGACGTCCTGTGCATTACTCCAACCAGTAGCTAGCCGAGAGTTTATTAAGAACGAAGATTATGACCGAAAAGCTTCTTTCTGGATTGCACTTGGCGCAATTCCTGGAGTAATCATTGCAGTTACCCTATTCAAAAACCTTAATACCAAATTATTAACCTGGTTAGTCATTGGAATTTTAATATACACTGCAGGAATGATGCTTTACCGGGGAAT
Source organism: Ligilactobacillus sp. LYQ60 (assembly GCF_045033015.1). Lineage (NCBI taxonomy): Bacteria > Bacillati > Bacillota > Bacilli > Lactobacillales > Lactobacillaceae > Ligilactobacillus > Ligilactobacillus sp. LYQ60. The sequence continues at coordinate 342,009 of NZ_JBJFZV010000001.1, forward strand.
TCATCCTGAACCATCGAATTGATGGTCAGCAAAAAAGGGTTAGTTAAAATAAACGGATCATAAAATCACGATAGATTTTATGATCCGTTTTTTAACATTAGGTTATTTAAAAATAGTAACAAAAGCCCCGCCATGCATTATAACTTTCCGTACCCTTTTCCTGATTACTTGTTCCGTACCAATTTAATAACCGTCCCGTAACCATGCAACATCATATACTTGGGGCCAACCGAAACACGCACGATCTGCGGTTCAAACCGAACATTAATGATTCCGTCCCCCTCCTTAGTAACCGCCCGTTCAATTAATTTGGACTTAACTTCGGTATATAATTCATCATACTGGTCCACCGCATCAATTTCCTCCGCGGTTAATGTTCGCTTAACGGTTGCATTCACAATTCCTTTAATTGCGTAAGCATTATTAATTCCACCGGTTGTCAAAAACATCACGGTTCACCTCACAGATCAATAATTAGCCACACAATGATTCGGGTGGGACTCGAACCCACGACAACCCGCTTAGAAGGCGGATGCTCTATCCAGCTGAGCTACCGAACCATAAAACTACCGGAACATTATACTTAATCGTTCCTGGTAGTGTCAATTAACTAAACATCGTCACATACTGCACCTCAACCGTCACCGGATCAAGGCGCAGCCGAGAAAAACCAAATTTTAAGAAAACATGCCATGCCCGTACAAACGGTTGATAGCGGTGTTCAAAATAACTCTTATTAAGCTGTTGTTGCATAATTAAGTACACTGCATTATCCGACCTATTCGTCCACTTTTCTTGAAAGGCTGCTAATTGCTGGTCATCAATAAATAAAAATGATGTCCATTGCTTATCATTAGCAATTTCTAAAAAAGCACGCAAAGCTTCACAATAAGTAGCTAATAACTGATCCGCCAACTTTTCTTGTTGGCGAACTAACGGCATGAGGTTCGCTAACGCAACATTTACCGCAACCATTCCGCTCGCCCACCGCTCATTTTCCGAAGGATGCCGCACGGGCAGAACAGACTGAACCTCGCTTTGATACGCTAATCGCGCCATCCGTGCAATATCCATATCTAACCACCCCTAATCGTTAAAATAACGAGCATCGGCAGCAATTTCAAGGATTTCAATGTTTTCCATATACCAGTCACGTAAGAATTCGTACTTAAAAAGAAGGTCAAACCATGAAACCTGTTGTTGATCATCCGTCACGACTAACCCCCACTGCGCTGCCTTACCATTTGGGTTGGCTATAATCTGAACGCTCGTCCCCATTCCTAAATCTAAAACTGCATTATTAACTCCACTAGTTGTCAGCATTCGACCCGCATTTGAAGCCAAAATAAAGAGCTTGTCAAGCGCCTGTTCTGGCCGCCCCGCCTGCCGAAAAGGATGGAAATGACCGTTTGCGGGATCAAGAACACTGAAGTCAACATCAAAATCAAAGTCCTGCTGAAGGTATTCCCCAATAGCCAATAGATACTGCTCAAATCGGTGAATCACTTCAAAATGATAGCGCTTGGTATAGTCTAAGACCATCAAATTCGTCACGGCATGACTATTAATACGCATAACTTTTTCCTGAAAATTCAAATAGAACAGCGCATTTCCCGTTGTCCGCTCAGTGTAATACGCTCCTTGCTCAGTGTTATCAGCAAACGTAAACGTAAAATGGCCATCTTCCGTAATTTCAGGAAATTCATGATAAAGCTCATCAGCGTCTTCATCGGCCCGAAGTGTGACGGTCTCGTTTTGATGTTGTTGAAGCAGCCGGTTAAGAAAAATTAGGTAGTAATCAGCCTTACTAAACTGCTGGGGATAGATAAGGTAAGCGGAATTCAATTGAAATGCTGTTAATTTATCAGCAGCCGCAAATAATTCATGCGGATCCGTGGTTGTAATTAACCGGTCAAGCTGACGTGTAAAATCTAATCCCTTATTTAATTCCCGTTTAAGCTGCTCGTTATAGTTCATCAGCCGCCCGGTTGTGCTCAGCTCATCACCCTGCTCACGCGAATTAATTACTCGTTTTTCCTGTTCGTCACTCATTTTGATCACCTACTAGTTCTGGGCAGCAATTAACTGAGCAATGTAATCTCGGTATAACGAGTTATTTCGCTGTTCGAAGTTCTTAAAACTTCCAAACTGATCAACAATGCTCTGCTTCTCATAGCCAATTAGCGTATCTTCCTTTGATAACGCCAAGACTTTCTCATTATTTTGTTTAATCATGTCATAAGCATTATCCGCCTCTTCATCGAGGGCGGTTATGTGAGATAATTCCGCATTCAGCCGTTGTTTCTCATCACGTTGCTTAGTCCCACCAAAAAACATTCCCTTCTCCTGAGAAAGTTGTCGAATTTTCGTTCGAATTTCAGCTTTTCGTTGATCACGCTTATCTTGCTCATCGATTAGTTGTTGCAACCGGTCGTTTTCCTGAGATAACTCATCAATTTGATCACTATTGTAGCGTTTATGCTCCCCCTCAAGGGCAAAGGCTGTTGCTACTTTCTTATATTCTTCGTCATCAAAAACCAGCTTAACATTTAATACGTCAAGTGTTCCAAATAATCGCCGGCCCCACCAATTACCAAAATAGAACTGATATTGCCCTTCTGGTGTTTCTTCAAAGTAGAAAAACGGATATACACTGTGTAAATATTCAACCAGTTTGGTACTTAGGAAAGAACTCAATTCGGGAAATACATCGCTGATTAACGCCGTGTTATCTAGCTGTTTCTCGTCATCCTTCTTCCGGATTTCGTGGTTATACCGTTGCTGGTCAACCAGCGCATATACTTGACGGTCGTCATGCGCTTCAATTGCCCACTGAAGTTGCTGTAAAAAATCAATTTTACTTGTTACTTTATTTACTAACGGTTGAGTTTCCGTTAAGTTGATGTTCGCATTACTCATCGAACTTCTCCTTTAAACCTTTGATTTCTCAAAGTTACTACAGTCTTTATTTTACAAGATTTAACGGCGTTATCAAACCCGTCATTTCTCAAAAAGCTTAATTTCCCCGTTGCTCGTATTGCCGGATATGGTTATGAACACCAGTAAAGATAAAATCAGCCGGATCATCATCCGCACTTAATGCACTCTCTGCTGGGCCATGAACGGCAGCGTCATACAGTTTTTCATATTCTTGAACACTAACTTGCTTCCGACTAGCGAGTGCCTGTCCTGTTGGCCTAGTTGTAAACTGTGCTGCAAATCCCGGTTGGAGAATCCCAGAATAAAATTCACCCTCCGCCCCAGAACCGTAACTATACAATCCAATTCGCTCTCCCGCACGAAGCGTTGTACTATTTTCTAATAACGAAATTAAGCTTAGATATAATGAACCAGTATACAGGTTCCCAACCTGACTCCCATACTCCCGAGCAGCCTCAAATTGCTGAGCCAACCGCGCACCTATTTTTAAATCAGCATCAGCAATTAACTGGCGCAAGCCCTTTAAACCAAGTTTAGTAAATGGCAGGTGAAACAGCAACGCAGCGAAGTCATCCACTGTCCGCCCATTCATTTCCTGGTAATGAGTAAATGTATCAGCCAGAAAGTCTAAATAGACTTTAGTTGAATACTTACCGTCTACAAATGCAGCATCACACCCAAACGGCCGCCAAAAATCCATAATATCCTTCGTAACCACGGCAGCATCATCCTCAAGCGCAAGAATCCGGGGAGTTGCCTTGACAGTCATTGCAACCGCACCGCCTCCCTGAGTTGGTTCTCCAGGGGTCTTTAAACCATACCGTGCAATATCTGCAGCGATGACTAGCACAATCTGATCCGGATGAAGAGCAACCTGCCCTTTCGCCAGCTGTAATCCGGCCGTTCCCGTGTAACATGCCTGCTTCAATTCAGCAACGCGCACGTGCGGATTAAGGTCAAGAAGCCGAATCAACGGCGCTGCGGCTGACTTGGAATTATCGATAGCCGATTCAGTCGCAAAGAGAATCATTCCTAAGTGGGCCCGCTCTTCAGGGCCTAAAATCTTGTTAGCTGCACTTGCAGCCATCGTTACAATATCCTGCGTTGGTGGAATAACGGCCATTTTCTTTTGCCCAATCCCAATTAAATACTTATTAGGATCCTCATGCCGTGCGTGAGCTAACTCTGCCATATCAACAAATTGATTGCTCGTTGCAAACGCAATGCGATCAATCCCAATCTTCATCTCTGATCCCTCCCGAAACTCATGCTGTCAATAATCATAGCACAAATTAATTCTCAACCTATAGATAACCCCCTACCGTAAACTACGGTATAATGAAAGTAATTTGATAACGAAAGGACAAATTTATTATGGAAGAAGCCGTTCATCTTAATGTCAGCGGACTTGTACAAGGAGTGGGGTTTCGTTACAGTACTAAAGCCCTTGCCGATGAACTTGGAATTAAGGGAACCGTTTGTAACCTTCCAAACGGAACGGTTGATATTATCGCCCAGGGTAATGCGCAGCTCATTCGCCAATTTATTAAGCAAGTTCAGGCATGCCCTACCCCAGCAGGACACGTCACACACCTAACAAGCGAAAAAATCGCCCCCGCTTCCTACAATGATTTTCGGGTAACGTATTATTAGTCTGGTTGAAAACCACGCCTTATTCGGAGTACAGTATTAAGCAGTACTAGTTAACCCACGAAAGGACAATTTTAATCATATGAAACACAAGAAAAAGTTGCTAATTTTAGCGACAATCGGTAGCATTGCGCTTCTTTTGGGCGGATGCGTTCGGCGGGACGCACACGGTCGTCCGATTGGGTGGACGTATACCCACCTTGCAATTCCAACCCAACACCTTTTAAATTGGCTAGCTAACCTTTTAGGGGGAAGTTACGGGTGGTCAATTATCCTTATTACGTTTGCTGTTCGCCTTATTTTGATGCCGATCATGGTCCAACAATCCAAAAAGGCAACTGTCCAGCAAGTTAAAATGCAGGCAATTCAGCCATACATGCAACAAATCCAGGAAAAAATGCAACACGTCTCATCTCAGGCCGAACAAATGGCTCTTAGTCAGCAATTAATGCAATTATACAAACGGAATGATATTTCAGTGACCGGGGGAATAGGATGCCTTCCTCTCCTTATCCAACTGCCAATTTTTGCTGCGCTATATGCAGCCATTCAGTATTCTCCTGAGTTGTCACGTTCAACCTTTATGGGGATTAATTTGGGACACCGGTGCTTCTGGCTAGTAATGCTGTCGTTCCTAATTTATGCCCTTCAGGGCTGGCTTGCAACAATTGGCGTGCCAAAGGAACAGAAAAAAATGATGAACGCCATGATGCTTTACTCACCAATAATGATTGGTTTCATGACCTATATTTCACCAGCCGGATTAGGACTGTACTTCTTTGTTGGGGGAATTTTTGCCTGCCTCCAAACATTAATCATCGTTTTAATGCGGCCCCGAATTGAAAAACGCTTAGCGGCCGAGTTCGAAGTAGTTCCTCCAGAATCAATCGCCCTTCCCAAGGAAGAAAAGATTGAACAACAAGTAGAACAACAATCCGAGTTAAGTAACCGGGAACGCAATGCTGGTAAACAACACCGAAAAGAAGAATAACCAAAAATAATAGACATAGCTAAACAATGAAAATAACCGTGGTGGAGGTAACAACCTTCCACCACGGTTATTTAAGTAGTACCAAATCGTTCAGAAGTAATATGGCACCTAAACCTTTCGTTTCTTGCTCGCTTTTCAATCACCCGGTATTCGTTTTAGCAAGTGGAAGGGTAATCCGGAAAAGTGAACCATGGCCCAGAACGCTTTCAACGGTGATCTCACCGCGATACCCCTCAACTAGGCGCTGGGCAATTGCTAATCCAAGACCATTGCCTCCCTTATCCCGACTCCGTGCTTTATCCACCCGATAGAACCGGTTGAAGATTTTTTTAATATTTTCAGGAGCAATTCCCTCCCCAAAATCCTGTACAACAATCTGCACACTACGTTCATCCCGGTCCATAGAAACATGAATCTCTTTTCGCTTTTGGGAATACTTAACGGCATTATCCAGTAGAATAATTAAAATCTGTTCAAAATGATTCCGGTAAACATTAACCATCGTCGGCCCAGTTAGCTCGTTGTCCAAAACAAAGTCAAAGTCCGGATGAATCATTCGAATGTTATTGAACGTCTGAATTCCAACTTCCCGAACATCCGTTAATTCGTCCCCAAAATGAATCTCAATCTGTTCAGCCCTGGTTAAATCAAGCATTTCCTGCACAAGACTTTTCATACGGTTAATTTCCTGCAACGATGCGCTAATCGACTCCGTTAGAATCTCAGGATCGTCTTTCCCCCACCTGTTTAACATGTCTAAGTGACCCTGAATAATGGCCACTGGGGTCCGGAGTTCGTGTGAGACATCCTCAACAAACTGCTGTTGCTGTTCAACGTACCGGTTCATTCGGTTCAACATATCATTAAACAGAACAGCAAGCTCCGTGAGTTCATCATTGGTCGACATCACTGGAACGCGAACGTTTGCCAGCGCTTGTCCCTCATCATCAGCATTAATCTTACCAATTGTAGTATTAATCGCGTCAATTGGACGAATAAACCATGCTGCTAATCCATATGCTAACAAAGCACTCGCAAACGCAGCCGTTATCCCTAAGATTAAAAACGTAACCGCTAACCGAATGCGTGTTTGATCATATGCCTGCAATCGCCGTTCAACCTGAACATATCCTTGCAACTGATTATTTTTCCCCCGGACAGGCTGCTTTAATACCAATACCGTATGATGCTGAACTGTAGTAACCCGCTCTTCTGGGGCATGCCTATAAAACGACACTGCCGGTTTATGCGTCATAAACAGTAACCGTCCTGTTGGCCCATATACCGTTGCACAAAGATTTCGTTGCGCAAGGGTCGAATACACATCATGCTGATAATTACCCGTTTGGTGCTGGCGTCCAAGAGCCGTCCGAACAGTTGCTGGCGTCATTTCAGTGGTTGTATTTAACCGGCTGGTAACTGCCTGAACCACCGTCTGCGTTTCTTGACGTTGTTCTCGTAATAGTAAACTTGAGAAACTTTGGAAGAGAAGCAGAGCAAAAATAGCAAAGATTACCAATACCCCAAGACCGGTTCCAACCGCCCATTTCACCTTAATCGACATAAACCGCCGTTGCGTAACCTGCTGATTTCCAACGCGTTTCATCATTACGACCGCATTACATATCCGGTTCCCCGAACGGTTTGGATATAACTATCTTCTCCTGGGCGATCAATTTTATTCCGAAGATACCGAATATAAACATCAACAACGTTCGTTTCAATCTGACTCTCGTACCCCCATACCTTCCGTAAGAGGACGTCACGCGCCAGAACAACGTTTACGTTCTCCATTAAAACGAGCAACAACTCGTATTCCCGCTTGGTTAATTCGATTATTTCATCTCCCCGGCGTACAATCCGGTTTTCTTTTTCAATCGTGAGATCCTTAAATTTAACAAGCGTTTGCTGATTTTCGTTTTGCGTACTTTCAAGTTTAACCCGGCGAAGAACTGCCCGCAATCTAGCCAATAACTCTTCAATCGCAAATGGCTTTACAATATAGTCATCCGCACCGTGATCCAACCCTGAGACACGATCAATAACTGAATCCCGCGCCGTCATCATTATAATTGGCGTTGTCTTCACCTGGCGGATCCGCCGGCATACTTCCAATCCGTTTAACTCTGGTAACATTAAATCAAGTAGAATAGCATCCCAGTCCTCGTTAAGGGCCAGTTCTAATCCTTCCCGCCCGTTCTTACATGCGGCTGTTTCGTAACCTTCATGTTGTAATTCCAATTCAACAAACCGGGCAAGGTTTTTTTCATCCTCAATAATCAAAATCCGGCTCATTCTATCACTCCTATTAGGTTCCTGACAAACCCGTATTATCAATTGTCACCGCTTATTTTACCATTGTTACCAATAAATTCATAACATCGTTGATAAACTAATCCCCCGCTCCGTTACCCACTACAATTCAAGGTAGATAACAAAGTGGGGGATTACGTTGTTACTTAAAAAATGCTCCTATTCTTCGTGGTACCACTTGTAGTGGAACGTCCCTTCACGGTCGTTCCGTTCATACGTATGCGCCCCAAAGTAGTCCCGTTGTGCTTGAATCATGTTGGCTGGAAGAACCGCTGACCGATACTGATCATAGTACGTAATTGCTGCCGTATATCCCGGACATGGCACCCCTGCCTGAACAGCCAACGCGGCAATCTGCCGGGTTGCCTGCTGATAATCAGCGGCAATCCTAGTAAAGTATGGGTCGAGGAGCAGGTTTTTTAACTGTGCATCGCGCGCAAACGCATCGGTAATCTTCTGAAGGAATTGGGCTCGAATAATGCAACCATTCCGCCAAATCTTTGCTAGATTGCCGTAATTAATGCTCCAGTTATAGTGTTCCGAAGCAACCCGGATCTGTTCAAATCCCTGAGCGTAACTCATAATCTTACTGAAATAAAGCGCCTGCCGTAACTGATCAATAACCTGCTTCGTATCTAATCCGCTCGCATCAAACTTAGCTGGCGCCTTAAGCTGTTTGCTTGCCGTTACCCGCTCATCCTTCATTGCCGAGATGTACCGTGCGTATACTGATTCAGTAATTAAGGACTGCGGAACTCCTAATTCCAAAGCACTCTGAGAGCTCCACTTTCCGGTTCCCTTATTTCCTGCCCGGTCTAAGATTACGTCAATTACCGGCTTCCCGGTATCTAAATCATCCGGACAAGTCAAAATTTTCGCCGTAATGTCAATTAGGTAACTATTAAGCTCTGAGTCACGCCAGTCATTGAAAACATCAGCAATTTCCGCCACGCTCATCCCTAATAGGTTCCGCATAATGTTGTAACTTTCAGCGATTAATTCCATATCGCCGTATTCAATTCCATTATGCACCATCTTAACGTAATGTCCTGCCCCGTTAGGCCCAATATACGTAACACATGGCTCACCATCATCCGCCTTAGCAGCGATTTGCTTAAGAATTGGAGCAACCAAATCATAAGCTTCTTGTTGCCCTCCAGGCATTAAGGAAGGTCCATGGAGCGCCCCCTTCTGACCACCAGAAGTCCCCATTCCAATAAAGTTAATTCCGGAATTATCTAATTCCTTGTTCCGCCGAATTGTGTCCTTAAAGAAGGTGTTACCCCCGTCGATTAAAATATCACCCTTATCCAGATAAGGTAACAAGTTATGAATCGTGGAATCCGTTGGGGCCCCTGCTTTAACCATCATCAAAATCTTCCGCGGCCGTTCAAGCGAGTTAACAAAATCTTCGATTGAGTAGCTTGGCACAAACCGTTTATCCGGATGATCCGCCATTGCCTTCTTCGTGTAACTCGAATCCCAATCATAAACAGCGACGGTATACCCCTTATCTTCAATATTAAGCGCAAGGTTTTTCCCCATTACTGCCATCCCTACAACACCAATTTGTGGTTTATCCATTAAAATGACCTCCTAGCCTTTCGTCGCAGTTTTACCTGTTACTTTTTTCTTAACTGACGGGCGCTTTTTGCCTAGTACTGTATCCCGTGTAATCGTTACCTGCGTGATATCATCATGACTCGGAATATCATACATCACATCCCGCATTGTCGCTTCGATGATTGACCGTAATCCCCGGGCACCAGTATTCCGTTCGATTGCTTGACGCGCCATCTCCTGCAAGGCGTCATCATCAAATTTTAACTTAACCCCATCAAGTTCAAGCAGCCGCTGGTACTGTTTAACGAGCGCATTCTTTGGCTCCTTGAGGATGCGAACCAAATCATCCTGCGTTAACTTTTCCAGGGCCGTTAAAATTGGTAAACGACCGATAAATTCAGGAATTAGTCCGAATTTTAAGAGATCTTCTGGAATCACCTGCTGCATAATACTCTTAGAGTCATCCAACTGATTCTTAGAGTCTGTTCCAAAACCAATTGTTTTATCCCCTAATCGGTTTTTAACAATCGTTTCAATTCCGTCAAACGCTCCCCCAACAATAAAGAGAATGTTAGTCGTATCCACTTGGATAAATTCCTGTTGCGGGTGTTTCCGTCCCCCCTGCGGTGGAACGTTGGCGACGGTTCCTTCCAGAATTTTCAACAAAGCCTGTTGAACCCCTTCTCCTGATACATCACGCGTGATTGAAACGTTCTCACTCTTTTTTGCAATTTTGTCAATCTCATCAATGTAGATAATTCCGTGTTGCGCCCGCTCAACATCATAATCAGCATTTTGGAGAAGCTTTAATAGGATGTTCTCAACGTCTTCCCCAACATATCCCGCCTCAGTCAGAGTAGTCGCATCGGCAATCGCAAACGGAACGTTTAACATCCGTGCTAAGTTTTGGGCCATAAAGGTCTTTCCTGAACCAGTCGGTCCCACTAAACAAATATTACTCTTTTGAAGTTCAGTATCATTATCATCAGCATCCAAAGCTGCATTAACCCGCTTATAGTGATTATAGACGGCAACAGCAAGGGTCTTTTTTGTTTCAGTTTGACCAATAACGTACTGATCAAGGAAAGCAACAATCTCCCGGGGCGTTGGAATCCGTCCCAACTCCTCTTTTGTTTGGGCCTTTCGTTCATCCGTAATGATCGCCTGCGCAAGTGCAACGCATTCATTACAAATGAACACCCCCGGGCCAGAGATCATACTTTCGACCTGATCTTCAGTCTTACCACAGAAAGAACAGGTCGCAACTGTCTTTGTATTTTCCTTGTCTTCTTGCATCAACAAACCTCTCCCCTGGTTAAACTTCTCTTTTATTCTAGCAAAAAAGGCTTTCAGGTGCTATCCGAACAACCCATCATTCTGTGTATTTCTTTGTCCATCTATAAAACCCCGCAAAGGAATAATTCCTTTACGGGGTCTGCAATCAAAGTTCCCCCTTAGGGTTTACTTTGACTCCTTGTCATCCTTTGATTCCTTTTTGGTCTGCTTAGCAGAATCCGTAATTTCATCAACAACCTTCCGGATGGCAATATCATGCTTTAACATATCGTCTGAAAGAGCAGAGCGAACGGCCTTAACATCCATGTTGTACTGCTCTGCAAGACTCTTCAATTCATCATTGATTTCGTCCTCTGACGGGTCAATCTTTTCCTTAGTAACGATTGCCTCCAGAACAAGGTTCGTCTTAACCCGCTTTTCGGCACCGTCCCGCAGGTTCTTCCGCATCTCTTCTTCAGAAGTTCCAGTCAGCTTGAAGTACGTGTCCGGCGTAACACCTTGCTGCTGCATTCCAGCAAAGTACTGGTCCATCTGCCGTTGAACGTCATCTTCAATCATCTGTTCTGGGATGTCACCAATCCTAGCGTTTGCAACCGCTTCATCAACCGCTTCATCCTGAATAGCTTCCCGGGCGGCCTGAACCTTCTGTTCCTTCAACTCATCCTTAATCTTTGCCTTTAACTCTTCAAGAGAATCAACGTCCTCGTCAACGTCCTTGGCAAACTCATCGTCAAGTTCCGGTAACTCCTTCTCCTTAACTTCATGGATTTCTGTTTCAAAGACGGCATCCTTCCCTTGAAGGTCCTTAGCTTGGTAATCGTCCGGGAACGTCACCTTAACCTCAACCTTGTCGCCTGCCTTGTGACCAATCAACTGATCTTCAAAACCAGGAATGAAGGCATTTGAGCCAAGTTCAAGTGAATAGTTATCTGCCTTGCCACCTTCAAATGATTCACCGTCAACCTTACCATCAAAATCAATTACAACGGTATCGCCCTTTTCAGCAGGTTGGTCTTCCTTTAAAACAAGTTCTGCTTGCTGCTGCCGCCGTCGCTCTAATTCGGCCTCAACATCTGCTTTAAGAACACGGGTTGAGTGCGGGGTAACTTCAAGGTTCTTGTACTGACCAAGCTCAACCTCTGGCTCAACGGTAACCTTAGCACTTAAAACCCACGCTGCATCCTTTTCCATCGATTCAACGTTTACTTCTGGCTGGGCAACCGGCTTAATTCCAGCTTCCTGAACAGCATCAGCATATGCATTTGGAAGTAAAGCATTGAGCGCATCCTGATAAAGCGCTTCTTCACCGTACATCCGGTTAAAGATCTGCCGTGGCACCCGACCCTTCCGAAATCCAGGCACATTCAGATTCTTCTTTACACGGTTGAACGCGATATCCAACCCTTCCTTAATTTTTTCCGGTGCAATTTCGAAAGTTAATTTCCCCTCATTTGTACCGTCTTCTTTTTCCCATTTAACAGACATTGTCCTACCTCCGAGCTATTAATTCGCAAATAATAAGCTACTTGCATACTTAATCAGTTTACCGTACCCGCGAAAAAAAGTAAATGATTCCTTGTAATAAAAAAAGGGTCGTGAACGCAGTCACAACCCTCTTTTTTAGCCATTAGGCCGTAATATTATTCAACGATTTCTGAAACCACACCGGCACCAACAGTCCGGCCACCTTCACGAACCGTGAATTTCGTTCCCTTTTCAAGGGCAACCGGCTTAATCAGTTCGACACTGAACGTAACGTTGTCACCAGGCATCACCATTTCTACACCCTCTGGCAATTCGATAACACCCGTAACATCCGTTGTATGGAAGTAGAACTGAGGACGGTAGTTTGAGAAGAACGGTGTGTGCCGACCGCCTTCTTCCTTCGTCAACACGTAAACCTCACCCTTGAACTTAGTGTGCGTCTGGATTGAACCAGGAGCCGCAAGCACCTGTCCACGTTCAACTTGGTCATGGTCGATTCCACGAAGGAGTGCACCAATGTTGTCACCGGCTTCCCCAAGGTCAAGAGTCTTCCGGAACATTTCAACACCCGTAACCGTCGTCTTAAGAACTTTGTCCGTTAAACCGATAATTTCAACTTCGTCACCGACCTTAACAGTCCCACGGTCGATACGCCCTGAAGCAACGGTCCCACGACCAGTAATCGTAAAGACGTCTTCAACAGGCATCAAGAACGGCTTGTCCGTTGGACGTTCTGGCGTTGGAATGTATTCGTCAATGGTGTCCATTAACTTCATAATCGTTTCCTGTTCCTTCTCATCACCCTCAAGGGCCTTCAGAGCTGAACCACGGATAACCGGAATATCGTCACCAGGGAAGTCATACTCGCTAAGAAGGTCACGAACTTCCATTTCAACCAAGTCTAACAGTTCGTCATCATCAACTAAGTCAGTCTTGTTGAGGTAAACAACGATGTATTCAACACCAACCTGACGAGCAAGCAAAATGTGTTCACGCGTCTGCGGCATTGGGCCATCAGTAGCAGCAACAACCAGGATGGCACCATCCATCTGAGCAGCACCAGTAATCATGTTCTTAACATAGTCAGCATGCCCTGGAGCATCAATGTGGGCATAGTGACGCTTTTCCGTTTCATATTCAACATGGGCGGTGTTGATCGTGATACCACGTTCCTTTTCTTCAGGAGCTGCATCAATGTCAGCATAGTCCTCAGCCTGAGCCAGACCCTTTTCTGACAGTACCTTCGTGATTGCAGCCGTTAAAGTCGTCTTCCCATGGTCAACGTGGCCAATCGTACCGATGTTTACATGGGGTTTTGTTCTTTCGTAATGTTCTTTAGCCATTATACGAACCTCCTGTAATTTTACAAGAATTACCCGCGCAAAAGCCGATAATTACTTTAGTGTTTATTATACTACTTCCTAATTAGAATGCAACGAAAACTCCGCTCCACTCCTCCGGAAGAAGAATTCCGTAGTCGATTATATAGAGGCATTCTCTATTTGTAAATACTTATCATTAATTTTCTATACCCGCCACTGTTGAATGGTTCTTTCCAAAAGGTGCGCCTTTTCCCGCTCCTTAGTTGAAAGTTCATCTTGTTGATTCAACAGAATCAATCGCCACCGCTCTGCATCATTAATTACATCATCCTGAAAGGGATATAAAACCATTAACTTTAATCGCACCTCAGCGTACCGTTGTAACCGAAGCGCGAGTGGTTCTTCACTTTCACACTCAATAATCTCCTGATAGTAATGACGGACAACTGGCGCATCGTCAAGTGCATCAAGGCTCCCTGGAACAACCCTTTGTGGCGAACCGATTAACGGTTGAATCATTATGTGGCGAAAAACAGCTAGTCGCCGCAAATCATCCATTAGGGTTGCCCGAACAAGTGGATGAACTGCCGGGTCAATTAACGGAAGCCGACTGGCATCCACAAATTGCCGTGGAGTAAGCGCATTAGCCGCCTTTACCCGTTGGCGTTGGATTAACACCCCTTCTCCACCGCAATGGGCCAGTTGACTCATCACCTGAGTTGCTGTCGTAGATTGATTATTCCAATACTGAATTGTTGCCCGTTTAATTACCCCGCCAAACCGTTCTTTCTCGGTAGCAGACAAAAAGTGGCTAATCTCCGTGAGCAACATTACAATTTCAAGAACAGCTCCTGCCTGGCACCCGTACTCAATGTACTGGACAAAATAATCGTCATTCTCTAAGTATTCCCGCGGATAATCCTTAGCAGTTGCATAAGCTGCCACATAATCTCCCATTTTAGCGAGTGCTCGTGTTAGTAAATAATTCACTCGAAATGTGGCGTTTTTTTGATAACAAGCCGTTAAAAGAATTGTTGCCCTTCGGTACTGACCATCATTTAGTGCTTGAATTCCCGCTTTTATGTCATCCGCTGGCATTAATATCCTCCCATAAAAAAACAGGCCGCTGTCACTTCTTAATATATGGCTCAGCTAACCTGCTAATTGCTTCGTTAATTTTCTTTGTCTGAATGTCTGTCTTTTCGCCGCCGGCCACGATGCTGGTTAATCTCCATAATAACCGGTAAAATCACTGGGTGCCGGTGGGTTTGCTCGTAAAGATAATGCCCTAATTTTTCGCGAATATCCTGTTTAAGGTGACTCCAATCAAGATTTTTATTATCTAAGTTGGCCTGAACAACTTGGCGAACAAGCGCTATGCTCTTATTAATTAACTCTTTGCTTGCCTTAACATAAACAAACCCCCGCGACGTAATTTGGGGAGAATCAATAATCAGTCGGTGCTTTTGGTCAATTGTAACAACCGCGATAAAGATCCCGTCTTCTGACAAAACTTTCCGGTCCCGCAAAACAATATTTCCAATGTCACCAACACCACTCCCATCAATCATGGTGTCGCCTGCTTCAACTGAGGATGCAACAACAAATTTTCCGCGCTCATACTCAGCAACATCACCACGAGAAAGAATTACTACATGATCCTGTGGTACTCCGATCTCAACCGCACTCCGCGCATTTTCAGCCAATAACCGGTACTCCCCTTGCACAGGGAAAACGTATTTTGGCTTTAACAAATTCATTAATAACTGTAAGTCAGCGCGGGTAGCGTGTCCTGCAGTATTATACTCATCCGCTAACGCAAGCACGTCAGCTCCTGCCCGATAAATCATATCTTTTGTACGGGCCAGCATCGTTTCAACGGCATGGGATGGGGTCGTCGTGATAAAAACAAGGTCCCCTTCGTGTAACCCGATTCGCTTATTTCTACCCTGAGCCATCCGTTGGAGCGACTTCAACGGTTCTCCTGACAATCCAGTTTCCAAAATAACAAGCTGCTGATCATCATATTTATCAATTTCATTGACGTTAATTAATAAATCGTTAACCGGCAGCCGCAACTTTCCGCACCTAATTACCGTTCGAATAATCTCCTCAACCCGGTGACCGGTCAACACAACCTTACGCTCACTTGCAGCTGCCGCGTTGAAAATCTGCTGGATACGCAGAATATTTGATGAAATCGAGGCAACAATAATCCGTCCCTTATGATACTCAAATGGTTCCCGCAGGCGATCATAAACCTCTTGCTCATTCAGCGTCGGCTTAATATTTTCTGCGTTCGCTGAGTCGCTCAATAACGCAAGAACGCCCTCACTACCAATTTCCGCGATTCGGGCAAAATTTGTTTTGTACCCCGCTCCAGCCGCCTGATCAAACCGAAAATCACCAGTGTAGACCACGTTTCCCTGATCAGTCTTAATGGCTACCCCTAAGGATTCCGGAATTGAATGTGTTGTTTGAAAGAATGATACAGTTGCGTTCTCAAAGTCAATCTCAGTTTGATCATCAATCACATGGAAATCATTAAATTTTTTAGCTTTAGCTACACCTTTGCAATATAGCCTAGCAAGGGCAATCGTTAATTCTGACCCGAAAACAGGCACGTTAAACTCACTTACAAAGTACGGCAATGCCCCAATCGCATCAGCATGACCATGCGTTAAAAAGACACCTACAATTCGCTGTGCGTTTTCCCGCAAATAACTAAAATCAGGGATGACACTGTCAATTCCCAGTAAATCTCCCTCGGGATACTTCAAACCACAATCGCAAACGAATAGCTCATTTCCAACCTCAACGGCATACATATTTTTAGCATTTTCACGAACACCGCCAAGTGGAATGATCTTAACCTTGCTCATGGTTCCACCTCACCTTATATCATACTTTATTTCGTTCATTCGATATCTGACTATTAATTATACCACGTTAATTCTGAAACACGAAGTCCTCAAAGAAGCCTATGTCGGATGCTTTCATTATAAAAAGAGCCATGACAAAATTGTCATGGCTCATCCTAACCATAAAAACTGATTAATTACCGCCGTAAACCAAGGCTCTTAATTAATTCACGGTACCGCTGAATATCTGTTTTCCGAAGGTATGCTAACAAGTTCCGCCGGTGACCAATTTTCTTCATTAGTCCCCGCTGAGATGCATAATCCTTCTTATGGTTCCGAATATGCTCGTTCAATTCATTAATATCTGCCGTTAAAACAGCAATTTGAACCTCAGCAGAACCAGTATCGCCCTCATGCCGGGCGTACTTCTTCATAATTT
The DNA here is from genome assembly GCF_045033015.1 of Ligilactobacillus sp. LYQ60. NCBI lineage: Bacteria > Bacillati > Bacillota > Bacilli > Lactobacillales > Lactobacillaceae > Ligilactobacillus > Ligilactobacillus sp. LYQ60. The sequence goes on from NZ_JBJFZV010000001.1 coordinate 358,869, forward strand.
CGTTCTTCTTCTCCTGTGAAATAGCCATAAAGCTGTTCCCACCTTTCTGTATTAGTGAAACCCTTAACCGAGTAAAGCGTCGGTGAGTTAGCGGTAAACTAAGTCAGGGTCTATGCTTTCCGCACTCCATTAGTCTATCGAAAAAAGCTAACCATTGCAAATGATTTTATTAATCTTCATTGAACAATATCTTCTCGGAATAAACATTGCATTACCATGACACCTCTTGTATAATAGTTCCTGTTGAATTTTCATGATATTTATTATCGTAATTATCGCGCAAGCGGAGGTGACACCATGCCAATCATTAAGTCAGCTATTAAGCGGGTTAAGGTAAGCGAACAGGCAAACGCCCGGAATGCACAACAGTTAAGCGCTATGCGGACGGCCGTTAAGAAGTTCGACAAGGCCGTTATGGCAAATGCAGCCAACAAAGATGAACTTTTTAAGGCTGCTGTTTCAGCGGTTGATTCTGCCAAGGCTAAAGGCCTGATTAAGGCAAACAAGGCTGCCCGTGATAAGTCGCGGATGGCTGCTCGCCTTGCAAAGTAACATGGCTATAACTAAAACGGAGATGATTCATCACGAATTGTCTCCGTTATTCATATGACTTAAAAAAGGCTGGAACGTATGAGTTCCAACCTCTTTTTTATTCCTAGATCTTCTAATGCCAAAATAAATGAGCGCAACAAAAGCTCGAAAATTCTCGAATTATATTATATAATTCGGTGGTTTTCAACTTTTGTTACACTCGTTTCCTTCATATACCGTTTATCATTGTCTAATACTCATTTTGCTTGGACAGGAATTACACGCATTAAAAACATTTGAAATAACAATTTTGGATCCTGTTGCGTTGTTTTTAGGCGTTCATCAATTATTAACAGTTCGTGATATCCCTGAACTAATACCTTAAAGTGTAAATGACTAACATGCTGAAGCGCAAGCTTAACTCTATACGGATGAACCTTTAACGTCTTAACAATATTTCCTTGATCATATCCATTTCGTTTAAGAATTGCAACCTGGAGAAGCAGCCGAAACTGTCCAAGTAAAACCGCGTTAATTCGAACGGGTTCTTCCCGGTGGGCAATTAAATTTTGATAAATTTGAAGTGCATTCCCTCCCTGTCCTCGAAGCACCGCATCGGTTAAATCAAAAACATCCTCTTCAAGGTTAGCAGGAATCATCCCCACAACATCATTTCGAGTAATTATCCCATCATTACTCTGTGCAAGCAAAGCCAACTTAGTAAGACTGGCCATTACCGCCGCAAGTTCATTTCCGACTCGGTTCATAAATAATTGTCTAACTTGTTGATCAGCAAATGCCGCATTGGTTTGCTTGAGATGAGCATCGATTCGTTGACGCAAGGCTTCCGCACTTAACTGCTCAGTTTCAACAACAACCGCCGCTTTTTTCAAAGTCTTAACAACTTTTTTACGTCCATCAAGCTTAGACGCCGGAACGAAAAGGACGAGCACTGATGTTGGTTCGGGGTTAATAACATAATCCCTTAATTCAGTTACGTTGTGCTCAACCTTTGATTTTACCCCATTAGTAGCCAAAAAATCCGCTCGGTTAGCAATAATTACCCGCCGTTCACCCATAAAAGGTAAGTCACGGGCGGCAGCAACCGCATCTTCAATTGGCGTTGTCGCCATATCATACTGTGCTAGGTTAAACCCCTGCTCCTCGGTAGGAATTAGGGAAGCAAACAGCTGATGAATCTCATCAATCTGATATTGCTCATTACCAGTAATGAGGTACACCGGCGCTACGGTTCCACTTTTAATATTTTTTTGTAATTGTTCGCTATCCACAAATTCCCCTCCTTCGAGTAACTACCGTTTTAAATTTTACCCTGTTTAACCATCGCCATTCAAGCTTTACCATGCCATCATGACTTGTCATAAAGACTGGTACCTGATGCTGCGCTAACGTTTTAAAGGTTACTGGTGCGGGATGACCGTACCGGTTGTTTTTACCAACTGAAATAACCGCTAACCGCGGATGGGTTTGGGTAACCAACTTTGGACTGGTTGCCGTTTTACTTCCATGATGCCCACACTTCAAAACATCGATTTGTAAATTCGGATAAGTTTGGATAATTTTTTGTTCTTGCGATTGTTCTAAATCACCACTAAACCAACACTTTATTCCGTGAAAATTAGTTATTACCGTGACTGACGACGAATTGTCCCCATTGCTTTGAGTAGGAGGCCATAAAACCGTCATACCACACAACTGTGAAGCGTTACGCGTTGTTAAGGGGATCAGTTGAGTGGAATTAAGTGTAGCCTGTTGTACTTCCACTTTAAAACGGCGTTGTCGTTCCATACCCGCAGGAACAAAAAGCCGACGAACTTTAATTCGGTGACTTAACGCCGGAAAATTACCAATATGATCCGTATCCTTATGCGTTAAAATCAATTGATCAATCTGATTAATCCCCCGACTTAGTAGGTAGTCACCCACAGCCTGAATTTCTGGTGTTCCCTGACGATAATGGCGCCCCCCAATTCGGCCACCAGTATCAATCATCGTAATGTTATGGCTGGTTTCACTTCTAATTAAACTACAATCTCCCTGACCAACATCAAAATAAACGATTTCATCTGATAAAGGGGCCCTGATAACTAGCCATTGGATTAATAGGCAACTTCCAAGAAGCACGTACCGCCACCAACGTTCAGGCGGCCACCGCAAACAACCAATTATCCACCCAACACAAAATATTACTGCTGGTCGCCCGACCGTAATGATAGTTGAAAGCGTACTAAGAAAACCAATTCCAGCGGTAATCAACCTTAAAATTTCAACGGCAACGCCTTGCAAGCCAGGAAAGACTACTCCTAATACCGTTACCGGAACAATAATCACATTAAAAACAATCGTTCCAATAATAGCAAGCGGGACCGTTAATAGATTGAATTGAAAGGTATGCCATAAGATTAGTGGTAACCCTAAGATATTAAGGGCCATATTTAATCGAAATACCTTCAAGTGTAACTCAGCAAAAATAATTAGTCCCAACGTTAACAGGTAGCTTAATTGTACCCCCATTTGAAAAATAGCCGCTGGTGACCACAATACATTTCCAGCTAGCACTACTGCCCAGCTTTCAATTCCATTAAACACGCGCCGGCCTTTCCAATAAACAATATCCATCAAGAAAACCATGAGCCCCGCTCGGACTAATCCAGGACTACTACCACCGATTACCACCCACAGGGGTAGTCCTCCAATAAAAAACCACCTTTCCCACTGAGATGTTCCCCCTAATAATCGGACTAATCGGCTAACTAACCACCGAATCAAAAAAACATGGTATCCTGACAAACAGAACAAGTACAACATCCCTAATTGCCGCACTTGATTCGTTAATTCGGTATTTTCAAGCTTCCCTGTCAATAACGCCAGTGCAAACCATCTAAGTGGCTCATTAAGACAGCTACAATACCTAATTAATGCTCCCCGAAACGCTTTAACGTAATCTACGCCTATTTTCAAAGGAGTAGGAATAAAACGACACCTATTAATTTTAAGGTCATTCACAATTCCCCGCGCTTGCGCTTCAAGGCGCCAATCATGTTGGGCTTCGTTAGTTGGTACCGCAATTGCTTGAACCGTTCCATCAAAAACAACAGTGTATTTTTTATCAGTGGAAATATTATGACATTGTTGACTAACCCTTCCCTTGATGCGCTGATGTCCTTCTTGCCACCATCCCGTAAAGGTAATCACCCTCCCCATCTGAGTGATTTCATCGCCCGATACAACGACATGGTTTTGTATTATATTATGCGGATTTGTCATTCGCATCAGTTGATGGTGGTGTAATCGCTGATTAATAACAATACTCCCAATAACAAGGCATCCTACTGACCAAAACAATATACCTGAACGCCGCATAAACAGAATTCGAACCTGCCATAACCCCAAAAAAGCTAATCCTAACCAAGACCATCGCACTAGTATCCAGGCTAGGAGGACAATATCAACACAACTGACTAATATAAAGCGTTGCGCATGATAATTAATCGGTTAATCCTTTATCCGCCAATACAGTTTCCAAATAGTGCATATCTACTTGAACCTGATTAACGGCAACCTTTTTTAAGGATAAAAGTCGCATTGCATATGGGTCGTTATGGTAGTTTCGCAGATAGAAGATTCTGTTAATTCCCGCTTGCAACAACATCTTTGTACACTGAAGACACGGAAAATCAGTTACGTAAATGTCAGCACCATCAGTACGTACACCAAATTTAGCACACTGAAGTACGGCGTTCATTTCCGCATGAATAGTCCGCTGACAGTGACCATCAACAAGGTAACAATCGTCGTCAATGCAGTGTGTATCTCCCACGACCGAACCATTATAACCGCCGGCAATAATTCGGTGATCACGAACTAAAATTGCTCCTACAGATAATCGCTTACATGTGCTCCTAGACGATAGCAAAACAGCTTGCAACATAAAGTATTGGTCCCACGGAATTCGTTTTACCATCATTGATCGCTCCTTCATAATCTTCTTGGTGCTAGTATACACCCTGCTGGAATTGTTTAACCCTCCACCGTAAGTCGTGGCGCTAATGCACTAATTGATTTAGGGCCAAATCCTCCAACACGCTGAAGATCACTAACCTTAGCAAATGGCCCGTGTTCTTCCCGAAATTGGACAATTTTTTGTGCCTTCTTTGTTCCAATTCCATCAACTGTCATTAACTGCTCAGCAGTCGCGCTATTTAAATTAACTGGTGCTGTTTCGCTAGTGGAATTCGTAGTTGCCAAATCACCTCCGACAGGACTACTCTTTTCACCCTTTCGGGGAACATACACCATCATCTGGTCACTGATTTTCTTCGCGAGGTTAACGCGAACGCTATCTGCCTGGCCATTCATCCCACCAGCCCGTGCAATTGCATTTACTACCCGTTGCCCACTCGTAAGCCGAACAACGCCCGGGGAATTAACCGCTCCCTCAACATCAACAAAACAATCCAACCGTTTTTTTAATACGTGGGAACGACCAAGCATTTCTTTAGTTGATTCTTTGGTTGCTGCTAATGGTTCAGGTGATCCCTTTTTGATTTCACTGTTCCACTTTACAACTCCCAACAAAGCTATCACAATAACAAGAAAAAGAGTAAATATAACTAAACGAAAACGCTCAAAAAAATCAATAAGTCGTTCCCATAATTCCATCATTCATCATCACCCCCTCACCTTATAACTAGGAATAAAAATACGGAATCTCACCAATTAAGGTGAAATTCCGTATTTTTTAGTGGCGATTCAAATAACGGATAGCATCCCGAACATTTCTAACCGGGACAATCTTCATCGGGGTTTGAATTTTACGAGCCATCGCTCGTGCTTCCTGGTAGTTATTCTGAACATGGGGATCAATCCGTTTTACTACCGCCGGCGTCGGATTATTAGGAACAAAGAAAATTTGCGCTCCTGCGCGGCTTGCCGCAACAACTTTTTTGTCAACACCACCAATGTCGCCAACCGCCCCGCTCGCGGTAATTGTCCCGGTTCCGGCAATTCGTCGGCCCTTCGTTAGGTCTTTTCCTGTTAACTGCTGATACATTTCAAGGGTTAACATCATCCCCGCTGATGGCCCCCCAATGCGTCCCATATCAGCTTTGATTTTAACAGGAGTTCGGACCGTTGAGCGGTTAGCTAGTTCAATCCCAAGCCCCGTCCTAGAAGTCCCCGGAAGCTTAATAACCGGTCCGGTTACCCGATGTTTTTGTCCGTTTCGCAGGTATGTAATTGTTACTCGTTGGCCAACCCGCTGGTTTCCTAAAACCCGTTGGAATGCCGTTGCGTTGGAGTAGTGCCGCCCGTTAACAGCGGTAACTGTATCTCCCACCCGGAGTTTCCCGTTAAACTTAGACTGCTTCATCACCTGCATTACGTAAATTCCAATGTATCGTTGCCGTACTGGAAGATGAGCAAGCCGCAATGATACGTACTTCGCCTCATTCACAGCATCACTCATATAATACTGCTGTACCCGGTTAAACTGCGCATTATTGTTTCCAGCAAGAACACTTTGACTAGTATCCCGCTCAGCAAAAGGTGAAAAATAACTCAGTGTATAAGTCATTGGCGTAGCCCGGATCATACTTACATACACAAGCATTAACGCGCCGTGAGGCTGTTTCTTGTGATTGTCAACGTGGACGTACTGGGCAATATTTTGCGCTGCTCCCGGAAACTCAATGTATCGGGGAACCGGAGCTACCAAAAAAATGATTGCCATTGTAATAGCACAGATCCACGTAAAAACATTGCGCCGCCGTTTAATTTGTTCGTTCATTATCACGCATCCTTCCTAAGGCTTCCACAACAACCGGAGGAACCAATCCCTTAGGATCACCCCCAAACCGAATGATCTCACGAACTGCGCTTGACGAAACAAACGTTAGTTGTGGTTTACTTGGAAGCAAAACCGTTTCAATTGTGGGATCAAGGTGGTAATTGACCGCTGCTAAATTTCGTTCAAATTCATCGTCTTGCGTATTCCGAATTCCCCGAACAATTACCTGCGCGCCAACTTTCCGGGCAAAGGCAACCGTTAATGCATCCGTTGCGGTAACCGTTACGTTAGGTAGTACTGCTATCGCTTTTTCTATCAGTGCAACCCGCTGCGCAACGGAAAGCCATCCGTGCTTATCAGGATTATCGGCTACCACCACAACAACCGAAGAAAAAAGATGGCTTGCCCGCGTAATTAAATCAACATGCCCCACCGTAATGGGGTCAAAGCTTCCTGGAAAAAGCGCTTGCATGACTATTCCTCCCCAAACCGGTAAATCGTTACCTGCGTTATTCCGTAATTAGCACGCTTGACGCCCGTGAACCCGGCAAACCAGAGAGGTAAATGTGCTTCCTGGTTTGTTTCACACACAATCGTTGCTGCCCGTGAGAGAAGGTGCCCGTCCTGCAGCTGCATCATCATCTTAACGATTTGTTGCTGCTTATACGGCGGATCAAAAAAAACCAAATCAAACTGTTTATTTTTCCGCGCCAAAACCTGAATTGCACGAACAGCATCATTTTTATATACATTAAACCGTTCCGGATGCTTCGTCACGGCAACGTTATCCCTAATCGTTTTAATCGCCTGGTATTGATGATCAATCAACGTGGCTGTCGTGATTCCACGGGAAACGGCTTCAATACTTAATCCCCCGCTTCCAGCGAATAAATCCAACGATTGTCCCCCGTTAAAATACGGTCCGATCATATTGAACATTGCTTCCTTAACCTTATCGGTAGTTGGCCGCGTCTTCATTCCAGGAACAGCCTTCAATCGTCTACCACCATATTCACCCGCAATAATTCGCACTACTGATCCCTCCCCCGTTGTTCTGTTGGCCAAAATGTTACCGGAGCAAGGGGATTTTCTTCCCCATCAACCAACGCTGCACGGAGTTCATGCTGAACGGATAACTGAATCCGCCGCACAAACCGTTGTTTCTTTAACCGGCTAACGGTTTGATCAATTTGGTCCTGATTAATATATAGAACCGCATAATGCATCCGCGGAGAAACGTAGTGCACAGTCCCAAAGCGTCGCAACTGCCGCACCTGGCGCATCCCCCGAAAATATACAATTATCCCCTGCCGTTGTGGAACCGAAAGTGTCATACAATCGTCTCCTTCTTTATTCTTAACTTCTATTTGATATACCGGGCAAGATCCACCTCGTTATCACGCCGTTCATTTGCAGAAATATTCATTACCATTCCCAGAGCCATTGATAGAACTAACATACTCGATCCTCCATACGAAACAAACGGTAACGTTACCCCCGTAATTGGAAGTAAGCCGTTAACCGCGCCAACGTTAAACAGAGTTTCGACGAGCATAAACATTCCAACCCCGTAACAGAACAACGTGTTATATCTAGTCTTTGATCGAATTCCAATTAAAAAGATCCGGGCAATAATCCACGCAAGTAGTCCTAAAACAACTAGTACACCAACTGCGCCAAGCTCTTCAGCAATCACCGCAAGAATAAAATCGGTGTGTGGTTCAGGAAGATATCCCCGTTTTTGAATTCCATTTCCAAGACCTAACCCAAACATTCCTCCGTTACTGATTGCATACAAGGAATTAACAAGTTGCTTTCCACTACTCTGAATCAACTTAAACGGCGTAAACTGTGCCTGAAAACGGGCTGCAACGTAGCCAATTTTAGGAATTGATTTAATAATTCGAACAAACCAATCAAACCGGAAAAGCTGCATTCCAACAAACATTAACGCTAAAATACCACCTAATACTTTAAGCCCTCGCTTAGAGTCACTCAAACTGGCACTATAAATTGTAATTACAATCATAAAGTTAATGATTGTCCCCCCAAAATCAGGCTCAATCAAAATTACCAGCAAGAGTAGTCCTACCTTTAAGTATAACCGGCGCATATTAACTGGCTCTAACCCGAGCTGTAGTTTCTTCTGGCGTTTAGTAAACCAATAAGATAAGTACATGATAAGGTAAAGCTTACATAGTTCAGAGGGCTGAATATTAATAATCCCCAAATTAATCCAACCGTTTGCTCCGTTAACCGCCCGTGATAAAATCTTAGCAAACAGTAACAGCCCAAGTACTAGCCAGTACCCAATATTAACCATCTTCTGATTAACCCAAAAGCGGGGATTTAAATGGACCATTAACGCAAGTAAAAGAACACCCATCACAACGTAAATCAACTGCTTATCCATGTATGTTGTCGTTGCCAATCCCATGTAGGTCAAGTCAACCGAACTGGCAGAATAAACCATAATGACCCCGATTAAACACAAAATAATATATGGAATAAACAAATAATAATCAAAATACTGAAATTTAGCCCGAATATTGGACCGCATTGTTTCAAAGTTGTTCATGTTTGGCTCAACTCTCTTTAGTTATCCTAGTTCAGCAGTCCAATGACCGCCACTCCCGCTAATTATAGCATACAGAATCGTTTCACCAACTACCGCTCATCAGATGAGACAAAATATCAATAACTATTCCCGCTCATCACGCCCGCTGATTGGGGGCCTTGCTTTTGCATAATAACTATTCAAACAATGCAGCCAGAGTGAAAGCAGCAAACCGAACAAATCACAAAAGGTCGATAAGATGGATGACAAACTTTCCCCAACCTACTTGGGATTACGGAAAGAACAAGGAGGCTGCGCCTTCTGTCACAGCCTCCTTTTCCAGTAAATTTACTGATTATTTTTTATCGCTCGTCGCCTTCTTAGCCTGCTTAGCGGCCTTTTCCCGCATATTTGTCTGCAGGATCTTTTTGCGGAGCCGAATGCTTTCCGGTGTAATTTCAAGCAGTTCGTCTTCGTTCAAGAATTCGAGAGATTCTTCCAGTGAAAGGTGGGTCGGCTTCTTAATCGTAGCCGTCTGATCCTTGGCAGCCGCCCGGACATTCGTTAGATTCTTCCCCTTGGTAATATTGACAGAAATATCCCGCTCCCGGGAAGATTCCCCCACAATCATTCCTTCATAAACTTCCGTCCCTGGGTCGACAAAAATTGTTCCCCGGCCTTCAACCCCCATAATTGCGTAGGTTGTGGCCTTTCCTTGATTAATTGAAACCAAGGCACCGTTCCGCCGCCCAGGTTCCCAGTTACGGATAACCGGTTTGTACTCGGAGAATGTATGATTATAAATTCCATAACCCCGTGTCATCGACAAAAACTGAGAGTCGTACCCAATTAACCCCCGGGTTGGCGCGGTAAACTCAATCCGCGTTGTCCCGTTAGCACCGGTTTCCATGTTAGTCATTTCGCCCTTCCGCTGGGCCATTGAATCAATCACAGAACCAGAATACTCATCCGGCGTGTCAATCGTAACACTCTCGAACGGCTCACATAACTGACCGTCGATCTTCCGGTAAATAACCTTTGGCCGGGAAACAGCAAGCTCAAACCCTTCACGCCGAAGCGTTTCAATTAAAATTGACAGGTGGAGTTCTCCACGACCAGAAACTATCCACTCGTCCGGCTGTTCCGTGTCCTCAACGCGCAAAGAAACATCCGTTTGGAGCTGCAACTTCAGCCGGTCTTCCAACTTCCGGCCCGTAACGTTTTCCCCTTCGCGCCCAACAAACGGTGAATCATTTGTCTTGAAAGTCATCTGTAGTGTTGGTGGGTCAATTCGAAGAACCGGAAGTGCCTCAGGATGATCGACCGGGCAAACCGTCTCCCCTACGAAAATATCATCCATCCCAGAGACAGCGATTAAATCGCCGGCCTTCGCTTCGTTGATTTCCAACCGTTTTAGCCCAAAGAATCCGAATAATTTCGTAACCCGGAAGTTCTGCTGGGTTCCATCCAATTTCATCACCGTAACCTGGTCTCCAACCTTAATCTTGCCGCGAAAAACCCGGCCAATACCAACCCGGCCCACAAAATCATTGTAATCTAACATTGCAACTTGAAACTGCAGTGGTTCGTCAGAATTGTCAACCGGTGCCGGAATTGTGTCCAAAATTGTATCAAAAATCGGGTCCATAGTGTGTTTTTGCGTCGATGGATCCGGATCCATCGAGGTCGTCCCGTTAACAGCCGAAGCGTAGATCACCGGGAACTCTAACTGGTCCTCATCCGCCCCAAGTTCAATGAACAAGTCAAGCACCTCATCAACAACTTCCTCTGGTCGAGCTCCTTCCCGATCGATCTTATTAATAACAACAATTGGCGTTAAGTGCTGTTCAAGGGCCTTCTTCAGTACAAACCGGGTCTGTGGCATTGTTCCTTCGAAGGCATCAACAACCAGTAAAACCCCATCAACCATTTTCATGATCCGCTCAACTTCACCACCAAAGTCAGCGTGCCCTGGAGTATCAAGAATGTTAATCTGCTTATCCTTGTACTTAACGGCCGTGTTCTTGGAAAGAATCGTAATCCCGCGCTCTTTTTCAAGTGCGTTAGAGTCAAGGGCCCGATCACCGATTTCCGTGTGTTCATCTAACGTGTCGGACTGCTTCAACATCTCATTAACAAGCGTCGTCTTCCCGTGGTCAACGTGGGCAATAATGGCGACGTTCCGAATATCATCACGTAACTTCAAGCTTGCTCTTCCTTTCGTTTTTAATGACGTATTTACGTCATAACATCTCAGTTTAATTTTACATTGTCCGTTCGTCGGACTCAATACATAGTGAGCGTTTTTATTAAAAAACGGGGACTATTCCCCGTACATTATTCGTTGAATTGCCGGCCATGCCGCCGGTGTCGTTACTGCCAAAGAAATTGCTTCTAATTTTGCTGGCCTGTTATCAAGCAATCCCACCTGCAGACCAGCTCCCATCGCTAGTGCCACTCCCGGTAAAAAATCCCACGGTTTAAGCTTAGCCATGTATAAGATACACCGCCCCGTCAACAGATGGATAAAACTAATCCCCGCACTGCCAAACACCCGCAATCCAGAACTCGCGTTAATTATCGCTTTGCTGTGCGCGTAATCATTCAAGATAAACCTGTTACTAACCTGAACTAACCCATCTTTGAGGGAAACATTTTCTGGGGCAGCTAATTGCTGCTTATTACGGTAAACGGCCTTTCCTGGGCCTCCCCAAAACAATTCGTTTCGGGGAACATCAAGGATGTACCCCCGCACAAGCCGACCATTAACGAAGAGTGCAATCATCGTTGCAAAGTCTGTCCGCTGCCGGACAAAGTTCATCGTTCCGTCAATCGGATCAATAACCCATAGCATTCCCTGTCCTGGTACCAGTGCTGGGTGATGCTGAGCCTCCTCCCCGAGGATCACGGATGCCGGAAAGGTTGCCTTAATCCGCTGATAGTAAAACTGCTCCACCTGCCGGTCCATGTTAGTTACTAGGTCATTCCGACTGGTCTTAGTCGTAACGGTCAGTGTACACTGCATCCCCGTAAGGATTATTTCCCGTGCCCGTTGCATCCAAGAATAAACAAGTTCATCAATTTTTGCCAACTCCATCCTAGTCAACCCCGATACTTAATTCTTTTCGTTGTTTGCTGCTGCGCATCCTTAACCGCCCGGTAGATGCTGTAACCCGCTTCCTGTTGAAACGCCCGGTCAAGCTGTTTCTGGGCCATAATTGTTGGCTCAACTCTACGAAAAGCAGCATATGCTACCAAAAAGTCTTCCCGGTTAACACCGCGTTCATAGTACTGCTCCACCAAAGCGTAAAAATTAGTTACCGTAATTACTTCGGCAGTCGTCCATTCCGGAAAAAGCGGGTAATTTACAACCATGCGTTTACTCATTCATCCCACCTACCTTTGCGTGTATGCCACGATTGCCTGGGTAACAACCGCCTTAATTCGAGCCAACTGTTGCTCCTCATCAGCCGTCATTGCTGGGATTGTAAACGTCGTAATTCCGTTTTGCCCTAATAAAACCGGCGTACTAATTGCACTTGGGGTTGGGGTAATCTCTTCAATGTGGGTAACTGGTGCAATGACAGCGCGCCCAAGAACGAGGGCATTTAGCACAAGCTGAAGTCCCCGAATTTCGGCAATCACGTGGGCTGACTGGGCCAAACTTTGGGAGCGCTGACTAATTGACGCTAACTGATCCGCATTAAAAACTGCATTATCACCATCCACGAAGGACTGCAATGGCACCCCCGAAATCTGGGTCTGGCTCCAACAAATGAACGGATTAGATGTTATGCCATACACGTTGACCGTAATACTCCGGGGCTCAATTCGAAACCGTTTACTGAGGAGCTGCTTAACAATTAACGACTCCGGAAGGGTGCCAATTCCAATAATATTTTCCGGCCGTAAACCCGAAAAGTGCTGCGCTAAATAGACAGGCAAGTAATCATTATTAAACGCTAAGCATACCTTTCCCTTAAAGCCCGCAGCCATCGCCGCATTAAGAATTTGCTGTAACCACGCGATGTTCGTTGTTTCATCAGCATCATTCGTTGGGGGAGCAATTAACAAAACCTCGTAATCGGCATACGCTGGTGCTGCATTTTTATCAAGCACAAACCGGTTGGCAAAAAGGGTATCACTTAGCAACGCATCAACGGTTGCCGCGTTAACCAGTCCATCTGTGGGGAGAAACCACGTACAGTTGTACCGGAGGTCACTTTGAATGCATGAACGAACAAACGCTGTCGTCACCGCATCGCCACCACAAATTAACACCTTATTTGTCATAATCATCCCTCCTCCCATCAAAACTTCTCGCCTCATTATAACATAGCCGGTTTCCCCCTCTTAAAGTCCTATTTATGGTAAAATGCACGTGAAGAATACTGGAGGGATTACCATGATTACAATGGATACCATTATTCGGGAAGGTAACCCATTGCTCCGCGCCCGCGCGGCCCGGCTTACCTTTCCGCTTAAGGAAGATGAGCGTCAACTTGCTCACGACCTAATGAAATTTTTAGAAAATAGCCAGGATGAAGAGATTGCTAAGAAATATCGGCTTCGTGCCGGAGTGGGGCTTGCCGCTCCACAGGTGGCCGTTTCAAAGCGAATGACCGCTGTCCTTGTTCCCGGGAAAGAACCAGATAAACCCGCTTTCAAACACGTTCTCGTCAACCCTACCATCCTCAGCGAATCTGTTCAGTTAGCAGCCCTTGCTGAAGGCGAAGGCTGTCTTTCGGTTGACCGCGACGTCCCTGGATACGTTCCCCGGCATGCCAGAATCAAGCTTCGCTGGTTTGATCTTGATGGCGAAGAACACGTTGTGCGTCTTCGAAACTACCCAGCAATCGTTGTGCAACACGAAATTGATCATCTTAACGGAATTCTGTTCTTTGACCACATTAACAAGGACAACCCGTTTACCGCTCCTGAAGGAACCCTATTACTTGAATAACACACGCCCCCAATCCCGGATAAATAAGTCTAGGGTTTGGGGGCGTCTCATTATCAATAATTGTTTCATCCTCACGCACTAATGTTCAACCCGGTTAACATCGTCGAGGTATTCCTTTGTCTGCCGGTTAACCACATACGCCACATCAACGTGCAACTCTCCTTTAAGCAACCACATATCAGAAATGACAAATACTGGCATTCCTTGAAAGCCTTCAAGTTGTTGCTGGTAAGCGTACGTGGTTAAAGCGCATGTTAGTTGCCGCCGAAGTTCAGGGAGTTTTATCTCCTTTCCCCCCTGCCATTCAAAAACAAATTCAAATAACATCACGGCTGTTCCCCATACCGCAGTTGTTGTAGAATCAACCTCCCGCAGCCCCCGCAATTGTGGAAAACGAGCTAAAACATTCGTAAGTGCCCCGGTTACAATCTGCTGACTAACAATCCGTAGATGGCGTGACCTCCTGCTTTCCTGGATTTTTTTAATACCAATAAATATCCCTGCTCCACCTAAAACCACAACTATTCCCGCCAAAAGCCATCCCATCTTCCTCACTCCATTCGTTTTAATTAGTTTCATTATAGTCCTTTCTATACTTATCCGTTTGGGTATGCTAGAATAGAAGCTAATAATCATGTTCGGAAACACAATTTAATTACAAGGAGACGATTTAAATGGTTTTTAAGATTTATTACCAGCCAACTAAGACGCAAAATCCTAAACGGGAAAACACCCGTTCCATGTACGTTGAGGCTGATTCAAAGGTTGCCGTAATGAACGCCGTTGAACATCAAACGAACTACAACATTGAACAGGTTGAGGCGCTTGATGACGCAACCCTTGAATACGAAAAACAAAATCCTGATTTTAAGCTTACGGAGTTTAACAAATAATGCGTAAACTTAAGGTAAAGAGCGACGAAGTTGCCGTTTTCGCGATCGGCGGGTTGGGCGAAATTGGGAAAAACATGTATGTCGTCCAATACCAGGATGAAATTATCGTGGTTGATGCCGGGATTAAGTTTCCGGAAGATGATTTACTCGGGATCGATTATGTAATTTCAGACTACCAATACTTGGTCGCTAATAAGGATAAAATTAAGGCTCTTGTCATTACCCACGGTCATGAAGATCATATTGGAGGGATTCCTTACCTTCTGAAGCAGGTTAACGTTCCGATTTATGCTGGTCCCCTTCCCCTTGCCTTGATTAAAAGCAAGCTAGAAGAACATGGCTTAACCCGGACAACGAAGCTGCATGAAATCGACGAAGACACGGAGTTGAAGTTTGGTAAAACTAGCGTTACGTTTTTCCGGACAACTCACTCTATTCCCGATACTTTAGGGGTTGCGGTGCACACTCCTTCCGGAACCATTGTGGTTACGGGAGATTATAAATTCGACCTGACTCCAATTACCAAACAACCGCCGAACCTGCAGCGAATGGCGAAGTTGGGAGAAGAAGGGGTGCTATGTCTGCTGTCTGATAGTACTAACGCCGAAATTCCAAACTTCACCAAGTCAGAACGATGGGTCGGTAAATCCATCCGCCATATCTTTGAAACGGTAACCGGGCGGATTATTTTCGCAACGTTTGCCTCAAACATTGCCCGTATTCAGCAGGCTGCGGATGCAGCGGTAAACAGAGGACGAAAGATTGCCGTCTTTGGTCGGAGCATGGAGGCGGCCATCGTAAATGGTCGTGAACTTGGCTACCTGAACATTCCCGATGATGCACTAGTTGAACCCCAAGAAATCAACCACCTTCCGGCAGAAAAGGTTATGATTCTTTGCACCGGGTCACAGGGTGAGCCAATGGCTGCGCTCAGTCGAATTGCCAACGGGACCCACAGGCAAGTATCGATTCAACCGGATGATACCGTGGTCTTCTCTAGTTCACCAATTCCAGGAAACACACTGAGTGTAAACCGGGTAATCAACGAACTCGAAGCCGCAGGGGCAACCGTTATTCACGGGAAGATAAACAATATTCACGCCTCTGGGCACGGTGGACAGGAAGAACAAAAACTGATGCTTCGGTTAATGAAACCTAAGTTTTTCATGCCCGTTCACGGTGAATACCGGATGTTAAAGATTCACACCGAACTTGCTCAACAGTGCGATGTTCCCGAAGAAAATACGTTTATTATGCGTAACGGGGACGTTCTAGCGTTAACCGCAAATTCAGCCCGTCGTGCTGGCCATATTAGTGCTGGTGATGTGTATGTTGATGGTTCAGGAATTGGTGACATCGGGAATGTTGTTTTGCGGGACCGTAAAATTCTCTCGGAGGACGGGTTAGTGGTCGTTGTCGCTACCCTTGATATGAAAAACCATCGTGTTCTGGCGGGGCCTGACCTTCTTTCGCGAGGATTTATTTACATGCGTGAGTCTGGCGAGCTAATCACTGCTGGCCGACGCAGAATTTACCGGACAATTAAGCGCTCCTTTAAGGGCGAAAACGTTACGGTTAATGCGCTGAAAAACGCCATTACAGCTGACCTTCAATCGTTCTTATACAACAAAACAGGGCGCCACCCGATGGTACTCCCAATGCTTGTAACCATTTAATTGCAAGTTAAATGTTCTGGGGTTAGAGGAAAAGCTCTAACCTCTTTTTTTGAATAAAATGATTTTTAGACAATAAGCGTGGTGAAAGTACGTAAACTTCCATCACGCTTATCTTTTATTATGCGAACCTATTACTAATTAACCGTCTTTACCGTTTGGGGAGTAATTCCCTCCATGCCAATCATTGGATCAATCGTTTCATTTGTGATCAATGCTGTTGTTAGTGTAAACGCCGCCTCTGCGGTCTGTTCTGCTTCTGTTTGTTGCTTATCAACAGGCTGAAAATCCTGCCGCGGCTCCTCCTCTCCCTGGAGATATGCGTGCAACCGGTCCGGAAGTGCCGTTAACCGGTCCAGCCCAGGATTAACCACGCTTTCATGAAAAGCCTGGGGGTCACCAAGTAAAATTAATTTCTGTTTTGCCCGGGTAACCGCAGTGTACAGTAGGTTCCGCGCAAGCATTCGGTGAAACTGGCGAACCAACGGCATAATGATAACCGGAAACTCACTTCCCTGCGCCTTATGAATCGACATACAGTACGCCAATTGAAGGTGGTGCCAATCTTCCCGTCCAAGTTCAACCTCCCGGCCGTCGAAGTTAATGGTCATTACAGCTCCTTGTTTTTTCTTCGCATCCGCTGCTATTAAACTAATGATTGTTCCAATATCGCCGTTATAAATTTCCTTATCCGGATTATTAACTTGGTACAATACGCGGTCCCCAATTCTAAGCTCCTGGTCATTTACCACCACGTTTTTTTGCTCCGGATGTTGTGGATTAAGCATTTCTTGAAGAGCATGATTAATGGCAATAATCCCTGCTGGCCCCCGGTACATGGGGGCTAAAACCTGAATATCATCCGCAACAATTCCTTTTTGAAGGGCAATTGCCACAACTTGTGTAATTAACGGCGTTACCTGGTTGGCCGAACACACAGTAAACGACCGGTCCTGCTGCTTACTTAAAAAATCAGCGGGAAGCCGCCCGGCCTGAATCTCATGCGCAAGCGTAACAATTGCTGACCCCGCTTGTTGCCGAAAAATTCTGTGTAATTCTGCCCGCGGAATTTCCGCATTTGCGAGGAGGTCATTAAAAACCTGTCCCGGGCCAACGGACGGTAACTGATCCTTGTCACCAACAAAAAGTACCTGCATGTTATTCGGAATACTTTTTACCAACAATCGCATCAATTCCGTATCAACCATTGATGTCTCATCAATAATTAACAATGCCCCGCTTAATTCCTCCACCTCTTCTGGAAGCCGGCTTCCCCGCCCGGTAATCCCTAACAAGTGGTGGATTGTACAAGCATGCAAATGGGTGGCTTCACTTAAACGGTTAGCCGCCCGGCCAGTTGGCGCCGCAAGTAAAATTGGACTAGGCCGTCCCGGTTTTGCATCCAAATCGTCCGGGTCAAGGTCATGAATCATCGCAAAAAGGGTTAAATAACCATTAATGATCGTGGTTTTCCCGGTTCCAGGACCGCCAGTAAGGATAAAGCATTGATGTTGAATTGCCTCCTTAATCGCGACCCGCTGATCATCACTGTATTCAATCTCAAGGTGGCGCTCCACTCGGTTAAGCTTCTGGTCAATTCCGGTCACCTTTTTCGGACGCTGATCAAGCAACCGTTTAAACTGCGCAGCAATCTCAACTTCCGCATCGTAAAGCTGCCGCATAAAAACCCGCCCCTGCTTATCGAGGACAACGTGTTCTGCCTTAATTAACTCCTGAAGGTGCACAGCTAATTTTTGCTCCTCGACGACACCCCCTAACAACTGTTGGGTTGTGATAATCAATTTCCGATCATCAACGTAGGTGTCTCCGTTTACCGCTGCGAGTTCCAACTGGTTAAACAATGCCCCCCGTAACCGGGACGGATTATCCGGTGCCATTCCAAGCTGAGGGGCTAAGGAATCAATTCGCCGAAAACTAACATCGGGGACTTCGATTGCAATCCGGTAAGGATCATCATGAAGAATATCCATGGTTGCTTCCCGAAAATGGTCATAAATTTTGCTAGCTAAACGCCCAGAAAAGCCGTAATTATTAAGCTCAATAACAGCCTGTTCAGCACCATTGTTCCGACGAAGCGTTTTCATCAGCGTTTTCTTTTGCTTTGCAGTTAATCCTAACCGGTTTGCTTGTTCCGGATCTTCCATTAAAACGTTAACCGCATCTGCTCCCAAAACCTTTACAATCCGAGCAGCTGTTTTCCGTCCAATTCCCGGAAAATCTTCTCCCGCTAGATAATCGATTACCCCCGCTTCGCTAGTTGGTGCCGTAGCGGTAACCATTTGCGCCCGAAACTGCTGACCGTACTTCGGGTGAGCGACCAGCTCGCCACTAAACTGATACGTTGCGCCTTGCTGGATAGTCGGCATATCCCCAACAACAGTTAACTCATCGTCATCCCATTTGAAATCTGTGTCAGTCACCGCTACCGCAATTACCTTATAAAATGAATCCGGTGCTGCGAAAATAATATGGGTGATTTTCCCCGTCAGAATGTGCATCCCCTGGTTTTCGCTACTCATCGTTCTTCTCCTGTTGGTGACGAACCGTCTGTTGCATAAATTTTTGGGTATCCGCTAAGCGGGCCTGCATCCGCTCATAAAATGCTGAATTCTGCCGCTTAACAAAGGCAAAGTCTGCTGCCGGATCCTTTCCCTGAACCGTTAAGACAACTCCCCGCTGAAACCGTGCCTGTAAATCCTGCCCATTAACCGTTAATGCTTTCGTATAGTAACTATACGCCTTTTCAAAGTTTCCCAGCGCCATAAAAATATTTCCCATCAATGTCAGGGGGGCACTGTCCCGTTTTAGCTGTTCGCTCGCAGTCAATGCAAATACAAGCGCCTGTTGATATTTCTTTTGAGCATAATATGTTTGGGCAATCATCATGTATGCTTGTCCCTTTAAATATTCATCCCGAACCTGCTGAAACTCTCCGAGAGCTTCTTGGTATAAACCACTAGCGTAATAAACGTTACCTAACCCGTAACGTAGTAAACTTTCAGCATGGTTATCACCGTTAAAATGGCTTAACGCCCGTTTTAACAGTTCCTCTGCCTGCGGATAACTCTGTTGTTCCGTAAGGGCTATCCCTAATTCATAGTACCGCTCAACCTCATCTGGATGTGCATCCACCGCAGCTACCAGTTGTTTAATGGCTTGTTGAATTTGGGCCTGTCTTTCTTTCCGTTCTCCCATAAAATTACCCCTTACACGGTATCACTTTCATCAATTTGCCGGTGTAAATAGCTAGTTTCATTAAAGGCGATGCACTTAAAATGTGCTCCCTTATCGCTCGTTTCGAAAATCGAAGTGCTTGTATTAACTAGGCCTCCCCGTTGACGCAGGTCCGCTAAGGAATAACCTAACAAGTGGCCTAACTCCGCACACAATACCCCCCCGTGAGTAACCACTAAGATGTTTCCCGTAGGAAATTTGCGGGCAATGGCCTGTAACCGGGGAGTCACCCGGTTGATTACGTCCACGTATGATTCCCCACCAATTCGCTCGGTTCGGTACTGATCAGGATGATGGCGGAACGCATTACATTCTTGCGGATACTTCGCTGCTGCCGCCTCAAATGTCATTCCTTCAAGTTTTCCCAAATTAAATTCTTTAAAGGCATCATCAACCGTTAAGGGAATCGTTGTCCCTAAATCGTCGATTAAAATGCGTGCGGTTGTTCTTGTCCTGGAAAGTGGGCTAACGTACGCGTGATCGAAGTGAACGCCCTTTAAGTAGTCAGCTAATTCCTGAATTGCTGTAATGCTTTCAGGGAGTAACGGGGAATCACCCCCAGCTCCCTGGTACCGCCGTTCAAGGTTCCATTGTGTCTTTCCGTGCCGAATAAAATAAAACTTTGTCATACTCTCTCTTCCTTCCGCTTTCATTATCACACATTGCCTGAACTAAAAAAAGCCGGACTTAATCCAGCTTTTCAATACTTCGTTCTTCCCGGCCGCACCTAAATTCCGTGACCTAAAGCCCTTATTAATGGGATTTGTTTCCTTACACATACTGGCGTAATTCACCCTTCCAGTATGCATGATCAATCGTTCCACTTCCCAGACACTCCTCGCCATCATAAAAAACAACTTCCTGCCCAGGGGTGACCGCTCGTGTTGGTTTATCAAATAACACATCAACCTTTGTGCGGTCAGTATTAAAGCGCACGGTTACCCCATCATCTTTCTGGCGATACCTGATTTTAGCTGTACAGTGAAATTCATCCCCACGGTTATCAATCGGCGCAATAAAATTTAACTTCGATGCATCTAATTCATCGGCAAACAATCCTTCGTTATCGTAGCCCTGTCCAACATACAAAATGTTTTTGCTAAGGTCCTTTCCAACGACAAACCACGGTTCGTTACTTGTTCCGTTTCCGCCAATTCCAAGCCCCCGCCGTTGGCCAATCGTATAGTTCATTAACCCGTGGTGTTCCCCCTTTACCTCACCGTCAAAGGTCATAATCTTTCCCGGTTGGGCTGGTAAAAACTCACTTAGAAACTTGCCAAAGTTTCGTTCCCCAATGAAACATACTCCAGTTGAATCTTTTTTATGGGCAGTCGCAAGCCCCGCCTCTTCCGCAATTTGCCGAACTTTGCTCTTTAGCATCCCGCCGATCGGAAAGAGCGCCCGCTCAAGATGGTGCTGTGTTAATTGACTCAAAAAGTAGGTTTGATCCTTGTTCGGATCAGTCCCCCGTAAGAGGTGCACCGTTCCGTTCGCATCCCGCCGAGTTTGCGCGTAATGCCCCATTGCGATGTAATCGGCGTCAAGCTTCAGGGCATAATCTAAAAACGCGTTAAACTTAATCTCTGGGTTACACATTACATCCGGATTAGGGGTCCGCCCTCGTTTGTATTCATCTAAGAAATATGTGAATACCCGGTCCCAGTATTCCTTCTCAAAATTAACCGAGTAGTACGGAACTCCGATTTTATTAGCGACTTTTGCGACGTCTTCATAATCCTCTGTTGCCGTACATACACCGCTATCCTTCTTTTCATCCCAGTTTTTCATAAAAACCCCCACTACGTCGTAGCCCTCCTGTTTTAACAGGTACGCAACAACGGAGGAGTCCACCCCGCCACTCATACCAACAACCACGCGAGTATGCTGCTTATCCTTCATCTCTCATCACCATCATTTCGTTAAATTCTGAATCAACGGATTGAAGGTCACGTAATTCAGTCTTCCTAATCATAGCACGCTGGCATGTAACTTACTAATTAAAAGAGAAGGTGCCCAAACAAAGAAAACGGACGCAATGAAAACAGTAAACCAAACGCCCCATGAATATCGCCGAGACGGTTTACGATTTTTCATTCAGCCCGTTTATGTTGGCACCCAATAATGCGGAAATAGTAAGGAAAAGATTCCTTATATTACAATTTCCTTACCTGCTAACATTTAGTTAACGCTCCGCGGTCAATTAATTCCTGCAACGTAAAATTTAACTGCTCGAGTTCGGTTGCATACTTCTCAGGTTGCTTAAAAATATTAACCGTTTGCATTTCATTAGCAGTAACTACCGCCATCTTAAACCCAGTTAAATCTTGATTAACGGTAATTTTAAGCCGCACACTCCGGTTATCAGCTTCATCCGGATTAAGTTTCTGGTTAAGTTGAAACCGACCTGCTTTGGTTGAAACAAACCCAGTATCCCGCAAAGTATACTTCTTAATCGTTGTTGCTAACCCAAATCGGCGTGAATCACCCTTTAATTGAACCTGGTTTTCATATGTCATTTTATTTATCCCCTTTTCATTCGGTTAATAATCCGCGCTAATTCTTGGACAACCGTGCTAATCTCTGCTTCCGTGTTCATCGGGCCGAAACTAAAACGGATCGTTTCGCTTATCCGCGGTGAATCACCATACATTGCCCGTAAAACATGGGATGGTTCTAACGAACCCGCCGTACAAGCTGACCCTGCGGCCACCGCAATTCCAGCCAAATCAAGGTTGGTAATCAATGCATCATTGGGAATCCCCTTGAACCAGATACTTAATACGTGGGGCAAATAATCCACACCAAGCCCCCCATTAATTTCAAAGTCAAGCCCTGCTTCCGTCATTTTATCAATAAGGAATTCCTTTAGGGCCTGCTCATGTTCCCGTCGAGCACGTTTAGTGGTCGAATCAAGCAGTGCAACCGCCTTTGCAAATCCTGCGATTGCCGGAATGTTTTCCGTTCCCGCGCGCCGGTCTAGTTCCTGCTCGCCCCCCTTAATTAAAGGCGGGAAGTTTAAGCCCGTACGCCGATACAAAAAGCCCATGAATTTAGGCCCGTTAAGTTTATGCGCCGAAGTTGCTAGCAAGTCAATGTGATCACGTTGAACGTCAATATCGAGTAATCCGTACGCCTGTACCGCGTCCGTATGAAACCACGCATTGGTTGGCGCTACGAGTTCGCCAATTTCATGAATCGGCATTCGGGCCCCCACCTCATTATTCCCCGTCATTATGGAAACAAGGATTGTATCATCCCGCAACGCCGCCTTTAAATCATTAATCCGAACCATTCCGCGTCCATCAACCGGAAGGTATGTTACTTCAAACCCGTGACGTTCCAAGTACTGCATCGGTTTTAAAACCGCTTCGTGTTCAACCGCAGTTGTAATGATATGCCGTCCTTCACTTTGACGAGCAAGTGCCGTTTGAAGAATTGCAGTGTTATCGCTTTCGGTCCCACCACTCGTAAAAACAATTTCATCATCCTGAGCAGCATTAACTGACTGTGCAATAGTATGCCGACTGTCATCAAGAATAGCGCGGGCTTCGCGCCCAAACGAATTAACGCTGGATGCATTTCCAAAAATTGTTTTCATCACCGTTGTCATCTGGTCAATCACTGCTGGATCCATGGGCGTAGTGGCCGCATTATCCAGATAAATTCGCTCCATTTTATCAATCCTCCGCCCGCTCAAAGAAATTGAGAATCATCTGGGCAGACCGTTTTCCAGCTTGGAGAATAAACTCATCAAATGATTGGCTTGCTTCTTCATCACCAGTATCCGACATCGCCCGAATGACCACGAATGGTACAGCAAACTGGTGAGCAACCTGCCCTACTGCGGCCCCTTCCATTTCACTACATAAAACATCGGGGTAAAGTTTCTTAATATGATTAATCTGTGCCGTTGAACTGATAAACTGGTCCCCTGAAACAATCAAACCACGCTTAACGGGCATCCCAACGCTCTGCGCCGCACTAACAATTTGGTTCGCCAACGTCGCATCCGCCTCAAAGAAACGCGGCTGATCCGGTAACTGACCAGGTGCATAATTAAAGGCAGTAGAGTTCACGTCATGGTACGCCACCTTTGTCGAGACCACCACGTCACCAACCTTCAATTCATCACCAATTCCGCCGGCCGAACCAGAATTAATTACACAGTCAACCTTAAAATGATCAATCAAAATCGCCGTCATCATCCCGGCCTGAACCTTGCCAATTCCTGATTCAACCATTGCTACAGCATGTCCGTTTAACGTTCCCGTTGAAAACGTTGCCCCCGCAATTACTACATCTTCGCGGCTCACTAGCCGCCGGCGTAACTCCTTAATTTCCTCTTCCATCGCACATAAAATTCCGTACCGCATAATGTGCCTCCTTAAAAATTAACAAACCGCATAAATAAATACGTTAACACAATTAAAATCACAAGCACTAGAATCACCCGGTTAAGTTTGCGTCCTAATCGCCGTGTTTTTTCATCATTAATGGCCTGTTGTTCCGCGAACCGGTGCTCTTTCCTAGTAGGGAGTGGTTCGTCCTCATCAGCTTGCCGGGCCCACTCAGGATCTTCCCGGTGAAAGTGTTCAGCTTGTTCACCTTGCGCTGCATCCCACTCCTGATCAAATTCTTCGTGTTGGCGCCGCCTTAACCGCTCATCGCCCATCAATGGTATCCTCCTTCAACTGCCAGTACCATAAAGCCATGATTGTTTTAGCATCACAGATTAACCCAGTTGCAATTTGCTGTTGCATCTCTGTAGGTGTCAGGGAAACAAGTTCGAGGAATTCATCGTCATCTTGGGGCAATTCATTGGTCACTGCCGCCAACCCCGTAGCGCAAAATAGGGTCATCTTTTCATCAGCAAAACCCGGTGACGTGTAAAACTGGGCAATCTGCTTTAAATGCGCGGCTTTCATCCGCACCTCTTCGTTTAGTTCCCGCTTTGCCGTTTGCAGGGGAGCCTCTCCTGGTTCAATTTTTCCGGCAGGAATTTCCAGCGTTACCTGCCGCAACGGTTCCCGCCACTGTTTTACAAGAATAATCTTGCCATCTTCTGTAAACGGAATTAATCCCACTGCCCCATGATGATGAACAATTTCCCGGTTTGCCGGGCGACCATTAGGGAGGCGCACCTTTTCCAACGTAAGATCAAGAATTGCCCCGTGATAAACTGTTTGCTCACCTTCAACGTGTTCTTTAAAGTTGATTTTCACCGCCACCCTTCGATTAAATTCACCGTTTAATTGTAGCATACCCAAAAGAAAGGTGCGCTAAGATACGTAGCGGAAAAACACAAACGAAACATACAACACAAATTTCCCATCCTCGCTTGCTTCACCGCCACTAGTTTCTTCCCCCAAAACAACAAGGGGGCTAAGACCTACGTCCTAACCTCCTTTTACTGCTAAGTTATAAATTTTCCATGTGTTCGTTATACTTCCGGTAGGCTTTTTCATCGAAAACCCGGTCAATTTCACCAATGTATTCGGTTACGCCATTTGTAAAACCATTTTTAAAACGATATAATCCATCATCTAGATCAACCTCGAAAATCCCCCCAAAATCATATATTTCTTTATTTGTTTCAATTGCCCACTTGATCATTTCCCATTGCATTAAATAATTAGGCATTAAATTGCGCTTATTATTGGTCGAACCACCGTACATATACCATACCCGGTCACCATAATTCATCGCAATTGCTCCAGAAAGAACTTCTTCATCATCATGTGCCAAATAAACCCGAACATGATTGCCAAACATATCCAGAACTCGTTCAAAATACTCTTTAGGTCTATAAGTTATATGCTGCCGCTTTGCCATTATTTCATGAGTATGGTAAAAAAGATCCAACGCTCGCGAAGAATTTGCATAATCAACGGTCACACCCTTCCTTTTAGCGAGCCGAATATTATAGCGAGTTTTACTATGAAATGACATTAACAACTCATCAATATTATCCAAAGTATATCCTGATATATTAAGAAGCATATTATACCGCGGCATAATTGTACCATGGCCAACAACGTTCTTATTCCGAACAGTAAATCCGGCTTCGCGTAACGCATGATCATATTTTTCTGTATATTCCACTTCCGGATCAGCACGTAAGACAAACACATCCTGTTGTTGTAAGTAATCGCTTGCCTCATCATAAAGTCGTTTTACAAGCGCCACATCATGAACATCACATACAGGTCCCTTTGAACAGTATGCTAATTTTTTCCCGTCAGCTTGCTTGTTGGCAATCATCAAAATGGACATTGCCCCTTCGAGCCTACCGGCATCATCTGTAACGTACACATAGCACGGTTCCCAGTTCGACTTCACCCGTCCCCACTCAACAGTTTGAGTTAGCTTCCGGTTAGGACTAGCCGCCAAAAAATCCATGTACTGTTTCAATTCAGCCTGGTCGTTCATATTTACAATCGGCATTTTGCTCACCTCATTAAAATTTATCCTTCTAGTTGCGGTGCTTCAAAAGTTCTTGCGCTAGATAATAGTCACCAGCATATGGGACGTGTCCCTCGTTTTTATAAATAAACTTTTCCCGGCCCTTTGCCGCCAATAACACTACATCATCCGCACGGGCATTGTTAATCGCTGCAGTTACCGCCTGTTTTCGATCAATAATCTGATGAACCGTCACGTTGGGTGCAATGTGGGCGATAATCGCCTGCATAATTTTTCGCGGATCTACGTTAGCACTATCATCCTCGGTGATGTATGCCACGTCGGCTTCCTCGGAAACGGCCCGTCCAATATCCGCGCGCCGGGATTCTGCCTTTCCGCCAACTCCCCCAACAACAACCACAACTTGGCCGTGAGGGTGTGTGCGGCGTAAATACTGGAGGGCCCGCTTTAAGCTGATGTAGTTATGTGCATAATCAACGCAAACCGTAAGACCATCTTCCGCCTTAAGCATTTCCATTCGCCCAGAAATAGTTGTTTCCGCTACCCCAGCAACGGTGGCCGGCACATCAGCACCACACAACCGGCTCACAATGATTGCCGGAACAGCATTTTCGTGGTTAAACGCCCCGACCATCTTCATTTCATACTGTCCGTTCACCGGCGGAACGGCAGTATTCATATTTAATAACGAAAAAACCTGCTCGTTGGCCGAATCATTTGCATACCGATAATCTCCTTGGTGTTTTCCATACGTAATCACCCGGGAACACTTTGCCCGCGCCTTAGCTAATAATAAAGATGCATAATCCGTTTCTGCATTAATTACCATTACCCGGCTATTCTTAAACAACTGGGTCTTACAATACAGATAATCATCGAAAGAAGGATGTTCAACCGGACTAATATGATCAGGAGAAATATTGAGAAAAACCCCAATATCAAACATAATTCCATATACCCGGTTAGTTTTATATGCTTGACTGGAAACCTCCATTACGAGATATTTCATCCCATTATCAATGGCCTGCCGCATTGACCGGAAAAGGTCAAATGATTCCATCGTCGTTAGCTTAGATTCCGTGTAATGCATCCCATCAACCGAATTTTCAACGGAAGAAAACTGCGCCACTTTTCCTGGTACCATGTGCTGAAGAATATGCCGGGTAAAGTATACTGCCGTCGTCTTTCCTTTAGTTCCAGTGAAACCAATTAGACACTTAAATTCCTTATCAGGGTAACCATAAAATGCCCGGGCAACCACAGCCATCGCCTTTTTTATGTCAGTTACGATTAACTGCACCACGGTCGCCGGAATTTTAGAAAAAACGTCCTCCGTAACGATCACCGATACGCCTGCCTGAATTGCTTCATCGAGATACGCACGCTTAAAATTACGACCCTTACAAAAGAAGAGGGTGTGGGCATCACTTTGCTTTGAATTGTACGAAATAGCTGTTAATCCCGTTGCTGAATCAATCTTTGGAAAAGAATAAGTCCACTGCTTATTCTGAACGGCCTCCTTAAAAAGGTGTGCGTGTTTCAACAACTCAACAACTGCACTTTCCGCTAACATCTTGTCCCCACCTTCATTATTTTATAATAAATTATTATTCTTCTAATCCATCAGTCATTGCTTCCGGGAAATCCTGCCGAACAACTGCGGCACACCGCCCACATAACAGTGCCAACTCACTATCGGTTCCTAGATCTTCCCGGTACATCCGACACCGGGGGCAAACTTCACCGGTAGCATGCTCAACCGATACGGCAACTCCCTCACCCTGAAGTGCATCTGCCGGCGCTTCATCGAGGGGCCGAATTACTAACTGCGAAACAATCATTACCTGACGAACATCTACCCCAAGCCGCGCGATCAACTCCTGTACGGAAGTATTTACGTAAAGGTTAACCCGCGCTTCAAACGACTTCCCGATTAACTTTGCATTCCGGGCCTCTTCCAGCGCCTTAAGAACGGTTGACCGGACTTTCATGAACTGCTCCCAATCAGTAAGAACACGGTCCTCGTGATTTTGATGTACCACTGCCGGCATTTCAGCCAACTGAGCAAATTCTTCCGGTTCTTTTAGGTACTCCCACACTTCTTCGGTTGTATGCGGAATAACTGGTGTTAATAATTTAGCCAACCGAACCGCAATGTCATACATTACCGTTTGCATGGAACGCCGGGCGTGACTATCATGCGTTTCAATGTAAATAACATCCTTAGCAATATCCATGTAGAAAGCGGACAGGTCAACGGTTACAAAATTAAGAATCTGCTTGTAAATATCCATGAAATTATACGTTGCAAAGTCATCTAAGATAGTTTTTGTAAGCCGGTTAGCCTTCATTTCCATGTACTGATCAAGGGGAAGTAAATCATCAAAAGCAACGTGATTTTCCTGCGGGTCAAAGTCTGCCGTATTAGCCAACAAGAAGCGGAAAGTATTCCGTAGTTTCCGGTAACTTTCAGCAATCTGTTGAAAACTTCCCATCGAAACACGAACGTCCGCTGACGTATCAACACTGAGAACCCATAACCGGATAATCTCAGCCCCCATTTGTTTAATTACCTTTTCGGGGACAATAGTGTTTCCTAGCGACTTACTCATCTTTCGACCCTTGCCATCAAGGGTAAACCCTTGGGAAATAACCTCCTTGTATGGTGCCTTGCCAGTCATAGCAACGCTTGTAATCAAGCTGGAGTTAAACCATCCCCGGTATTGATCCGAACCCTCTAGAACCAGATCCTCTGGGTAAGTTAAGTAATCACGCTCAGCACAAACCCCCTGGTAAGAAGAACCGGAATCAAACCATACGTCCATAATATCCGTTTCTTTGGTAAATTGACCATTCGGTGAATGTGGGCTAGTAAATCCTTCTGGAAGCAGATCCTTCGCCTCACGCTCAAACCACACATTCGAACCATACTTAGCAACCAAGTCAGCAACGTGATTAACGGTTTCTTGCGTAATGATTGCTTCACCATCTTCACCGTAAAAAATTGGCAAAGGAACTCCCCAAACACGTT
Organism: Ligilactobacillus sp. LYQ60; assembly: GCF_045033015.1. Lineage (NCBI taxonomy): Bacteria > Bacillati > Bacillota > Bacilli > Lactobacillales > Lactobacillaceae > Ligilactobacillus > Ligilactobacillus sp. LYQ60. The sequence goes on from NZ_JBJFZV010000001.1 coordinate 388,004, forward strand.
GCCGGGAAATGACCCAGTCTCCCCGGTTTTTAATCATATTATGCAACCGTTTCTGGCCCCACTCTGGATGGAACTGAACATCATTAAGAGCAGTAAGAATCTCATCGCGAATCTTATCAACTGATGCAAACCACTGTGGTGTCGCCCGAAAAATAATCGGCTTCTTTGTCCGCCAGTCAAACGGATAACTATGCGTGTATGGCATAGACTTTAACAAGAGTTCCTGATCTGCCAGCTTCTTGAGCGCAATATCATTGGCATCCTCGTAAAAGACACCGTCAAAGTCCGCACCCGCTTCAGCAGTCAAGTATCCCTGATCATTAACCGGCGCAAAAATTGGTAACCCATACTTCTTTCCGACTATGTAGTCGTCTTCCCCGTAACCAGGTGCAGTATGAACCAAACCCGTTCCATCATCGAGGGTTACGAAATCACCAAGCATGGTAATTAGCTTTCGGGAGGCATCAAACGGGTGCGCCGCAACAACGTTTTCAAGTTCCGCCCCCCGAACCGTCTTAATAACCTGAACATTCTTCCAACCAAAAAGCTCCGCATTCTTATTAACTAACTCGGCGGCCATCACAAACCGCCGCTCGTCATCATCATGTGTCACTACTGCATAATCGAAATTCGCTGCAATGGTAATTCCCTCTGATGCTGGAATCGTCCACGGGGTTGTCGTCCACACTATCATATACGTTTGGTCATTATCCAAAACACCCTTACCATCAATTACCTGCTCCGCAAAGAATGCTGATGGCGACGTTACATCGTGGTATTCAACCTCAGCTTCTGCTAATGCCGACTCTGATGACCACGACCACCGAACGGGTTTTAATCCCTTATAAATCAATCCTCGTTCAGCCATCTTACCAAAGACCCGGATTTCGGCTGCTTCAAATTCTGGCTTTAGGGTAAGATACGGGTTATTCCACTCGGCACTAATCCCAAGGCGCTTAAAATCCGCGCGTTGTTTATCAACCTGTTTAAGGGCATATTGCCGACATTTTTCCCGAAAATCGTTGACTGAAAGAGTCTTTCGGTCAACCCCTTCTTTTTTAAGTTGTTGCTCGATTGGAAGCCCATGAGTATCCCATCCAGGAACGAACGGCGCGTAATACCCCATCATTGATTTTGAACGAACAATAAAGTCCTTGGAAATCTTATTCATGGCGTGCCCCATGTGAATGTTGCCGTTAGCGTACGGAGGGCCATCGTGAAGGACAAAACTTGGCTTTCCTTCGTTTAATTTTAACCGTTGTTCATAAACCTTATTGTCTTCCCACTGTTTCTGGCGCTCAACTTCCTTTACGGGAAGGTTTCCTCGCATTGGAAACTTTGTTTTCCCCATATTAAGAGTTTTTTTGATTCGCATAAATTTCTTCTCCTTCTTAAAAGTACAAAAAAATCCCGTCGCTCGGGACGAGATTTTCGTGGTACCACCCAACTTTAGGAGTGACAATCACTCCCCTTAGTGTAAAGATAACGGCATTAAGCCGGTAGTCCCTAATTTAGTTCAGAACCACATCCCAGCAACCGATCGCAATGAACGGAGGGAGGACTACCTCACACCATCGTAGCTCGCTGAACCTAATCACGTCCACCACATGTTACTGTTTGGAAATTAATATTACTGTTCGTTATCATCAACGACATTCCCCTGACCGTAATGCCGCCCAGTTGGCTTATCGTTCGTCTCAGGGAAAATTACGACCGTCTGCTCTTCATCGTCATTAGTGCCATCCTCAGCTACATCAGGCTGATTTTCGCTAACAGAGGATTCAGACTCGTCGTTTGTATCTGGAACTACCTGCTGTTCTTGCGGTACATTTGCAGTAAAGGACTGAACCGTCATTGCATCTTCCTTATTCATCGCATCGTCTTCGCGAATAGCATTCTGAATTTCTTCATAGGTACTTGTATCCCCTTGCTTCAGAATTTCATCCCACTCGCTCCCCTTAACAACTTCAAGCTGCGACTCCAACATTACCTGTAACTTCTGCCGGAAAATCCGCGCCTGTTTCTTTAAGTCATCAGTTTCAATTGCAAGCTGTTTAGCCTTAGCTGCAGCCTCATCAATAATGTGACGGGCCTTCTCATTCGCCTGGTCAATAATGTCTTGCCCTTGCTTTTGTGCTTCACGGTTAATAATGTCGGCTTCCCGTTGTGAATTTGCCTTAACCTTGTCAGCTGCTTCCTGAGCAACAATAATTGACTGATTTAGTGAATCCTTTAAATCGTTAAAGTATTTTAGTTTCTCCTCAAACTGCCGAATTTCTTCATTCAACCGGTCATTTTCCCGGAGCGAAGCCTCGTAATCCTTTTGAATTTGGTCAAGAAAGTCAACAACCTCATCCTGATCGAACCCACGAAACTTTATCTGAAACTCCTTGTTATGAATATCTCTTGGGGTCAATGCCATCCCCGACACCTCCATTAACTATCTCCTTGTTAATCGTATACCTTTTATCTAGAAAAGCAAGCTTACCGGTGACTATGGATAACCTCGCCACTAACACACAGTTTTCCCTTCTTGGTACGCTCCGATGCTATCCGCGTGATGCGAAACCGTCCCGCTTTTCTTACAGAAATAATATCATATTCGGCCACAGAATAGTTACCCTGATCGACCACACCCCAGTTAACCCGAACAAATTGGTGAGTAAGAATTTCCCTTACCCGTTGCCGGGAAAAATTAAACACCGCCGCAATAACTACGTCAAGGCGAATCGATGCAACAGTTAACCGTACTGGTTGCCAATCGCTCTGCGGCGTAATGACCGTTACTGTAGGAACTAGACTAACCTTAACCTGACCAATTCGCACAACTTGCGTTTGCAAGTACGTTGCAATTCTCTGCTCGCACATAAACTGCCACACTGTTCCATCGCTAATAATATCTCCCAGTACATTCCGGTCAATTCCACTATTAAGCAGTGTCCCTAAAATTTGGCGATGGGCTAATGTTGCAAACTTAACTGGATACCGAATCGTAAGCGGTGTAACTGCAAAATCAGCGTTTCTCGGGGAAAAGTAATCCGGAAAAACAAGTGCTCGACAACGCTCAGCTTCCGAATAACCGCCGAAAAAAGCCACCTTCACGGAACTACTTCCAGCGAGTGTGCGTAATATATACTGTGCCCGCGGATCAAGAAAGTGCGTCGTTACCGGCCGGTATTCACTTTCCGCTTGTGCAACCACCCCGCTAAGCTGGTCAATTAACGGCCGCTCGGCGGGGCGGAAATGCTGGTAAATATTTGCGTTCATGTTTAACTACAATATCCGCAAAACGACAAATACACCATACTCGATAAACTGTAAAGCAATTAATCCTACCCACGGGGCAAATGAAATCCCGAAAATTGGCGGAATAAAACGCTCAAAAATTTCCAAATATGGTTGACAAAGACGCGTCAGTAATTGACCGAGCTTTGTCTGGTAAGCATTCGGGAACCAGGACATAATGCAGTACACCAAAATCAGCAATGAGTACAGTTGAAAAAGGCCCTGAATAATTTGTCCAATCATCCTTTGCTAATTCCCCCTAGCTTTAATTACCGTTTCCGGTGCCGAAAGAAAGGTGGTTTACTTAACTCATCCTCTTCCTTGGCATCGGCATTATTCTGCTGGTCGTTGTAGACGTTGAAATCATCTTTTTGAATATTCCGAAAGGCATTCTCCCGTTCATTTTGAAAGGCCTGCCGGTTATTCCCGTTTTCCCGACTTAAGTTCCAATTGTTAAACGGATCAGAATGTTGGTTTGAAGCCTGACTCATCCCAGCATTTCCACTTTGCCGTGACTGGGAAGCGACTGATTGCTGCATTCCATTTCCGCGACTTCCCCGGTTACGGTTCCGACCAGCCTTCTTCTTATTAGCATCAATTCCCGTTGCAATTACCGTAACAATCACAGTATCCTCATCAAGGTTCTCGTTAATGGAAGTTCCAAAAATGATGTTAACATCATCGTTCGCAGCCTGAGCAACAATGTCAGAAGCCTGCTGTGCTTCGAATAAACTCAGATCCGGACCACCAGTAATGTTTAACAGTACTTGTTGTGCTCCTTCAATCGAAACCTCAAGAAGTGGTGAATGGATTGCTGCCTTAGTAGCTTCTTCCGTCCGATTTTCACCGCTTGCAGTTCCAATCCCCATTAAGGCAGAGCCTTGATCCTGCATAACCGTCTTAACGTCAGCAAAATCCAAGTTAACGTATCCCGGCGAGGTAATCAGGTCAGAAATCCCCTGAACACCTTGCCGGAGAACGTTATCAGCTTCCTGGAAGGCCTGAAGCATCGGTGTCTTCTTATCAACAATTTCAAGTAACCGATTATTGGCAATAATAACCAACGTATCAACGTGTTCCTTCAGTTTTGCAATTCCATCAGCCGCAAAAGTTGCTCGCTTCGGTCCTTCGAAACTAAATGGCCGGGTTACAACTCCCACAGTAAGGGCTCCCTGTTCTTTTGCAACCTTAGCAACAATGGGAGCAGCCCCCGTTCCGGTTCCTCCACCCATTCCGGCAGTAACAAAAATCATATCAGCGCCGTCAAGCTGCTGAGCGATTGCATCCTCACTCTCTTCAGCGGCCTTCTCACCAACTTCCGGATTTGAACCAGCTCCAAGTCCCTTTGTAAGTTTGGGACCAATTTGAATTTTAGTCTCCGCCTTAGACTTTTTCAATGCTTGAATATCCGTGTTAGCAACGATAAACTCAACGCCCTTAACGTCATCTTCAATCATCCGGTTAACAGCATTACCACCGGCACCACCAACACCAATGACCTTAATCTTTGCGCCGACTTCGTTTGAATCCATTGAGAATTCCATCCCTTCATCCTCCATTTTCATTAATCCATTGCCCGTTCAAAGAATTCAGATAGCTTCTGCCACCAACGATGAAAAAGCGTTCCAATCTTCGAGGTACCACTTTCCTTCGGTTGCTTGGACGCTACTTCACGAACTGGCTCATTTCCCTGTTTCCGTGATTGGAATGGTCGAAATGGCCGTGGATGCCGCTCTTCAATCTCTGTAGAAGAACTTTCCTCTGCACCCTCATCAAGAGGTTGTTCCTGGAAATTATCACTAGCAAGAGCATCCTTAACAATGCGATCAACGCCACGTTGCCGGGCAATATACTGTGTCAACCCCAGCACCCCAGCAAACTTAGGATCACGCAGATTCATCTCTTGCGGGACGTAAACACGCACATTCACGTCTAAAACATCCTCTGCCAGCTCTTTAATTCCAGGCAATGCCGCTGTTCCTCCCGTAAGGACAACTCCCCCCGGAAGTGATAATGCGTCAACCTGTTCCAACTCATCCCGTAACTTTTCAAAGATTTGCTCTAGTCGCGCCTCGATAATTTCAGCAAGATACTCCTCCGTAATTTGTTGCGGTTCTTGCTGGCCCACAACCTGCACGGGGAAAACATCATCCTTAGAAGCCATCGTGGTATCTGCATAACCATAATTTTGTTTAAGAAGCTCAGCACTTTCAATTGAAGTATTTAACACAACCGAAATATCACGGGTAACAAAATCGCCACCCTCTTGATCGACGTATGTATACTTCAACTGATGATCATGAATAACTGCGGCGGTCGTTTGCCCACCGCCGATATCAATCGTTACCGCACCGAAATCACGCTCATCATCAGTTAATGCAACGTCAGCAACCGCCAACGGCATCACAACCGTTCCATTAACTTCAAGGCCCGCCCGCTCAATGCACTTTTTAACGTTGTGTACAATTGTCTTAGGACCAGTGTACATAACACCGTCCATTTCCATCCGTACACCGAGCATTCCTCGCGGATCCTGGATCCCGTCAAAACCATCAACAATGAACTCCTCAGGAATAATGTCGATAACCTCACGTTCGGGCGGTAGGTTTTGCACCAGAGCGGCCTGGGTTACACGCCACACATCGTTTGAAGTGATTTCTTTTGACGCACTATCACCCGCTAAACTTACGGCAATTACGCCGCGGCAGCGTTCAATCTGAAGCATGTTAGCGGGAATCCCAACCGTGACTTCTGAAATGGTTTTCCCGGAACGCTGCTCGGCTTCTTTAACCGCAGACTGAATAGCACCGACCACCTGATCAATGTCTACAATCACACCACGACTAAGTCCAGCAGATGGAGCATTACCGTAACCGATAATATTAATTTGATTATTGATATATTCTGCAATTATCACCTTAACGGTTGACGTTCCAATATCAAGGCCTGCAAAAATTCCAGAATCATCCATCAAATTACCCTCCTATCTCTATAATATCTTGCTAATTAAATGTAAAAGCGGACGCTATATCCGGCCTTAAACTTGCATAATTTTAGTATACACAAATCAAGGACGCAAAACCATAGTTCCGCTAGAGTTTTACTTGTTTTTATCACTAAAAGGATAAGAATACGCGCCGACCTCAAAGTCAACGACACCCTTCGCCTTCATTTTAGCGGCAATTGCCGGATAATACTTCATTTTAGCAGCAAACGTATCAACCCTGGCGATGACCTCATTACCACTGTTCATATATAAGTGAACACGCTGCGGATCAATCCTGTTCGGTTGAGCATGAATCTCTGAAATCGCCTGCCGCACTTTTGTGGGTAACCGATTCACCTGTGCCGCCATTGCACGCAATTCACGTGCCTTGAACCCGTAAAAAATAGGATAATTACCGTCAATTCGTTGAATTTTCGTTTGTCCAACAGCACCGCTTGCTAAAACCTTATAATACTGACCAGCTTTCCGTTGATAACCAACAATTGGGTATTCCCGTACCCGCAAAACAACTTGCCGGCCAACAATTTGAACCGTTACGCTCCGAACAGAATTAACTTTCTGCTTTATTTGGCGATCAACCTCAACCATTCGTGGATAAACCATTATTAATGACTGCCGTGGTTGGAGTTGACTGGCTTGCACAATTGCCTGTCCCGTTGCGTTATCAGTTCCCGTTACCCGAACCGAAGAAATCCGGCTAATCGGAAGCACACTAATAACTGTAACCATTACAGCAACTGAAAAGCCGATTACCAATACCAGCGCCCGCCGACGCACCCGTGACAATCGACGTGCTTCCTTCCTTGGCCCTTGTACTGTAGTTTCCGGCAGCCGCTTGCCCGCTTCTTCCTTTAATGGGACTTGCTCACTAGTATCCCGCAGTAATTGCTGCGCTTTTGGCGTTAACTTTTCGTTTTTTTCATCAGAATGACGCTTCTGCTGTCGGAGAGAATGCTTAGTTACCGTTTTTTCTTGCAGCCAACGAAGTGCCCCTTTTTCATTCTTGAGTTTTGCAGCCACCGGTAATTTTTGCGGTTTATCCGTTACATTGCCCAACTTGGTATGATGTTTTTCTGCCCGTTTCTTGCGCCGTTCCGCTCGTTCCCAAGGCGTCAAAGCCTCTTGGTGCGGGCGGTGAAAAATGCTTGCCATGCTTATCCCCCCTTATTTCTGTGATGTGGTAATTAATTCACGAAGGATTGCATATACACGGTCAGCAGCATCTGGGACCCCAGCCTGTCGGGCACTCACCGTCATTTTCTGCCGTCTTGAACCATCTGCCATTAACTCATTAGCGCTAACAAAGAGCTTCTTTCCAGTTAATCCCTCTTCAGGCAGAAGTTCTGCAGCACCCCGTTTAACCAAACTCTTAGCATTTTTTGTTTGGTGATCGTTCGTAACGTACGGACTCGGAATTAAAATCGACGGAATTCCCACCGCCGTGATTTCAGCTAAACTCGTTGCCCCTGCCCGACCAACAATGCAGGCAATTTCCGGTAAGATAGCAGGCATGTCCGGAATATACGACTTCACAACCACGTTACTAGGAACTTTATTCTTAATGCGCTGCATTACCATGTCATAATGCGCTTTCCCCGTCGCAAAAAGGACCTGATATTCCGGATGCTGTCCAAACAATGGTAAAGCGTCTGCAACAGCCTCATTCATATGAAGAGCTCCCCGTGATCCCCCAAAAATCAATAATGTTGGTTTATCCGCCGTTAACCCATATTCAGTTGCTAAACGCCCAGTCGGGTGCATTTGGTTTACCTGTTGTGCCCGGGGGTTTCCCGTTAAAACGACTTTTTTTGAAGGAAAGGCTGGCGCTGCATCCGGAAAACAAATCCCTACCTTGTCAACAAAGTGTCCCAAAAATTTGTTGGTGACCCCCGCAACGCTATTTTGTTCATGAATCATTGTTGGAATATGTAACCGGCTAGCGGCAAAGACCACCGCACTGCAAACGTAACCACCAGTTCCAACAACAACATCTGGTGCAAACTCCCGAATAATTCCCTTTGCCACCTGTATACTCCGCAAAAAAAGTGCAACAGTTTTAATGTTTTCAAATGAAAGTGACCGTTTAAATCCCTGAATCTTAATCGACTTAAAGGCAATTCCAGCATCCCGAACAATCTGACTTTCAAGCCCCTTTTCGGTCCCAACGTAAAGAATTTCTGAGTCAGGCTCATGCCGTTTAACAGTTTCAATCAGAGCTAATGCAGGGTAAATGTGTCCCCCTGTACCACCACCAGAAATAATTAACCGCACCTAGACCACCTCATTTTTCAATTGCTCAATTGCTTCAATGTACTTATCACCACGAACCTCAAACGTTGGCCACTGATCCCAACTTGCACACGCTGGCGATAGTAAAATCGTACTTCCTGGTTGACTATGCTCATATGCAACCGGAACAGCTGCCACAGCATCGTTAACGTGAATAATCTGTGGAACCTGCGCCTGTTTTCCGGCAGTAGCAATTAAATCGGCCGTTTCACCAAATACAATCAACGTATCAACCTTATTATGCATGGCTGGCGCTAACCGTTCAAAAGTGAACCCCCGGTCTAATCCTCCAGCCAATAAAACAACGTGGTCCTTAAAACCAGCGAGCGCCTTTAACGTTGCCTCGATATTCGTCGCCTTCGAATCATTATAAAAGATTCGATCATTAATCGTTGTAACGTACTGTGTTCGATGCCGGACACCATTAAACGTGGTCAAAATATGTTTAATAACGGAATTGTCAACGTCCATTAACTTCGCAACTGCAATCGCAGCGAGCGCGTTTTCAACATTATGGCTCCCGGGAACCTTAATTTCACTCGCTGCCATAATCCGCTCACCGCGAAAATACAGGTCCCCATTCTGTTCGTAAGTCCCTGTTTGAATCCGGTTTTCCCGGGAAAACGGAACAACCTGTGCTTTAGTATGCACACTTATCTCCTGCCACTCAGGATTATCCCAATTGATCACGAGGTAGTCATCCTGTGTTTGGTTCATCATAATTCTCATCTTAGCCTGCACGTAGTTTTCCCTGGAACCATGGTAATCCGTATGTGCTGTATAAATGTTAGTAATCACCGCAATATGGGGATGGAGTTGTTGAATTCCCATTAACTGAAAACTTGATAATTCAGTTACTAGATAATCATCGCTAGTTACTTGAGGCGCAACCTGCGTCACCGGAACGCCAATGTTTCCAACAGAATAAGCATGTCCTATCAGCGATTCATCAAGCATCTTTGTAATTAACGTCGTCGTTGTTGTTTTCCCGTTTGTTCCCGTAACACTAATAAACGGCGCCTCTGACACGACATACCCTAATTCAGGTTCAGTAATCACCGGGATGGCTCGTTTAACCGCAGCAGCAACAAGGGGATTATTATAGGGAATCCCTGGATTTTTAACCATGAGATCCGCCCTGTCCAAAAGGGAAAGCGGATGACTCCCAGTTATCACTTTAGCACCAGCCCGTTCCAATGCAGCGACTTCTTTCAGATCTTTAGGAGTTTGCCGATCATTCACCGTTACGTTTGCTCCAAGGCGTATCAACAGCTTGGCCGCACTTACCCCACTTTTTCCTAATCCAAGAACTAGAACGTTTTTATTCCGATAATCGCTAACCTTTTTCATCACTGCAACTTCCTTTATAAACTATCAAATAATAACTACTAACGTAATTGCCCCAACAACCGCGCCGACCAACCAAAAGACCGTATCAATTTTCCATTCATTCCACCCGTCCATTTCAAACTGGTGATGAATTGGCGTCATTTTAAATAACCGTTTCCCGGTTCGGTGGTAATAAGTAACCTGAATAATAACGGTTGCTGTTTCAATAACGAAGATGATTCCAATAAATAGCAACGAAAATGGATGTTGCAAAAGAAGTGAAACCGCCGCGAGCGCTCCACCTAATGCCAACGAACCCATATCACCCATAAAAATCTTTGCTGGGTTATGATTAAAAATGAGAAAGCCTATTAACGCACCAACAACTGCAACACAGAAAAGCATAATACCAAATTGATCCTGATAATAAGCAAGGCATGCATATAACGCAAAGGCAATCGCCGCCTGACCAGCAACTAACCCGTCAATCCCATCAGTTAGATTAACCGCATTCGAGAATCCAACCAACCAGAAGATAATAAATAAAACGTACAAAATTCCCAGTTGAATTGGTTGTCCCAAAATGGTGATGCTTAATGGGAAGCCAGCATGCCAGTAGCCAAATGCAAAGAGAAGTGCAAGAATCACTTGAAGTAAAGCTTTCTGCCATGCCCATAATCCTCGATTATGCTTCTCTATCATCTTAATTACGTCGTCCACAAATCCTACTACACCATATAAAACCAATGTTGTTACCAAAATTATAGTATCAAAGTGTAATGTATTAGTTAAAAACATTCCAACAAGACTTACAATTACGATAGCAAAGTTAAACACTAACCCTCCCATTGTTGGGGTACCACTCTTTTTCTCATGCCATGATAACCCTATTTCAAATATTGCCTGACCTAATTTTTTCCGCCGATCATACCAGATGAGAACCGGCATCAGTAACACTACTAAAATAAAACTCGTCACAAAGGGTATTAACAATTCAAGCACCATTATTAGCTCCTTTACAATTTTCTATTTTAATTTAATGAATAACCTCTGGCTCCGATTAAAAGATTTTCCTGGTCTAATGCTTTGTTTAGTAACAAAACCAGTTCCTTTATAGGAAACATTCAACCCAACTAATTTAGAAAATTTAGCAACATCATTTTGGGACCACCCTTGCATATTCGGAATAGTTAATTGTCCATTCGTAAGCATAAAAATCTTACTTCCTTGCACAACTGCAGCACCGCTCTCATCCAACTGTTTTGTAACCTTTTCTCCTTTTCCAATGACCACCGGAGTCAAGCCTAACCTATTCAACCTCTGAACCGCTATCTGTGTTTCCATCCCTGAAACGTTAGGCGCTTTAATTGTTTTAGTTCCAATGTTCTGCGCCGAGGTTTCCTTATCACTATTCAAAACCTTACGCATAAAACCTTTGTACACATCACCTATAGTTTCATCGCCAAGCCCGTCTTTTAAAACATTTGGTTGTTTAACAAGCACGTAGCAGAGATATTTAGGATACTTAACCGGTGCAATCCCCATGACATCAAAAATATATTGACCTGGACCGCCTTTAATGTACCCTCGTCCATCTGAGCGAGCAATTTGTGCTTGGCCATCCTTTGCTCCAGTCTGGAATCCCTTAATATGAAATGGTTTCGTTCCTAACGCAATTGGATTAGTTACATACATTTGCATCATATTTCGTACCTGAGCAGCCGTTTTGGCTGTAATAGGCCTACCAACAACCCTTGTTTTCGTTCGATAAATAATCCTCCCTGTATTCGGGTTCACAATTTTATTAATGAATCGTGGTTGCACCATCTTTCCTTTATTAGCAACTGCACTGTACGCTTGAATCATCTGCATTGACGTCACGTCAATGCCTTGCCCATAAGAAGTATTTGCCTGTTCAATCGGTAATTTAAACAGTACGCTTCCTGAACGTTCGATTCCGAGACCAGAATGTGTACTTTTAAGAAAGCCAAATCGTTTAATGTAATCCAACCACGTCTTTTCTCCCATCTGTTGTTCTAGATGGGCAAAACCAACATTCGACGATTTCAAATAGGCTTCGCTATACGAAATTGACCCCCAACCGTTTTGATCCCAGTCAGTAATCAATCCACCATCAAGTTCATATTTCCCCGACTGATAGTATCCGTTAGGTTGAAAATGACCGCTGTTAATTGAAGCAGCTAACGTAATAGTCTTCATGACCGATCCTGGTTCATATGCCTCTTCAATTAAAGAATTCCGCCAAATCTGATCCAATCCAACCTTTGTCTGCGCGTTAAAGGATGGCCGCTGCCCGGCCGCTAAAATTTTACCGGTGTGCGGATCCATCAAAATAATCTGCATTTCTTGGGGATGATACTTCTTTTGGGCGGCGGTCAACGTTTCTTCCAAATAGTTCTCATATTTAGGATTAAATGTCGTGTAAATATCATCGCCGTTGACTGGTTTCCGGTACTTCATCCGTGAACTCGGAAGTTTGATTCCTAATCGATCCGCAGCATATTTTCGTACCCCATTATGCCCTGCAAGATACTTGTTATACTGTTTTTCAATCCCCATTACACCAGTTAAGTTACCGTTCTTTTGCTGGGCAATCCCAATGACATGCGACGCGAACACGCCATAAGGATACATCCGCGCCTGAGCAGGAGTAAACTTAACCCCGCTTAGATGGTACGATTGAATTTTCTCTTTCGTTTCCAGGGAAATGTTCCTTCCAGCGCTCCCAAATTCAACTTGATAAAGATCACTGTTTTTAGGATTTAAAATCCGATAAACCTTTTTCGGCTCCATTCCCAGGTTCTTCCCAAGAATTTGGGCCGCTTTATGTTTCTGGCTTTGCGGAAGATACTGCTTTTTCCCATAAGCTTGCGCCTTCTTAGAAAGGACCACGTAAACCGTATACGTTGTTGCGTTTTCCGCAATCGGTTGCCCCGTCGCATCGTAAATATTCCCACGTTTCGCCTTAATATCAATCGCATTAGAATACATCTCGCGCACACGAACAGAAAGGTTTTGTCCATCTGCGTGATGGGTGATTCCTACATAAAAAAAGCGACCGATAAAAATCGCAAAAAGAAGGATTACCGCCCAGAAAAGCACTTGACCGTAAAGCTTATTTGGTTTCTTTTTTACCGATTGCTTTTGACGTTTATTCATTTAACTACATTCCTTACGTTCTTTTTGTTCATTGTGAGGCCTTTTTGTTTGGCAATCCCCATCAACCGCGTTCGGCTTCCCAACGTGCCAATTTCTTCTTTAAGGTTGGCGTTCCGGGTCTGAACCCTCGTCACCTGATCGGTAATGGTTTGATAATTAAACTCGGCATGTGTTTGGTTAATATTTGTCGCAATCACCCCGAGCGTAAGTAAAAACATCCACACTCCCGCAAGCGCAAAGCTAACTTTCTCATGCTTCTGCAATGGCGTTGGCCGTCGTAACGTAACTTGGTGTCGATGCGTTATCACCTGATCAGCGTTCTGTGGAGTTACTTTCCGTGCCGTACTTGTTCGTGCCATCCTTGTCATCCTCACTTTAAATCATTTGATCCGTTCAATTACACGTAACTTTGCCGAATGTGCTCGTCGGTTAACCGTCACCTCATCCACGGGCGGGGTAACCGGTTTACGAACGACCAACCGGTAATCCGGCTGATCCTCTTTTGGAATAACCGGTAATCCGGCAGGAAGATTGGGAACCATCGCCCGCTCCCGAAACATTCGTTTTACTAATCGGTCCTCTAGCGACTGAAAAGTAATTACACTAATCCGACCACCTGGTACCAATAGGCTAAGCGCCTGTGCCAATGATTCTTCCAATGCACCAAGCTCATCATTCACTGCAATCCGAATTGCCTGAAAAGTTCGCTTAGCGGGATGCCCTCCCGTTCGCCGGGCTTTAGCCGGAATCGCTTGTTTAATTAATTCAACCAGCTGACCCGTACTTCCAATTGGTGCTTCTTCCCGGGCCCGCTCAATATGGCGGGCAATTGATTTAGCGTACTTTTCTTCACCATAACGAAAGAAGATTCTCACTAAGTCAGCATATGACCACTCGTTAACAATCGTTCTGGCAGTTAACTGTTGTTCTTGATTCATCCGCATATCTAGCGGCGCATCGTTCCGATAACTAAACCCGCGGGTAACATCGTCAAATTGTGGCGACGAAACCCCCAAATCATATAAAACACCATCAACCGTTGTAATCCCCAGTGTTTCTAAACGTTTTTGGAGATTTCGAAAATTATCCTGAACAAGCACTAACTTACCAGCAGTAATCTCCCTCTGGTACTGTTCTTCGTTAAAGGTGATTGCCGTTCGATCTTGATCAAACGCAACCACTTTCCCGGTAGAACCTAACCGGTGTAATAACTCACCGGTATGTCCACCGCCGCCAAGCGTACAATCAACATACAATCCAGTGGGCTGTACATTAAGGTAATCAACCGCCTGGCGCTTCAAAACAGTAATATGGTTAAAGGCGCTCATAAAAGTCTCCTAAAAATCAATATCCATCATATCTTCGGCAATTTCGTCAAAATTCTCTTCAACATTATCAGAAAATTCGCTCCAGCGTTCTTCTGACCAAATTTCAAACCGATTAGAAACACCGACTACCACACACTTCTTATTAAGCGCAGCATGCGCCCGAAGTGTCTTGGGAATGTTAATCCGTCCTTGTTTATCAAATTCACACTCCGTAGCTGCCGAATAGAAGAACCGAACAAATGCCCGCGCATTCTTCTTCGTTAATGGAAGCTGACGTAATTTTTCTTCAAGGTTATTCCACTCAGTTAGTGGATACCCAAACAAGCAGCCGTCCATGCCCCGAGTGATCACAAATTGCGGGCCTAGTACATCCCGAAATTTTGCCGGAATAATTAACCGTCCCTTTGAATCAACGGTATGCCGATACTCACCCATAAACATCGGACTTCACCACCCTCCATTACGTCAGTCTTAATGATACTACCACCATCCCCCACTTTCAACCACATGGTTACCCTAATCTCCCACTTCATCCTTTTTTAATAAACATGTTCCGGAGAGCTAAAACTAGCTTTCTCCTCCACACTAATTAAGAAACTTTTACGGGGTATATTCATTCCAAAAAGCGACGATTTTAAATACAACAAAAGAGGTCGCAACTCTTGTTGCAACCTCTTCTACAGGCTTAAATATTGTACTTAACTAAATAAACTTACTAGCCAATCCAACCAATAGGCCGACATAGGTGACTACCATTAACAAATCCAACAAGCGCCAAATTCGGATAAAGAACGTTGTTATTCGAAACGGCGTATCTTTTATAAAAATAACTATCGCCATTAATAAACCCATTACCGCAATGATTACTGCGATAAATGGTAATACTGAAATTGCGAAGACTTGAACGGATAAAAAATGTGCTCCAATTAACAACAACACACACTCCACATCAAGCAAATGCAACCGTGCGGGCCAAAAACGGGGAAACAAGCGGCGAATAAACTTCATTATTAGCCATAAAATTACCATTAACGTAATTTGTCCGTACCAGTGTGTAATCATGAAATATCCTCCGTTTCGCACGACCTACTCCTCATTATTATAATGCTCCCCCCTTAGAATGCAACGCTCCCACCATTGACACTTTTATCATTCCCCGGTAAACTACCACGTGAAGTTTAAAATGAGGAATGATTAAAATGGCGCGTAATAAAAAGAAAAAATCAACATTTCAAAAAATTACTATGTTCGTTGTATGGATAATGTTGATTTTTACTGTGGGTGCTGTAATTATTGGCTCAGTTGGCGCTCTTATCGGTTATTAATACAAACGACTTATCCATAACAGTCACGTTCAATGATAGATTTATAAATATAATCAGCCAATAATCCTCAACGGCATGGGGGTTCAGTATTAATAAATTTTCTATGAAATTGTTTTTTATCACGACTTTGTAACCAAATTAATTTGTTTGCTATATTTAAATTATAATTATGCTTTATAATTAGTAAATAATTAGCATACATGTGAATTAACACTTCACATTCTAGTTAATTCACATGTATGGTACGCTAAGTAATATTTGAATTTTGTTTCGATTATTAACACTCATGTAAACTTAATAATCGCAAAACAAAAAGCAGTCTACTAAACTGCTTTGTTGAATATTTTTGTTAATCGTTAATATAAATTCAAATATATATTATTTATTATCAACACCCTTAACGCCTATTTCGCGAATCATATTGATATCTACTAATAATTTATTCATTGAAGGAATAGCATACTCAATAACAACAGGTATTTCTGCCGGAAGGCGGCTAACCATTAATTGCCAGTTATACTCCCCCAACCTACTGAGTTCAACATTTTTTTGATTAATAATATTTTTTAAGTGAAATGTAGTTATCTGCGGTAATAAGTGCTCGAATGCACGCATACTATCCTCTTCAATCCAACGCCAATTTCCACTATCAAAACAATATCCTATCCGCACACTATGTCCAAATAAATGCTTAAAATTAGATTCAATTACCGATAAGCGACCATACTTGTTCGGTTGGTTTTCAAGTTCAACCAGCATCCCCTGACAAAATACTTCCTTCAATGAATGTTCTAAACCATCGTCTATTACTGGTTGTTTTCCCCAACTAAACTTCAACTCATCCAAATCATAATCCTTTGCCAGACGTAAATAATCAAAAATTTGTCCATTTATTTGAGAAGCATCAAAAAAATCATGCGCTACCGACAAATAAAATTTCCAGTTGTTTTGGTAACATACCTCACGGATTAAGCTCAACTCTTTATTCATTGTTGCAGGATTGAATAATTCACTTCGAACTTGAATGCCATCAATTGGAAGTCCTGCTAGTTGTTGAACTGCTTGAACTTGTGTCATCTTATTTGGAATTTGATTACCAAATACAGCTGTGTTAATAATCACCTTCATCTAAAATCACTCCATTATAAATGGCGCGACTGCACCATAAAGCGCTGCATCGTTATGTAGCTGTGCAGCTTTGATTTCGGTATCAAGAAATCCTTTTGGTAAATGACGCCTAACAGCCGTTTTTAAAGGCTTAATTAGGCATTCTTCTTGAAGAGAAACTGCTCCTCCAATCAATAATAATTCCGGATCGATAATCAGAATAATATTAGCAAGTCCTCTTCCAATTTCATCAAACCATTTCATCATAATATGCCCGACATTTGGATCTCTATCCATCTGCGCAAAAGCGTCAATAGGTGTTAATCCTAGACCTGACAATCGTTTTTCTAAAGCAATAGTGGATGAACGCTGCTCCCATGTTAAATAGTTATCAAGACCAGCATCCATATATCCTACTGAGTTTGCTCGCCAATGAGCGCCGTTGATTAATTTTCCATCAACGTAATGAGCTCCCCCAATTCCTGTTCCCAGGGCTACACAATACACATCTGTATACGATTGTGCGCAACCACACAACAACTCACCCAACAATGCCGCATCAACATCATTTACCACGCGAATAGGAAGATGAACACTTGCACTAAGTGTTGACCCCAGTTCAGTCCCCATATACCCTGGAATGGTTGGCCCAGCATACATAATCCGACCATTTTTCTCATCAACAATACCAGCGGTACTAATCCCCACCCCGCTGCAATGCTCACACGCACAAACTTTACGACTAACTTGATCAATTATTTTAAGAATACAATCATTTTGATTACGGTTTGTTGAATACTTACCGACATAGGTAATCCCTTGAGATTCGTCTATCAATGCCGCTTTAATAGTGGTTCCGCCCACATCAAAAGCAAGGTACTTGTTCACGACCAATCACCTTCCTAAATAATCAACCCTCCAAAGCATCTGTAAATCTTTTAGTGATCTGCTGTGGGCGCGTAATGGCTCCTCCAACCACAACCGCATGAGCACCTAAATCAATGACCCGCCGTGCTTTCGCTGGACTATCAATTTTTCCTTCACAAATTACTGGAACATTAGCCACCTTTAAAACCTCTTTAAGATATTCAAAATCGTTGTCTGCGATGTTTAATCCCGTAGTTTCCGGAGTATACCCATGCATTGTTGTTCCAATCAAGTCAAATCCCAATTCGTTTGCAGCACGCACATCTTCAATCGAACCCGTATCGGCCATAACCAATGTTTCTGGAAATTCCACATGACATTTTTTAACCATTGCTCCTAAATCAGTCCCCTGAGGGTGCGGTCGATTAGTACAATCCGTTGCAACTACTGCCACCCCAGTTGCAGCAACAGCCCGCATCTCTTTCATTGTTGGTGTAATATACACTGGACTGTCATCATAATCACATTTAATAATTCCAATAATTGGCAATGAAACTTCATCCTGAATTGCCTGAATATCAACAATTGAATTAGCTCGAATTCCTGCAGCATTTGCCTGGCTCGCCGCCCTTGCCATCCTAGCCATAATAAACGAACTATGCAGTGGTTCATCTTCTAAAGCCTGACACGAAACAATTAGCTTGCCTTGCGTTTGTTCTAAAAAAGCATTCATTACCTACACTCCTTTACACTATTTCAAATATTTAACTGCAATTTCATGAGCTTTCCGTTTCATTTCAGCAGTAGGTTTCCTCATTGGCTCACGGGTAAATCCAGCATGCACACCTTGCTCTTGTAAAAGCAATTTAATACAGTTATATAAATCATTGTCGAGAATCGCTGAAATTAAATCATTAGACTGCCGCTGCATTTCCCTAGCTGTAATAATATCGCCTTCATTAAACGCTTTAATTTCCCGTTTTACCCGCGGAGTGTTAACGTTAAATGTTGAACCAATACAGCCATCAACCCCAAGCACAAGTGCTGATAATAACATTTCGTCAAACCCAGAATAAATTTTTTTATCCGGAAATTTATTCCTGAGACGTTCTAACAGATAAAAGTCATTGTTTGTGTATTTAATCCCAACTATTTTAGGATTTGCTAATAATTCTTCAAATTGTTTAAGTGACAAAGCCACCCCCGTCAACGCCGGGATTGAATATACAATTAATCGTGTATCTAAACCTTCAACAATGGTATCATAGTAGTTTTTAATTTCATCAAAATCAAAATGATAGTAAAATGGCGTTACCGCCGAAATCGTTGAATAACCAAGAGTATTTACTACATAATTTGCCAGCCTTTTTGCCTGAACGAGATTGGGTGATCCCACTTGAGCAATTAAATCACATGCGCCAGCCGCTTCCTCAATTGCAATCTTAAAAATCTTCTTTTTCTCTTCTTCATCAATTAAAAATGCTTCACCTGTACTTCCGCCTACATATAGCCCATCAACGTGCATTTTATCAATGTTATAACGAATAATTTCCCGAGTCCCTTGTTCATCAAGATTACCATTCTTGTCAAACGCCGTCATCAATGCTGAATATACCTTTTGCATTTTTATTCACTCCTTATTTAATATTTTTATTGATAGTTTTTAATGTTAATCCAACAATATCCTTAGTGCTCTTTTTAAACAAACTGAAAACATATCCTAAGACCATACTTCCAATGAAGCCAATACAACTTACCAACAGTGCGTTTACTCCGTGAGATTGAATGAAATAACAAATTAAAGATGTCAATAACATTCCTAACGTAGCGCCAAAACCATTAGCACGTTGGCTTAAAATCCCCAACGCAAACGTCCCGGCGATTGGAACACCAAAAAGACCGAAAAGCGACAGATATGCATCTAACATATCTTCCCGATGAACTTTAATTAACATTAACGTACAGATAAGACTCATCAACCCAACTACTAAAATTGTAATACGAGTTAATTTCATACTCATTTCATCGCTTTTATCCTTCATAAACCGTTTTTGAAAATCAGTTACTACACAAGCAGCGGTACTATTTAAACTAGAGGCAATCGTTGCTTGTGATGCTGCAAAAATAGCGGCAATAATTAACCCTGCGATTCCTGCTGGAATTTGGGTTAAAACAAAGTATGGGACAATTGCAGCAGTGTTAAAACCTACCGGTAAATGCCCGCCATTGTGATAGAAACTAAATAAAACAGTCCCCATTCCATAAAATAATGGAATTGTAATTAATGATAAAATTGCATTTGTCCAGATTGACTTAGCAATATGTTTTCGATCCGTCGACGTTGTATACCGCTGAACAACATCCTGAGAAGCCGTATATTGATATAAACTATTAAAAATTTGCCCCAATAGAATAACTGGAACAGTTGCTTTAACAAGACTCCATGAAAAATCACTCCGAGTTAAGATTTTTCCTTGACTAACCGTTGTCCTCATTACTGAATTCCATCCACCATGAGTCCGATAAATTGCAAATCCAATTATGATTGCTGCACCACTTAACAATAAAATCCCTTGAATAACGTCACTCCATATAACACCTTCCATACCACCGTGATACGTATAAACTATACATAATCCTGTAATTAACAATGCAACCCAGTACGGATTAATCTTAATGATCGATTCCAACGCAACCGTTGGTAAATAAATAACAATGGCTATTCGTCCTATGTGGAATAGTATAAATAACAAGCTACTAAATATTCTGAGAAACGGGTTAAACCTTGCTTCTAAATATTCATATGCTGTAGTTACGTTTAATTTTTGAAAAAAAGGAATATATAAACTGATAATAATTGGTGCAATTAAAAAGATAGACAAATTCCCAAAAGCGTACGCCCAATCAGTATCAAAAGATTTAGCTGGCGTCGACATATAAGTAATTGCACTTAGCGTTGTTGCAAAAATACTAAAACCAACTGCCCAGGCTGGAACGTGACTCCCTCGAGCTTTGAAAAATTCCTGTGAATTTTTATTACTTCGCTTTTTGAAATAATAACCCACAAACAACATCAAAATTAGATAACCAATTAACACAACCCAATTTAATGTACCAAACCCGTGCTTTGCCATATACAAGACCCCTTTCAAGGAACATGTAATCGCTTTCTAAAAACAAGTACATTGTACACCGGTCTAGTCCAAAATTCAATCAACTCATGCTAATTTCACAAAATGGGCGATAATAATCGGGAAAAATACTGCTTAAACTTCAACCATCCGGACTGTTTGTCGAAATCTTCCGCCGTTAAGCGGGTACAATCTGCAAGGTCATTCTCAAACGTTGCCGCCAGTTCTGTCGCTAACTCCCGATCATAACAGAACGCATTGCATTCAAAGTTAAGTTTAAAGCTTCGAAAATCGACGTTAGCCGATCCCACCGAGCAAATTTCCCCATCACTAACAAACGTTTTAGCGTGCAAGAAACCGTTGTTATACTGGTAAACTTCAACCCCATTTTCAATTAACGCCCGCGCATAATACTGGGTAGCCCGGTAAACAAACGCGTGGTCTGGCATGCATGGAATCATAATCCGCACCCGAATACCTGAAGATGCCGAAACACACAATGCCTCGAAAACAGAATCATCTGGAATCAGGTACGGCGTTTGAATATTAATGTAGTGGTCCGAACTATTAATTAACTTTAAATATCCAAGTTTAATTGCCTCTGTATCACTGTCTGGGCCCGAAGAAACAACCTGGATATTCGTTGCTCCGTAACCATAGTGAACCGGGAAGTAGTGATCCGCATAGTCAACCTGGGCAGTCGTTCCCTTTGTTGTTGCATTCCAATCCATCAAAAAACGGGTCTGCATCGCGAGAACCGCAGTTCCTTCAATCCGCATGTGTGTATCCCGCCAGTTTCCAAACCGGGGATTCTTCCCGAGATACTGGTCACCAATATTAAATCCACCAATGTAACCAACCTTACCGTCAATAATGGCGAGTTTCCGGTGTTCCCGGTAATTTAACCGGGGACTATGAATCGGCGCGCGTTTCGATCCTAAAAATGGTTCTGCCTGACCACCATGTCGTTCAAAGTCCTTAAAAAAGGAATGCCGCTGTCCCCGCGAGCCCATGCTATCATAAATTACCCGCACTTCTACCCCCCGATCAAGAGCGGTAATAAGGGCATCCCGGATCCGGGTACCAATCTCATCACTAAAAAACGTATAGTATTCCAAGTGAATATGATCATGCGCCTGCGCAATATCAGCTAACAACGCATCAAATTTCGCAACGCCATCCGTATAAAGACGAACCGCATTGTCATGCGACATCACCGCCTGATCGACATCAAGGAGCAACCGAGACAGCTGGCGAGAATCATTATTGGAAAGTGCTGCTGGTAGCAACCGTCCCGCTTGCCATTCGTCCTTCTGTGCCGTAACCAGCTTATCAGTTCCCAACCGTTCCTGCATCTTTAAATTAAAAATTCGTTCACGCGAGATCTTTTTCCCCGCAAAAAGGTAGATAATAAAACCGATTCCCGGTAAAAGCAACAACACAAGCAACCATGCCCATGTCGCCGCAATATCTCGCTTCTCGCGGAAAACCGTAATTACAGCCGCGATGATGTTTAAAAAAAGAATTGCAATGATAATTTGCCAAATCACTAATTCGCGCTCCTAACCTCCACAGTATTATCGTCCTAATTTTACCATACGCAATTATGCCATAAAAAAAACGATGTTTAGCATATCACGTTAACGCCACTAAACCCCGTTTTATTACGCTATCCTGTTTACAAACTAACCGCGCTTAAACCATGCCCGTAGCCGGCTAAAGAACCCACCATGGTTCCTTTCCCCATACTTTTTTCCGTTAATTTTCATCAAAGGAACCGTTTCTCCCTCTAACCGGCGAGCAACGTTTCGGTAACCCTGACCGGCCTGGTTCCCTTCGTCTAAGACAACCGGTTCCCCCTTATTGGTTGCCGCGATGACCCCATCGTCTTCAGCAATCACCCCCACCAGCTTAATTGCCAGGTGGTGAGTAATTTCATCGACATCCATTACCTCACCGTTACTCATCATATCAGGGCGTACCCGGTTAATCACTAACATCGGCTCTGTTTCTAAATCCTGCTGTTCTAATAAGCCAACTACCCGATCAGCATCCCGAACCGATGAATTCTCCGGGGTCGTAACAACAATTGCCTGATCCGCACTTGAAACTGCATTAATAAAGCCCTGTTCAATACCCGCTGGACAATCCAACAAGACATAATCAAAATCCTTCTTTAACTGGGTCACAATTTCTTTCGTTTGCTCGGGTTCCAGCGCAGACTTATCCGTGTTTTGGGCCGCTGCTAATACATACAGCTGATCATCAAACCGTTTATCCTTAATCAGGGCCTGGTGTAGCTTTGCACGCTTTTCTGCAACGTCAACAATATTATAAATAATCCGGTTTTCTAACCCCATCACAACATCAAGGTTTCGTAACCCAATATCAAGGTCAACGAGACATACGCGCTTCCCTTTTAGGGCGAGAGCCGTTCCAACGTTTGCGGTCGTTGTTGTTTTACCAACACCGCCTTTCCCCGAAGTTACAACGATTGTCGTTCCCATTTAAAACACTTCCTTTTCTGCAAAGAACTCTGGCTTTTTCTTTAAAAATTCAATTAACGGCGCAAACTTAACCGTCTCATCTTCGACAAAAGCAACGGTGGTTGGAGCGCTTAACTGCGTCTCATCCTCATCAGCAATAATTGCAACGATTGTTCCAATCCGCACCTGTTGCACCTTACTCAAATCTCCAACAATCACTGCATCGGCACGCTTGGTCCCAGCACAAATGATTCCTTCAAGCGCCCCTAGTGCGTAAATATTTCCTTCAGCACGAAGAGTCCCGCCATCATGAACAGTTCCCATGAATAAAACATCACCGGTTAGCTGTTTGTCTTGACCACTCCGAACGATACTCGTATCAACCCGCGTTTGAACATCTGCGACAACCTTCGCTGCGGTCGTACGTAAAACAACCGTTGATTTAAACCCCACAACTGACAACAACGGGTATGGTTTGAACAGCTTCTTTAGCTCATCCTCCTGCGGGGTCGTTAATTGACGCATTCCGGTTTGAACGGTCACGGTCATTTCTTTATTCTTATACTGTTTATCCTCATTCACTTTCGCTAAAAGATCCGCGAGTTCTTTTTTTATCTGGGTAAAGCTAGCCGTATCGTGAACCACCAGTTCAAACCGATCCTTATATCCTTTTAAACTTACTGCTTTCATGACTTCTCCGTTCATTTATGAATACCGCCTTAAGAACCGATCCAGCGGGTAATACAACAAAACAAATGCCGCTAAGTTAAATGCCAACGTTGGGCCTAGCGTCTGCGCAATCATCGCAATCAACGAGCCGTTTGCCATCCAAAACGAATAAATTCCGTATGACAAAACCGTCATTACAGTAACATCAATTAAATAGATCATAATTGTCACCAAAAACGATGGCGCGAAGTACTGGGCAATCCACCGGGTAAAAATCACCATCACGGGTAGAATCAACACGTATACACCGAGAATTCCCGTATAGAACATATCAAAAAACAAGCCAGCAATTACCGCCCATAACCCAATGTGTTTAACCCTGTCACCGCAGACACAAATCGTCATTACAATCCACAATAAAACAAGCCGACTCTCCACTGAAATCGTAGTTGAAAAGAACTGGGTGGAAAAAAGGTGACTTAAAGATCCGTCTAACATTAACGCCAGAAATAATCCTATCGGGAAAAAATACCTCATCTTCGCGATTCGCATGCTTCTTCACCTACCGTTTGATAACCGTTACAACGCTAAGGTTTGTCATATTAGCTGCTGGTTGAATGTAAATCTTAGCAGGCATCCCATAATCAGCACTCTCAACCCGGGTAACCTTTCCAACAAGCAATCCCTTCGGGGTGATACCACCAAGTCCCGAAGTCGTAACCTGCGTCCCTACCTTAACGGCGTCCTTATTAGTAACTTGCCCCATGATCAACTGGTTAGTCGTACTGTTGTAGCCGGTAATTAGCCCGTTAACGGTAGTTCCCTTAATATTCTGAACCTCTACCGGGAACCGGTCAACGGCATCATCCTTCGTCGATAAAAGCTCAACCTTGCTATTATTTTGGCTGACCTCAATAATCCGACCAATTAAACCGCGTTGTGACATTACAGCCTGGTTTTTCTTGATTCCGGCCCGGGAGCCCTTATTAATAACAATAATGTTTTGCCAACTCGAAGGGGCCCGCGTTACTACGGCAGCCGTAACTTTTTCGTATGCTGTTAAACTATGATTTAAGGATAACTCTTGTTGAAGTTGTTTATTCTGCTGACGCAGCGCTCGGTTTTCCGCCCGCTGCTCCCCCAGCTCCGTTATTTGCTTCTTCAGCTGTTCGTTTTGCTGATACGTATTTTCTAACGCCGCTGCTGAACTTCCAATCGTTTTTAATCCGTTTAAAGGAACTGCAACAACGTCATCAACGATAGTTGCTGCATCATTCCCAATTTGCTGAATAAAAGGCGGTGTTTGCCGGTTATTCCGTACATCAATTGAAAAAGCAATTAACAAGAAACTCCCAATTATCGCCACCAACGCTACAACGAGTTTCTTATTTAGCCCAAACTTCCGCATGAATTATCCTCCTACCTGACTACCATTCAAAAAGTTAGAGGCTGGCGTAAACCACCCTCTAACTCTCTCCCACAAAGCTACTTCTTAATCGCACCAAACCCCTTAAGGGCCTCACCGGTTCCAATCGCAACGCAGTCAAGCGGGTCCGTTGCAACAAAAACGGGTACTTTCGTTACATCCGCAATTACTTCGTCTAAATTCCGTAATAACGCGCCCCCACCGGTTAATACAATTCCTCGGTCAATTACGTCTGCCGAAATTTCCGGTGGCGTCTCTTCCAGAATGTCCTTAATTGACGTGATAATTGCCGTTACTACTGGCTGAATAGCTTGTGCAACCGCACTTGCTGGAATGTCAACTGTTTGTGGCAATCCACTCTCGAGATCACGTCCCCGAACAGGCTGATCATCCAATTCATCCGCCTTCTTTAATGACGCCGATGCGGCATCAAACTTTAGTCGTTCGGCCGTACGCATCCCAATTAACAACTGAAAATGCTCTTGCACATAGTTCGCAATTGCTTCATTTAGCTTATCACCAGCCATCCGAATTGACCGGCTAGATACAATCCCACCTAATGAGATTGTCGCAATATCAGTTGTTCCTCCACCGATATCAACCACCATACTTCCAGTGGGATCATTAACTGGAAGATCCGCTCCAATTGCTGCAGCGAAGGGTTCCTCGATCACGTCCGCATTTCGGGCACCAGCAACCTGTGCGGCATCAATCACTGCCCGTTTTTCCACCTCAGTTGCCCCACTTGGAACACAAATCATAATATTGGGCCGGCCAGCAAGTCGTCCCCCAACGGCCTTTTCAATGTAGTATTTCACCATCGCAACCGTCGTATCATAATCGGCAATAACACCGTCTTTCATCGGCCGGGTTGCAA
Source organism: Ligilactobacillus sp. LYQ60 (assembly GCF_045033015.1). Classification (NCBI taxonomy): domain Bacteria; kingdom Bacillati; phylum Bacillota; class Bacilli; order Lactobacillales; family Lactobacillaceae; genus Ligilactobacillus; species Ligilactobacillus sp. LYQ60. The sequence goes on from NZ_JBJFZV010000001.1 coordinate 414,310, forward strand.
TAATACTTTCAGGCGTCCGGCCAATCATATCACGCGCGTCAGAACCGACCGCAATAATTGCCCCTGTTCGCGTATTTTGGGCAACAACTGAGGGCTCACGTAAAACAATTCCCTTACCTTCAACGTACACGATAGTATTCGCCGTCCCCAAATCAATTCCAATATTTCTCGTCCCGAATCCAAACACGCTCTTCTTCATCCCTTTACCTACCTCGGCCAATCAAAACCGTTATTCGTACCGCAATTATACCACATTCGTTCTAACAATCGTTATCAGATTCAAGCGGATTCTCCCCAATTAACCGAACATTAATCGCCTGGAACCCCCGGTGACCTTCCATTACTTGAAAGGTCACTCTTTGCCCAACCATGAGCCTTCGCAATTCCCGCTCCTTAATTGCGGTAAAGTGAACAAAAACATCATCTGCTGCTTTGTCCGGGGTGATAAAACCATACCCCTTCTTGTCATCAAAAAAATGAACCGTTCCTTCCATTTTGTCCTCCGTATCCTTAATTCATAACCTTATTTTTTAAAAAAGGGACGCACCGTTGCAACAAAATATAACGAACCAGTGAATAAAATAACATCATCTGCCGTAGCGTTCTGAATAATCGCCATGAATGCAGCCCGCCAGTCTGCGATGTACTCAACGCCTAACTCCTGCGCATCCTTTGCCCCAACTAATGGTCGCGGAGGGCACTCAAATCCCGTCAATACCACCCGTACGCCCTTAATTCGTTTCAATTGCTGCACCATCGCTACTGCATCTTTATCGGCAAGAATTGCCATAATAACATTGATTGTCCTACCACGGTACCGCTGTTTAAGCGTGTCTCCTAATACTGTTATTGCTGCAGAGTTATGGGCTCCGTCTAAGAGAACAAGTGGCTCGCCAACAACCTGCTCTAATCGTCCCGGCCACCGAACGTCTTCTAACGCCCGGGTAATTTCTCCCGGCTGGGGGGTAATATGTGCTTGCTCACAGCATATTTCAAACAGCCGGAGGGCCACCGCCGCATTAATCACCTGATATTGACCCTTTAATGCGGTTGTTACCGTTAATACCGGCCAGTTCTTATCGTGATACGTTAACCGCTCTCCGGTAGGCATTTGGTGATGATCCAGCACTAAAAAATCCTCGTTATACACCGCTAGCGGCGCATGTTGCTGAATCGCTCGTTGCCGAATCACCGGATAAGCTTCATCAGGAACCTGTCCCACAACAACCGGACAACGCGGTTTTATAATTCCCGCCTTTTGGGCAGCAATTGCCGTGATGGAATTGCCTAAAAGCTTCATGTGATCATACGCAACTGTCACAATTGCACTCGCAACCGGATGCGGCAGCACGTTAGTTGAATCATACGTTCCCCCGATCCCTACCTCACAGATAACAAAATCAACTGGATGTGTTGCAAAGTAACAAAACATCATTGCGGTAACGACCTCAAATTCAGTCGGGCCTTCCCCCGTCGTATCCATTTGTTTAATTATTGGTTCCAGCTTCGTTACCAGGGTGACAACCTCGGCGTCCGTAATCATTTTGCCGTTAACCGCAATTCGTTCATTAAACCTAACAATATACGGCGACGTAAACGTCCCAACGGTTAATCCCTGCCCGATTAGGAGATTCCGAAGCATGGCAACTACTGAGCCCTTTCCGTTTGTTCCGGTTACGTGAATAAACCGCCCGTGTTCCTGAGGATTTCCTAAAAGCGCCAGAAATTGCCGCATCCGTCTTAACGTTGGTGCCTTTTTTAAGCGCGGCCGGTTATGAATGAACGCCAGTGCTTCATCGTAATTCATCATTTTCCCCCCATTAAAAAAGAGCAACCGGTCACCCAGTTCCTCTTTCTTGGTGTCCGGTTTAAGTTTACACCGAAACCAACACGCCTTCAGTAATTAAATTCATTTTACGGCACTCAATTCATTAATCCGTGCCTTAGTCGCAGTTAATTTTTCTTGGTAATCCGCCAACTTTGCCCGTTCCTTATCAACAACGGCTGCCGGTGCATTCGAAACAAAGCGTTCATTTCCAAGCTTCTTTTGTGCCCGCAACACTTCTGCATCAAGCTTAGCGGCATCTTTCTTTAACCGCGCAATCTCATCTTCCAGATTAATTAATTCAGCAAGCGGAAGTAAAACCTCCCCACCTGAGATTGCCTTGGTAACAGCTAATTGCGGGGCCTGTACGTCCGCGCCAATCGTTAGTTCCTTTGCATGACAAAACGCAGTAATGTAATCAGCGTTGGCCGTTAAGATGGTCTGAACCTGCTCGTCAGTTGTTTTAACTAGAACGTCAACGGCACTTGACATCGGCGCATTAACCTCTGTTCGGATATTCCGGACCGCCTTGATCAATCCAATTAGGACCTCCATCTGCCGTTCCGCATCCGCATCAAGCTGGTCTTCGTGGACCATTGGGTAAGCGGCCGTTACGATTGATTTCCCGTCATGAGGCATCGTTAACCAAATCTTCTCCGTTACAAACGGCGTAATCGGGTGCATCAACCGTAAAATTTGATCCAGAACGTGACATAAAATATGCTGCACAACTTGCTTACGGTGCGTATTTGTCCCGTTCAAATCTCGTTTTGTAAACTCGATGTACCAATCACAAAAGTCGTTCCAAATGAAGTTATAAAGGGCCCGATCAGCTTCACCAAATTCATATTCTTCAAAGAAACGGAGTACCCGTTTCGTCGTCTGGTTTAACCGGCTAATGATCCACCGGTCAGCTAACTGCCAATCGCCCTTAGCAGGCAGTTCGGTGGTGGTATTATCATCCAAATTCATGATGACGTACCGGCTTGCGTTCCAAATCTTATTGATAAAATTCCAAGCTGCATCCATTTTCTGGTAGGAGAAACGAATATCTTGTCCGGCGGTTGTTCCAAACGTTAAAAACCACCGGAGCGCATCGGTTCCGTACTTATCAATCACGTCCATCGGATCAATTCCATTTCCCAACGACTTACTCATCTTCCGCCCTTGTTCGTCCCGAATTAATCCGTGCAAGATTACATCCTTAAACGGCCGCTTTCCGGTAAATTCAAGGCTTTGGAAAATCATCCGAGAAACCCAGAAAAAGATAATATCGTACCCGGTTACTAAGGTACTTGTCGGGAAGTACCGCTTGTAATCAGGATTATCCGTATCCGGCCACCCCATTGTTGTAAACGGCCAAAGAGCACTTGAGAACCACGTATCCAACACATCCGGATCCTGTTCCCAGTTTTCAATGTCCTGCGGAGCTTCTTCCCCAACGTAAATCTCCCCGGTCTCCTTGTGGTACCACGCCGGAATCTGGTGGCCCCACCAAAGCTGCCGGGAAATAACCCAGTCATGGACGTTTTCCATCCACTGCTTAAACGTGTGTTCAAACCGTTCCGGTACAAAGTTAACCTTATCAGGACCCTCTTGGTTCTTTAAAGCCGCTTCTGCGAGGGGTTTCATTTTCACGAACCATTGCGTTGACAAGCGCGCTTCTACCTGCACGCCAGTCCGTTCAGAATGACCCACACTGTGAACGATTGGTTCCACCTCTAACAGGTATCCTTGATCTTCAAGATCCTTAACGATCGCCTTCCGGGCCTCAAACCGGTCCATCCCCTCATATTTTCCGGCATTGGCGTTCATCGTTGCATCCTCGTTCATCGTGTTAATCCGCTTAAGGTTGTGCCGGTTTCCGACTTCAAAGTCATTGGGATCATGCGCCGGCGTAATTTTTACCATTCCGGTTCCAAACTCGGGGTCAACGTATTGGTCAGCAATGATCGGAATGTGACGCCCTTGAAGGGGAAGCACAACTTCCTTTCCAACAAGTTCCTTGTACCGGTCATCATCCGGATTAACGGCAACAGCAACGTCTCCCATCATTGTCTCTGGTCGGGTCGTCGCGATTTCGATATAGTTGTTACCGTTAAACGTTGTTCCGTCAACAAACGGATACTTAACGTGGTAAAAGGCCCCCTTGTCATCCTTATGGATTACTTCGATATCCGACAGCGCCGTCCGCGCCTTCGGGTCCCAATTAATGATGTATTCGCCACGGTAGATTAACCCCTTCTTATAAAGGGTAACAAAGACTTTCCGCACTGCCTTGGACAGTCCCTCGTCCAAGGTGAAGCGTTCCCAGTCATAGTCAACGGAAATCCCCATTTTTGCCCATTGCTGGTGAATGGTTGCGGCATACTCATCCTTCCATTCCCAAACTTTCTTGACAAATTCCTCTCGCCCTAGATCATAACGAGAAATTCCATCCTCAGCTAGCCGGGCTTCCACCTTTGCCTGAGTAGCAATTCCAGCGTGGTCCATTCCCGGAACCCACAACGTATCATATCCCTGCATCCGCTTTAACCGAATTAAAATATCTTGCAATGTTGTGTCCCAGGCATGGCCTAAGTGGAGTTTGCCGGTTACGTTCGGCGGTGGAATTACAATCGAATATGGTTTTGCATCCGGATTACCACTCGGCTTAAAGACCCCATCCTTAACCCATTTGTCATAACGGCCCGGTTCGACGTCTTGCGGATTATACTTGGGCGCCATGTCAATTTCCCGTGTCATTTTCATCACAATCCCTTCTAAAAAAACAACGACGCAGCCATCCATCATAGGACGACTACGCCGCGGTACCACCTAAATTGGGGAACATCCCCCACTTTAATCATTCATTAACGGTTGATCATTCCGGTTAGGCCTACTAATTCAACCCAACAGCTTCCACAAGCTACACGGCTACCTCCCGGAGAACATCACACCATGCGTTCCTCGCTGTACCGGAAGACCGGTAGCCGCCTCTTGGTCATCGCTTTTCCTTATTACCCCACCATTTTAGCGAAAATTCCCTAATTGTCAAGCTACAATAGATCAGCAAACTCTTCCTGCTGCTGATTAAGAAATTGTTCTCCTACATGAATGGCACTAATCTTTGTCCCGGCAAGGGCTCGGTCAATCAGCCCGTCCACGTCAAGCCGCTGTTCGTATTCGCGGGCCCGCTCAATCCGGGGTTTGGTCTTAGGAGCCGGCGGAGCAAAAATCGTGCAGCAATCTTCAAATGGTTGAATCGAAAGATCAAACGTTCCAATTTTCTGAGCTAACGCAATAATTTCCGTCTTGTCCAATGAGACCACCGGTCGAATTACCGGCATCGTTGTCACGTCGTTAATTGCAGCCATACTTTCAAGCGTCTGGGAAGCTACCTGTCCAAGCGCTTCCCCGTTAAAAATGGCTAACCCGTGCCGTTGCTCGGCAATTCTTTCCGTCAATCGAAGCATAAACCGCCGCTGAACGGTCATCAGGTAACCAGATGGCAGATTGTGTTTAATTGTTTCTTGAATCTCAGTGAACGGCACTTCGATAAACTTAATTGTCCCAGTATACGGCGTTAACTTCGCCGTTAATTCCTTCGCTTTATTTAAGGCCTGCTCACTCGTGTACGGTGGACTGAAGAAGTGAACCATTTCAACCTCCACCCCCCGCTTCATCGCAAGGTAGGCGGCCACTGGTGAATCAATCCCCCCTGAAAGCATCATCATTCCCTTTCCGGCAGTGCCTACTGGCATTCCACCGGCAGCCTTAATTTTCCCCAATGAAAGATAGATTCCATCAATCCGAACCTCAACACGAATAAGAATCTCTGGGTCCTTCATTTGCACCTTAATTCCCGGAAACGCTTTAAGAATTGCTCCCCCTAGTAAATCATTCATCTGGTTGGTGTCATACTTAAACTTATGGTCGGCCCGCCGGGTGTTAACTTTAAACGTCATTCCGGGTTCAAACCGTTCCTTAACCAGTGCAATCGCCGCCTGCTTAGCGGCAGCAAATTCCTTTTCAACCCGCACGGTTGGTGAGTAATTTTGTATCCCGAAAATCCGATCAAGCCGTGCGGTAACTGCCTTTGAATCTGTTCCGTTAAGTTTAATGTGCATCCTATCCCGGTGTGCTTTGATTTCAAGACGCGGAAAATCCCGCAGTGCTTGCCGGGTATTATGGGCTAACCGGTCGATAAAACTTTGCCGGTTCTTACCCTTCGTTGAAAGTTCCCCATACCGCACCATAATTTCGGTGTACTGCATAGCATCCTCCTATGAATTAATCATCTTAAACCGTTCGTAAAGCCGGTCAAAAACAGCGTTAAACTGGTGGGCTTCTTCAAGTGTATTGGACCCATCCAAACTTATTCGCACGACTCCAGTCACTAGTTCCGGAGCAACCCCCATCGCACTGAGAGTGCCAGAACCTGCACTGTCCTTAGAGGAACAGGCACTCGTTGTCGATAAATAGATTCCTTCGTGCTCAAAAGCATGCACCACAGTTTCGCCGCGCACCCCTTCAATTGCAAACGTTAAGATATGGGGAGCAAACGTTGACCCCATTGCCGAAAAAACGTGGACCTTTTCCTTAGAACTAATGTGGTCAAAAATAGCCTGCCGCACACGTTGTTCCTGTTGAACGTTTTCGTCTTCATGTTCGAGGAGCAGCCGCATTGCACGAGCCATTCCCACAATTGCCGGTAAATTTTCGGTGCTACTCCGCTGGTTCTTTTCTTGACCGCCACCAGTAATTAAAGGTTCTAACTTTCGTCCGCTCTTTTTGTATACAAACCCCACTCCCCGGGGAGCGTGGAATTTATGCCCAGAGAAGCTAACAAAGTCAACCCGGTCGTTCATAAAAAGGGATTGAACGCCCTTCCCAAGCGCTTGCACCGCGTCGACATGAAAGTGAACTTTCGGGTAAGCGCGCAAGACAGCTGCTAATTCGTTAATTGGCTCAATTGCACCTACTTCATTATTCACTGCCATTATTGAAACAAGAATTGTATCTGACCGCAGCGCTGCTTTCAGATCAGCCGGCCGAACCCGCCCCTGATGATCAACCGGCAAGTAGGTCACGTCAAACCCCAACCGCTCCAATTGTGCCATCGTACTTAAAACAGCAGGGTGTTCAACGCTTGAAGTAATCAGATGTTTACCATGCATGTACTTTGCCATTGCCGTTCCCTTAATCACCCAATTATCACCTTCAGAGCCACCACTCGTAAAGAAAATTTCATGATCAGCTACTCCCAGAAGATCCGCAATCTGATGTCGGGCCTGTTCAAGAAGATTATGCGCCTGCATTCCAAGCGCGTTTAGCGACGATGGATTGCCCCAAACCTGCTGACTAACCTTGTCATACGTCGCCAGCACTTCCGGGGCAACCTTTGTTGTTGCACTGTTATCAAAATAAATCATGGCTACTCCTTTCATTAAATTTATTTATTGTGGTAAACCGCTATCTTATAACGTGGAAATCACGCTCTATTCTATCACAGCAAAGAACTCTCCGCACTCTTCGTTTCTTCACAAATAATGGTTTAAAAAGGGAGACTCACACAACGAAAACGGACGTGGCGGCTATGGGATATAACGAACCAACCAGAACATAAAGAATAAATTCAGCGACTGGTTCACTTTCACTGGAATTCGTTTATTTTGATACTGGATTAGTTGGAAATAGCAAAGAGACTGCAACTTATGTCACAGTCTCCCCGTACTAACCATGTATTTCTATTAATTTGGTTGATCTTTCTCAGCCAATTCGTCGTCATCAACAGCCGGCGGTGTTAACTGAACATCCGGGATTTGGTACTCAACCCGATTTGTCCGCCGGTATTCCGCTAAGAGCTGTTTATAAATTCCCGGCGCAACGTTGCCGAGCGCTGTTGCAATGGTATCCAACGCCCGCGCATAATCATACTGCTGCTCAAATTGAGCAGTCGCTTTCTCATATGCCTGCGCCACGGCCTCGTTTTGATTCCGATACCGGTTAGCGTACTGAAGCAGTTGCTCTGTCAGAATCGAACTTTCAATAATCTTCTTGGTTTTATTTCCCAGAACAGTCAGGTCAGCAGCAGTATCCTGAACCATGGTACTAATCTGATCCATGTTAACCTGGAGCCGATTGAGGGAATGATCCAGCTGTTCAATCTTATCGCTCACATTAAAGAAGAAATTTAGGTACTCATCTTTCAACCCTGGAAGGTTAAGCCGCTCAACATCACGCCGCATATTATGAATCTGGACGTCAAATGCTGACACCGCCTGTTGTGCAACCTTTTCCTCATCCCACAGATGCGTAACTCCATCACGAATTGCTTTTTGCCGCCGTTCAATTGCCGTCAGTTGCTCCTTCATCCGTTCCTGCTGTTTTTGAATTGCACTGTACAGAACCGGTCCGTTGCTTGACTGTTTCAACGACTCATCGTAATCTTTCTGAATTATCTTAAGCTTCTTATCAAGCTCCTGGGCGTTCTCTTGTTCACCATGTGTTAATTCGTAATTTTGCCGAATCCGGTCAAGCTCAATTAATAGATCATGTTCCTGCTTAACAGCATGCGCAATGAACTCACTTAGGGTCTTTTGTTGTTTTTCAACACGTTGCCGGGCTTGGTATTCCTGTTCGAGTAGATCATAGGCATGATCAATTGCCTTGCTGATCTTTTTGTCATAGCCTTCAACATTTGTAATGTTAAGCTTCTTCAGGTCAGTTAAACTATCCCGTCGGTTATCACTAATTTCCTTCAACAATTGCGGAAAATCACCGCTGAATGCATAGTTATTCGCGGTAAAGTTACTGAAATTTTCTTCAATTTCATCCAGTTGTTCCGGAAAAGCATGCACAAGATTTTCCTGAAGCGGCGGAATCTTTTCCATTAACTCCTCTAGGGAAGCCATCTTCTTCCGCAGTTCAGCCAGTGTTTTCCCTGAAGTGACTAAGTCTCCACTCGTCGAAACGGCGGTGAAATCATCAAATTCCTTCTCCGCATCAGCTAACCGTTCTTCAAGGGGAGTTGCCGCTTCGCCATACTCAGCATTATCGGCCAATAATACCTTATGCATTTCCTTAAACTTAGTCCGTAACTGTTCAATTGCCTTCGCGTGTTCATCAGCACTTTGTTGAATCTCTGTTAGCTGTTCCTTAGTGGCACGAATCTTGTTAATGGCAGTGCTTGATTGCTGCTCATAGTTATGCATTTCATTCCGGGTTTTAATAAACTGATACTGTGAATTATACTGCTTAGCTCGCTCAATACTATCAGTTAATTCCGGAATAGTTTTCGCCTTTAATTCCCGGTAATTCTGATCGAGTTTTTCAAACTCGGCGAGACTTTCCCCCGTTAAGTTAAGCCGATTGATCGCCGCTAATTCTTTATCGAGATTAACTTCTTCAATTTGCTGTAGGTTTCCCTTGTCCCGTGCAATTTGATCGGCGTAGGACTGTTGGAAATACAAAATCCCCAGATAAATACCCACGGCGATAATAATAATTGCCACGAAGAATAATGCCATCACGATCCCGTCCTTTTCATCACATTAATTAATTACCATTATTATAATTAAATTACAAATTTCCGGTAAAAATCCAGCTTTAATTATACCATATTCACTTCTTTTTTTACGCATAAAGCCCCAATTAATTACCTTGATTTCGCCATCTATTCTTGGTAAACTGGGACTCGTGTAAAATAATGCAGCAGTGGACGGTAAACACGTCCCCAGTTCGTTGCTGGCAACAGTATTACAAGTAACCCAGCTGCAAGGGTGAACGGTCAAAACGAACTGCACGAATACTAAGTTCACATTCGTTATTTTACTCCAAAAAACTTTTATTGGAGGAATTACCTTATGTCACGTTACACAGGTCCAAGTTGGAAAGTTTCACGGCGCCTAGGAATTTCCCTTTCGGGTACCGGGAAAGAATTGTCACGGCGGCCATACGCCCCAGGACAGCACGGTCAAAACAACCGGCGGAAACTGTCCGAATACGGCATGCAGCTGCAAGAAAAACAAAAGCTACGGATGATGTATGGCTTGACCGAGCGGCAATTTGCCAACCTCTTTAAGAAGGCCGGTAAAATCCGCGAAGGAAAGCATGGTGACAACTTCATGATTTTGCTTGAACAACGGCTTGATAACGTTGTTTACCGGCTGGGATTAGCAACTACCCGGCGACAAGCACGGCAACTTGTAAACCACGGCCACATTACGGTTGATGGTAAGCGGGTTGACATTCCATCATACGAAGTTCAACCAGGCCAAGTGATCTCCTTACGTGAGCGGTCCAAGAACCTGCAAATCGTTAAGGATGCCCTTGAGGCAGTTGTTGGCCGGGCACCATTCGTTACGTTCGATGAGAACAAGATGGAAGGTTCCCTGGTACGACTTCCTGAGCGGGATGAACTTGATATGGATATCGACGAATCACTCGTTGTTGAATACTACAACAAGCTGTAATTCGGATTCGATCACAAAAACAGGAATGCGCTACTTGACGCATTCCTGTTTTTGTGTACTATGGAGGATTATTTACTTAATCCCAATGAACAACCGGTGACTCCGGGGAAACTCTACGTTCATTTGCTTATCAAGAAGTGTAAGGACCTTTTGCTGATTTAATCCCTTCTTATTAAGCCGGTCATAACCATTTTCTCGAAAAACAAACGCACCGTTATTTGCGATAATTTCAATCCGTCGGTCTCGTTTCCACGTTGTTAACGTAATATGGAAACTTTTGCTGGTTTTCACCCGCTTAGTAATCATCATTTTTGCCGTTGTTCGCGTTGTTTCCTTCATTGCCTCTCATCCCTTCACTTCCATTGTACGCTTTCCCTTCGGCTTAACGCGACGATTTTGACTTACATAAAATGGCTAACACTTTACCCGCAATATCCTGGGGAGTTGGCTGAAGAAGAACCCGTTCATGCATCCCGTACTGGGGCGTTGAATGAATCCCTAAAAAAGCAAACTGCCCCGGTTTCTGCGTGTATGGCTGGTAGATATTCGGGATAATCACATCCACCCCACCATCATGTAATCCCACCGCATTTAGCGTCTGAACGATTATTCGCTGGTAGGATTCATCCACACTAGAACCAACTTCGCGGGTTTGAAAGCCCGTCCCATTCGTTGCATCAAACCGGAGAAAGACCTGCGTTCCCCGGGACGGAACACTTGTTGGCCCCAATCCTTGCCGAATCAAAGTTTCTCGCTCAAGTTTCCCCAGATGCAAAGGAACCCGATCAGGATATCGCTGATTAGTAACCCTTACCAGTTCCTGAATTGTGCGGTGTCCATCCCCTACTACGTTAGCAGGAATCCGTTCAACTAAACTACAAATTTGATCGTTTATGACCAACGCCCGGTAACACGAACCAGGCAAAACCTCTTCAACGTATGCCACATGTCCCGTTACCAGGATCCGGTTTATGGCCGTCATAAATTCATCTTGCCGGGGAGCTAACCGGAAAACAGTAGTGTTCATCACTGCTGTTTGGGCAGCCTTAACGGTTAACGCTCGCCCCTGGATATACGGGTACAGTTCTTGGGCAGCATGCCGGTTAGTAACCACCCATCCGTTCAAAACCGGAACAGCTTGCCGGGCAACCAGCCGCTTTACGGCATCCTTATCCGAACTCAAAGCAACCCCAACCGCCTGGTTCTTTTGGGTAGTTACCCCGTTTTTCACTAACCGCCCGTTTATCCGTAAAAGACCTGCGGAAGCATCAACAACTTGCCAAGCCACCCCTTGCCGGAGAGCGGCTCCGGCCAATGACTGTGAATTGCTATCAAGCGTCGCGGCCAAATCATCCGCCTGCTGCTGCAGCTGCGCGCCCACTTTAGGAGACCACTCGTCATCAGCTACTGGTGCTGCCGACGCTAACAGTTGGCGACAAAGCCCCTGCCAGTCAACTAGCCCGTACTTAAGCGCAAACCGTTCGATAGCTGTCCACAACCGGATACATTGTGCCGGAGAAACCGCAGTTTCTTGCACTTTACAGGCAACATTATCCCATTCGGCTGGCGGAACTCCAGGAGTAAGCAGAACATATCCTGTCACCATCGCTAAGGTACGAAGCATCATCGGTGCAATCATTTCCGGGTACTTGGAGGTTAACCTCCATCCTGGTAACTCCAACAGACTAATTCCTTGGTTTTGCGTAGCACCCTGTAAGATAACCGGCATCTTCCCGGAAACAGCACTTTGAACGTACCGCGCTGGCGTACGATAATCCGGAAGTTGCCAGTTCTCCGATTCCTGACCCCACTGTTGGGATAAAACAACTCGGTGAAGGGCAAGGCCCTGGGCAAGTTTCATATAAATTTGGTCCCGGAACACCCCGTAATCCAATTCCATGGACTGAAATCCCCGTTCGTATAGCTCCGTTAAAAAGGTTTCCGGAAGCATTAGCCGGACGGTCCCCCCTTTATTTTTTTTCTGATCTGGCAATAGCAATAATCTCTGCTGGGCTAACTCCTGTTGAAGCAGTGCTGTTTGGCGTCTTACAGCGGTGATCCCGGCATCAATCCCAATTGTTGGATACGTTATCGCCGTTAATTTCGGTCCGTTCACCCGAAGCGTCTCCCCGGAAACAAACGGATTCTCTTTAACCGGATTCCCCGCACGATCGCAAACAACAAGGTGCCGTTGAACCTGCCACCGTATGTTTTTCAAAACCATTAACAGGCCGTTATCAACTATTTGCTTCCCAATTTCATCTAACGCCACGTGCCATTCCTCCCGGATCATTATTGCAGCCATTATACCATTTACTCCCTCAGCAAACCGAAGAAAGAATGTGTGCTATTCTTAAGGGGAAACTAATTAGATTGGAGGAGTAATCCATGAAACCATTGGCGTACCGGATGCGGCCAACTTCACTCGATCAAATCGTTGGGCAACAGCACCTTGTCGGCCCCGGGAAAATCCTCAACCGCATGGTCAAGGCAAAGATGCTTTCATCAATGATTCTATACGGCCCGCCGGGAACGGGAAAAACGAGCATTGCCAGCGCCTTGGCCGGAACAACAAAATACGCTTTCCGGAAACTTAACGCCGTAACCGATTCAAAAAAGGCCCTCGAACAAGTCGTCGCTGAGGCTAAAATGAGCGGGACGGTTATTTTAATGCTTGACGAAATTCACCGGTTGACTAACCCCAAGCAGGATTTTTTACTACCACACCTCGAAAACGGTCAAATTATCCTCATTGGGGCAACAACGGAAAATCCCTATATTACCATTAACCCCGCTATCCGGAGCCGGGTTCAAATTTTCGAGGTTAAACCCCTAACCGCCGCCGATATTGCCACGGCCCTTGACCGGGCACTCTCCGATAAGGAAAACGGACTCGGAAACTATCAGATTAATCTTGATCCCACCGCTAGAAAACTCCTGATAACGGCCACCTATGGGGACCTTCGCAGCGTCCTTAACGCCTTGGAACTCGGAGTTAAATCAACTACTCCCGCGCCTGATGGAACCATTCACCTAACCCGCGCAATCATGCAAGAATGTCTCCAACACAAGGGGTTAGTGGCCGATAAGGACGGTGACGCACATTACGATGTGCTTTCAGCCTTCCAAAAGTCAATTCGGGGATCGGACCCAGATGCTGCCATTCACTACCTTGCCCGCTTAGTTGACGCCGGCGACCTTCCAAGCATTGAGCGCCGGCTTGCAGTTATTGCATACGAGGACATTGGGTTAGCAAATCCAGCAGCAGCAACCCATACCATTGCGGCAATTAAGGCCGCCGAACAGGTAGGTCTTCCCGAAGCCCGGATTCCCCTCGCTGATGCGGTTATTGAACTCGCCCTTTCTCCCAAGTCAAATAGCGGCATTACCGCCATTGACGCGGCGCTTAGAGATATTCATGCCGGCAATGCTGGCATTGTCCCTGATCATCTCCGTGATAGCCACTACCAAGGAGCTGATCAGTTAGGACGCGGGGTAACGTATAAGTATCCGCACGACTACCCGCATGACTGGGTCAAACAGGACTACCTCCCCGCTACCCTGAAAAACCGGGAATATTACCACCCCAAGGAAAACGGACGGTACGAACAGGCTCTTGCTACCCAACTCCGGCGACTCAAGGCAGCCCGTAAGCGTCATTCCCGGTAGTTGTCTGTTTGAGCTAAACGTGGTACCATTACGTTGTTTCTGAGGTGTACGCATTGTCCTTTAATGTAAGGTTGACCGAACACTTTTATCATATGGAACCTGGAGCTCTGGTCGGATGACAAGCCGGTTGTCCGGACGCCAGAAGGCAGATTATGGGTTCATCCTGCGTTGACGCGGGTTCAACTACGTGGACGATTAACGGCACTACCGGACTAGGGGATTGCGCTTACGCAATCCCCCTTCTTTTTACTTGATTTACGTACCGTTTAATGAATGGGGGATTACCATTGACCGGAATAGTTAAATTCTTATTGATTCTCCTTGCAATCATCGTCCTGCTTCTTGGAGGTTACGTTCTTACTCACCGTAACCGTCAACTCCTTGTTCTCCACCCTGAAAACAACCATGGACTTCGCATTCTCCTTACGGTTTGGGGACTACTGTTGGTTATCCTAGCGGGCGCCACCCTAGTAGTCGTTTTTACCACCAGTAAGTTACTTGTAGCCGTTATGCTTGTACTGGACGCCATCGGAGTAACGGGTCTTTCCGTTATTGGCTGGGCATATACAACAAAATAAATCGATTAACGTGGTGAAACCCTTTCATTTTTGGAACTGATAACGTAGAATAAAGGTGTAAAGATGATGAAAGGGTGATTCCAATGTTACAAAACTACAAGAATATTTTAGTTCCCGTTGACGGATCGTACGAAGCAGAATTGGCCTTCAAGAAGGCGGTCGCAGTTGCCAAGCGGAACGGCGATGGGGCCCGGATTCACCTGGTCCATGTCGTTGATACACGGGCATTTCAAAACATCTCTAGTTTCGATACTGCAATGGTCGAGCAGGTGACCGATACCGCTAAACAGACCATGCAGGAGTACGTTGACGATGCTAAAAAGAACGGTTTTAGCAATGTTGACTACTCCGTTGAGTACGGTGCCCCTAAAGCGGTAATTGCTAAGGAGCTCCCGGAAGATGAAGGTATTGACCTGATTATTATCGGGGCAACCGGGTTAAACGCAGTTGAGCGGCTCTTAATTGGTTCGGTAACAGAACACGTTACCCGGACAGCACCGTGTGACGTTCTCGTTGTAAGGACGGATACTAATAACCACTTCACTACGGAAGCGGAACGACGGAAAATCCAACGGGAGCGGGAAGCTACAAATAAAGGTGCGTTTTAACTAAAAATCAACTTATAAACAATAAAACGTCGGCGTATATCGCTGACGTTTTATTTTACTATGAATGATACCGTTTTCCCTGATAAAGCCAAATCAACCAACACGAACTAATAATATAAACAAACACCAATACCCCTTCAACCTGTAAAAATGGAAGGTGCTGGTCAAGTAACCCGACAATCCACAAAGTTAAAATTGAAATCCCGCTGGCACAGGTTTCCGTTAGCGACATCATTGATGACATTACATTCGCCGTGACCTCCTGCTGCATGTTTACCATTAGCTGGCTATTATAAATATTAAATGGAAACAAAAAGCAAATAACTAAAAGTAAAAAAATATATTTACTTGGAGCCATTATGGCTAAGAGAAACCCTCCCCCCAACAGAATAACCAACTTTGTTAAGGCCTGACTAAAATCACAGTGACTAAACCAATGATTACTAATAATTGCAATTACCTGAAAAACAACGTAAAAAATCCCAAAATACGCCTTTGAAAAGTGTTGCTTTAAAAAATTAATTTGCCAAAATTGAAAAAATAACTGTGCCACGATTTGATAAACGCTACATAATCCAATCACACATAAAATCCGACGACGTCCAAGTAACATTTTAAAATCACTCAGTACGTTCCGCCATGACGGGCGTACGCTGTGGCCATCGTTTTCATTTCTCTGCGGATGAAACCCACCCACAATTAGTCCAAACGCAACGACTAGTAAAATTAACGAAAGCCAATACATCCTAATATTCATAAACTGATAGATAAATGATCCAACGCCCCCGCCAATCAATCCACTATATAACGTTGTATGATTAATTAAAACGTTTACGTGCTTAATTTGTTCATTATCACCATTTGCACGCCTAATAAAATAGGCATCTAATGACCCATTTATTGTCGCTGAACTTATCCCATAAATAAACCACGAGCAGCACAGTACAATAAATGAAGATGAAACCATTGTGAGCATATAAGATACCGTAATTAGAATCAAAGATACCTCATACGTAAGCTTCTCAGACCATAAATCTGTTAAAAATCCTGAAGGTAAATCAAAAATAATTGCTGCCAACATGAAGAAACTCTGAATAATTGCGATTTTGGCAACGGTCATCCCTTTATTTAATAAAATCACCGTTAATACTGCATGGGGTAAGACACGTGCCAAATTATAAATAAAAAGACTACCGAGATAAATGGCGCGATTATCATTTACTAGCCGTAACTTGTTACTCATTAACATTCCCCCACAACCTACTAGGAATCCTATTTTGATCCGATTATAGCAAAATTAGATTATAATGTGAATGAAATGAGTAATATTAAGCGTGCTATTCTACCATAATAATAATATTGCCAAAAAACGTGCCCCTCATCAATCACGTTTCTTCCCATCATATTTATCCCTTGCAGGACAACCCATTAGATGATCATTCACAATCCCTACTGCCTGCATAAACGAATAACAAACCACTGGTCCCACAAACATAAACCCTGCCTGTTTTAACCGGTGGGCCAAAGCTTTCGCGGCAGCCGGAGCTTGTGGCACCTCGTCACTTGTTTGCCAATGATTAACCACCGGGGACTTATGCTGCCACACAAATTCATCAAATGACATGTCATTTTCATGGAGTGTGACGATTGCCCGCGCGTTCTGCACCACTGCCGTGATTTTTCGCTTATTTCGAATAATTCGGGCGTCCGCAATTAACCGCTTAATCATTTCTTCATCGTACTGGGCAACTTCCGTAATCCTAAACCGCGCAAACGCCTCCCGTAACGCATTACGCCGCTGTAAAATTAGCGTCCACCGTAGCCCAGCTTGAAAAATTTCTAAGCTCAACATTTCGAATAACCGGTCATCATTATGAACGGGACGCCCCCATTCACGGTCATGGTACTCCCGCACCAGTTCATTAATTCCTGCCCATGTACACTTTGGCATTTCATCACCCCTACCTTATAACTACGCCATTTAATCGCATTCTTGTAACATCACTTGCATCCGGGCTGTAATCCGGACCGCTGGCGAATGCAAATCACGGATTACCCGCCGCACCATTTCAGGCCGATCAGTAATCACCCCGTCGCATCCCTCAGCAATTAACTGCATGGCAATCCGTTGATGATTAACCGTCCACCCCCACACCGCAACGTGCCGTGCATGTAAGATCCGCAATGCAACCGGCGTTAAGGTATGATAATCCAGCGAACACTGTTGGATTTTTCCCCGCGGAAAACCACATAAGACAAACGGCAAGATTAACGCCCGTTTAATGTGGGGAGCCTGTTTGGCCAAAGTTGTAATCATTGCACCGTCAAGCGAATGAAATTGAGAACCGGCTGGTAACCCGGACTGGTAATCACGAAGAAACGACCGGACGACTGCCTGTGCGTGGGGAGCCGGCTTAATCTCAATTAAAAGGGGTTGATGAGCTTTTCGCGCCGCTTTAATGTATGCCCCCGCACCATTCAAATAACTTGTTTTCCCGTCATCGGTTACCCTGATTCGTTTGGCCTGAGCCAATGAAAGACTACGAATAGCAACCCGTTTTCCGTACACAGTAACGGTCGAATCATGGTTTATGACAAACCGGTGGTCCCTGGTCTCCTGAACATCACACTCACTCAAGGCCGGATGCACTCGCTGGCTGGTCGTCACTAACGCCTGCATCGAATTAGGACGCCCAGCCCCGTCACTCATCCCTTTATGCGCAATCACCTTGACGGGTGACCTAAGCGGTTGATCAAGAATCCGGGCAGTTTGCAGACCAATTCCACTCCAGCCGCCAACCATGAGCATTAACCCGAGCCATGACCAACCGCCCCACCGTGTTTGACGTCTAAGTGTCGCGAAAACCTGGGTTCCCCCATTAACCTCAAAAAGCCAGAACATCCATGCCCAAAACAAACCCAAAACGAGCAGTTGCCCACCAATCATGAGCAACGTTGCCACCACCACGTTTGCCGGAAATAACTGGTGGACTAACACTGCTCCCTGAAAGACAACCTGCTTGGCAATAACAAAAAACATCCCGCTTCCTACCATTATTCCCAGCTGCCGCCAATACCTTCCCCGGCTATTCTGCCAGGCTGCTTTAAACGGGTGCACGGCCCCATGAACGCCGATAAAAAACGCAGGTACCAACCGAGCCATCCCCAACCACCAGCCAATATAAAGGACTCCGCCCATAAACCCGATATTCCGCCGGTGAAGCACCACCCAGGTAACAACCTGGCCGGATAAAACAAGGTGTGCACACCACGCTAGGAGTAACCGAATCCCCCCAAACGGAAGAAGCCACAACGCAAGTAACACCCAAGCGCTAATTATTCGTCCAAAAGCTCGCAAAGAAAACTGCCTATTGGGGGCCAATATCATGGCGGTAATAACGGGGGCGCCGATAATTACCGAAAGAATCCCCCATCCTGTTTGCTTCATTAAAAACAATAGTCCCGGGAAAGCTCCCCATCCCAGAACAATTCTTAACAACATTGTTTTTTGCCGTTCATCCACTTGACTAGCACTCCTTTAAACTAGTTCGCTCACGCATCCCAGCCTAGTTACAAAAACAGTGATTGTGTTATTCACAACCACTGTCTCATCGTTACTTAACTGTCTCCAGTTTACTCCCTATAAATCTTCTTGCCAACGTGCTCCTCTCCCAACTTAATGAAGTCGTAGTGAAGTTTCGCGTTGTCGTTATACTCATCAATGGCCAGTTGAATTAGCCGGTCAATTAAAGCACTGTACTTAATCCCAGAAACCTCCCACAACTGTGGATATAGCGAAATATTCGTAAATCCTGGCAATGTATTTGGCTCACCAAGGTACGGGACGTTGTTCTCATCAACCAGAAAGTCCATCCGGGCCATTCCCCGGTTCCCGAGCACCTTAAAAGCCTGAAGCGCCATGTTCTGAATTTCCTTTGCCAGGTCAGCAGGTAAGTCAACCGGCATGGTAAACGTTACCCCAGAAGCATCAACAAACTTATTGTTATAATCATAGAACTCGTCGGCTTCTGGAACAGTGACCGCTCCTAGCTTAGAAACCTGCGGGTGCTGGTTTCCCAAGACAGAGCATTCTACTTCGCGGGGGTTCTTAATACACTCTTCAATTAGTACCTTGTAGTCATACTGGAGCGCATCTGCTACCGCATCGTTAAAGGCTGTTTCATTATCCACCCGATGAATCCCCACAGAAGATCCCTGCCGGGCTGGCTTAACAAACAGCATTCGCCCAAGTTTTTGACTACACTTTGCATATGTCAATTCATCCTTATTTTCTGGCGTAATGACCACATACTTCGTGTTGCGAATTCCGTGATAGGTTAGCAACTGCTTGGTAAGGTCCTTATCAAAGGAAATGGCTGACGACGCAATTCCACTCCCAATCCACGGCTTATCCAGTAGCCGAAAAAGGCCCTGAACCGTCCCATCTTCTCCCATATTTCCATGGATCACCGGGTAGAAAACATCAACATCACGGACTTCTGACAGATTTTGAATGTTTGCCAGCGGGTTACTAAAATCAACGCCTTTCGTTGCTTCTGCGACCACCGTTTCTTCATCGGCTCCGTTAAAAATTTTCATTGAGTCTTCGTTTCCGAGTAAGAAACCATCCTTGGTAAACATGAAAACCGACACATCGTACTTATTCCGATCAAGCGCATCATAGATGTTATGAGCAGAGCGTTTTGAAACGTCGTGCTCTGATGAATTCCCGCCAAATAGCAATGCAATGTGTAATTTTTTTGTCATGGCATTTTCCCCTATAAATTTAGTTTTAGCCTTTCTTTCTAAAAACCCATTTTACCATGCGAAAACGACGGGAAACAACTATCTTCCCTCGACAAAAAAAGGCTGTGTCACTTGTCACAGCCGTTATATTCCATTAATCAAACGTTGTCCGGTCACTAAACATGTAACTCTTGTAGTGATACCTCATTGACATTACCATTCCAATTCCTAGCATATTCCCAATTAGGGATGACCCTCCCTGACTAATAAATGGAAGCGGAATCCCAGTTAACGGAAGGAGGCCAATACTCATCCCGATATTTTCAAACACGTGGAACAAAATCATCATTACGACCCCGGTTGAAATATAGGCGTAAAACACGTTTTTTGTATCAAAGGTCACCTGTAAAATTTGGAAAATCAATAACAAGTAAATAAAGATCAGGACACAGCCGCCAATAAAACCGAAGTTCTCTCCGATTACCGAGAAAATCATATCTGATTCCCGGACAGGGACGTAGACGGTAGAAACATCAAAGCCCTTCCCAAAAATCTGACCGGACCCAATCGCCTTCATACTCTGCCATAACTGATAACTATTCCCGGTTGACCCGGCTGCCGGATGCAACCACGCATCTATCCGTTGAAACTGGTAATTTTGGAATCCCAGATGTAAGAGGATCCCCCGCCCATAAGTTACCAGTAAAATTGCCGTAACTCCCAGGGCCGCGACCATTGCAACTACCGGGGCAATGATACGCCAGCTAATTCCCGAAACAAGCACCATTCCAAAGAAAATAGCGGCAAAAACAAGCGTCGTCCCGAAATCATTTTGCAAATGCAGTAACACGATAATCGGTAGGGTCCACAAAAACATCTTCCCGATTAACCGCCAGTCGCTCTCAAGCGTATGCTGCGGATAAACTGAGTTATGCTTTGCAATTACTCGCCCAAGCATTAGAATATAGGCCGGCTTCATCACTTCCGATGGCTGAAACGTCAGCGGTCCTAGAGCAAACCAACTCTTCGCCCCGGTCTTAAGCGCATACGCCCGACTATAAAAGACCAGCAAAAGAACAAGTAATGTAATTCCAATTCCGTACGCAATGGGTGCAAGTTTCCAAAGCTGTTCGGCATCAAAGCGCATCACAATAACTACAAGTAAGACTCCAATAATGTACCACACCGCCTGAGAAACCAATGCATGGAGGACACTTGTCGTACTCGTATCGTGCTTAACCGCCACGTAAAGGGCCGCCATTCCAATTACCGCCAATAAGAGAACGGACAAAATGATCCCCCAATCAACCCGGGCTTCGTTTTCCCGCCGTAACTGTTGTTGTTTCACGTTAACCGGCTCCCTTCACTAGTTATGAAGATGGTATTCCCGAATCAAGGCATTAACCGCCTCATCTTCACTCGGTAACTTAAACTGCCGCCCGTCAGGAAGCTCTGCTTGAAACGCACCATCAACCGGCAACACCCGACCAATAACATCCTTTCCGACAACATACTCCGTTAAAAGTGTGCCATGATCCATCTTTTCGTTCGCAACAATTTCAATGTTTTTTTCCTTGCGTGCCACTATAATCCTCACTTTCCTCATTATCAGATATTTGCTCCATATACTGGTCTAGGTCAGATAAATCCAGGTGAGCATCCCGGTTACGATGAAGCGAAAAGTGATCCGGAACCGGATCATAACCAGGACGACAAAAAGGATTACACCGAAGTAACCGCGCGATTCCCATTAATCCGCCACGGATAACACCGAACCGTTCAACTGCGTTCATCATGTAGGTCGAACAAGTTGGATAATACCGGCATGCCGGCGGTAATGCAGGCGAAATGTAACGCTGGTAAAACCGTAATCCCGCTAAAAAATAACGTTTCATTTCGTAGAACTAGACTCGCTTTTGGTGGTCGCTGTCTTCTTGGCAAGCAACTTACTTGTCCCCACCGCAACATCATCTAACGGTGTTTCCGCGACGGTTACCGGAACCCGTAATTCATCCGCAAGTAACTCCGCAATCCCATCAAACTGCGCCCCGCCGCCTGTCAAAGTAACCCCTGACTCAATAATATCTCCAACAAGTTCCGGTGGGGTGTGGGCAATCACCTTTTTTGCCGCCACAACAATTTCCGCCATCGTCTCATGGATTGCATCCTCAACATCGTTAGAAGTCAATGTAATAGTCCGGGGCATCCCGTCAACAGTATCGCTCCCCCGAACCTGTAATTCAGCGTCCCGGTGATCCTTAATAACCGTTCCGATTTCAACCTTAGCCTGCTCAGCTGACCGTTCACCAATCAAGAGGTTATCGTGTTGCTTAACGTATGCAGCAATATCAGCGTTGAACGTATCCCCCGCCTTCCGGAGTGATGCGCTCGTCACAATTCCGCCAAGTGATAACACGGCAATGTCGCTTGACCCCCCACCAATATCAATAATCATACTGCCGTGGGGTTTAAAAATGTCCAGCCCCGCACCAATTGCGGCCGCCTTAGGCTCCTTCTCCAAAAACACCTGACCACCGCCGGATTTTTCCGCCGCCTGAATTAACGCCTTTTGCTCAACGTCGGTAGTATCCGTCGGGCAACAAATCATAATGTTGGGCCGCGTTAAAAAGCCCTTCACGTTCAGCTTTTTAATAAAATGGGCTAACATTGCCTCAGCCATATCAAAATCGGCAATGACACCGCCCTTTAATGGACGAACAGCGCGAATATTTTCGGGTGTCCGTCCCACCATGGCAGCCGCCTCATTTCCCACCGCAACAACTTTATGCTTATCATCAGCAACGGCAACAACCGCCGGCTCATTCACGACAATTCCTTCACCCTGAACATTAATTAGGACATTTGCTGTTCCTAAATCAACACCAATATTTTTTGTCGCTGTGCGCTTTCCAAACAAAAACCTCCGTGTAGCAGTCATGCTACTAACCTCCTCGTCATTGGACAATTCACCGTCCATGTCCTCCCGATTATACCATAATCATAGGTATTTCTCCGATTCATTCGCGGCGATTTTCTAATTTCATCTTTTCAAAAAACAGGAAACCACGACCGTAAACCCTCGCGTAACGATCCTCGTTTCCTGTTCACCATTATTCTATTTTGACTCAGCCTTTACCCGTACACTTTCCGGAATAATATCATCAACCCGTTTGATTTCAGCACCAAGAGCCGCTAATTTCTGATGGAAATGATAATATCCCCGGTCAAGGTATTCCAAGTGTGTAACCTGCGTAATTCCATCGGCGACAAGGCCGGCAATTACCAGCGCCGCTCCTGCCCGTAAATCGGTCGCAGCCACCTCGGCCCCACTAAACTTAGTCGGTCCGTACAACACAACGGTATCTCCCTCCACCTTGAAGTTAGCGTTCATTCGCCGAAGTTCTTCCAAGTGCATAAAGCGATTTTCAAAAACCGTTTCCGTTAACACACTCGTCCCCCGAGCAGCGAGTTGCAACACCGTCATTTGCGGTTGCATATCCGTCGGAAAACCCGGGTGCGGCAACGTCTTTACTTCAATAGGCTTGAGTTCTTGGGGGCCGACAACCCGGATGCCCGCCGCGCTAACCATTACCTGTGCGCCCATTTCCCGTAACTTTGAAATCAACGGTTTATTATGTTCTGCTACCGCATTTTTAACCAAAACGTCTCCGTGCGTAACTGCCGCCGCTGTCATAAAAGTCCCGGCTTCAATCCGGTCTTGCATTACCTGGTATGTTGTTCCGTGAAGGTGGTCCACTCCAATAATTTTAAGGGTATCCGTTCCTGCCCCCACAACGCGCGCACCCATTTTATTAAGGGCATTTGCTAGGTCAACGATTTCCGGTTCCCGCGCAACGTTTTGGATTACCGTTGTTCCTTCGGCTAAGACCGCCGCCATCATAATATTTTGGGTTGCCCCAACACTTGGAAAATCAAGGTATATCCGGGCCCCCTTAAGGTGGTCTGCCTGCGCTTCAATGTAACCGTCATGTTGCTCGATTGTTGCGCCAAGTGCTCGCAATCCCTTCAAATGAAGATCAACTGGCCGAGAACCAATCGCGCATCCTCCGGGCATTGCCACCTTAGCCCGACCTAACCGGGCAAGAAGCGGTCCTAAAACAACGACGGACGCCCGCATCTTTGATACGTACTTAAACGGTGCTTCGTACGATAAATTTCCCGTTGCATCCAGGGTAATCGTATTTTCCCGCTCCTCAAAACCAACTTGAACGTTGAGAAACCGAATAACGTTATTCATCGTGTACACATCCGCTAAAATCGGAACGTCTGTCAAGACGGTGCGCCCCTCCGTCGGTAAAATTGCCGCCGCTAAAATCGGTAAGACCGCATTTTTTGCTCCTTCAATAGCAACTGTTCCTTGTAGCCGCTGCCCGCCATGAACAATAATCTTTTCCATTGAAATGATCCTTTCACAAGTTAATTTTATTCGTCTTATAACAAGTAACCAAGATTCCGGACATTAGTAATAAAGCTAAGGAAAAACTGACTACACGTGAATCCCAGTGCAACCGCCCCTAGAACAACTAGTAACCGTACTGCCCACTGCTGCTCAGAGGGAAAGAAACGGTCAAGCCGTAACCCCTGAAGCATATAAAACGTCACTGCGATAAACGTAAAGTGACTTATTAAGGTTAAAAGCGCCATTATACCGTATAGTTTCATTGCCTTCCTCCGCAAATAAATTCGCTCTCATCATAGCATAAAAACCGTTACCAGAATGTAATGTTCCCGTAATTTTAATCTTTTTAATAAGGTTAATTAATAACCTTCTTCCCCAAAGGACTAATCACAAATAGTAAATCGTACGAACCACGAATCGTAATTTCTAATTCTCAATTTATTTAGAAATAACAAAAAATAGACAACAAAAAAGAGACCAGGCAATTGTCCCTAGCCTCTTCATTGAAGGTAACCAATTTTCTTAATGTTTTGTAATGTTCAACCGGTTAATTGCCCGCCGGAGAGAAACCTCCGCCCGCCGCATTGCAGCATCATCATGTTTCTGCTTTGCGGCAGCGATTGCTTCTTCAGCACGCTTTTTGGCCTGTTCAGCCCGTGAGATATCGATATCCTCTTTGCGCTCCGCAGCCGATGCCAAGACGGTTAAGGTGTTATCAGAAAATTCACAAAAACCGCCACTCACTGCGATTTCATCAAACTGATCCTCGCCTTTTTTCACCCGAATTTCATCGATTGCAAGTGAAGCAAGCAACGGAATATGATTCGGCATAATCCCGACTTCACCACCAGTTGTTTTGCAAATCACCAATGTGGACTGGTCATTGTAGACCGTTCCATCCGGCGTTACGACGTTAACAGTTAAAACAGGTTCAGCCATTAGACGTTCCCTCCTTAATTGTTAGTCATCTTTTTTGCTTTTTCAACAACTTCCTCAATCCGACCAACTGATAAGAACGCATCTTCCGGAAGGTCATCGTACTTTCCCTTCAGGATTTCATCAAAGCCCTTAACGGTTTCTTCAACAGGAACATAGGACCCTGGAACCCCCGTAAACTGTTCAGCTACGTGGAAGTTCTGTGATAAGAAGAACTGAATCCGCCGGGCCCGGTTAACAATGACCTTTTCTTCATCAGACAACTCATCCATCCCAAGAATCGAGATGATATCCTGTAGCTCACGGTACCGCTGGAGAATATGCTGAACTTCCGTGGCAACCCGATAATGTTCCTCACCTACAATTTCAGGTGCAAGAGCACTTGAAGTTGATGCGAGCGGGTCCACGGCCGGGTAAATCCCAATCTGCGTTAATGACCGCTCCAGGTTCGTCGTTGCGTCCAAGTGGGCGAACGTCGTTGCTGGAGCCGGGTCGGTATAGTCATCAGCAGGCACGTAAACGGCCTGAATTGACGTAACTGACCCCTTCTTCGTAGAAGTGATCCGTTCCTGCAACTGACCCATTTCAGTAGCTAGTGTTGGCTGGTACCCAACGGCTGACGGAATCCGTCCAAGAAGGGCGGACACCTCTGACCCAGCCTGCGTGAACCGGAAAATGTTATCGATAAACAACAGCACATCCTGACCTTCAACGTCCCGGAAATACTCAGCAATCGTTAACCCGGTTAACGCAACCCGCATCCGGGCTCCAGGCGGCTCGTTCATTTGCCCAAAAACCATGGCTGTCTTCTCGAGAACACCGGATTCCTTCATTTCGTAGTACAGGTCGTTCCCTTCACGGGTCCGTTCACCAACACCAGTAAATACCGAAATTCCATCGTGTTCCTGAGCAATGTTATGGATTAATTCCTGAATCAGCACGGTTTTACCAACACCGGCACCACCGAACAGACCAATCTTTCCCCCCTTAACGTATGGTGCTAAGAGGTCAATAACCTTAATCCCCGTTTCGAGAATTTCAGTTCCCGTACTCAATTGATCATAGTCAGGTGCATTCCGGTGGATTGGATTCCGCTGTGCATCTTCACCAAACTCTGGACCGTTATCAATGGTTTCCCCAAGGACGTTAAATACCCGTCCGAGCGTTTCCTTTCCAACAGGAACGCTAATTGAAGCCCCCGTATCAACAACCTGCGCGCCACGCTTCAAACCGTCCGTTCCGTCCATGGCGATTGTCCGCATGATTCCGTCACCCAATTCGAGGGCAACTTCGATAACTAATTCGCTACCATCTTCACGCTTAACCTTTAAGGCGTTGTCAATTTCTGGTAATGCTTCATTTAATGGAAACTGAACATCAACAACAGGACCGATAACTTGAACGACTGTTCCAGTACTCATTCGTTATTCCTCCTGTTTTCTTATTCTAAGGCAGCTTGTGCACCCGTAATTTCCGTGATTTCCGTCGTGATGGCACTTTGCCGAGCCCGGTTATACTGTAATTCCAAATTGGCAATAATATCACTCGCGTTATCCGAAGCCGACCGCATTGCGGTTGAACTTGAGGCGTGTTCGGAAGTCTTGGCGTCAAGAATCGAACCATAAACCAGACTTTCCGCATACTGCGGAAGAACGGCCTCGAGAATTGCTTCTTCTGACGGTTCGGTCTCGTACAGGCTACTGATTGTATCTGTATCCGCTGTTTTCTTATCCGTGAGATCGTCATGCCCCAAATTTTCTGCTGAAATCGGGAGCATCTTCTCTGCCCGGAAAACAGACGTTAACGTGTTGACGAAGTGGCTGTAACAAACGTATAATTCGTCGTACTCAGCCTCGTCATACCGCTGAATAATTTCCCGCACGATTGGCCGCACTTCCCGAAACGTCGGCACGTCACTAACACCCCGGTACTCGTATTCCACGGTGAATCCCCGTTTCTTAAAGAAATCCGCACCGGTTCCGCCAATTGCAAGAATCACAACGTCATCCTTGGTGTGCTTTCCCTTCTGGATAACTTCCATTGTCTGCTTAATGATATTACTATTATAGCTTCCAACCAGCCCTCGGTCCGAGGTGATTACCATAATCCCAATTTTATGGACAGGCCGCTGGATCAGCATTCCAAGGCCGCTCTTCCTTTCAGCAGGCGCATCCTCAGAACCAGCCGCAGCAGCAGCAAGTAAGTGGGACTTAGCAAGGTGGGTAATCACACTCCGTACTTTATCGGCATATTCACGGTAACTCGTTGTGTGGTGTTGAATCTGGTTCAACTTGGACGTTGAAACCATCTGCATTGCACTGGTAATTTGCTTCGTCTTCTTAGTTGAAGCAATCTTCCGCTTAACTGCTTGCAGTGAACCAGCCATTTATGTCACCACCCTTCTTATTTGCTACCCTTATCGCTTGGCTGAAATGTTTCAGTAAATTCCTTGATTGCAGCATCAAGCTTATTAGTATCCGGTAAGTCACCCGTCTTAGCGATGACATCTAACAAATCCTTGTGGTTACTATCAAAGAAAGCAAACATTTCATTCTGGTATCTTAAAATATCAGCAACCGCGATGGTGTCTAGGAACCCATGCGTCAGGGCGTACAGAATCAACACCTGTTTCTCGACTGGAAGCGGCTTGTGAAGCGGCTGCTTTAATACCTCAACCGTCCGTTGCCCACGGTTCAACTTAGCCTGCGTTGCCGCATCCAAATCTGAACCGAACTGAGCGAACGACTCTAGTTCGTGGAATGAAGCAAGATCCAACCGAAGAGTTCCGGCAACCTTCTTCATTGCCTTAATCTGGGCAGCGCCCCCAACACGAGAAACAGACGTTCCGGCATCAATCGCCGGCCGAATTCCTGAGTAAAAGTTGTCACTGTCAAGGAAGATCTGACCATCAGTAATTGAGATCACGTTCGTTGGAATGTAGGCCGAAACATCGCCAGCCTTCGTTTCAATGAACGGAAGAGCTGTCATCGAGCCACCGCCAAGATCATCGCTTAGCTTGGCAGCCCGTTCAAGCAGCCGGGAATGCAGGTAGAAAACGTCCCCTGGATATGCTTCACGTCCAGGCGGCCGCCGTAAAATAAGTGACAGTTCACGGTAAGCGTCGGCCTGCTTTGAAAGGTCATCGTAAACAATTAAGACGTGCTTACCGTTAAACATAAACTCTTCGCCCATTGCTGCCCCAGCATATGGTGCTAACCACAGCATCGGCGCTGGTGATGACGGTCCAGCAGTTACAACGATGGTGTAATCCATTGCGCCGAACTTCCGCAGCGTTTCAACTTGAGCACGCACGGTCGAATCCTTCTGCCCGATAGCAACGTAGATACAAATCATATCCTGATCTTTCTGGTTAATAATTGTATCAATAGCAACGGACGTTTTCCCGGTCTTCCGGTCACCAATCACTAACTCACGCTGTCCCCGGCCAATTGGAACCAGGGAGTCAATCGCCTTTAACCCGGTCTGAAGAGGTTCAAAAACAGATTGCCGTTCCATAACGCCAGGAGCCTTATGCTCAATTGGCCGTGTCTTCGTCGTTTTGATTTCACCTAAACCATCAACCGGCTGCCCAAGAGGGTTGACAACCCGACCAATTAATTCTTCACCAACTGGTACTTCCATAATCCGGCCAGTCCGCTTAACGGTATCGCCTTCCCGGATTCCCTTGTAGTCCCCCAGGATAACGATTCCGACATCAGATTGTTCCAGGTTCTGTGCCATTCCGTAGGTACCGTCAGCAAACTCTAACAGTTCACCTGATAAGGCGTTATCTAACCCGTTTGCCCGGGCAATTCCGTCCCCAACATACGTTACGGTACCGACTTCTTCAACAGTAAGTTCATCTTGGTAATTTGCTAATTGCTGTTTGATCAGAGCACTGATTTCCTCAGCTTTAATGCTCATAAAAGTCTCACCTCTTTAAATCATTTTAATAACAGACGCTTGATGTGCTCAATCTTGGACTTGATTGAACCGTCATAGATGTAACTATTTGAATGGAGAATTACCCCACCAATGATCGACTCGTCAACAACCGTGTCAACCACAACCTTATTTGCACCTACAACATTAGCAAATGAAGAGGCAAGCTTGTCCTTCTGCTCATCATCCAACTCAATGGCGGTCGTTACGGTTGCTCGGACCGTCCTATGGTACTCATCATTTAATCTGTTAAATTCACTGACAATCCCATCAAAGTTAACTAATCGCCGGTAATCATACAGCATAGTTACCAGGTTTTTCGTTACCGGTGACAGGTCGGCAGTTATCGCTGTTAACATGGCCTGCTTAGCCTTCTCTGTAATCTGAGGACTGGTCATGAACAACATAAATTGTGATTCTTCGTTAAACGCCTGGTTAAGCGTTGTTAACTCAACCTGCACATCTTCAAGTACTTGCTTTTCCTGCGCAAGTTCAAACAACGCCGTTCCATAACGCCGGGCGATCGTTGCATTACTTTGTGACATTTTGCTTCCCCAACCCTTCAATGTAAGAGTCAACTAAGGCCTTCTGGTCATCAGCAGAAAGTTCTTTCTTGATAACCTTCGAAGCAATCTCAATGGACAATTCAGCAACATCATTCCGCACACCGTCAATGGCTTCTTGCCGTTCCTGCTCAATGTCCTTCTTTGCGTTTGCCTTCAGCGTTGCGACTTCTTTGTGGGCGGCATCAACGATGTCAGCCTTCTGTTGTTCGCCGTTCTTCTTCGCCCGGTCAACAATTTGGGAAGCCTCAACGTGTGAATTCTTCAGCGCCTCTTCGCGTTGAGCAGCAAGCTGTTCGGCTTTCTGCCGGGACTTTTCTGCAGAGTCAATGTCACTAGCAATCTTCTCAGCCCGTTTATCCATCATCTTAGTCACTGGTCCCCAAGCAAAATGCTTAACAACTAATGCCATGACAATGAACAAAATCAGGTAGTAGAGGAAATCGCCCCATTGAACACCAGACGTTGCGCTTAAAAGCATCGAATTCATCGCTTAGCACCTCCTTATTACTATATTTACGCAGCTGATATAAGGAACTACTTAGCAAGTAACATGAAGGCAATAACGATTGAAATAATCGGCACAGCTTCAATCAGCCCAACACCAATGAACATGTTTGTCCGTAACTGACCAGTTAATTCTGGCTGCCGTGACATCCCTTCGAGCATCTTCGAAATAACGAGCCCATTACCAACACCAGTACCAACAGAAGCCAACCCTGCGGCGAGCCCTGCACCAAGTAAAGCTAAACCTGTAATAATACTAGAAGCCATAATAAAATTCCTCCTTAATGTACCTCTCACGAAGTTGCTTCCAACTTCACTACTCTTCTTCGACCTTTTGTGAAATATACACCATTGTCAGTGTGACAAAGACATATGCCTGGATCGCTCCAATAAAGACCGAGAATGCTTGCCAAATCATTTCAAGCGGAATTGATGAAACAAAACCAACCGGTCCTGCCTTAACAAGACCTCCAATAACCTCCAACAGTACTTCCCCGGCGTAAATGTTACCGAATAAACGGAGTGCTAGCGTCATGAAATTGGTGAATTGTTCCAGCAGGTTAATCGGAAATAGGAAAAAGAACGGCTTTAAGTACGTATTCTTAACGTAACCCTTAAAGCCAAATTTCTGTACCCCTGCAGCATGGGACAGAACCAGCACCATCAACGCCAACGTCAGTGTTGTTGTTGCTGATGCCGTCGGACTCCGGAAGAAGTTAAAGTCCTGTCCGTGCTTTGCAATATCAAATTGGAAGATCAGCCCTGCCTGGTTAGCGATGAAGATAAATGCAAAAAGTACGAAAGCGAACAGCCGGTACTTCTTACCTTCTTCATCGGGAAGAACTCCTTTGATGATCCCGTTTGTGAAATCAATTAGCCATTCCAGCATATTTTGCCGTCCCGTCGGCTTAAGCTTCAAGTCACGGGAAAACCAAAAAACAAGGGCAAGAAAAACAAATGCCACTAGGGTCCCAGAGATGATGTTACTTACGTTGAAGGGAATCCCAAAAAGTTTCACAATTTGAAACGATTCATCCACAAGTCTCACCTCTTTTCAAATAAAATCATACGGTTAAACAATAAGGTCGAACCATAAGAGAATTCAGGGGCAAAAATCCCGTGAATACATGTAGAATCATACCACTTACACCTCAATTTCACAAAGTTAATTTGGAAATTTCTTAGGCCAATACCGAACAATCCTGTCCTAACAACACCCCGATAAGGCAGCGTTATTCCCAAAACAGCGAATAATAAACCGCATACCAAAAAACCGGATTCAGCCGATTCCCCGTCCAAATCCGGAAATTATTACCCTAATTCACATCGACTGTTCCGTATAACCGGTCACCCGCATCACCTAACCCCGGAACAATGTACCCAATTTCATTAAGACGGTCATCAAGGGCTGCTGCATACAGCTCAATGTCAGGATGAGCAGCCATCAGTTTATCAACCCCCTCAGGAGCCGCCACGATGCTTAGGAACTTAATTCGTTTTGCCCCCCGTTGCTTGAGCGCCTCGACTGCCATCATGGCAGAGCCCCCCGTTGCTAACATCGGGTCGATGATGATTACCTGTCTGTCACTAAGTTTATGGGGAAATTTAGCATAATACTCTTCCGGAACCAGGGTTTCTTCGTCCCGTTGCATTCCGATGAATCCTACCCTAGCAGACGGAAGCATATCCAACACTCCATCCAGCATCCCCATTCCGGCTCGTAAAATTGGAACCACGACAGGCTTCTTCCCGCCAAGCTTCTTTTCCGTTGCCGTTCCCATTGGCGTCGTTACCGTAACATCCTCCAAGGGAAAATCCCGGGTTGCTTCATACGTCATCAGCTGGGCGATTTCCGTCACGCATTGCCGAAATTGATTTGTGCTACAATCCTTATCCCGAATAATCGTCAATTTATGCTGAACCAACGGGTGACTAACCACCGTAAAGTTTTTCATGCTGTCACGCTCCTATCCCGGCATCACGGTACCGGCTTAATCATCATAATCATACCATACTAACCGTGGAAGAACTGGTCTCCTGCTGCTTTTCGCAACCGGTTCATGTACGCCATTCCTAGCCCTTCTTCAGGGTATGCGGGAGCAAGGATGTAATCAACAGGTACGTTGCTATCAAAATACCGTAATCCAGCAAAGAGCCTGCGACTAGCCGTTGCGACATCCGCCCCTATATCAAAGAACGGGTGGGACGTCTGTTTTTTCAGCACCGCTGACGCCATTACGCCAACCTTTTTTTCCTGCCGGTCAGCCCATCGAAGTGCCTCCGGCCACTCATCAGTAGCGACAATTAGTACCTGAGCGGCTGGCGCATAATGCTTGTACTTCATCCCAGGTGCCTTGGGAATTTCAGTTTTCCCGACGTGATGATTATCAGCTAATACCGGACAACCAAGGACGCCCTCAATTTCTTCTGGCGTAACCGCTCCAGGACGAAGAATTGTCGGCTGCCCCTTACTAAGATCAAGGATGGTTGATTCAACACCCACCTTTGTCGGTCCGTCATCAATAATTCCCGCAATCCGACCATTCATATCGTGATAAACATGTTGGGCTGTTGTTGGGCTTGGTTTTCCAGAAGTGTTGGCTGATGGTCCAACGATTGGCGTATCAGCCGCCGCAATCATCTTCCGCGTTGTTTCGTTGGCAGGACACCGGAATGCCGCCGTAGTCAGCCCCCCCGTCACCGTCTTGGATAGTTTTCCCGGAGCAACGTTAAAGATTAACGTCAGCGAACCTGGCCAGAAATGGTCGATTAACCGTTGGGCCCGCTTATCCACCGGTCCGGTAAAGCGCTCCATCATCGCCTGTGAACTAACCGTCACAATCAACGGGTTGTCAGACGGGCGGCCCTTTGCCAGGTATACCCGCTTGGCCGCCTGCTCATTAGTGGCATCCGCACCAAGGCCATAGACCGTCTCCGTTGGAAAAGCGATCAATTCGCCAAGCTGAATCTCCTTTGCCGCAGCTTCGTATTCGTCTGGCTGATAAATCCGCGTAATCATCATTATTACCGCTTCCTTTCACCATAGTCCTCATTTTCACTATAAACATACTCGCACCATACGGTCATGGCCCGCTTCATCCTGACGGACTGTTACCTGCGCAGCTGGAAACTGCCCTTCAAAGAGTTGGCGAACAGCTTCCCCCTGATGCCAGCCGATCTCAAGGTATATCCGCCCGTGGGGGGATAAAATCCGAAACACTTCTTTTGCTAACCGGCGGTACACTGCTAACCCGTTTTCCGGGGCAAAAAGTGCCCTGACAGGCTCATGCTTACGCACGCTTATATCCATCTGGGATTGCTCCGTCATCGCAATATATGGCGGGTTCATAACAAGCACGTCATATTGTCCGGTTAACGGCGCGGTTAAGTCTCCAACTGTTACGCTAACAACTGCCCCTAACTGACGGGCATTGAGGCGCGCCACCCGTGCAGCCCACGGTGAAATATCCGTTAACGTTACCTGCCACTCTGGATGAGCTAACTTCAGCGTGATTCCAATGTTGCCGCTCCCGGTCCCAATGTCAACAACTTGCTTGGGCGCACTCCCCGGATAATCTGCAAGGAGCCACTCAACCAAATCACCCGTTTCCACCCGGGGAATCAACGTATCTTCCGTCACGGTAAACCACCGTCCAAAAAACGGTGCTTTCCCGACCAGCTGCTGGGGCGGCCAACCGGTACATACCCGTTGAACGTTGACTTGGTACCGGTGCCACTCTGTAACCGGCATGGGCTCTTGCAAATGAACGAGCAACGCGGTCGCATCCCACTCATGAGGGGCACGCAATAACCACGTTGCATCTTCCCGGTAACCACCATGGGCTGCAACATAAGAAAAAGCCCACTGTTGGGCTTCAAAATACGTCGGCTGGCTAATCATTTTGGAGCTCTTCCAGCGCTTTGGTTTGGTCGTAAAGAACAAGGGCATCAATAATCTCTTCAAGTTCTCCGTTCATAATCCGATCCAACTTATTTAAGGACAACCCAATTCGGTGATCCGTAACCCGATTTTGGGGGTAATTATACGTCCGGATTCGCTCTGACCGGTCTCCGGTTCCAACCGCTGACTTCCGGTTTTCGTCGTACTCATTTTGTTCCTTCGTTGCGTAATAGTCGTACACCCGCGCTTTTAAAATCTGCATCGCCTTCGCCCGGTTTTGTTGTTGGGAACGCTCATCTTGCATTGCAACAACAATTCCCGTTGGTAAATGGGTCATTCGTACCGCAGACGACGTCTTATTAATGTGCTGTCCACCAGCTCCGGACGACCGGTAAACGTCAACCCGAATATCCTTTGGGTCAATTTCAATCTCAACGTCCTCTTCTTCAGGCATAACTACCACCGTCGCTGTTGAGGTATGTACCCGGCCAGCTGATTCGGTTACCGGTACCCGTTGTACCCGGTGGGCCCCACTCTCGTACTTTAACTTTGAATATACCTGGTTCCCACTAATCAAAACTGCAACTTCCTTGAAGCCCCCGACTTCAGTCTGATTCTTATCAATTACCTGGAACTTCCATCCCTGCCGCTCAGCGTACTTGCTGTACATCGAAAAAAGATCAGCAGCAAAGAGACTCGCTTCGTCTCCCCCGGCGGCACCCCGAATTTCCATAATGATGTTTTTATCATCGTTAGGGTCCTTGGGAATCAACAGAATCTTAATTTCATCTTCGAGCTGCTCCTTCTCCTCCTTAGAGGCCGCGAGTTCTTCCTTAACCATGGCCGTCATTTCATCATCCATGCCCGCATCAAGCATTTCCTCATCATCCTTGATCTGCTGAACAACCTTCTTATAACGGTCATACTTTTCAACGGTTTCCTTTAGGTCAGCCATCTCCTTGGACAACTTCGTAAACCGCTTGGTGTCAGCAATGACGTCCGGATCTGACAACAATCCGCCCAATTCTTCATACCGGTCAGCTAACATTTGTAACCGGTCAAATAACTTATCCATATTAATCGTAATCCTCCTTTACGTTCTGGTGGATTAATTCCTCGTTCGGATGAAAGTAGTGTTCCCGACAAACCGGATAATACGCTTCGTTACCCCCAATTTGAATCTGTTCGCCATCGTAAACGGGATGCCCTTCATTAACCCGAAGGTTCATCGTGGCCTTCCGTTCACAGAACCAGCAAATCGTCTTCATTTCCTCAATTTTATCGGCATACAAGAGAAGATACTTAGTCCCTTCGAACAACTCATTCCGAAAATCATTTTTCAACCCAAACGTCATTACCGGAATCCCTAGCTCATCAACAATCTGGGTAAGTTCCATGATATGGTGTCGCTGAAGAAACTCTGCTTCGTCAATCAGTACACACGAAACCTTTCCGGGAACCGCCTTAACGTGTTCAAAAACGTTTGTCTCCGGATAAATAATTTCCGCCCTTCGCTTTAGTCCGATCCGGCTCGCAATTACTCCCTGACCTGCCCGATCATCAACACTGCTCGTCATGATGATGACCTGTTTTCCTTCTTCTTCGTAGTTATGGGCCACCTTTAAAATTTCAATGGTTTTCCCACTGTTCATTGCACCGTACCGAAAAAAAAGCTGTGCCACCCTACTTCACATCCTCTATCAGTCTTTCCGTCTAAGTATAGCTGATTTTACGCTAAAATGCACCAACTGGTAGTCCGATCCCGCCGCCGCACTCGTTTTATGATAAAATTCAGGGGAAGCTTTTGATACGAAAGGATAATAAAGGCATGACACTTAGAAGTTCATTTGCAGCCCTTGCGGGGAAATCATCGTACCGGCTCCTTCACGATGTCCTTCACCGCGGCGGAACCTCGTTTCCCGGCGGCCTGGCACTTAAAATTGACCCAGCCGTGCTAACAACACTTGCTAAAAACTACGAGGTCATTATCATTACGGGAACAAACGGCAAAACCCTTACCACTAATTTAACGGTTAAAGCGCTTCGCCCGGCCTTCCCGCACATCCTAACAAATCCCAGCGGGTCAAACATGATGCAGGGAATCGTTACGGCATTTTTAACTAACCAAAAAGCTAAAAGCGGAAGACACCTCGCGGTGATTGAAACCGACGAGGCAAACGTCCCGTTAATTTCGCAATACGTTAACCCTAAAGCATACGTCTTCACGAATCTTTTTCGTGACCAACTGGACCGCTACGGTGAAATTTACACCACATATAACAAGATCCTTAAGGGAGTACGAATGCACCCCGATGCACTTATTATCGCTAACGGAGATGCACCCATCTTCAACAGCGTAACCCTTCCTAACAAAATCATATACTATGGGTTTGCTAATCGGCCTGATAAAATCCAGAATGCCCCTGCTAACACGGACGGATTGCTATGCCCTAAATGTCACCACATTCTACGGTATAAGGAACTGGTTTACGGTAATCTAGGGAAGTACTTTTGCCCCCACTGTGATTTCCACCGGCCAGGCCTAACCTACCAGGTAACAACAATCGTTAACCAAACGCCGCAATCATCAACGTTTATGATTAATAACCATAAAATTACCCTCCACATTGGGGGCACGTATAACATCTACAACGCCTTGGCCGCGTACGCCGTTGCCCGGGAAATGGGCGTTTTGCCGGAAGATATTGTCCATCAACTTAGCACGAATGACAAGAAGGTCTTTGGCCGCCAGGAAGTTATTCCCCTTGATGGTAAGGACGTTACGCTTATCCTCGTTAAGAACCCAGTTGGATTAGACCAGGTATTACAAATGATTAAAACCGACAACGAACCGTTTTCGCTGGCGGTCCTCCTGAACGCGAACTACGCCGATGGAATTGATACCAGTTGGATTTGGGACGGCCGGTTTGAAGACCTCCCGTTCGAGCGGATTCCAGCGGTTCTTACCGGTGGCGAGCGGTACCGCGATATTACGTTCCGCTTGCGGGTTGCCGGCGTTCCGGAAGAACATTTTGACCACAAAGAAAACCTCAAGGATGTAGTTACAGCAATCAAACAAATGCCCACCAAACACGTATACGTTCTCGCAACGTACACCGCGGTGCTGCAGTTGCGCGCGCTCCTTGCCAGTGATGGATACATTAACGGGGAGATGAAGTAATGAAATACGAATTACACTTAACCCACCTATACGGAAACCTTCTTAATACGTACAGTGATATCGGAAATATCCTAACGCTTCAGTACTATGCCAAGCAGATGAACATCCACATTACCCCCGAAGTTATTTCCCTTGACCAGCAATTTGACCCAGATAACACCGATTTGGTTCTCTTTGGCGGGGGACAAGACCTGGAACAAAAGGTTGTTTCTGATGACATTCAAACAAAGCGCGATGCCATTATCCAATACATTGAAACGGACGGCCCGCTGCTTGCCGTTTGTGGAGGCTACCAGCTTCTTGGTGAATACTACGTCGGGGCGGATGGCACTAAGATAAAGGGGATCCACGCCCTGGACCACCGCACTGAAACCCAGGAAAATAACCGTTTTATCGGTGACATTAAAATTAAAAATGCCGAAACCGGACAAATCTACCATGGATTTGAAAACCACAACGGAATGACCTTCCTCGGAAAAAACGAACGGCCGCTTGGGCAAGTCATCGAGGGCCACGGAAACAACGGTCAGGACGGAACGGAAGGGGCCATTCATAAAAACACCTTCTGTACGTACTTTCACGGCCCGGTGCTTGCTAGAAACGGCGAACTAGCAAAACGCCTGCTTCTCATTGCCTTGAAACGCAAGTATCCCGACGCGGATTTGAGTGCGGCGAAAGCATTAAAAATCAAACCAACGTACTAAACATTTTCAGCTGTACCATTCACGTAAATTTCTCGTTCACCGTGGATGGTTATTTTTTTACGTAACCTAGTGATTTTTGTCACTTGTTCTGCATTCACAGCAAAAAACAATGATACACAAATATTCCTGTATTTTAGCGGTTATTATTATGCAAATGAACATTGAATTCCCACATATTCTTTCTTAAACTGCAAATATAGTATAATTTATCACAATAAAAAAGGGGGAGATTTTATGATCACATGGTGGGGAGCATTATTGGGATTAGCCCTTGCAATCATTTTAATTTTAAAGAAGCTTAATCCGGTGTATTCATTAATGGTTGGTGCCTTAATTGGTGCAATCTTGGGCGGAGCCAGCTTAACACAGGCAATTAACGTTATCGTTCACGGCGCCGCTAACGTAATGGGTACGGTTATGCGCGTCCTTGCTGCAGGAATGCTAGCAGGTGTAATGATGGAATCAGGCGCTGCCGATACCCTTGCACGAACAATTGTACATAAACTAGGCGACCGGTTTGCTATTTTAGCGTTAGCATTGGCCTCAATGATTATTACTGCAGTAGGTGTATTTATTCCAGTAACGGTTATTATTATGGCCCCAATTGCCCTAGAAGTCGGCAAAAAGCTAAACATCTCTAAACTTGCCCTACTAATTGCCTTATCGGGCGGCGGCAAAGCAGGTAATATCATTTCACCAAATGCCAATACAATTGCCGCTGCTCACGGTTTTGGACTGCAACTTAGCCAAGTAATGATTGCAGATTTTGTTCCTGCATTGACAACGTTAGCGACAACGGTCATTGTCGTAATATGTATTCAACACCTTGGAAGTCAAGTTACTTCCGCAGACATTAAGGATACTGAGAACGCCAAAAGACAGTTACCTTCACTTGGGAGTGCATTAGTTGCGCCGACCGTCGCAATCATTCTCCTGTTATTGACTCCGATTGGCGCAATTTTTCATCTAGCATGGTTAGAAAAATGTAATTTAGACGCAATGTACGTTTTACCCCTTGCCGCCATAATCGGTGCACTTGCAATGCACCAAGGGAAGCACCTTCGTTCCTTTGCGGCAACCGGAATTAGTAAAATGACCGATGTCGTCCTCATCTTAATCGGAGCAGGTGCAATTGGCGCAACAATAACGCAATCAACGTTCCCGCAATTATTAATCACTGGAATTAAAACAATGCATATTCCTGGCGTTTTACTTGCACCATTGTCAGGACTATTAATGTCTGGCGCTGCCGCCTCAACTTCTACTGGCGTTATCCTGGCTACAAAAGCTTTCTCGAAAGCAATTCTAGATTTTGGCGTCGCCCCATTAGCAGCAGCAGCAATGGTTCACTGCAGTGCAATCGTAATCGATTCACTTCCCCAAGGAAACTACTTTCACGTTACGCAAAATGCCATGCACATGAATATTAAAGAACGGTCCAAGGCCATCATTTTTGAGGCGCTTTGCGGAACAGCCGCTATGATTACTGCTACCATAATGTACGGATTATTACATTTATAAAATAAAATTGGAGGATGATTATAATGAAAATTGTTATTGCTCCAGATTCATTTAAGGGGTCAGTTACCGCCAAAGAAGCGGCCCAATTAATGATGACCGGGATGAAACGTGTTTTTCCAAAAGCAGATTACGAACTTATTCCAATGGCAGATGGCGGCGAAGGAACGGTCCAATCTTTAATCGATGCCACCAATGGTCATTTTATTACAACGCCAGTACATGACCCCTTAGGGCGTAAAATCAACGCCCGATACGGCCTTCTTGGCGACCATAAAACAGCTGTAATCGAAATGGCAGCAGCCAGCGGGATGGAATTAATGCAATCAAAGGAACTAAATCCATTAGTAGCAACCACTTACGGTACTGGCGAATTAATTAAAAATGCACTTGATCATGATGTCAAAAAAATCTTAATTGGTATCGGCGGAAGTGCAACAGTCGACGGTGGTGCGGGAATGGCGCAGGCATTGGGAGCACACTTACTTGATAAAAAAGGGAAAGAACTATCCTGGGGAGGTGGCATGCTGGACAAATTAGAACAAATTAACATTGCGGAAATCGATCCCCGGATTAGCCATACCCAAATCCAAATTGCTTCTGACGTTACTAACCCGCTTACTGGTAAAAATGGTGCTGCAATGGTTTTTGGCCCTCAAAAAGGGGCAACCCCATCAATGGTTAATTCTTTGGATAAAAATCTCCATCACTACGCCCAGCTCATTACCCGTGATTTAGGAATGAACGTTGAATTATCACCCGGCGCCGGCGCTGCCGGAGGATTAGGAGCTGGCTTGTTGGCCTTTTGCCACGCACAATTAAAAGCAGGGGTCAACTTAATAATCGATACGGTTAAACTAAAACAACGTGCCCAAGATGCTGATGTTGTGCTTACGGGTGAAGGAAAAATTGATTTTCAAACACAATATGGTAAAACTCCTTTTGGCGTCGCACGCGCAACCAAATCCGTTGCTCCGCATGCGCCAGTCATTGTGCTAGCGGGTAATATTGGTAAAGGAATCGATACTCTATACAGCTCTGATGGAATTGACGCCATCTTTTCAACCCCAACCGGCGCCAAACCGTTAAAACAAGCTTTAGCCGACACAAGACATGATTTGTCACAAACGGCCGAGGAAGTAGGCCGTTTAATCAAAGCTTTCATGCACTCCTAATAAATTAACACGGGATGGGGATTCATCAAATCCCATCCCGTTTTACTTGCTAAAACAAATATGGAGGAATCCAAATGGAATTAACAGCTGATCTAGCCCAGGAAATCGTCAACGCCGCAATGGAACGAATTCCGTATAATGTCAATATTATGAATGAACATGGATACATTATTGCTAGTGGCAATCACGACAGAATTAATACACTTCATGTTGGTGCGTTACAAGCAATTGAAGAACGTAAAATTTTACCCATGGATGCATCGTTCGGACCCCATGGACAACCAGGAGTCAACATGCCGTTATTCTATGGCGGAGAAGTTATTGGTGTGATTGGAATTACTGGTAATCCCCAAACCGTTACCCCGCTGGCTTCTCTATTACAAGCCACCGCTGAGTTATTACTTCACCAATCTGAAATTAACCGCCAACAAAATTCGCACCATGATCAACTTAACCGTTTTTTAAATCAATGGATCAAAATAAAAACGGATATTATGCAACGCACAACCTTTGTTCTGGAGGCACAACAACTTAAAATTAACCTGAATCACCAGTGGCGTGTCCTTGCGGTTCGCTGTACACCACAATTTATCCGTTCAATTTATGTTAATCCAAAGGACTTTACACTCTCCCCAACTGGGTCAACCTCAATCGTAATTACCTACCAAGCATCAACAATTAATCACCTGATTAAAATTTGTCATACCAAACAATTACCTTTAGGAATTGGAGAACCCAATATAAACCTTGGCAATTCAGCTGATCAAGCCTATCAAACGATTGAAATCCAGCAAATTCTTCATAATCCAAAGATGATTTATTATAAAGATGTCGCTCTAATTAGTGATTTAATGAGCCAAAATTTTCATTTGGAATCATTAGTAGATAGATTTAACCGGTTATCCCAAACTACTTTCGGCCAAGAATTGATTGCCACAATTGGCGAATACATTCGTTATAACCAAAGTATTAAAATTACCGCTAATAAAATGCATATCCATCGCAATACGTTAAACCATCGCTTACTAAGTATCAAAAAAATATTCGAACTTGACCCACATAATACGTTCCAATTAATTACGCTATATATTGCGTACTTACAGTTCACATGGCATCACGAACATAAATTAAAGTAACATCCATTATAAAAAACCTATTACCACTTCAAATGGCGGTAATAGGTTTTTTATTCTACACGAGCAAAAAATTATATTTTATACCCGTTCTCCCGGCTCCGACGCGATTGCCACGAGATTTCCTGCTAGCGTCCACCGCCTTACATCATTAGGTAGAATAAAATGTTGTCCCTTTCGCAATGAATAGGCGGTCCCATTAACCGTAATGCTACCAACACCATCCAGTACCGAAACCAACGTATATGGAGCTTCTCCCCGCGCAAACGTCCCGGCTCCATCAACAACCTGCCAGCGATAAACCGTAAAGAACGGCGTCTTTACAAATCGTGTTACCCTAACGTCCCCGATGATGGTCTTTTCCAGGGTTAACTGCGGATCACTATGCGGAACGTTCGTCACCGCAACGGATTGCTCAATGTGAAGCGGCCGCTTCTTCCCCGTTATCGGATCAACACGGTCAAAGTCGTAAAAACGGTACGTTGTATCACTGCTCTGCTGCGTTTCAAGGACCATAATTCCCTTTCCGATAGCATGAACAGTCCCACTCGGAACGTACAGGAAATCGCCCGCCTTAACGGGAACCCGCCGAAGGAGTTGATTCCATTGTCCCGTTTCAACCATTTTCCGTAATTCCGCCCGGTTCTTAGCATGATGACCATAAATCATCGTTGCACCCGGATCGGCCTTAATCACGTACCAGCACTCCGTTTTCCCCGGTTCGTGCTCATGCTCCATTGCGTATGCGTCATCCGGGTGTACCTGAACGGAAAGATCCATCTTCGCATCCAAAATCTTAGTGAGTAACGGGAAAACATTTCCTGGGGCGTTCCCAAACACATCCCGGTGCTTGGCCCACACCTGATCAAGGGACATTCCCCGATGCGGTCCGGTTGCCACCGTGGCCAGTCCATGCGGATGGGCGGATATGGCCCAACATTCTCCCGTGTGATCACTGGGAATATCATAGCCAAACTCATCATGAAGCCGGGTACCGCCCCACATTTTCTCCTGAAAAACTGGCGTTAAGAAATATGGTTCACCCATTGTTCATTCCCCCTGAAATTATTTTCTCCCATATACTAGACTTATGAAACCGACTCCTTTTCAGCAAGGTAAACCTGCACTACCTCCGCTCGTCGATCAATAAACGTGTGATTATCTTGCTGCGGGTGCACCCGATTAGTCAGTAAAATCAACGCATCGTGCGCCTGTTTATCAATCAACAGCATTGGCCCGGTATAACCTGTGTGGTGAAGACATACCTGCCCGCTAGACGTATATCGAAGATCCCATCCCAAAGACCGCCCCAGCGTTCCTGTTGGAGTCCAATCAGCGAAAAGCCGGTTAATAAGCGCGCTGCTAATAATCGGGTGCTGGAATTCATCCGTCATCATCCACTGACAAAAGGTAATTAAATCATCCAGCGTTGTAAACAAACCAGCTGACCCACACCTACGCTGTAATTGCCGGGCTTTCGGGTCATGAACAACACCACGTAAAACATTCCCGCCTGGCGTCACCGTAGTGGGAACGCACTTAGCCGGATCACGCGGAGTAAACGTACTGTGCCGCATTCCTAACGGTCGAAGGACAATGCGCCTAATGGCCTCTTGAACGGGCATTCCCGTCACAGCCTCAACCACTAAACCAGCAAAAATCAATCCCAAATCCGTATAACGCACCTGCCGCCCCAACCGTGAACCAATATGAAGGCCCATCAATGCATTAATTAACTGGGAACCCGTTAACTGGTCCCGGTGGGGAATATAACCGCTAATTGCCGCCGTGTGGGTCAACAAGTGCCGGATAGTAACGCGGGAATCAAAAAACTCCGGAAGATACGTTACTACCGGACAATCCACATCCAGCTGTCCAGCCTCCATCAAATGCAACAACACCGTAGTCGTCCCCACTACCTTTGTAAGGGAGGCTACGTCATATAACATTCCTGGACGGAGAGGTTCGGCTTGAGGGATCACGGCCGCCTTCCCCTCGACACGCTTAATTACCGTATCGCCGTGAATTAGCGCCCACGCCATTCCCGGGACTACGCCGGTCGTAATCATTTGGTTTAATAACGCCGTTGTTTGGGCAAACATCGCTTCTTTTCCCCCCTTTAGATATAAAAAAAGAGCCCACCTCCGTGAACTCCCAGTGATTGGGCATACTGGATTCGAACCAGTACATTACGGATTCAGAGTCCGCTGCCTTACCAGTTTGGCTAATGCCCAATAATTATCAACCGACTTTTACAGTATATTAATTTATTCCTTTACTGTCAATAACATTTCGCGTTTTTTTCGCAAAAAAATGGCGTCCCAGCTGGGACGTCATTAACACTACTAATTATCCTACTCAAACATCTTCTTAGTTGCCCGGAATAACGTTTTCGGATCCTTATCGTACCGCGGGTTTTTAACTAACCGTTTCATCGGTACTCCCGCAAAGTGGAACGCAGCAATTTCGCCAGAACGAACCGCGCTTTGTTCGGTAAAAATCATCTGATACGGCTGTTCAACAAATTCCCCCGTAAACGCTAAGTTCGTGGAGTTTGCCGGAATTATCTCCGGCCGGTCACTCTTAGCCCGATTGTTAAACAAGGCGGAAGCATACGGCATGTAAACTGGAATGCAGTTAACTACGCTGGCCATAATTTCCTTTTTCTTTGATTTAATATTTACCGGCCCCG
The DNA here is from genome assembly GCF_045033015.1 of Ligilactobacillus sp. LYQ60. Classification (NCBI taxonomy): domain Bacteria; kingdom Bacillati; phylum Bacillota; class Bacilli; order Lactobacillales; family Lactobacillaceae; genus Ligilactobacillus; species Ligilactobacillus sp. LYQ60. Next base: position 458,864 of record NZ_JBJFZV010000001.1, read on the forward strand.
GATCAACCTTAGACAGCTGCCCAATTAATTCTTCAAGCATTTCCTTCCCGGTCATCTTAATGTACTGCTTGTCAACGAACTCACCGTGGCGCCGCGGATACAAGAAATACCCCCACAAAACAGTCTCGTTCGGCTTCTGGGTTGTAAAGTGCGGCTGATGATGCACCACAATCGACATATTGACGTCCTCGTGACCAAGCGGCGTAATCGGTTCCGTTGAAATGAAGGAGTTCAAGGCATTTCCTGGTTCTTGGGTGGTAATTCGCGTAATTTCGTTTAACAGAAGATGGTTATTCGTTGTTAACGTGAAGCTAACCCATTCGCTCGCATCACGATCTGCAAAAAACTTATCCGGATTCCCAAGGTTATAGAAGTGCTCCGTGGCCTTCTTCCATAGACTTGAAGCCGCCCCATAGTCCATGTTTTCAGATGCAGGTGTATTAAAGTCCCCGATAGTAGCGGCGTCGGTAATTGAACCATTAGTAAAGATTACCGCCGTATCATCATCAACGGTAACGTGTTCTTCTTCCCCCGTTTCAGTATTTTCCATTACCAATCCCGTAACAGTAATCTCATCTTGCATGGTTGTTTCCTTAAATTCCCAATCCGTAACGCGCCGGTTTAGAATAATGTGGCATCCCTGTCCTTGTAAATACTTAATCAGGGGTAACATGATACTTTCATACTGGTTGTATCGTGTTCGATTAACCCCCACAAGATGCTCAATTTGGGTGAATTCGTAAATCATCTGGTGCATGTAACGCCGTAATTCCTGTGCGGAGCTTTGTGTTCGGAAAGCAAAGGTTGTCTCCCACATGTACCAGAAGTTCGTCTGAAACATGTGCGGGTCATCCTTAAAGTACTCAGCAATTGTTACGTTATCAAGCAGTTCTTCCTGACTATCCGGCATCATCACCAGCTTCGTTAATAACAAACGATCCTTATTATTCAATCCAAGTTTCCCGCCATCAACGATGCCGACACCGCCTTTTAATAACCGTGCCTTATCATACGTCCGATGGTAAGCGTCAAAATCGCGCGTATCCTCTGCCGCCGTCATTCCCGGCTCCGTTACTGATGGGACCCGCGCTAGTAGATCCATCAAATCTACATACGTCCGGTAGTTTAACATCCGGCCACCCCGGGCAATAAAACCCTTTGTATTATTCATCGGGTAATTCTTGTTCCAATACTCGCCGGCCTGCGCCTTATCGGTTGATCCGTCATTGGAACCATGGTCATCAAGGCTATAGAATGTGATGTTTTCGCCATCCCACTTTCCTTCCTGAATCAGATACACAGCGGCCGCCATGTTCGCTAACCCCGCACCAATCATAATCGCTTTACGTTTAACCATTATTTTCATCCTTTCACCTAAGCTCATTAACGTCTGCTTCTAGTATAATGAAACCAAATTAGTAAGTCGAGCGAACCGTTGCTATAAATAATATTATTTTAAATTATGGCTATCCTTAATAAAAATACAATAAGCGGCGCCGGAAAATCTCCCAGCACCGCTTTCGCCTTTATTATTTTCCTTTAGCCACGTGCATTTCACACTGCTTTTTCCCGGTATAACGGTATGCCTTCCGCTTCAAATAACTTAACAGTTGCGCTTCATTGTCAAATTCCCGCGGATGCACCTGTTTATGCAGGCGAAGTGAAATCTTGTTAATCTTAATCCGGCCAGTAATCGTATAATTATAATCAACGATAAACCGGTTGTTCAGATTATCCGGATCCTTGCCAAAGCGTAGAACGTACACCCGCTCAGGTACCATCATTGGATTAACGTGCTCTTTATCGTAAGAAACACCATACGCACGTAAAAGGTTCTTAGTTCTTCTTAGCATGTTGATCTCCTTTCTGACAGTTCCATCTTTAACTCTATTATAACAATTTTATACTGCAACTAGTACTACAAAGAATGGACTGTGATTAATCACAGTCCATCGCACATGTTCTGCTTATCACCCGTACGGGGATCGAACCCGTAACTCCGCCTTGAGAGGGCGACGTCTTAACCAATTTGACCAACGGGCAATACCAAAAGTACTCTTACTATTATACAGGTTCGGCCACTATTGTCAACTCTTAACTACTACTTTTTTATCAGTGCGAGAAACCATAAAACCAGTAACACCACGCACCACCCGACGGCCATCAAAACCACCCATGCAAGGAACTGACTCTGAAGCAGAATATTTGCAGCAAACAGGATCATTGTAGTAAGGCACCAAAAGATTAACCGGTCCTGGATATAATGTGCTTCCCTTTTCACAGTCCACTCCTGCTAATTCCACCACTCATCAAACTGCATCATTAAGTGTTGCATTGCCCGACCGCGGTGACTTACCTTATTCTTTGCAGCCACCGTTGTCTCCGCAAACGTTGCGTGCACTTTCGGACAATAGAAAAGTGAATCATACCCAAACCCGGCAACCCCCTGTTCGTGCAGCGTAATTTGACCGTCACACCGTCCCGTAGCAATTAACGGCGCACTTCCATCAGGCTTAACCGCCACAATGACCGTCTCAAAGTGGGCCGTTCGCTCTTCCACTGGAACCCCTACAAGGTTCGTCAGCAATTTTGCGCGATTGGCTGCATCATCGTGATCACCCGCATACCGGGCGGTATATACTCCAGGCTCTCCGTTCAGCGCATCTACAAACAACCCTGTATCATCCGCCAAAACGGGGATTGTCAACGCCTCAGCAATTGTTTGGGCCTTAATCATGGCGTTTTCCCTAAGGGTTGTTCCCGTCTCATGAATTACCGGAACATCGTTAAAATCCGCCAACGTTTTAACGGTCAATCCCTTTGGGGCAAAAAGCGCTGCGTATTCCCGCGCTTTTCCCGCATTGCCCGTTGCAACTACAACCGTCTTTTTCACGTAATCACCCTCCAATCAACTTGCTTCCATTATGCCGAACAAGCTACGCCGTGACAATCACCACTTGTTCTACAGCTTAGGCTTAATACAATAAACGGGCCAGCGTTTTTCTAACACTGACCTGCTTATTGTTTACACTTAGTTCAAATATTGTTCGATTTCCTTCTTTAGGGCTTCCTTTGGATGGTAACCCACAATTGTATCAACAACTTTCCCGTCCTTCTTAATTAACATCGTTGGGATACTCATGATTCCGAACTGTTGGGCCAACTCTTGGTTTTCGTCCACATCCACTTTGCTGAAATGTACGCGATCACCCATTTCATCGTCAAGCTCTTCAACAACCGGTCCCTGCATCCGGCAAGGACCACACCATGTTGCCCAAAAGTCGGTGAACGATACGCCGTGTGCAGTCTTCTCATCAAAATTCTTTGTCGTTAACTCTTCCATGTTAACCCCTTCTTTCTTACTTTTCGTAAGTAATTATAACACAGTTTATGTTTCCCGGTGCATCAGATGCCTCCACCGAAACTACTTAAAGTGTACCACCGTTGCACCGTTTCCGCCCGCATTCGGGGCTGCAAAGTTAAAGCTCTTTACTGCTGCGTTATTCTTAAGGTAGTTTGTAATACCCGTTCGAAGTGCTCCGGTTCCCTTTCCGTGCACAATCGTCACTGACTGATACCCGGCTAAAAGAGCGGCATCTAGGTAACGATCAACCTTCGTCATTGCGGCATCATAACGTTCTCCGCGTAAATCCAACGTGGGTGATACGTGACTTGCACGGGCCGTTTTAACGGTTGGATGTGCCCGTTTTCCACCGGATTTCTTTCGCGGGGCACGCACCTTCTCCAGGTCCGCCTCATCAATCTTCATTTTCAAAATCCCCAGCTGAACCTCCCACTGGTGGTTCCCGACCTTACGAAGAAGCACTCCGCGTTGGCCATACGATTTAACAAGAACGTCATCGTTGGCATGAAAAACATACTGTTGCTTTGCCCGTCGCAATACCCGGTTTTTCCTTAACGTCGGGTTCTGCTCTAAGGCATTTAGCTTTCCTTGGGCCGCAATCAATTTATCTTCCTTAACGGGGGCGTGTTGCTCGTTCCGCATCCGCCGCAGGTCGCTAATAACTGCGTTAGCCTTCTTTTTAGCATTGGCAACCAGTTCGTTAGCGGACCGTTTCGCCTGGTTCATCAGTTGCTCTCGCTCGTTGATAAATTGAGTAAACCGTTTACTCAAATCAGCGTGCAGTTCCGTCGCCGCCTCAAGGTTTTTATTAAGCGCAACCTGATCGTTCTCAAGTTGCCGGCGTTTTGCAACTAAATCGGCAATCATATCGTTGAGATCCTGGTTATCATCAGCAGTTAAATTACGAGCTGCTGTAACTACCGTCGGATCCATCCCCAGCCGCTGGACAATATCAAACGCATTACTCCGTCCAGGAATTCCAACCAACAGATGATACGTTGGCTGAAGTGTTTTGCTGTCAAATTCCATTGAAGCGTTGATTGTTCCTGGCCGTTCGTACCCGTAGGCCTTTAATTCTGGATAGTGCGTCGTCGCCACAACAAAACTGCCCCGCGCGCCAACTGCATCCAGAATGGCAATTGCTAACGCCGCTCCTTCCTGGGGATCCGTTCCAGCACCAAGCTCATCAAAGAGGACTAACGCGCGCGCATCCGCCTGCCGCATAATCGCAACGATGTTTGTCATATGCGCTGAAAATGTACTAAGACTTTGCTCGATGGACTGTTCATCCCCAATATCGGCAAAAATATCACTAAAGACGCCAATCCGGCTTTCCTCAGCCGCGGGGATAAACATCCCGGACTGTCCCATCAACTGAATCAACCCAAACGTCTTCAACGTAATTGTTTTCCCCCCGGTATTGGGCCCCGTAATTACCATCGCCTGATAATCCGCCCCAATAGCGAGATCGTTTTTCACCGCCTTCTTTGGATCTAAAAGTGGGTGCCATGCCTGACGGAGATACACGTCATTTTTAGGGGAAATCGCCGGCTTGGTTGCCCGGAGGTGTTTAGCGTACCGGGCCTTGGCATTAATGAAATCAAGCTGGCCTAATACCGCCGCGTTCCCTGCAAGCTCAGTCGTATACGGCGCAAGTAACGCTGATAATTCCGCTAATATTCGTCGAACTTCTTCAGCTGCTGCTAACTGCTGCTGGCGAAGCCGGTTGTTAAGGGTAACGATTTGTTCTGGCTCAACAAAGAGCGTTTGGCCAGATGCGCTCTGGTCGTGAACGACACCCCCAAACCGGCCGCGGTTTTCCGCTCTGACCGGAATAACGTACCGGTCATCCCGCAACGTAATAACCGCATCACTCAGGTACTTCGCATTTGCGCCGTGCGTATAACTATTTAGTTCCGCCCGAATATTTGCTTCCGTACTAGTAATCTGGTGCCGAAGCCGTTTTAGTTCCGGCGAAGCATCGTCAGTAACGTGACCATCAAACTCAACGGAGCGAATCAAACGACTTCCAATTTTAGGAAGTGTTACCAACTGTTCTAAAAGGTGCGTAATAACGGGGAGTTGCGCATCCTGCTCTGCAGTCAACTGCTTAAAAAACACCCGCACCTCGTTTGCCGCGCGGAGCACCCGGGCAATTGAAGCAAGCTCTTTCCCGTTAAGGGTTGCTCCCACTTTAAGCCGTTTAAGCGCGGGGGTAATTGTTACAAGTTGTGGAAGCGGGATCCCGCCCTTCAACCGCAACACATCCATTCCATCCTGGGTACCAGCTAACTGCTCTTTAACCCACGTCAAATCCGTGTGGGGGGTTAGTTGGTCAACGAGTTGCGCTCCCATCGCCGTTGTCGTCTCTTCCCGCACAGCATGTTTAATTTTTGCATACTCTAAGGTAATCAGGGTTTTTTTATTCATTATCATATCCCCCCTACGGCTATTGTTCGTTAATAACCGGTTGTTGTTGGCCAGACCCCCCCTGCTCTGCAGGAGTAACGCTGTTAGTCGTCATAGTTGACAACCCCGGGGTCTTCATTAACATGGCATTCGCCACCATTGACGTACTGACTGCTTGCCGAACAGATGCTACTGGCCAAGCGCTTAACAAAAGGAGCCCACCGAAAATAACCACGTAGGCCGTTAAAAATGAAAACACCGCCCCTGCTAACCGGTTAAGCGTTGCAAGAAGCGGCAAATCTGCAATCCGATTGATTGCCCGAACAATAAACCGTGCAATAATCCCACAAATAATCGCCACGACCCAAAACGCAACGAACTTATAAAACATCAGGTTCAGGTTAGCGCGCAAAAGAAGCCAGTCTCCGGTATTCGCAACCGCTGGAAAAATTCCCGCCAAAAAACGGCCCACCGTACCGGACAACCGAATACTGATGATAAACGTAACGATCACGCTAATAAAATTCAAAATTCCTCGAATTAATCCCCGCCGGTAACCATGCCGCAGCGCTAACAATAGTAACAGAACAATAATTACGGAAACCATCCCGTCAACCTCCTAAGGACGTTTACTCCTTGCTTTTTTGTTGGAGCGCAAGTTGGTCGGCCACTGCATTTACAGCTGTTAAAATTGCCGCCCGTTCATCTGAAATCCCGGGCATCTGCTCCTTAATCGCTGCCAATTGCTGGTTCACTATACCCACGACCGCATTCATGCGGGCCATACTAGCCTCCCCAATGATAATGTATTCCTTGCCGCCAATTTCCACTTTAAAACGACGCTTATTTTCCGTCATCTAATTCGCCTCACTAATCCGTAAAATAGTTTGTAATCACTACATTAACCACGCTAATAATTAACGCCACTACCAGCGCCCACCCAAAGTTAGCAAAGGCAAATGCTCCTCCAACCACCAAGGCGGTTAACTCCAACATTACCGCGTTAATTACCCACGAAAAGAGTCCTAGTGTCAGCACAGTAATTGGTAATGAAATAACCGTTAATAACGGCTTAACTACCATATTAAGGACACTCAAGACAACAGCCGCAATCAGGGAAACCCAAATGTTGGCCACATGAAAACCTACCGGGAAAAAGCCCGCTACCGCTAAGAAAACAATGGCATTAATGATAATTCGTTTCCAAAAACCCACGTTAATCGTCCTCTCGGTGTTCATGGACGTCTCGTTCATGAACATCAGTAATAATCTTTCTTCCCGCTGGGCGCTTCTGCCGCGCTGAAGTGGTCGTCCGGTTAGTAAACATATCAGTCCACGCCGACCGCGAATTAGTCGACTCACCATCTTCCGGTGCCCCCATCAGCAGGTAACATACCAGGTATAATCCCACCGGCAAGACAACCATTCGGGGAAACAACATGCAGATAACGGTAATCCCTACCCACGTTGCGCGCAGGTAGTTTGCCCTGATTCCCCAGTGGGCCGCTAACCCACCACAAACGCCTAATAAAAACTTATTTTGTGTTGACCGGTGAATCCGGGATTCCTTCATTTTAGCTCACCTACCCGTGAATAAACCGCTGCGGGGAACGTCACAATTCCCACTTCATGGGGAACCCCCGCATATAAACTACTCTCAACTAACTTCATGTCCCCCGTCACTGTCCGAACGCGCAAGCGGCAATACGCTGCGCTGCGTTGCAGGGCCGCGTACAACTCCCGGTGATTATGGACCGGCGCATCATTGCACGCCACCACAACATCACCCGGACGTAATCCCATCCGCGCTGCTGGCGTTGCTGGACGAACAGCGACTACCCGGATTCCATCCGTTGCGGCCGTCACAACCGGGGAGTGATGGTGGATTCGCCACCATTGATTGCCAATATCGTAACAGCTCACCATTACCAACGCAACACCTAGCCCCGCCCGGAGCGCCGAGTACCCCGTAAAGCTTCCTAAAAGCGCCAGTCCGCACTGAATGCCAGTCACCATTTGAAGGTGGCGCACTACCGGTGCCGTTGTTTTTTCCTGAATTACCCGGTGAATCCCTACTGGGAAAAATATGATAATGGGAATCGGGCCTTGACGGGTTCCTACCATCACAAACACCGGTAGGATGGTCGTTTCCCGCCACTCGTACCGCGCAAAGACATGGTGACGCCGGTTCATTACCATCCGGGGACTAACCTTCTGACCACCAAACAAGCTTAAAATTAACCGGGTGATACAAATAAACACTGTAAATACTAAAGTAGCGTGCAGTGCACCACCATCCTTGGTAATCAGTGTCAGCCCAACTGGAACTAAAATCAACAGCGGTGTTAAATTATGCCACCAATTGGTTAATGCCACTATTCCAGCGAGAAAACCATAAACAGCCACCAACTCCCAACTTACGGTTACCCGCATCAAAATTGTCCCGCCAATACCAATGAGAGCCATTCCGCCAAAAGCCATGATAAAGTGCCGGCCCTCATACCAATCACGGTCAACGGCTTGGCGCCACTGGTGGCGTTCCTGACGAATTCGTACCAGGTAATTAATTCCGGGCATCACGCCACCCAACCATAATAATGGATTAAATACGATCGCTCCGAGGAGCCACCCAACTACTTTCATTTACTAACTCCTACTGGGGATTTTGTTGTTGCAGTTTCCACTGAAGGTACGCATTAATGAACGGATCCAAATCACCATCCATAACCGCCTGACCGTTCCCCGTTTCATAATTGGTCCGGTGATCCTTAACCATCGTGTATGGATGGAAAACGTACGAGCGAATCTGGGAACCCCACCCAATTTCAAGCTGCTCTCCCTGAATAGCAGCCTTCTTCTTGGCCTGTTCTTCTAGTTTCATTTGGTAGAGCTTAGCCCGCATCATTTTTTCTGCGGTTGCCCGGTTTTGAAACTGGGACCGTTCCGCCTGACTGGAAGTTACAATTCCCGTTGGGATATGAATTAACCGAACAGCAGAAGATGTCTTATTAATGTGTTGACCCCCGGCACCGCTTGACCGGAAAACCTCCATTTTAATATCTTCAGGCCGAAGTTCAACTTCAACGGAATCGTCAAGTTCGGGCATTACGTTTACCGACGCAAACGAAGTATGCCGGCGACCCGCCGCATCAAACGGAGAAATCCGGACCAATCGGTGAACCCCCCTTTCGCCCCGAAGGTATCCATACGCGTTATCCCCCCTAATCAGAAGGGTTACGCTTTTAATTCCGGCTTCATCCCCCACCTGGTAGTCCGCCGTTTCAACGGCAAACCCGTGCTGGTCAGCCCACCGCTGGTACATCCGAAAAAGCATGCTTCCCCAGTCCTGGGACTCGGTTCCCCCAGCTCCTGGGTGGATTTCTAAAATAGCGTTATTTTGATCGTATGGTTCGTTTAACAGCATCCGCAGCTGGTAGTCTGCCAACTTCTTTTGAACCGCTTCAAAGTTTGCGGCTAACTCAACCTGCACGTCCGAATCAGTTGGATCCTCTGCTAATATCTCACACAAAACAGTTAAATCTTCCAGCGCTGCTCCAAGCTGTTTATAATTATCATACTTTGCCTTCAATTGATTATTGGCGGCAATCACTTTTTGCGCGGCCTGCTGGTTGTCCCAAAAACCCGGAGCTGCCATTTGGTGCTCATTATCGGCAATTTCTTCTGCTAACCGATCTAAGTCAAAGAGACCTCCCAAAGTCTGCGACTTTTTCATTCATTACCTTAATTTCACGCCGGTAATCACTTAATTCCATTCAAAATCTCCTCCGTCCAAAAAGGAGGCTGGGATTTTCATCCGCACCTCCCCACCATGTTTCGTTCCTATCAGCTACCGCCTAACGTTTTGCCGGATTTCCGCTTTCAAGAACAGCTGCGTTACGTCTTCTTCAATGTCAGCAACCATTTGTTCAAACATCGTGAAGCCATCGGACTGGTACTCAACTAGCGGATTCAACTGTCCGTAGCCCCGGAGTCCAATTGATTGCCGGAGCTGGTCCATCTCATCGATATGATCAGTCCACCGGGTATCAACTACCCGAAGAATGCAGACCTTCTCAAACTCAAGCATCTGCTCCGAATCAGGTAATTGTTGTTGCTTTTTAGCGTAGACTTCCTCAGCCCGTTCGTCCAGATAACCCATGATTTCCTGGGGATCCTTTCCCTCTAAATCATCAAGGGCAATCGTATCCTCCTTTACCATGCTTGACTGGGCAAAATCGAGAATGGCCTCTAAGTCCCATTCATCCTTGTTTCCCTGGGTGTGCACCTCAACAACATGCTTAACGGTCCGCTTAATCATCGGCATGATTACCGGCTTTAAGCTTTCTTCTTCCATGATTACCTGTTGCCGTTGGGCGTAAATTACTTCCCGCTGGGCCCGCATTACATCGTCGTACTGAAGGACTTGCTTCCGCGTATCGTAGTTGTTTCCTTCAACCCGCTTCTGGGCGGATTCAACCTGCTTGGTAATCATCCGGGATTGGATAACTGCATCGTCATCAGCAACCTTCATTTTCTCTAACACGGCCTTGATCTTTTCTGAACCAAAGCGAAGCATTAGATCATCTTCGAGCGAAAGATAAAACTGACTTAATCCCGGATCACCCTGCCGACCAGACCGTCCCCGCAGCTGATTATCAATCCGCCGGGATTCGTGCCGCTCCGTCCCAATAACGGCAAGACCGCCAACTTCCCGGACCCCAGGACCGAGTTTAATATCAGTTCCCCGCCCGGCCATATTCGTCGCAATGGTTACGGCTCCTTTTTGACCAGCATTAGCGACAATCTCGGCTTCCTTGGCATTATTCTTAGCATTTAAAACAGCGTGGGGAATCCCTTCCTGATCAAGTAATCCTGACAGATATTCAGACGTTTCAACGGCAACGGTCCCAACCAGAACTGGCTGCCCCTTGGCATGCCGCTTCTTGATGTCTTCGACTACCGCCGCAAACTTACTCTTTAACGTTGGGTACAGTAAATCCGCCTTATCCTTCCGAATAACTGGTTTGTTGGTTGGGACTGTGATGACTTCCATGTTATAAATTTCACGGAATTCTTCCTGTTCCGTCTTAGCCGTCCCCGTCATCCCGGATAACTTCTTGTACATCCGGAAGAAGTTTTGATACGTAATGTTGGCCATCGTCTTGGTTTCTTCCTCGATGTTAACACCTTCCTTAGCCTCAATGGCCTGGTGCAACCCGTCAGAGTACCGCCGGCCGTCCATAATCCGCCCGGTAAACTGGTCAACAATTAGTACTTCACCATCGCGCACAACGTAATCTTTATCCCGAAGCATAATGTAATTTGCCCGCAAAGCATTATCAAGGTGGTGCGTCAAAGCCGTATTATCCGGATCAAACAGATTCCGTAAGGCAAAGTACTTCTCCGCCTTCTGGATTCCCTGCTCTGTCAGCGATACGGTCTTTGATTCAAGGTCAATCTTAAAATCGTCTTCCTTGGTAAGGGTCTTTGCAAACCGGTCCGTCCGTTTGTAAAGAACAGTTTTCCCAGTTGATTGCCCCGAGATAATCAGTGGCGTCCGGGCTTCGTCAATCAGAATTGAGTCTACCTCATCGACAATCACAAAATTTAACGGCCGCTGAACCATGTCTTCTTTGTAGACCACCATGTTATCCCGCAGGTAATCAAAGCCAAGTTCACTGTTCGTCGAGTACGTAATATCACAGTTATACGCCTGCCGCTTTTCTTCGGGTGACTTATTGGCGACGTTTAATCCAACGCTTAACCCTAACCATTCGTACAGTTCACCCATTTCCGTGGCATCCCGGCCGGCCAAATATTCATTAACCGTCACTACATGAACTCCCTTACCAGCAAGTGCATTCAAGTAAACCGGCATCGTTGCCGTCAGGGTCTTCCCCTCACCGGTTTTCATTTCGGCAATGTTTCCTTCGTGGAGGACAATTCCCCCAATGATCTGAACCCGGTACGGGTATAACCCAAGAACCCGCTTGGCCCCCTCCCGACAGACCGCAAAGGATTCCGGCAAAAGTTCATCAAGGGTCGCCCCCTTTGCATAGCGCTCCTTTAACGCGGGAGTTTGCGCCTTTAATTCTTCGTCAGACAAAGCCGCCATTTTATCAGCGAGCGCCTCGACCTTATCAGCAATTTTTCCTAGTCGTCGCAGTTCACGTTTATCACTTTCGACCCATTTTTTCAGGATGTTTGTCATTGATTTAATCCCTTCTCAGTCGTATATTTTCAAGTCCCGGCACTTGGGCCGTAATCCAATAGAATATCGGTTCTTATTTTAGCATTATACCCGGATTAGAAGCAAGATGCGGCAGCTTTTAAACAAAGAATCCCACCTGAAAGTTGCCACACTCCAAAATATAAATTGACGCCCCATACACCTTTTCCACTTCATTCCCCCAACCATTTACTTGGAATGAAACAATAAGGAGGACAAGACAACGGCTCATCCTCCATGATGGTAATACTTTTTATTACATTTCGTCTGGTGCTTGAACACCTAAAAGTCGCAGGGCTTCTTTGAGAACTAAGGCAACGCACTTAACAAGTGCTAGGCGAGCATTCCGGCCGGCATCCTCCGTCAGGATTCGGGAGTGTGCGTAGTACTTATTAAACGCCTTCGCAAGGTGCAACGCGTATTTGGCGACCACGGATGGTTCGTATTCGTCCATCGCCCGCTTGACAACCGCCGGAAAATCTCCCAGTAACCGCAGAGTCTCCCAGGCCTGCGGATCATCAACGGCAAATGCCTGGTCTGCTGTTAGTTGCGGATTCCCTGCCTTCCGCAAAATACTCATTGCCCGAGCGTGGGAATACTGAACGTACGGCCCAGTTTCTCCCTCAAACCGCACAACTTCGTCCAGATTAAAGTCAAAGCTGTTTAGCCGTTCGTTCTTTAAGTCGTGGAAGACTACCGCCCCGATTCCCACAGCACTGGCGACCTTGTCTTTATTAGCTAATGTCGGGTTTTTGGCGGCAATTTGTTTCTCCGCTAGGCCAATCGCATCGTTAAGCACCTGATCAAGGAGCACTACATGCCCTTTTCTGGTGGACATCTTCTTCCCGTCCTTGGTAATAAGGCCAAACCCAATGTGATGAATTTCATCGGCCCAATCGTACCCCATCTCCGTTAGAACGGCTTTTAGTTGATCAAAATGATTTGTTTGTTCGTTACCGGCAACGTACAAAGACTGAACAAAGTTGTATGTCCGCTTTCGGTACAGGGCTGCTGCCAGGTCCCGGGTAATATAGAGAGTAGCACCGTCCGAACGCATAATTAATGCCGGATTAAGGTTGTATTTCTCCAAATCAACGATCTGAGCTCCCTGACTTTCATGCAAAAGCCCCTTTTGTTTCAGCAAGTCAACAACCTCATCCATCTTATCGTTATAGAAGGCTTCCCCGTTGTACGAGTCAAAGTCAATTCCCAGTTTCTTGTAAATTCGCATAAACGACTTCAATGATTCCGACCGGAACCACTTCCACAGTCGGGTTGCTTCTTCATCACCGTCTTCAAGCCGCTTGAACCAGTTCCGGCCCAGATCATCAAGCGCTGGATCCTTTTCAGCCTCCTCATGGAACTTCACGTAGTACCTCAACAAGGTGTTAATCGGGTCCTGCTTGACTTCTTCTTCACTCCCCCACAACGTGTACGCCGCCATGAGCTTTCCAAACTGGGTTCCCCAATCACCCAAGTGGTTAATCTTAATTGGATGGTAATTCGTCTTCGCAAGCAAGAGTGCAATTGCATTCCCAATTACCGTCGATCGGAGGTGACCCATTGAAAACGGTTTAGCAATGTTAGGGGAGGACATATCTACCGTCACGTTCCCTCCGTGGCCGAGATCCTGGTCGCCATAATGCTCCTGTTTCTTTAAAATCGTTGCCAAAATTTCCTGACTATACTTCGCCTTATCAAGGAAAAAGTTAACGTACGGGCCAACCGCTTCGACCTTCTCAAACCCCGTTTTGTCAATTTGGGTGACCAAATCAGCTGCGATTTGCTGCGGTGCCTTGTGGAGGACCTTAGCTAAGATAAATGCCGGGAAGGCGTAATCCCCACGCGCAATCTCCTTAGGAACCTCAACCTTATCCATAATTTCTTCAGCAGGGGTTGGCGCACCGAGCGTAGCGGAAATCCGAGCCGCAATTTGTTGCTTATAGTCTACCATTTTAACTCCTTTCAGCAGAAAAACCCCGTCCCTTTATTAAAGAGACGAGGCTTCCCGCGGTACCACTCTAATTGATCTTCAATCCACTTTGATATTTAACTAAACCCTCAAAAGCGCGCTTCCTGCAGGCCGAACGCCCGGCTTCCACCCTTCCAGACTCGCTTTTGTCCTCCTCTGCAGTACTCTTCTTTCTCATCAGGTATTAAAAAGGCATCCCACAAACAATGAGATGTCACTTAAGCGGATGACGAGAATCGAACTCGCGATGCCAGCTTGGGAAGCTGGAGTTTTACCACTAAACTACACCCGCATCGAACGAAAGTTAGTATACCATACTCATTTTCGCTTGTCATGTGAATTACGAGATTTTTTTCATGTTCTTCTGGGCAATAATTACCCGTTCATGGTAATCGCTAACGGCAATCCGGTCTTCGTCATCATACTTAGTAATAGAAACCAACCCCGAATTATCGTATAGTTTCTCCAAGGTACCCTCAAAATCATGCTTTAAAGCCCCCATCTTCTTGCAGGTTACCTTATCGCCGACCGCTAACTTTGCTTTTGCCATTACATATCACCCCTCATAGTATGTTTGATACTATCAAATTTATTGATGCCGTGCAACTTTTTAAAACACGAGAAGCGGGGTCATCCTATAAACCCCGCTTCCGTATCACCAAAGTTAATGCTAATCAGCCGCTTCAATCATTCCATACCGTCCGTCACGCCGCTTGTAGACAATATTAACATCCGCCGTTTCGGCGTCACGGTAGATAAAGAAATTATGCCCTAACATATTCATTTGTAGAATCGCTTCTTCAGCATCCATTGGCTTTAAGGCAATGTTTTTGTTCCGAACGATTTCAAACTGCTGGTCTGACTGATCATCATCCGTTGCGGGCGTCACGAAGGCCATATCCTTAACGCCCTTTTCCCGTGATTTCCGGTTAACCTTTGTCTTATACTTCTTAATCTGCCGAACAAGTTTATCAGTGACTAAATCAATACTTGCATACATGTCAGAAGAAGTTTCTTCAGCCCGTAGAACCAGGTACGGTAACGGAATCGTTACTTCCACTTTAGCGGTTTTGTCAGGATAAACCTTTAAGTTAACGTGCGCAGTTGGCTTTGTCGCATCAGCAAAGTACTTTTCTAACTTGGCTAACCGCTTCTCCACGTATTCTCGAATTGCTGCCGTAACCTCGATATTCTCACCACGAACGTTGTACTTTAACATAGTACCCTCTCCTTTCACACGTAAGTACATTCAAGTGAACGCGCTTACTAACGCGGTGCAAGTGCATCTCGTCTACATCTATATTATATGATAAAGCACTACCGGAAACAATTATCTCTACTAAGAAATCTCCCTTTCTTACCGAGCCAGAGTTACCGAACGAATGTGCTGAACCCCCACTGCAGTCAGGGCTTTTCGCGCATGATACAGTGTCCGTCCCGTAGTATAAACATCATCAACCAACACGACACGCGCGAACCGCGCGGCACTTGGCTTAGCCTGAAACGGTTGTTTAGTTTGTAACCGGGCGGTGCGAGTCTTAGTACTTTGCTTTTGGTGGCAAGAAGGGATCATCATTAATCCCTCTTTAATAGCAATGCCGGAAAGAAACCCCACCACCTGATTAAACCCACGTGTTTGCCACGTTATATCATCAACCGGCAATGGGACGTATATCCATCCCTGCCACCGGGGATACCATTTCGTTAAAGCGGTCTGAAGTTCATCGCTAAAAACTCGTCGAAGCCGATAATCGCCCTGAAACTTATACCGTTGCATATAAGTACGCATTGCATTGTTATACGCGTATAATGCCCGGTTACATAACAAAGACGGCTGTTGGGTTCGCCATCGTCGGCAGTCCGGACACAATTCTGGCCATTTACGGCCACATCCCGGACACGTTGACCCGGTAAGTCGTACAAATTCTTTTCGGCAAGCGGAACACAGGTAATCATCCTGTATTCTCTGCCACGATAACACCCACCTAAAGGAGGACAAGGTTTTTAAAGCTCTCCCACATAACAAGCAATTCATCATCCCATCCTCCGGGCAGCCCGATTAAGGGCGCGAATTTGACGGTAAGCCGCCCGAACAACCGGCGTTATCCGGGTACATCCAAATAAAACGGTTCCCGTTGGTGCGGTGGGGGATCGTCCAACCCGGCCAGCAATTTGAACAAGAGCCGCAACAGTAAACACCGGATCATCCGCTCCTAAAATAATAACCTGAACGTCCGGAAAGGTTACTCCTCGTTCAAGAATCGTTGTGGTAACTAGATATTGCACCCGATGTTTCCGCATTGCAGCAACCTTTTCTTGCCGGCGTGGATCAGCCGCATAGACACTCGTTCCCCGCCAAGCCGGTAACTGTCGTTGAAGCGCACGCAGGACTGGTTTTAACCACTTAATCCGGGAAACAAAAATTAATACTGGTAAACAACGCTCCTGCCATCCTGCTAACGCTGCTTGAATCTTTGTGGGGAACATCTGTCGGTGAATTAAGCGTTCCCAATGCCCAATCCGAACAAACACGGGTTCGGGAAGAGGATAGCCATGGTACCGGGCAGGAAGCATCCCAATCTGGAAGCGATGCCGCCGTATAACTTTAAGCAATTGGGATGACGGCGTAGCAGTAAGAAGCAGCACCGCTGCATCCTCCTTAATCGCCCGTGCAGCAGCATAATGTAATCTTTTATCCGTAATAAACGGAAAAGCATCCACTTCATCTATTACTAAAAGATCAAACGCCCGGTAGAACCGCAAAAGTTGGTGGGTCGTCGCGACAACTAGTTGTGTATACCGGTATGGCGTCGACTCATCCCCCGTAAGAAGAATGGCAGTCACAGCTGGAAATGCAGTCCGTAGCCGGGGGAAAAGTTCCCGACAAACATCAATCCTGGGGGTAACCACCCCAACCCGCCAACCGGCAGCGAGGCCCGCTTCCAGTCCTGGAAAAAGCATTTCCGTTTTCCCAGCTCCCGTCACCGCCCACACCAGAAAACGGCGCCGTTGCTGAACGGCCCGCTTAATCTTTTCTGCTATCCGGGCTTGCGCAGGCGACAACTTTCCCCGCCATACGCACCGGCTCCCATCAGAGTGAAAATCATTTGGCTCGGGAATAGTGTATAATGAAGTTAATGTACTAACCCGCCCGAGTTGAAGGCACTGGGGACAGTATGCGTGATGGTGCGGCAACCGCCCTTGCCGCCACGTTACCTGCCCGCACCGTAAACACCACACTACCGGCCCCCACCTGTGAATCACCGGAACTTGTTGGATTTGTGGGCTATTCCTTAGACCGGCGGGTAACGGACCTGCCACAAGCCGCCCGTATAGTTCGCTCTTTTCCATCCCAATCCCTCCTTCACCATATAATTACGCTTAAAGGGGAATAATTTATCGGAGGAATTAGCTTTGACACCGTATTACACGATTACAACTCCTGGAAAGGCCACCCTCACAATTAAAAAATCAATATTTATTTGCCGAATTACCCGCACAACTTCTCCAAAAGAGGCAACTGCTTTTATTGAACGGGTTAATACAACTGAACGTAAGGCCCGACATAACTGCTTTGCCACCGTTATCGGTGACAACGACCAGTTTCAACGAATGAGCGATAACGGCGAACCTTCCGGAACAGCAGGCGTTCCCATTCTCAGTACCCTTCAGCAACGCCACCTCCACGATGTCACGGCAGTTGTAACCCGCTATTTTGGCGGCATTAAACTAGGAACTGGCGGATTAATTAGGGCTTATCGGAAAGTAACAAGCGCCGCAATCAATGCAACAACCATTATGACAAAGCGCTCCCAGCAAACTATCACCGTTACAACCGATTATGCACGGTTTCAAACCCTCCAAAATTACCTACAACAGCACCATATTCCGCTACTAACGACCGACTACACGACAGCCGTTACCACAACAATTACTCTTCCGGCAAACCAGTTCCCCGCCTTCAATCAGACAATTAAGAACCTCCTTTCTGGTCATGTAACGCTTCACGCAGGAAATATTCAGCCAACGTATGTTCCGGCAAACATAACACATTAAAAAACGAGGTTAGAACGGCTAAGTTCCAACCTCGTTTTTTGTTCACGTTCCTTGTGCTTCTAATTAATCAACCACTACTGCATATTTTCGTCATTGAGGAACGTGTCAAGCACACCTTCAACCATGTCCCATTCATCGTCGTCATCAATTTCAAATAGATCTGCGTCTTTTGCTTCTCCGTTTTCATCCGGTTTAAACGAAAAGGCCAACACGTCCACCTGTTCGTCTGGTTCAGCATCAGCTGGAACCAACAGAATATACGACTTACCATAATCCTCCGAATCAAACGTAAAAAGGATGCGGTAAAGACTTTCATTGCCTTGATCATCAACCAACGTAATTAAGTCGTCCTGTTCCTGTGCCATTTAATCTCCTCGTTTCTAATTTAATTTTGCAGTCAACGGTCCCTTCCGGTCAAGGTACCCTTGCAAAATCAGGCTTGCCGCCAACTTATCAATAACCTTCTTGCGCTTTGCCCGGGAGGTATCCGCTTGCTCAACCAGCATCCGCTCCGCCGCAACGGTTGTTAGCCGTTCGTCTTGATAATCTACCGGTAACCCGAAGCGTTCCTTAAGTAATTCACCATAATGCCGTGCTGCTTCTACCCGGGGACCCTCCGTATTATTCATATTTTTGGGCAATCCCACTACAAAAGCACTCACATCATGGTCAGTGATAAGGGCGGCAATCCGCTCAAGGCCAAACTGCTCTTCTTTTTCGTTAATCGAAACAATCTCAACCCCCTGGGCGGTCCACCCAAGAAGATCACTCACTGCCACACCGACGGTCCGTGAGCCGACATCTAATCCCATCAATCGTCCCACGCGTACTAGTCCTCCTTATTCAAGTATGCCCGCACAAGCTCCTCAATAATTTCGTCACGCTCGTGCTTTCGGATCAAGTTACGGGCATTATTTAACCGTGGAATGTAAGCCGGGTCGCCAGATAGAAGGTAACCAACAATCTGATTAATTGGGTTATATCCCTTCTCCTCCAATGCCTGGTAAACGGTCACGAGCGTATCATGAACACTTTGGGGATTATCAGCATCAAAATTAAAGAATACTGTTTTATCAGTTGGTTTCATCATGCCACCTCCGAACTAAGCTCCCGTACATAATCTGCTTTCAGTATACCATAACCGTTTTAAAAACAAGAGTTGCGGGAAGATAAACCGCAACCTTCTCGCTTTTTTTACGCATATAAAACAAACGGGCTGAGTAAAAGTGCGTCCCCTCCGAACCGATCTTCACAATTCAGTCGGTTTGCAACTTCTATTCTGCCCGTTTAATTTACTGCTGTGCTACCCACTCAGCTGCCTGCTTAAGGGCATCCTGAATACCAGCCGACTTCTTTCCCCCAGCCTGTGCGAGGTTTGGCCGGCCACCACCGCCACCACCAACAAGCGGCGCAATCGCCTTGATCAGATCACCGGCCCTCAAGCCAGCCTTAACCTGCGCATCACTCATTGCGGTGATGAGGTTTACCTTACCGTCTTCCGTGGCCGTTGCCAGTACCAAAATATCTGAGTAGCCGTTGGCCTTCCACTGGTCGGCAAGCTGCCGGAGTTGACCCATGCCAGAAACGTTTACCTGCGCGGCAATTAATGTCTTACCATTGATTTCCTGAACGTCCTGAAAAACGTCACTAGCCTGCTGGGAAGCAAACTTGTCTTCTAAGGATTGTTTTTCCCGTTCAAGCTGCTTAATGGTCCCCTGAAGCTGGTCGACCCGTTCTGGTAAATCTTTTACTTGAACAACTTTTGCCTTTGCGGCGGCCGTTGTTAGTAAGTTGTCATGCTGTTTCAGGTATTCGTACGCTTCCTTGGAAGTGACCGCCTCAATCCGCCGGGTCCCGGCACCCACCCCAGATTCAGAAACAATCTTAAAGAGTCCCAGTTCACTCGTGTTATCAACGTGGTTCCCACCACAGAATTCCATCGAGTAATCACCAGCTTTAACCACCCGAACAGTATCACCGTACTTCTCCGAAAAGAGGGCAATGGCCCCCATCTTCTTGGCGGATTCAATGTCCGTAACGACCGTCTCTACCGGAAGTGCCGCCCAAATCTTTTCGTTTACAATCTGTTCAACCCGTTCGAGATCCCCCGGTGTAACGGCCCCCAGGTTGGTAAAGTCAAACCGCAAGTACGTTGGTTCAACCAATGAACCTGCCTGATGCGTATGCTCACCTAAAACATCGCGTAAAGCTTGGTCTAAAAGGTGCGTTGCGGTATGGTTCTTCTTTACCTTATTATGGAATTCCCGATCAACTTCAAGGCTATAGGTGCGGCCCGTTACCAGCGGGCCAAGCACCTTAACCGTGTGCATGTTTTGCCCGTTTGGTGCATGTTGGACGTCCGTAACGCGGGCAACAACCTCACCGTCTTCATCCTTAATTACTCCCTGATCAGCGACCTGTCCGCCCATCTCAGCGTAAAACGGAGTCTTATCAAAAATTAACTGGGCCCCGCCCCGGGCGGTTTGATCAACTAGTTCATTATTAACAATGATGTTCCTTAACGTTCCGTCGATGCTTAACTGGCGGTACCCCACGTACTCACTCGGCGTCTTAATATCAGTGAGCAGTCCGTTTTGAACCCCCATCGACTTAGCATCACTCCGAGCAGCACGAGCCCGGTCCTTCTGCTCCTTCATGGCAGCGTCAAACCCAGCCTGGTCAACCACCATGCCCGCATCATGCGCGTATTCCTGGGTTAATTCAAACGGGAAGCCGTACGTATCATACATCTTGAACGCCCCATCACCCGGAATTTCCGTTTTTCCGGCTTGCTTTGTTTCAGCAATTAAATCATCTAGCAACTGCATTCCTGCGGCTAAGGTTTCGTTAAAGCGTTCTTCTTCCATCCGGATAACTTTCTGGATATAATCCGCCTGTTCAAGCACTTCCGGATACGCAGATTTCATAATTTCACCAACAACAGGGACAAGGTTGTAAAGGAACGCGCCCTTAATTCCCAACTTTTGACCGTGCATGACCGCCCGGCGGATTAACCGCCGAATGACATAACCGCGCCCTTCATTAGATGGTAAGGCCCCATCGCCAATCGCAAAGGTAACCGCCCGGATATGGTCAGCAATGACCTTAAACGACACATCGGTTGTTGGTGCATCCCCATACTTAACGCCAGGACCCATTGCCGCCGTGGCGTCCATGATTGGTAAAAACAGGTCCGTTTCGAAATTTGTCGGCGCATTTTGGAAAATGGAAACAATCCGTTCCAGCCCCATTCCAGTATCGATGTTCTTATGCGGAAGTGGTTCGTAATTGCCATCCGGCTTATGGTTAAATTCAGAGAACACAATGTTCCAAATTTCCAGGTACCGTTCGTTTTCCCCTCCCGGATAATTTTCAGGATCATCCTCAGCAACGTTATTCATTTCCTGCCCACGATCATAGAAAATCTCGGAATCCGGACCACTTGGTCCCTGACCGATGTCCCAGAAATTATCCTCAGCCTCATAAATATGGCCTGGTAAAACACCAACCTCTTGCCAATACCGCTTAGCATCTGTATCCTTCGGGTAAACCGTTACGTATAGTTTTTCCGCATCAAACGCAAACCATTCCGGACTCGTAAGTAATTCCCACGCCCACGTGATCGCCTCTTCCTTGAAGTAGTCTCCCACGGAGAAGTTCCCCAACATTTCAAATAACGTGTGGTGCCGGGCAGTGTGTCCTACGTTTTCAATGTCATTTGTCCGGATAGACTTTTGGGAACTTGTAATCCGGTGGTTCTTAGGAACAACCGTCCCATCAAAGTACTTCTTCATCGTTGCTACCCCGGAATTAATCCATAGGAGCGTCGGGTCATCGTGTGGAATTAACGGCGCACTCTTTTTCACGTCGTGCCCCTTACTCTTAAAGAAGTCCAGATACATCTGGCGCACCTGAGCACTCGTTAGTTTTTTCATAGTAACAATTCCTTTCCAACGATAAAAAGCACCGTCACAACGTAAGGACGCCTTTGCGCGGTACCACCTTACTTGCAACGATGCTAGTCGTTTACCTCTTAATAATTAGTTCATTTAGTTTTAAGTCAGGGAGCACAGGCTACCTCATTCTAGATCCGTCGCACCACCAGGATCCTCGCTGCAGAACGCTAGCAGACCGCATATCCTGCCGCACCTAAGAATAGCAAACGTCCTCCCTAGTTGTCAATTACCAGTTATCACGGTGTTGCTTACGCTGAGCTCGCATTTTCTGACGCCGTTCAATCCGGCGTTTTTGCTGAGCATCCTTTGCAATTACCCGCTTAATCTTTTTTTTGTATCCCGGTTTATGCTTCTTCTTAGCCTTCTTGACCATTCCTCGGAGTTGCGGATCCATATGATCCTGACGTTTTCCCCGCTGCTGGCGCCGACGTCGATCGTACGTATCAACTAACCGACCATTTTTTAACTCTTTAGGCTTAAAATGGATTTCCATCCCTTCAAGTTCCTTAATTTGGCGGTCATCGCCCGGCCCATACAAGGTTATTGCTGTCCCGGACAATCCGTTGCGCCCGGTTCGCCCAACCCGGTGAACAAAAAATTCTAGATCACGGGGAAGATCATCATTAATTACCAAAGACACCCCTTCAATATCAATTCCCCGGGCTGCAAGGTCAGTCGCAACCACATACTGGTATTCCATGTTATGAATTGCACGCATAACCCGCTTTCGTTCACGGGGTTGAATTCCCCCGTGAACGGTAGCAACGCGTAATCCCTGGTGCCGCAGATAAGTACTCAATTCATCAGCCCGTTCCTTAGTATTAGTAAATACTAATGCCAGGTACGGTTCTCCCATAGTGAGTAGCCGCAAAATCAGCTGATTTCGGTCACGCCCCTTCGTTGATAACAAGAAGTTATCAATCGTGGGACTAATTACATGCTGGTTTTCCACCACTTCGACTACCGGATTTTCCATGTATTTCCGTAAAAATGGGCGTAATTTTTCCGGAATCGTGGCGGAAAAGACCATCATTTGAAGATCACGCGGCATTGCTCCGGCAATGGCATCCGTTTCCGCTAAAAAACCGAGGTCGAGCGTCATATCAGCCTCGTCAACCACCAACATTTTAGTGCGGTGAACATCAAGCGCGCCTCGCCGAATCAAATCATTGATTCGCCCTGGGGTACCAATAACAATCTGGGGTTGTGCCCGCTGAAGCTTGCTGATTTGGCGTTGTTTATCAGTTCCTCCCACGTAATTTTGCACCACGATCGCCGGGTTAAACCGCACAATCTGCTTGGCGGCATCGTAAATTTGATAAGCCAATTCCCGACTCGGGGTTGTAATAACAGCTTGAACCGACTGAATCCGGGGATCAACCGCGTTAAAAATCGGAAGAAGAAACGTATGCGTCTTCCCGCTTCCAGTCTGAGATTGCCCCACAACACTTTTCCCCGCCATAATCGTTGGGATTAGCCGTTGCTGCACTTCCGTCGGACGGCTAAAGTTAATCGCTGCCAACGCCTTCATGATAAACGGCTGAAATTTAAAATCTGCAAAGGTCGCCATCACTGGTGTTCCTCCTCATACTTCGCTGCGAGAGCATCTAACTCAGCCACGTAGTCCGGGATCTGCTCTTCATCATGTAAAACCGCTCCACTAGCAAGGGGATGACCGCCACCATCGTGCTTCTTTGCCAATTCATTAATCACCGGCGCCTTTGACCGAATTCGGAGCCGGTATGTTCCGTCCCGTTGCTCAACAATTACGGTCCAACACAAAACATCCGCAATCATCCCGGGAAGGGAAACAACACTGGACGTCCCAGCATCCTTAATTCCTAACCGGGCAATATCTTCCAGTTTAATCACAACAAAAGCAGCGTGATGCGCTGTAATCTCCATATTTTGATATACAAATGCAGCCAACCGCGCCTCCGGAAGGGAAATATCGCTTAACTTCCGGTTAACCGCCGGAGCATCAATTCCCTGCCGGAAAAGTTTAGCAACAACCTCCAACGTATGCGGTGTCGTATTATCGTACATAAACCGGCCAGTATCCCCAACAATCCCGGCATACAGCATCCGGGCTGCTTCGGGCGTTAAGTGAAGCTTCCCGTGGCTCGCTGAAACAAGGTCCACTATCAGTTCAGACGTACTTGATGCTTCTGGGACAACCCAGTTTAACGGCGCATACTGATCTTCTGCTGGATGATGATCAATTTTAATGAGATCAGCTCCCGTAGTATACCGGGCATCGTCAACCCGCGGCGCATTTGCCGTATCCAAAACAATCACCAAAGCGTGCTGATAAACCGCATCGTCAATGGTCTGTTCCTTGGCAATCCAATCAAGGCTGTGCACGTCTTGCCCAACCTGATAGACCTGCTTACCCGGAAAACTTGCCCGCAAAATGGTTGCCAACCCTGCTTGAGCTCCCACGGCATCCGGATCCGGCCGCTGGTGGCGGTGAATAATAATCGTTGGTGCAGCTTCAATCTTATTAATAATTTCATCTTGTACTGTCATCCTTATCGGTCCCTTCTTCAAAACCTTCCTGTTACCCAGTATAGCAAATTCCCCGCCTAAAGCGGGAGGCGGATGTTCTCAAAGGCAACGTCATCCAGGTTAGTCATCGTCAAACCCAACAGCCGAACGTTAATAGCATCCGGTTGAACCACGTCAAATAATTGCTGCCCATACCGTTGAATTTCTTGAACATCATTTTCAAAGTAATCATCCAGGGTAATCCGCCGCGTAACCGTTTCAAACGCCGCATTCCGCACCTTAATGACAAGCGTCTTCCCGTGTTTTTGTTTCCGGTGAAGTTCACTAACAAGCCGTTCGGCCGTCGCATGCATTACGCGCTCAACTTCAACACCACTCATCAATGGCTGGTCAAACGTTCGTTCACTTCCAATTGATTTGCGCTCCCGTTGCCATTCAACTGGTCGGGGATCAATCCCCCGAATCCGTTCATAAAACAGGTGACCCGCCTTACCAAAGCGCCGGATTAACTCCGTATCGCTCACCGCATATAAGTCCGCCCCCGTTTCAATTCCCATAGCATGCATTTTTACAACGGTCTTCTTCCCCACGCCCCGAATGGTCTCAATGGGAAGCGGATCAAGAAAGGCCCGCACATCCTCCTGCCGGACAACCGCCACACCAACTGGTTTACGGTATTCCGATCCAAGCTTTGCTAAAAATTTATTTGGCGCCACCCCTACCGAACAAGTCAGGTGGGTTTGCTCAAAGATGGCCCGTTGAATCTGGCGGGCAACCACAATTGCTGACCGGATTCCCTGTTTATTTCGCGTAACGTCCAAGTATGCCTCATCCAAAGCAACCGGTTCAATCATATCGGTATACTCGTGAAAAAGCGCATGAATCTGGTCGGAAACCCGGTGATACTTGGGAAAGTCTGGCCGCCGAAAGTGAGCTTGTGGGCACCGCCGAAGGGCCTCTTGTGCACTCATGGCCGAGTGAATCCCGTATTGCCGCGCAATGTAATTGGCAGTTGCCACTACCCCATGTCCCCCGGAATGTCGAGGATTCCGGCTTACCACAAGCGGCACGTTTTGTAATTCTGGGTGATCCCGCATTTCAATTGATGCGTAGAAGGCGTCCATATCGACGTGAATAATTTTTCGTTGTCCAACCACAAAATCATCCCCACAATCGTTCTTCCTTTTATTAAAACGCCGCACACGTGTTCGTGCAACTTCTTTTAATTTTACGCTAAAAAAGAGGCCGGAATCTATGATCCAACCCCTCGCATATTCAAATCCCTCACGGTGAAATGCTTATTTTTCGTAAAAATCATCATCGCTGCTGAACATGCCTAACCACAAAGAAAACAATGGTGGTTATAACTGCGGTAATAATGAATACATTAGCCATCGCAAAATCGCACAGAAGACTAATCCCCGCCATCGCCTTATCTGCACCGTGTAATGCAGCCGCCATCAACCACCGGTCCATCGTTTCAACAATCACAATCTGCGCAATCCATCCTAGGATAACGGTCACCATCATCACCCCCAGAGCGGCAAACCCACTTTGACGTAATGACAGAACATTGCGTAACGTCCACCACGCTAGTAGCCAAGCAATTAATACGTAACCACACCACATAATTCGTGAAACGACGACCTGCGCATAGAGCGAAGAATGCCTCAAAAATATTTCCGCAGTAAAATTCAGCGCCATCTCAACAAAGGTTAGTATAATGGCAAGCGTCCATAACCGTGCTATCCCCTTCTTGGACGGGACGTTTTCCCCCGACTGCTTAGGAGCCTTCCGGACACCATAACTAAACTGTTTCCGTTCCATTGAGTATCCTCGGCGCGTTAGTTCTGCTGGTCAGTCGTGGCCTGTTTTTTAGCGGGAGCA
Organism: Ligilactobacillus sp. LYQ60; assembly: GCF_045033015.1. NCBI lineage: Bacteria > Bacillati > Bacillota > Bacilli > Lactobacillales > Lactobacillaceae > Ligilactobacillus > Ligilactobacillus sp. LYQ60. Next base: position 485,245 of record NZ_JBJFZV010000001.1, read on the forward strand.
TCCGTTACGCTGGCCTTAAACACGGAGCCAAGGCTCGCAATGTTCTGCAACTCACTCGGAATTACCAACTTTGTTGCTTGTCCATCCGCCAACTGCTTAACGGCCTCTAAGCCCTTAACGGTTAACGTCTGATCCGTTACGTCCGCCTGACTAATTGCACTCAGTCCGTCAGCTGTGGCCTGTTGAACCTGCCGAATTGCCTCAGCCTGCCCTTCAGCTTCCAAAATTCGGGACTGCTTTTGCCCCTCAGCGACCTGAATCGCTGATTCCTTATCGGCCTGAGCCTGCAAAATTTGAGATTCTTTTTGCCCTTCCGCCTGCAGAATTGCGGCTTTCTTGTTTCCTTCAGCAGCCAGCACCTGAGCCCGGCGTTCCCGTTCAGCTTTCATTTGCTTTTCCATGGCATTCTGAATTTCAGCCGGCGGCGTAATATCCTTTACTTCCACCCGGTTAACCTTGATTCCCCACTTATCGGTGGCGCCATCCAAAATGGTCCGCATTTTGGTATTAATGATGTCCCGGCTCGTTAATGTCTCGTCAAGATCCAAATCCCCAATAATGTTCCGAAGCGTCGTTGCCGTTAAGTTTTCAAGCGCGGCGACCGGGTTTTCAATTCCGTAAGTCGTCAGTTTAGAATCCGTCACCTGAGAATAAACCACGGTATTAATCTTAATCGTAACGTTATCCTTCGTAATCACCGGCTGTGGTGGAAAATCCATTACCTGTTCCTTAAGGGAGTTCTTAGCTACCACATTGTCGACAAACGGAACCAGAAAGTGAACACCGTTTGTCCAGGTAGCGTAGTAACTTCCCAATCGCTCCACAACCCAGCTTTGACTCTGACTAACAACCCGAATATGACCGAGTACGTACACAACTACCGCAACTAAAATCAGCAATAAAATTAAAAAAATCATTTGTCATCCTCCTGCTTAATTTTTTCCACTGTCACCGTAACGCCATTCAGCGCAGTGACCACTACCTGGCAACCAACGGGTAAATCATGATCAGCTGTTGCTTTCCAATCATCCCCTGCAACCGTTACCCGACCAGTACCATCCTTAACCGCAACCGTTACCCGCCCGTGCTTTCCAATCACGGTTTCCGCAATATTGAGCGGGTGATAGCCATGCCGTTGTAGCAAGTGCTTGGCAAGCGGGTGAAAAATTACTCCCAGAATAATCCCGGTTACTAAAAACTGAACTAGCTGAACCGTTAAGCTAACGTGGCACACCTGCAACCCCAGGCTAACGACTGAACTAACGGCAAACCAAATTGCCACTAACTGGGTCGTAAACAACTCGATGATAAGAAAGAGCGCCGCCAGGCCGGCCCAAATCCAAAGCAACGTCGTTGGGGTTAGTCCCAATTCGTTCATTCCCTTCACCTCCTAGTTTCCAATATAGGTCAACGAAACTACGTCCGGGTTAATCTCAATCTTTGTCCCCTTCTTTAAGGTTACCGTTGTTGTTTCGTGTTTTTTAAGGCGAGCAAACGTTGTAAGCCCATCCGCCTTTCCAATGTTACCCGAGCCACTCAAAACCCGGACTTTGTACCGCCCGGCTGGTAAGTCTTGCCCCACCGCGTATACGGCTGAACCAAGAATCAGGTTATGGGGCTTGGGGGGCAGCTGAACCCGCTGGAGGTGAACCGCACCACTAGCCACTTCAATCTTCTGGTCTTTCTGGATGGCTACCACCACACTTGTGTAGTGATGCTTCTTCATGTTTGGATGAGCATATAGTGTGAAGTAGTCATAACAATTATTACCATCAAATGACACAATAGATTGATCATCAGCCCTCGTTGTATCACAGTAGGTTACCTGATAAATTCCCGGTTGCACATCAGCGGTTGACCGGACCGAATCACCATTATAGATAAATTGGTCGGCCCGCTCCTGGTTTTTAAGAGGGATTAAGGTGATGGTATCACCCTTACCCCCCTTCAACTTCACTTCCCGGCCAGCAGGTAGGTTTGCTACCCCCTGAATAATGTTATCAGTTTGGGCGCCATTCACATAATAGATGTTATTATGTGCTTCAAACGATAATTCATGAAAATCATCATCAAAATTTTTATTGGCCCGCGTCAACTTGACGGCGTACCGCCCAGGTTTAATCTGGCCATTATTATCTACCGTTGTCTTAATAGTTTGGTCGTCCTGGTCAAAATGAATTACCTGAGGCTGGCCCGCCGTGACTGCTTGCAAATCCGCCCCACTCTTTGCCTGACTAACAAGCTGCTCCCGCTGCTGCTTGTTGGGAGCGGCAATCGCCCGGGGCACCTTTTCCTGAGCTTGTTCAGCCTTCTTATCCGCCTGATCAGTTTTATGGTGTTTCTTAGGCGTACGCCGTTCGGTTTGAGCCATCCGGTGCACATCATGCACCACCGTTCCCATGAAGCTGCCCCCCATAAGAATCACCACAAGTATTAGCCAAAACCACCACCGGCGGTATAGCGGTTTTTTATCGTTCTTAATGGTATACATTGGTGAAACTACTCCTTATCAATTTCTTAACAAACAACCACTTCACAATACCGTATTTTAAATAAAAAGTAAATAATTAACCCCTAATTCCCCGTCACTTTTTCATTGGGACTAACCGAAAAATATTCGGACCGGATTCGAGTTTCTCACCCCGATAAAAAGTAACGACTACACTCGTTCGCTTCCCGTTAGGCTTAATCTTTTTGGTTGTTATCTCATCGCCGTTTTTTCTGGATTTTAACCCGCGCCTTCCCCTGTTCAGCAATTATCCGGTACCGCCCCGCCGGAAGGTCCTTCCCAATTTGGTATTCCATATCTATAAGTAACAATGACCGGGGGTGTTTAAGTGGGGCCAATTACTTAAAACACAACACCCCAGAATCATTCTTAATTTCCTAACCACGATGAAGTGCGACCGTTACTGAATTAAACTGGCGTTTCTTTCGGGGATGTGGCTTTAGGTAGGCCAACCCACCATCCACCTCAATCCCTGCCGGGTCACTATTAGTTGCGGTTAATGTCATCTGATACAATCCTGGACGAATATCCCTTCCAATCCGCCAACTAATGCTGGGATATAAAACCTGACTTCCGCGGAGTTGGCGCTTCAACGGAATGAACATAATTACATCCTCCCGGTTTCCGAAAGCGGTAGGCCCACGAATTTCCCGTAAACCGACTAGCCATATCCTGTTGGAGATCCGGAACACCCAAAACCTGTTCAGAAGCGGGCGCATGGCCATGCGCTCCCGTATACTGTGCCAGTCTTTTAGACGATAAGTGCACCCGTGAGGCAACCGCTGCGGTGCGTTGCACTTCATAGGTCCGTACTTGCCAGATTCTCCACCGGATGCCACCCACACTGCCAATAACGAGTAACATCCCAATGATACACAATATCCAAAAATTACCCCGTAGATAAAACGGGCACCGCTTTTCCTGAACCGAATACATCTACTTTCTCCTTTACTGAATTAAAGGGGCCGTGACAACCGCCACGGCCCCGTAATTTACTTCTTTATTCTGGATCATATACCCAGAACTTTCCGTCCCGGGCCAGCAATTCCATTGCACTCCGGGGTCCCATCGTTCCACAGTCATAATTTGGAAAATCTGCCGGCGTTCCTTCGTCATCCCAGACCTGCTCAATGGCATCCACAAACTGCCACGAATAAAGCAGCTCTTCCAGGTGAGTAAAGTTCATGGCATTCCCGTATAAAACGTCCAAAAGCAGTTTCTCGTAAGCCCCAGGAATTTCGTTTTCGTTGGCCTTAAACTCAAGATTAATCGGCCGGATGGCGAATCCTTGCCCCTCCTTCTTGGTATTGAGCTGCAATGACATCCGAGAATGCGGGTCCGCCTCAATCGACAGCACATTCTGCCGAATTTCACCGTACTTAAAAATTCGTGCTGGCAGGTTCTTAAACACAACGTCCACCCGGGACTGCTTGCACCGCATCCGTTTTCCTGTCCGGAAGTAGATTGGCACCCCAGCAAAACTCATGTTGTCCACGATCAGCTTCCCCGCCACGAACGTTTCGGTCCCAGAGTACTCGTCAACCCCTGTTTCTTCACGGTACCCCTTCATTCCGTTCGCCGCGTCGTACTGACCCCGAACAATGTTTTGCTTAATCTCATCGGCACTGTAAAATTTAAGTGCTTTAAGAGCGCTCATTTTCTCCCGCCGGATATCCTCATCAGTAAATGATGCCGGCGAATTCATCGTTAATAGCGAGACAATTTGTAAGACATGATTCTGAAACATGTCCCGCAAAGCACCTGCTCCTTCATAGTACCCAGCCCGGGTTCCCACCCCAAGCGGTTCGCAAAGCGTAATCTGAATATTATCAATGTAGCGATTATTCCACAAAGCATTAAACAGGTTATTCCCAAAACGCAATGCGGAAATATTCTGAATCATTTCTTTTCCAAGGTAGTGATCAATTCGGAAAATCGATTCCTCCGGGAAGTATTTGCGCAGGTCAGCGTTAAGTTTCCGGGCACTTTCGAGGTCGTTTCCAAATGGTTTTTCAATTACCAACCGATTATACCCTTCCGGGGTTACCAATCCCTGGGTCTTAAGGTGCTTGGCAATCACGCTGAAAAATTTAGGCGACATTGCCATGTAAAAAATTCGGTTTCCCCCAAGCTGGTACTGTTCATTAAGGCGCTCAGCTAGTTGCCGGAGGGTTACGTAGTGCTGCGTATCATTCACGTTATGAGCCTGGTAGTAGAAGTGACTCGCAAACTCGTTCGGATCAATCGTGGTTGGCACTAACTTCCGAATCGAATCCAAGACAACCTCGCGGTAATGATCATCAGTCCACTCCCGGCGAGCAGTCCCAATCACCGCAAAGTCGTCATCAAGAAACCCCTTCCGGTACAGCTTAAAAAGGGACGGATAGAGCTTCCGCCGTGCAAGGTCCCCCGTTCCGCCGAAGATTACGAACAACGCCTTCTGCTTTTTTGTCATTATTATTCTCGCACCACTTTCCAGAGTATTCACCACCATTTTAGCGAGAAACCCACTAATTAACAACAGGACGATTCAAATTCCCCTAACTTTTACCATAAAAAAAGTTGAGACTAACGCCTCAACCTTAACGAAAAACATAATAATATAATTATTGCTCTATTCAGGCCTTAATCACCTAATCATTAAATCAAGTGAACACCCTTATCAACGTAAATTACATCACCAACAACCCCGGTTGACAGATCACTCATCAAAAAGGCGCATAGCCCACCAATTTCCTTAGTTGTTACGGACTGACCATCAACCGTTCGTTCCTTTGAAATCTTCAGCAGATCTGAATGCCCGTGAATCCCCGTAACGGCTAATGTCCGAACTGCTCCGGCAGAAATGGCGTTCACCCGCACGCCGTCCTCGCCCATATCCCGGGCAAGGTAGCGCATGCTTGCTTCCAGCGATGCCTTAGCAATTCCCATTACATTGTAACTTGGAATGGCCCGTTCTGACCCAAAGTAAGTAAGAGTGACAATACTTGCCGGATTATTTAGGATATCCTTCCCGTACTTTGCAACGGCAATTAGGGAGTATGCCGATATATCATGAGCAAGCGCAAAGCCATCACGACTTGTATTTAAAATGCTTCCCTCGAGCTCCTCTTTTTTGGCAAACGCAATTGCATGAACAATGCCGTCAACTTTGCCAAAACGCTCCTTCACGGTTTTAAATGCCTGCTGAATACTTTCATCATTAGCAGCATCACATTCTACGAGCCGATTATCATCCTCAACCAACCGGCTCACTCCACGCTTCATCCGCTCATTCTGGTAGGTGTAAATAATCTCCGCACCCTGCTCTTCCATTACCTGCGCACATCCCCAGGCAATGGAGCGTTTATTGGCAACCCCCATAACGAGAATCTTTTTTCCTGATAATAATCCCACTTTCCATTACTCCTTTACTTAAAACTTCCGATAGCGTTGCTTCCGCCGCTCAAGCAGTTCAGTCGTTGTCATCCGTTGCAGCCGGGGTAACTCACGTTTAAGGACGTCAGCAATATTCCGCACAACTTTCTTGTGCGAACCAGGTTCGGGAATAATTCCCTCAATAACCTGCTGCTTTAATAGCGCCTGGGGTGTCAATTGAAGAAGCTCAGCAGCTTCCGCTGAACGACTGCTGTCCTTCCACAGAATTGATGCAAATCCCTCTGGTGATAAAACCGAGTACATTGAATCTTCAAGCATCCACACCTCATCACCACAGGCCAAGGCAAGGGCCCCGCCGCTTCCTCCTTCACCAAAAATAATGGTGATCATGGGAACCGGTACGGTACTTAACTCAAGAAGATTCCGTGCAATAGCCTCGCCCTGACCGTTTTCCTCTGCCGCTTGTCCCGGATACGCTCCAGACGTATTAACAAGCGCAACAACCGGCCGGTGAAACTTAGCCGCCTGCATAATTAACCGCCTGGACTTCCGGTAACCAGCCGGTAGCGGACTTCCAAAGTTCTTGGCAATCCGCTCCTCGGCGCTTGTTCCCTTATCCGTTGCAATTAAGGTCACCGGCTGTTGGTTGAATATCCCAATTCCACCGATAACAGCCTGGTCATCCCCGTTCCCACGGTCACCGTGGAGTTCCATGAACTCACTGCATAAGCCGCGAATCAGTTCTGGGGTCGTAATCTTTTTTGGCCCCCGGGCGGCAGCAACAATGGCCGCCGCTGTTTGCTTATCACCTTTAGCCATTGTTTCTTCCTCCCATCACATTATACTTCAAAAGCCACGCAACCGTTGCGCGCATTTTATCCCGCGGGACAATCGCATCGATAAATCCATCCTTTAAAACCGTCTCAGCATCCTGAAGATCAGCCGGAACTTTCTGGTGCATTGTCTGTTCAATTACCCGTTTCCCAGCAAAACCTACTAACGAACGAGGTTCTGCGAGGATAATATCACCCTGCATCGCATAACTTGCCGTAACTCCCCCGGTCGTCGGATCACACAAGACCGTTAAATAAAAGAGCCCTGCATCGCCATGATCCTTCACCGCCCGGGAAATCTTGGTCATTTGCATCAGGGAAACAATTCCTTCCTGCATGCGCGCGCCGCCAGATGACGTGAACAAAACAACGGGTAACTGTTCTCGGGTTGCCCGTTCAAAAAGCCGTGTGATTTTTTCACCAGTGACTCCGCCAAGGGAACCCATAATAAACTGGGGATCCATGATTCCCAAGGCACACCGCTGCTTCTTAATCATTGCTACTCCGGTCAAAACCGAATCATTGAGATTTGTTTTTGCCTGACAGACAGCAATCTTATCGCGGTATCCCGGAAAGGATAACGGGTCATTCGTCTGAAGGTCTGCATCATACTCGGTAAACTGGTTCTTATCAACCAACCAACTTAACCGTTCCCGGGCACCGATTCGAAACCCGTACCCGCACTGAGGGCAAACCTTATACTTCCCTAATTCCTTATGGTAAACCGTTTGGTGACACTTTGGACACGCTTGCCATAGTCCCTCGGGCACCTTATCCATGGCCTCCTTATCAGCCTTAACGTGTTGGCTGCGGAGGGTCTTCAAGTCAAACAGTCGCATTATTTATCACCCATCTTCTTTTTCCAACGCGGCAAAACCTGTGTCTCGACGTAATCCGTCGTAAATGTCCCAGCCCGAAAAACCGGGTCTTTTAATATTTCAAGGTGGAACTGCTGGTTAGTGGTAACCCCTTCGACGCGCATTTCCTTAAGTAACCGCGTCATTTTGGCAATTGCTTCAGCCCGATCGTGCCCCCATGCAACCACCTTGGCAATCATCGCATCATAGTATGGTGAAATGGTTGCTCCCGGGTACAGCTCAGAGTCAATTCGAACACCGAGATTTCCAACCGGCAGGTACAACTTTGTGACCTTTCCAACCGCCGGCATAAAATCCCGTTGGGGGTCTTCGGCGTTAATCCGACATTCAATCGCGTGTCCAGAAATCTGCACATCATCCTGCGTAAACGGTAAGTCGCCGCCAGCAGCAACAATAATTTGGGCCTTTACGAGGTCAATCCCAGTAATCATTTCTGAAATCGTATGCTCAACCTGAATTCGAGTGTTCATTTCCATGAAGTAGAAGTGGTGCTCCTGATCCATTAAAAACTCAATCGTCCCGGTATTCAAATAATCAATCGCTTCGGTTGCGCGTAGGGCAATCTCACCGAGGTGCGCCCGCTCAGCTGTCGTTAACTGACTACACGGGCTTTCCTCAATCATTTTTTGCTTATTTCGTTGAACAGAACAATCCCGTTCCGGGAAATACGCCATATGTCCACTCCTATCCCGGAACACCTGCACCTCAATGTGTTTGACATTGGTCATAATCTTTTCAAGGTACATCCGCCCATCGCCAAACGCACTCTGAGCTTCGCGCTGCGCATTATTAAACGCCGCTACCAGATTCTCTTTCCGGTCAACCCGGCGAATACCCTTACCGCCACCACCAGCTGCTGCCTTGAGCATTACCGGATAACCAACCTTAGCCGCCACCTTAAGCGCCTCATCCGCATCGGCAATAAACCCATCGCTCCCCGGAATTACGGGAACCGCACTCTGCTGCATCCGTACCCGGGCGTTGGCCTTATTTCCCATTAACTCGATGGTTTCCGAACGCGGTCCAATGAACGTAATCCCACAAGCCTCACACATTTCAACAAATTCGCTGTTCTCTGAAAGAAATCCGAATCCAGGATGGATCGCCTCTGCCCCAGTGCCAACAGCCGCCGCAAGGATATTCTTCATGTTTAAATACGAATCCTGCGGCCGGTTTCCGCCAACACAGACAGCTTCATCAGCCAATTGAACATGCAGGCTGTGTTGATCCGCTACCGAGTATACCGCAACCGTTTTAATTCCCATTTCCTTTAAGGAACGAATAATTCGAACAGCAATCTCGCCCCGGTTAGCAACCAATACTTTCTTAAACATGCACTTACCGCCCCGTCTCTTCGTCATCACCGATAAAGAACGTCAACGTTGCCGAGCAAGCTTTCTTGCCATTGACCGTTGCGATTCCCTTTCCGGTACCGATATTATGCTTCAACTTTTCGAGCGTTACTTCCAGGCGTAACTGATCACCCGGCCGAACAATCCGCCGAAACTTGGCGTTTTTAATGCCGCCAAAAAACGCCGTTTTCCCCTTAAATTCCGGTTGTGACAGTAACGCCACCGCTCCGGTCTGCGCCAACGACTCAACAATCAGCACTCCCGGAAGGACCGGATTATCCGGAAAATGGCCATTAAACACTTCTTCGTGGGCTGTCACATTCCGAATAGCAACCGCCTTTTCACCAGGAACAATTTCTTCAATCCGGTCAATTAGTAAGAACGGATAACGGTGCGGAATAATCTTTTTAATTTCATTAATGTCCATTCCCATTGTTATCCCTCCGTTACGCGGAAGAGGGGTTGATCAAATTCAACAAGGTCTTCATTATCAACAAGGACCTCCGCAATCACCCCGTCAACGTCACTCTTAATCTCCGTCATCATCTTCATTGCCTCGATGATGCAAACAACGTCGCCCTTATGAACAGGCTGACCAACCGTCACGTAAGCGGGACTATCTGGCTTAGCCTGTAAGTAAACCGTCCCTACCATCGGCGCCTTAATTACGGGGCCTTCTTGTTGGGTTGCCTTAGCTTGAACCGGTTCTTCTTTTGGTTGAGAAACTTCAACCGGTTGCGTTGGTTTAACCGGTGCTGGAGCTACTGGCTGGCTAGCTGGCGCTACTACCGGGGAATCGTTTCCGTCCTGTTGTGGCGCATCATTCTTACTCAGCCGAATCCGAAATCCATTTTCTTCGGTAATCTCCAATTCCCGGGTCGGGGACGCATTAAACTCCGCCATTAAGTCCTTAATTTCATTAAAATTCACGCTTAGTCACTCCATTTTTTAAATGCTAGTACCGCATCATGCCCCCCAAAGCCAAGGGAGTCACTCATCGCATACTCTAAATCAGGGGCCTTGGTCCCAGGTTCAGTTACCACGTTAATCTGACATTCCGGATCCTGCTTGGTCATCCCCATGTTCGGCGGAAGTTCCCCCCGTTGAAGAGCGGCAACCGTTGCAACGGCCTCAACCGCCCCAGCTGCTCCTAAGAGGTGACCGGTCATTGATTTGGTACTTGAAACCTGCAGGTCACTATTAGTCCCAAACGCAAGGTTAATTGCCTTTGCTTCACCAACATCATTGGCGTGCGTAGCCGTTCCGTGAGCATTTAGGTAGCCGACCTGGTCAGGGGTAACCCCCGCTTCATCCATAGCCTGCTTAAGTGCCCGGGCCGCACCGGCCCCGGTTGGATCAGGAGCAGTGATGTGGTAAGCGTCACACGTGCTTCCATAACCAACAACCTCGGCTAAAATTTTCGCTCCCCGGGATACTGCGTGGTCGTAACTTTCAAGGACAAGAGCAGCGGCTCCTTCACCGAGCACAAAACCACTCCTGTTTTCATCAAACGGCGTAGATGCCTTCAGCGGATCACTCTCCCTGGATAATGCCGTAAGGGAGGCAAAACCCGCGATTCCAATCATATCGATTGGTGCTTCTGCGCCACCAGTAATCATCACCTCAGCACGGTCTTCCTTAATCTGCCGGAAAGCCTCACCGATTGAATTGGTTGCCGTTGAGCACGCCGTTACAATCGTCATACACGTATTTTTCGCACCAAGCCGAATTGCAATGTTGCCGGCCCCCATGTTCGGAATAATTTCCGGAACGAACAGCGGCGAGACCGCCCGGGGACCCCGCTTCCCCATTTTTAAAATCTGCTTTTGGATGGTAGAAAGGCCGCCAATTCCGGTTCCAAAAATTACCCCCATATCTTCCCCGCGGGTGTTTTCAGGGGTGATTCCAGCTTGCTCAACTGCCTCTAACGCCGTATGAACCGAGTACTGTGAAAAGAGGTCCATCCGCCGCCCTTCCCGGCCAACACGGTCCTTATAATCAAACCCGTCAACCTGACCAGCCACGCTAATTCCGGTATCCGTGGCATCAAACTTAGTAATTGGCTTAATACCAACCTTCCCCGCAAACGTGTTTTCAATAAATTCATCCCGGGTAATTCCGTTTGGCGCAACAACGCCCATCCCCGTTACAACGACTCTCGCCATGCTATCCCTCCAACTAAATTGTCATTCCGCCATCCACGGAAATTACCTGACCAGTTACGTAATCACTCTTAGCCAGGAACAAGGCAACGTCCGCTACATCATCGGGCGTTCCGAACCGCTTTAACGGAATTTGTTCCATAATTTGCTTCTTAACCTTATCGCTTAAGGCATCGGTCATATCAGATTTAATCATCCCAGGAGCAATGCAGTTACACCGAATCCCCCGCAAAGCACCTTCCCGGGCAGTTGTTTTCATTAAACCAATTACCCCCGCCTTACTTGCGGCATAACTTGCTTGGCCAACATTGCCGTGTAACCCAACAACACTTGCCATATTAATGATGCACCCTGAACGTTGCTTGTTCATCCGCTTCATGAACAGTTTAGTCATCAAAAACGTTCCTTTCAGGTTAACGTTGATTACCTGTTCAAAGTCAGCTTCTTTCATCCCCACAAGCAGGGTATCCTTAGTAATTCCGGCATTGTTAACTAAAACATCAACCCGACCAAACGCCTCAAAGGCTTCCTTTGTCATTCGCTTAACGTCTTCTGCCTTTGAAATGTCACCCAGTACCGTTGCGTACTGTACTCCATATTCGTTGAGTTGGTCAATTAATTCGTCTGGGATCCCCTTCCGGCCGTTTAAAATCACCTTGCAACCTTCAGCGGCAAATCGCACGGCCATCTGTGCCCCCAGTCCCCGGGACGAACCCGAGATAAATACAACCTGATCCTTTAATTTCATTACTCTTCCCCCCGTAACATCGCTAGCAGTTGCTGGTATCCATCCAAACTATCAACGTGGTACCGCGTCACCTGCCGGTCAATCTGCTTGGTAAACTTACTAAGCGTCTGTCCTGGCCCCACCTCAATGGTTGCCGTAATCCGTTCTTTAGTAATCATAAATCGAACACAATCAGCAAAGTGGGTCGGCGTGCTAACCTGCTTGGTGAGCACCGCCGCAATTTCATCCTTTTCAAATGGTCTTCCCGTGGTGTTGCTAATTACCGGATAATCAGGCTGACAATACGTAAGTCGCGGCAATACCGCCGCCAACTTCTGCTGCGTATTTACAAAAAGCGGGGTGTGAAACGCCCCGCTTACCTTTAATGGAACCACGCGCCGCACACCAGCATCCCTTAATTGTTTGCTTGCTGCGGCTACTGCAGCCTGATCACCACCAATGACAACTTGCTTCGGGGAATTATAATTAGCAATCACGACCTGATTGCCCTGATCAGAGCACGCCGCACATACCTGTCTAACCTGCTCAACATCAGGATTTAATACCGCTGCCATTGCTCCTGGCCGGGCATCGGCGTCTGCTTGCATTGCTGCCGCCCGAGCCCGTAAAACATCCATTCCGGCGTTAAACGGCATCGCGCCACCCGCAATCAATGCAGCGTACTCACCAAGCGATAAACCCACCATTCCGCCAACGGCAAGCGTGGGCACATCCCGTTTGAGCATCGCTATTAATCCGAGTTCGACAGCAACAATGGCTGGTTGAACATACTTCGTTTCGTTTAGCCGGTCCTCATCACTGAGGACTGCAGCAACGTCGTAACCTACATGCGGACTCGCCGCATCAACAACCTTTCGGAATAAGTCATCATTTGCGTACAGATCACAACCCATTCCTGCATACTGGGCCCCCTGACCACTAAATAAAATCCCGAATTTCATGGTGTTCAGTTCCTATCTAAATCAAATTAAATTAGTCCTTAGCGTCAAGTTCCTTCTTAACGTACTTAACAACGTCCTCAACCGTCGTGATATCTTCGTCGGCCTCCAGCTCAATTTCGAACTCGTCTTCAAGTTCGCTCATGATTTCGAAGAGGTCTAAGCTATCAGCATCCAAATCGTCCTTGATGTTCGTCGTCAGCGTAATCTTCGCCTTGTCAACGTCTAATTCTTCGGCTGCAATTTCCTGTACCTTAGCAAAAATTTCTTCTTCAGTCATTGATATAACTCCTTTACCATGATTTAGAATCGAATAATTTGTGTTCCCACAGTCAGACCACCGCCAAAACCACTCAGCGCAATCACTGCTCCAGGGCGGAGCGTCCCTCGGGTCACCAGTTCGTCCAGTAAGAGCGGAATACTTGCTGCAGATGTGTTTCCATACTTCGCAATATTTACTGGGAACTTGGCAACCGGCTGACCAATTTTTTTAGCAATCACATCTATGATACGATAATTTGCTTGATGTAGCAAAAAATAGTCGACATCAGCGGCAGTCATCCCTGCCGCTTCCAATGTCGTCATTAGCGACCGTGCAACTTCGTTTGTTGCAAACCGGTAGACGGCATGCCCGTCCATTGTAAACGGAGCATACTCCCACCGCTGTTGCTGCGGAGGAAACGACTGCAAGGGGGCTGTCTGCCCTGCTTGTAGTTTATCATATGCCGTTCCGTCCGCCCACATCTGGCCAGCCAGAAATGCGGCACTTTCATCATTAGGCTGCGTTTCCAAAAGAACCCCAGCAGCACCGTCTCCAAACAACACTGCAGTTCGCCGATCCTGCCAATCTACCAACTTGGATAACACCTCGCCCCCAATAACAAGGGCCCGACGTGCTCCAGTTGCCAGAAATCGCTGGGCAACCTGGAGACCGTACACAAATCCAGAACATGCAGCGGAAAGATCAAAGCATGCAGCGTTAACCGCCCCGATCCGTCCCTGAACGATTGCCGCTGTCGCTGGCGTACATGCATCGGGTGACATTGTTCCCACGATAATCAAATCCAAACTTGCAGGGTCCCATCCACTCCGCGCTAGCATTTGCTGAGCTGCCCGGGTGCACAAATCAGCGGTGTTTTCGCCGGTACTAATGTGGCGGGACTCAATTCCCGTCCGCGGCCTAATCCACTCATCTGACGTATCCAAAAACGTACTCAAATCATCATTCGTTACGATCCGCTCTGGAACTGCCGCTCCCGTTGCCACAATTTTAATTCCCGTTTTCATTCCCTTACTCCCATTACAATTACCTACTGTCGCCGTTCTTGGTTATCAACAATGAAGACCAACTCACCGCTACAAGCTTTTTTATCATCAGCAAGCGTCGCGGTGAAGCGAACAATTCCCATGTTACGTCGTTGTTTAATAATTTCAACGGTAAAATGAAGAATTGCCCCAGGACGTACCATTTGCCGAAACTTAACCTTATTGGCAGCACCCAGGTACGCGGTTTTATTCTTAAAAGCTGGTGATTTTAAAATCAAAATGGAAGCAACCTGTGCAGCAGTCTCAACGATTAACACCCCAGGCATTACCGGATTTCCTGGAAAATGTCCCCGAAAGTAATCTTCATTAATGGTGACATTTTTCGTTGCCCGAATCATCTTGTCCGGAACGATCTCGTCAACGTAATCAACGTAGCAAATCGGACTTCTATTAGGGATCAAGTCCATAATCTCCTGCGCGTTCATCACTGGCATCACACGCACCTTCCTTTCATCGAGCTATTGTTTAGCTCCACAAAGTACTCTACCTCATTATTATAAGGTTGTCAAATCATATCAATAAACATTATTTTTCTGAAAGATACTAGAGGGAAAGAAAACCATCTGTATAACATAATAAAAGCGCCTCTTCTGTCAAAGAGACGCTTTTATTGCAATTAATTACTTCGCGTTATAAGAATTATCCTCCGCCGCATCGGCGTCATCCTGTTGCTCTTCCTTATCTTTTTCAGCAAGTTCTTTATCAACGGAAATCTCGTCACCCGCCGTTGCCGGAATCACGTTCATTACGGCATTTACGTCAAACGTCAAGTAAATCCCGTCACAATCAACGGAAATCGTCCCATCCGCTTTATTAATCTTGTCAATCTTTCCGTGTAACCGGCTAATCATGACAACGTGATCCCCAACATGTAAGTTGTTAATCATTTCCTGGTGCTGCTGTTGCTGCTTTTTTTGTGGCCGAATCATGATGAAGTACATCAAAACGAAAAGAACCACAAACATTATGATGGTCGTAACCGAGCCCATTAATAACACTCCTTAGTTATAGTCTAAACATAACCATACCAAAAACGACCGCTCTTGCCAACCGTCCTAACCTCGCTTATACGGAATCCCTAAATGCTCGTAAGCTGCCGGTGTTACTACCCGTCCCCGCGCCGTTCGTTTCAAGAACCCAATTTGCATAAGGTACGGCTCAATCATATCCGCTACTGTTTCTGCCTCTTCGCCCGTATTAGCCGCAATCGTGGTTAGCCCAACGGGGCCACCACCATATAATTCAATCATTGTGGTAAGAACCCGCCGGTCGTTTTCATCCAGTCCGCGTTCATCAATACGTAATAATTGAAGGGCATAATCCACAATTTCAGGGTCAACCGTTTCCTTCCCAGCAACCTCCGCAAAATCCCGTACCCGCTTAAGAAGGCGGTTTGCAATCCGCGGGGTCCCCCGGGACCGCTGAGCAATCGCATGAGCCCCTTCCCGACTTATCGCCGTGTGCAATACTTGCGCTGACCGGCAAATAATCGCCACCAGGTCATCCTCGGTGTAATACTGCATATGACCGTTAATCCCAAACCGGTCTCGCAGCGGTGCCGCCAACATTCCTGCGCGGGTGGTCGCCCCGATGAGGGTAAACGGCGGAAGCGGAAAGTGAACGGCGTGGGCACCAGCATCCTGACCAACAACAATATCAATGTAATAGTCTTCCATGGCCGAATACAAGATTTCTTCGACGTTCTTGGGAAGACGGTGAATTTCATCAATAAATAATACGTCTCCCGGCGTCAATTCATTAAGAAGCGCCACTAGATCACCCGGCCGTTCGATTGCCGGGCCACTCGCCTGCTTAAGGCTAACTCCTAACTCGTTAGCGATAATTACGGCCATCGTTGTTTTCCCGAGCCCCGGCGGACCGTATAGTAAAACATGGTCTAACGCTTCTTCCCGCTGTCTAGCAGCCTTGATGTAAACTCCGATCTCTTGTTTGAGCTTATTTTGCCCGATGTAATCACCCAATGTTTGGGGACGTAACGAACCTTCCCCTTGTTCCTCAGTCGCATCACTGTTTACAGCCGAAACTAACCGTTCTTCATCATCCATTCGATCCCTCCTCTCGTTAATTCATCATCAACCGGAGCGCTTCTCTAAGATACTCATCAGTCGACTGACCCTCAAAGTCACGAAGCTTCTTGGTCACCCGCTTAACCTCCGCTTTAGTATATCCCAGGGCACTTAAAGCAGCCACCGCCTCTCGGAGAGCCGGATCATCGGTGGGTGGTTGAACAACTTCCTTATTAGGCGATTCAACGGCTACCGGCGCCAGCTTCCCTTTAAGATCCAAGATAATCTGTTTGGCGGTCTTCTTACCAATCCCCGGGTACTTAACCAAATAATTTACGTTATCCGCCTCAACGGCCGCAATGAAACCGGCATGGTCTTCGTTGGCTAAAATTGCCAGCGCACTCTTAGGACCAATTCCTGCAACACTAATCAGACGTAAGAAAAGTTCTTTTTCTTCCAGGGAGCTAAAGCCATAGAGCGTAACGGCCGTATCACGGACAGCCTGATACACGTATACCCGCTGTTTTTCATTTTCACAAAACCGAAACGGATTCGCTACCTGCACCCGATAACCAACGCCTGCCACATCCACAACAATGTATCCGGGGGTTATAGCAGTAATTAACCCCGTTAAGTACTCATACATGGTTTCCCTCCTTAATCACTGGTTCCACGACCGCTTACTATGGTGGGGATCTTGAATTCGCTTAAACATTCGCTGCAACTCATTGGCCGTGAAATGGATCGTTGTGGGCCTGCCGTGGGGGCAGTTATACGGATTAGTACACTCCGCTAAATGAGCCAAAAGAGCTTGTCCTTGCGCCGGCTCAAGATGATGATTTGCCTTAATCGCTCGTTTACAGCTAGCCATGGCCAACGCCGCTTCCCGTAACCGGGCCAAGGTAATCTTTCGGTGAGTAATCACAGTATCCACAATCGTCCTAATTTGTTCAGCAACATCAGCCCTGCCCATCCATGTCGGGTGTTCCCGTACAATAAACGTGTTCTGACCAAAATCCGTTAACGTTAACCCCAACTGTTTTAAATCACCTAAGCGCTCACTCACAATTAGTGCGTCACTCGCGGGGTAACTTAACACCACCGGCACAAGCAATTCTTGCATTGAAACGTGTTCATTTGCTGCAGCAGTAGTGATTTCTTCGTACTTCACCCGTTCATGGGCCGCATGCTGATCGATCAAGTATAATCCATCAGCGCCCTCAGCTAACAAATACGTCCCGTGAACCTGTCCAAGATACTGCAACCGGGGAAAGCGTTCACCCTCATGTACCTTACCGTTTTCGCCACTAACCTTTACCTGATAGTGCCGATCCCACGCCTGCATTATTGGACTGGTAAGGTCTGCCCGACTCTTAATTGTAATGGTAGCCGGGTGATCATCCGTAGCAACAACTTGCTCCTTCTGCGCGCGGGAAGGCGCGACAGGAGAAGCCCCCATTACTGCGGCGTGTACCCGATTACGAACCGCTTGGGCATGAAGGCTGGTCTGAAAATCCAGCTGCTGGCTATGTTTTGTTCGGGAAGAACTTTCCCAGTGACCATGATGACCAGTAGCGGCAGGAATTAAATTCGCACCTGCGAGCCCCTCCTGAATCGCAGCGGTAATCAATGTTACCAACTGATCTTCCTTACTTAACCGTACTTCCTGTTTAGTAGGATGTACGTTCACATCCACTAATAACGGGTCAAGTTGAATATTAATTACCGCAATGGGAAACCGCCCCACCATTAACTTTGTGCCGTATCCCTCCTGAATTGCCGCCCGCAACACAGGATTAATCACCGTTCGGCCGTTAATCAGGGTTGTCATGTATTTCTTAGCCGCACGGGTCATCGTGGGTTTGGCAATGTACCCGGTAACGTGAAAATCAAGGTCCTGCTGATCAACCGCAAGCATTTCCCGGGCAACCCGGACGCCGTAGACCGCACTAATGACCTGTTGCATTTTACCGTTCCCGGCAGTTTGCAGCAAAGTCCGCCCGTTATTAACCAACCTAAACGAAATTTCCGGGTGACCAAGAGCCATCCGACTAAGAAGGTCACTGGTATGGGCGAGTTCGGTCGCAGGCGCTTTAAGGTACTTTAACCGGGCGGGAGTGTTATAAAACAACCCCGCAACGGTCACCACAGTTCCCGGACGATGCGCCGTTGGCTCGAAGGCCACCTGCTCGCCACCCTTAATGCGAATCATGGTCGCCGCCTGCGCTTCCTTAGTCGCCGTTGTGAGCGTCACGTCCGCGACTGACGCAATACTTGGCAACGCTTCGCCCCGAAAACCAAGGGTATGCACCCGAAACAAGTCGGTGCGGTCCGTGATTTTGCTTGTCGCATGCCGCCGAAATGCCACCGGAACATCCTCGCCGGCAATCCCCGTCCCGTTATCAGTTACCGTAATCGTCTTTAATCCGGCATCCGTCAACTCAACCGTTATCCGTTGAGCGTGGGCATCAATCGCATTTTCAACCAGCTCCTTTACCACCGAAGCCGGCCGCTCAATTACCTCCCCGGCAGCAATTTGGTTCGCCAGATTTTCGGGAAGCTCATGAATTCGTGTCATCACTACCACCTCCCTGAAGTTGTTGTTGCCACTTGTAAAGAATGTTCATCGCATCAAGGGGCGTCATTCCCATTAAGTTTAATTGCCGTAACTCAGTCACAATCGGATCAGCAACTGTATCCTTTTTCGAATGCGGAACCAAAGACGTTTCCGGAACAAACAACGATAGCTGCTCATCTGCTTTCGCTTCCGGAACCGCCGGCTGCGAATCACCCGCTTTTTCCAACTGTTGTAAAATCACGGTTGCTCGCTTAATTAATGATTCTGGCATTCCCGCCAGCTTAGCAACGTGAATCCCATAAGATTTATCGGCCGGCCCTGGTGCCACTTTATGCAAAAAAATTAACTTTCCGTCCCGTTCAACCGCCCCAACGTGCACGTTTTTGAGGTGCGAAAGTTGCGCCGTTAATTGCGTGAGTTCGTGATAATGGGTGGAAAAGAGTGTTTTAGCACGCACATGCTCATGAACATATTCGATAATTGCCTGGGCAAGCGCCATGCCATCATACGTCGCCGTCCCTCGTCCAAGTTCATCAAAGAGCAACAGGCTATTAGCGGTGGCGTTACTTAGCGCTGCGTTAGCCTCCTGCATCTCAACCATGAACGTCGAATTTCCCGCAATTAAGTCATCCGCCGCCCCAATCCGAGTAAAAATTTGATCAAACAACGGTAACTGTGCTTTTTTAGCCGGAACATAACATCCTATCTGTGCCATAATCACCGTAAGGGCAACCTGCCGCATATAGGTACTTTTCCCGGACATGTTCGGCCCGGTAATCAGTAAAATCTGTGCATCCTGCGTCAATTGCACGTCATTGGGAACGTACTCTTCCGTCCCAATTACCTTAGCAATTACAGGATGCCATCCCTGCTCAATTACCATGTCCTTGTGCTTGAGATCGAACGTTGGGCAAACAAACTGTCCCTCCTCGCTTACCGTAGCAAAACTTTGAAGAACATCAAGTTGGGCAACGGCTGCTGCTAAACGTTGTAATCGCGGAATGGCCTGTTTAATTTGCTCCCGAATTTCCATAAAGAGCTGGTGTTCAAGAGCAACGGCATGGTCCTCAGCTCCAAGAATCAGTTGTTCTTTTTCCTTTAATTCAGGCGTAATAAACCGCTCAGCATTAACCAACGTTTGTTTCCGCTGGTACCGGCCCCGTGGAACCTTATCAAGATGGGCCCGGGAAACCTCGATATAGTAACCAAAAACACGGTTAAACCCAATTTTAAGCTTACTAATTCCGGTTGTTTTCCGTTCCTGCTGCTCTAGGTCAGCAATCCATTGCTTCCCGTTCGTCATTGCCTCCGTATACTCGTCAAGTTGCGCACTATACCCCGGTCGAATAAGCCCTCCGGCGGTAATGGTCACGGGCGGATCATCAACGATTGCATGGTGGATAAGGTCCGTAACGTCACTTACCGGATCCAAATCATCCAATAATGCCGTAAACGCTCCAGTATCAAGTTCGGTAACAATGTGCCGGAGTTGGGGAATATGTTCCAAAGACGTTCGGAGTTGCACCAAGTCACGCCCATTAACGTTTCCCAGGGCAACCCGCCCAACCAGTCGTTCTAGGTCGTATACGTGAGTTAATTCTTCCTGCAGGGCCGAACGCTCCATAAAGTTTTCCAGTAATACGGTCACCCGCTCCTGCCGGTCATGAATTACCGAAGCGTCAAGCAATGGCCGGCGAATCCACTGGTGAAGCATCCGTCCCCCCATTGCCGTCTTGGTTTTATCCAACAACCATAATAACGTCCCTGCTTTTTTCCCCGTCCGTGAATTTTTCACCAAATCAAGGTTAGTTACGGCAGAATGGTCGAGCTTTAAAAACGCTGTTGGGGTATAACTAACTGCCCGTTTAAGGTGAGTAAGCGCCCGCTTTTGGGTGACAATGAGGTAGGAAACAAGGTGCTTAACTGCCGCCAATTCATTCTGGTCAGTTAACCCCTGACTAGCAAATCCTACCTCAGCATGATCACTAACCTGAATTTGTGTTGACTGTAATATGCGGAGTTTTTTTAACTGCTTCTTAGTTGCAGTCGTAACGCTTTCATCCAGGACAACTTCTTTAGTTTGTAAACTGATTAGTTCATTTACCACTGCAGGCAGATCAGTGAGGTGGGTAACCTGCAATTCACCGGTGGATAAGTCAACGTAAGCCAAGCCAACCGCATCCTGTGATTCGTGGAGCGCTGTTAGGTAATTATTGTCCTTGGCGTTGGTCTCCGTCTGACCAACCAACGTTCCTGGAGTAATGAGTTGGACAACCTCCCGTTTAACCATTCCCTTTACTAGCTTGGGATCCTCCATCTGTTCACAAATCGCAACCTTGTACCCCTGGTCAACTAAAATATCAATGTAATTCTGCACTGCGTGGTGGGGTACCCCGCACATTGGCACCTTTTCCTTTGATTGCTTATTCCTAGCAGTGAGGGTTAGTTCCAGAAGCTGGGCACCCTTCACCGCATCGTCATAAAACATTTCGTAAAAATCGCCAAGCCGGTAAAACAAAAATGCATCCGGATACTGTTTTTTTATCGCCAGATACTGTTCCATCATTGGCGTTGTCTTTTTTGCCATCGCTTCTCTCACCTCCACACCAAACTCGCCTATTCAAAGAAGGGCTGATCCGGGCTAATTTGAACCGGAAAAATGCGCCGGGCAACGAACGGATTAGTATCCTTCGTTTCCACCACACAACCGCACAACGTTGCCCGATCGTCTTCATCAACGGTAAACCGAACGGGCATTTGGGTTAAAAACCGATCAATTACTGCGGTCCGTTCCATTCCTAAAATGCCATCGTACGGTCCGGTCATCCCCGCATCGCTCATAAACGCGGTGCCCTTTGGCAATACGCGGGCATCGTTTGTTTGAACGTGTGTATGCGTCCCAACAACCGCGGTCACCTGCCCGTCAAAGTGCCAGGCAAACGCCTCCTTTTCACTCGTTGTTTCCGCATGAAAATCAACAAAAATTGCATCAACGTGGTCATGTTCCCTAAGCTGCTTAATAATCCGGTGCGCTGCTGCAAACGGATCATCACACGGATTCATGAAAATTCGCCCCTGCAAGTTGATTATACCAACCCTATGCTGGTTAACCTTCACGGTACAGTACCCCTTTCCCGGAACCGTTGCCGCAAAATTAGCCGGCCGAATCAGTTTATCAGCATGGTCAATAAAATCCTGAATTTGCGAATTATCCCACGTATGGTTTCCCATCGTAATTACGTCTGCTCCGGCCGCCAAAAGCTTTTTATAAACCTTTTCGTTGATTCCCCGACCCCGAGTAGCGTTTTCCCCGTTAATGATGGTTAACTGGGGGTGATATTTTTTCTTTAATCCAGGCAGATATTCCGTAACCATTTGTTGGCCCGCCGTACCCATCACGTCACCGATAAATAAAAACTGCATGGTTTAGACGCCCTTCTTATTAATTTCGTTATTATTCTATCATAATCATCCTGCGGGAATTATATCGCTAAGGAGTTGTAAAACAAACGTGACGGTCATAATCAGTGTCATGACCGTCACGTTTTCCGGAGTCCTACTTAGCGTAGTCAATTGCCCGGGTTTCCCGAATTACCGTCACCTTAATCTGGCCCGGATATTCGAGCTCATCTTCAATTTTTGCCTTAATGTCGTGAGCAAGTGTTGTCGCCTGCAGATCATTAACCCTCCTTGGTTCAACAATCACCCGCACTTCACGGCCGGCTTGAATTGCGTAACTCTTATGAACACCCTTGAAGCTCTTCGCAATCTCCTCCAACTTCTTCAACCGATGAAGATAACTTTCAAGTGATTCACTCCGAGCGCCTGGCCGTGCAGCAGACATCGCGTCCGCTGCGGCAACCAGAACCGCAATCACTGATTGGGGTTCCACATCACCGTGGTGGGAGGCAATGGTGTTAACCACAACCTTACTTTCGTGGTATTTCTTCGCCAATTCAACCCCAATTTCAACGTGTGAGCCATCAACTTCATAATCAATGGCCTTACCAATATCATGTAACAATCCTGCGCGCTTCGCCATTGTAACATCTTCGCCTAACTCAGCTGCCAGCACTCCTGCTAGCTTTGCAACCTCAATCGAATGATTGAGAACATTTTGCCCATAACTAGTCCGGTAATTCATCCGGCCAACCGTCTTAATTAAGTCAGGGTGCATCGAATGTAAACCGAGATCAAAAATAGCCTGCTCCCCGGTTTCCCGAATCTTGCTATTCATTTCTTTGGTAGCCTTTTCGACCATTTCCTCAATCCGGGCCGGATGAATCCGCCCATCCTGAATTAACTTTTCAAGGGCAATTTTCGCAATTTCACGCCGCACGGGATCAAACCCGCTCAGCACCACTGCTTCGGGAGTATCATCAATGATTAAGTCAATTCCCGTTAATGTTTCTAAGGTACGGATATTCCGTCCTTCACGACCGATAATCCGTCCCTTCATATCATCGTTTGGAAGGTTGACTACCGACACCGTTGATTCAGATACGGTGTCCGCAGCAGACCGCTGAATTGCCTGGGTAATTAGATTTTTGGCGCGGCGATCGGCTTCAGCTTTCGCTTCCGCCTCGGAATCCTTAATCATAATTGCCCGTTCCCGGCTCAACTTATCCTTCATTTTAGCAAGAATCTGACCCCTTGCCTGGTCCTCAGTTAGCGAAGCGATTTCCTCAAGTCGTTCCTGCTGTTGCGCAACGAGTGAGTCAACCTTCTTGTTTTTGTTTTCGAGCGCTTTACGATCGTTGGCCAACCGATTCTCCTTATGCTCAAGCGTTTGTTCCCGCTTTTCAAGGGATTCATCCTTGTGATCAAGGGTGGCCTCCCGTTGAATTAATCGGTCTTCCTGCCGCTGAACCTCAGCCCGTCGATCTTTTAATTCGCGTTCAACCTCTTTCCGGTAACGGTGATTTTCGTCCTTGGCTTCTAAAAGTGCTTCCTTCTTAGCAGCCTGAGCATCCTTATTTGCCTGTTGAATAATTCCATCGGCAGTCTGCGTAGCCTGATCAAGGTGCGCTTCGTAAGTCCGCTTCCGAAAAACCGTTCCTGAAACAAAACCAACCACTAACGTTATAACGGCGACGGCGAGGATAGCAAAAATCATCATTATGCTACACCTCCACATCGTCTAATTAGCAAATCGAGTTTTAGATGTTATTTGATTAATTGCACACAGCACTATTTTAAGCGTCCGGTGCGAGCAGTGTCAATACTCAGATAACCAATCAATCAAATTGCCGAATTAAAGAATAAAATCGTCAATCCAGCGATTTCACGCCCGATCAACGATTAATTCCCTTTACTTTTGATCATCCAACGGAAGCTCATCCGGGTGTGTTTCTTGTTCCTCTTCCGGCGATGCAATTCCATAAGCGGTCCGTACTTTTGCGGTGACCTCCTTCATCACCTCAGGATGTTCTTTCAAGTAAGTTTTCGCATTCTCCCGTCCCTGTCCAATACGCTCATCACCATACGCGAACCATGAGCCACTCTTCTTAATGATATCTTTTTCAACGGCCATATCAAGCAACTCGCCGGTCTTAGAAACTCCTTCGCCGTACATAATATCAACTTCAGCAACTTTAAACGGCGGCGCAACCTTATTCTTTACGACCTTAATCTTAACCCGGTTACCAATAATATCGCTCCCACGCTTAATTTGCTCGGCCCGCCGAACTTCCAACCGAATCGTTGAATAGAACTTAAGCGCCCGACCACCAGGAGTCGTTTCGGGGTTTCCAAACATAACCCCCACTTTTTCCCGGATTTGATTGATAAAGATTGCAATCGTCCGGGTCTTATTAATTGAACCAGAAAGCTTCCGCAGTGCCTGGGACATTAACCGGGCTTGCAATCCAACGTGGGCGTCACCCATTTCGCCTTCAATTTCAGCTCGTGGAACTAACGCAGCAACTGAATCAACAACGATAATATCAATTGCTCCCGAAGTAACCAACATATCCGCAATCTGAAGACCTTCTTCTCCAGTATCAGGCTGAGAAAGAATCAAATCACCTGTGTTAACGCCGAGTGCTTTGGCGTACGAAAGATCCATCGCGTTCTCAGCGTCAATATAGACAGCCTTGCCACCCATTTTCTGCACCTCAGCCACAGCATGGAGGGCAACCGTTGTCTTTCCCGAACTTTCAGGACCGTAAATTTCAATAATCCGTCCCCGCGGATATCCGCCAACACCAAGCGCCTCGTCAAGGGCAATCGATCCACTTGAAACGGTTTCGATTTCCGTATTAACCTGCTCATCCATCTTCATGATGGAGCCCTTTCCAAAACTTTTTTCAATTTTCTTTAATGCGTTATCAAGCGCTGTTTGTCGTTCATCTGCCAAAAATCATTCCTACTTTCCGTCCAAGTTTTTCTGCCGAACTCCGGCTTACCTTCCTTAGAATACCGGACTTATCCTTAAAAATCAAGAAAAACGCGAACTAATGTTTGCCCAGCTCCGTAAAAACCTGCTGTAACGCCGTTAACACGCATTGCTGCCGAACACTATCCCGATCACCATCAAACCGGTATTTCTGTGTAACCTTTCCTTGTTCACTTACTATCCCAATCCACGCCGTTCCAGCGGGATTTCCTTCCAACTCAGCGGGGCCAGCCACACCAGTAAATGAAACTGCAATGTCTGTCCGCATAATCTTACGGGCTTGGCGTGCCATCCACACTGCAACTTCTTCACTAACAACCCCAAACTGGTTAATTACCGGCGCTGGAATCCCCAACAATGCACTCTTTGCTTCGTTGGAATAAGTTACAAACCCGCCCGGAAAAACATCAGAAATTCCAGGAACCGCCGTTAGCGTGGCCTGAAAAAGGCCGCCGGTTAAACTCTCAGCCGCAGTAATTGTCTGTCCACGTTCAATTAAGCTAGCCCCCACCTGACGGGCAACTTGTTGCAATTCTTCCATTACATGAACCCCTTCATTTATTAATTACGCCCTTAACGTGTTAATCTTGCACTAATCATCCTGTTTTCTATTAATTTAAAAATTACAGGCCCGAGCAATCACCGCTATGGTGCTTACCAAGCCCGCAATTTTAATCACATCCTTATTTTTTCCCGAATGAATCTGCAAACACTGCCCGGCTGTGGTAAAAGTAATCACACCCCGAGTAAACCGTAAAGAACAAACAAATATAAAGCAACACTAACCCAATCGGAAAGTTAAGGGCAGCAAAAAAGACATTATTCAACAGGAGAAAAATAATTGCAAACATCTGCGTAAACGTCTTAATCTTTCCTGGCATCGCTGCTGCCATTACTTGTCCGTTGTTTTCGATAACGATTAAGCGCAGCCCCGTTACCGCTAACTCCCGGCAAACGATAATTGCTGCCACCCAAGCCGGAGCCTTTCCCAACTGAACAAGAAAGATAAAAGCCGTCATCACTAACATCTTATCCGCTAAAGGATCAGCAAATTTGCCAAAATTAGTGACAAGGTGCTGCCGCCGGGCAATCTGACCATCAATAAAATCAGTCACACATGCCCCTGCGAATACAAGCGCCGCAATTAAGTGAGACCAAGTAATCACCGTCCCAGCAACAGTTATAGTTCCCCACTGCCACGGAACCGCCAATAAAATCATAAAAATAGGAATCAGCACGATGCGGCCAACCGTTAACTTATTTGGTAAGTTCATTTTCTATTAATTCCTTCCTAGATGTTAATAGTTCCGGTTCGCTGCTTGCAACGTCCCGTCTGTTTTGGTTCTGATTGCTTGTGAGGAAACCGTCCCCATGTTAATAACGATACTTCGCACGGTTAGTTTATGGTTCGCCTTCAAAAAATTAAATTTTCGTCCGTTGAACTTAATTAGCGTTCCCTTGGAATTTCCCAGACTAATCTGAACGTTAGTTGCTGCTGCCGGAATTTGAATTTGCCGGCTAACCCCGTCCGTTAACGTTCCCTGCCAAAGGGTTTCCCCGTTAACGGCAACGGAACACCACGATTCAGCGGCCTTCCCCGTTAACTGGATCACGTTATTTCCATCGTTGTTCTTCATTTTGTAAACAAAGGTCTTCCCGCTCTTCCTAGTTAACTTAAACGATTGTTTCTTGTGATGCGCGGTCATTGAAGACTGCGAAGAAGCCAAACGACTCGTCATTGATGTCACCGAACTACTTACAGCAGCCGAATGAACGTTTTCGGCTACCTGATTACTGTTAGTGGAACTTTGCGGCACCGCTGAATGGTGATGGCGAACGTTGTTATTGATCGCCACTTTCCGACTTGTTTGTGCAATTTGGTGCTGCGTTGCCCGCTGATTCCGAACAGATGCATACACAACCCCGCCAATAATCAAAACAACAACCCCAATAATGGTAATTAGCGGTAATTGCTGCTTTACCCGCTCCAACACATTATCCTTTGCTACCGGAACGGAACCATTTTGCCGACGCCGCAAAAGAGGCTGCTCGGTCGTCCCTGCTGCGCTACTAGAAGCCCCCTCCTTAACTAACTGAGCAACAACCGCGTCTCCATCGAGACCAACGGTATTAGCGTATTGGCGCACAAACGCCCGCACATAAAATTGCCCTGGAAGTGCATCAAAATTGTTCTCTTCAATTGCGATTAAGTACCGCTTTTGAATCTTAGTAATCTGCTGCAAATCATCAAGGGTATACCCCTTCTTCTCCCGCGCAGCTTTCAATGTTTGTCCAATATTATCCATCAGGAATCTCTCCAATAAGCAATGATTTCCACTTCAAGTTCCTCATCAGTATAGCACATTCCATCCGTTTAAAACCGCAGTTTCTACTTAAGCCAACCTCCGGTGACATAAAGCGTTTGCCCCGTCATATACTGTGCTTCCGGCTGAAGTAGCCCCGTTATCCAGTACGCAATCTCCTGGGGAGTTGCAAACCGACCAGCGGGCACCTCGGCAGCTACTGCCGCGCGCGTTTCATCATCAAACATTGCATTCATCCGCGTATCCACTGCCCCAGGAGCAACGACATTAACGGTAATCCCCGTTGCTGCCACCTCTTGACTGTAGGCCTGTGCAAATGCACTCAACGCCCCCTTAATGGTACTGTACATCACTTCCATTGCACTTCCTCTTCCCCCGTAGACTGAACCCACAAACACAATTCGGCCGGCCTGACTGTGAGCTAATTTATCTTCAACCAACTGCACCAGCCGTAGTGGTGTTTGCAGCTGAACCTTTAACATGGAAGCAAACCGTTGCGGATCACTGTCATGAAATAATCCGTATTCGGTGGTTCCCTGAGAAAAAATAACAGCATCTAAGCTAAATAACTGTTCGGCAATTGTCGGCGCAGCGGTTAACGCGCTCAGATCAGCCCCAATGGGGAGAAAATCCTGACGTGAATATTGCGTCTGTAACTCAGTTATCAAGGAAGCTATTCGCTCTTTTCCCGTATGATAATGTAGATACAACGACCAACCCTGCGCCGCTAACCGCCGCGCAACGGCCGTTCCAATATCACCGGATGCCCCACAAACTAACGCCCACTTCATTATTAATCATCTCCCGGTAAAAGTATTACTACGCACGGTTTTTGGCTTACCATGTTTTTCATTTGCGCCCGTACTTCCGCTAGCGTTAACCGCTGCAATTCACCAAACGCTTCAAATAACGTCACATCACCCGGAAACGCTGCCGCAGAATCAGCCACCGCCTCAAGCGAATTAATTGCTTGAAGATACCGTCCCGTATACTCCCGCTTTGCCCGCGCAAATGCGCCGTTTGCATTCAACAATAACGACGATGCCTGAGTAAGCTGGTGGCAAATAACCCGCCGTAATTCCTGTGGCCGGGGTGTTTCCCCCGTAATTGTCATGAAATGATAGCCCCGTTCATACTCATAGGTGGCACTAAAGCTATCATCCAGCAAGCCAGCTTCATAATGTCGCTGATAAAACGTCGTCTCTTCACCAAAGAGCATGTACAGCCCAATTTGCCCGGCAAGGCGGGCCCGTAATCCTGGAATTCCTGAAATAGATGCTGTTGTCCCCCGTAATCCTACCGCAATTCGTGGCCGGGTGACCGCCAACCGCAACGTTGTTGACCGCACCGGAGAAGCCAATAAAACAGGCTGCCGGACAAACGCCGGCGCCGGCCGGACAGGTAACGGAAGTTGCTGAAGAAACGTGGCAATTCGTTGAACGTCAAACCCGCCCGTAACAAACAGCGTCATGTTCGCCGGCTGGTAAAACGTTGCCCAACATGCATACAACATTGCTGGCGTTATTGCTGCAATCGATTCTTGAGTCCCCGCTACGTCAGCAGTTAACGCTGTTTGCGGATACATATTTTGTCCCAGTTGTGCCAGAAGTCGCCATTCAGGATCATCCTGGTACATCTGAATCTCCTGCCCAATAATTCCCTGCTCCTTTGCCACCCCTTTTGCTGAAAAGTACGGATTGGTTACAAAATCAATTAAAATTTGCAAGCACTCCGTTAAGTGAGTAGTTGTACTAAACAGATAACTTGTTTGGGTGTAACTCGTAAAGGCGTTTGCATCCGCCCCGTATTTTCCAAAGAGGTCAAGCGCATCGTGATCCCGTTTTTCAAACATTTTGTGTTCCAAAAAATGAGCAGTCCCCACCGGATACGTTACCCGCTTTCCCGACCGGTACGTTACGACCGTGTCAATTCCACCGTAATTAACCGTTAGTAACGCATAACTCCTTTGGTACCCAGCACGCGACATTAGGTTAACCCGTAATCCATTGGCTAACGTTAACTGATACCGGGTCTCATGTAATTGATCGTACTTAATTTGGCGCATCCCCGGTCGCCCCTTTCAATAATATTGTCGCTTGTAACTGACACTTCCGGGCAGCCTGCATAACGGCTTGCTTCGTGACAGCTTCTATCCGTCGTATTACCTTGGCAACACTAACTGACTGTCCTATCAACTGACGCGTAAGTTCCCTATTAAGCGGAGTACCCTGTAAATCAAGGTTAGCCCGATAATCGTTAATCAACGTTGCCTTAACTTGGTCTAACCGAGCGGAGGAAATCTCCCCCGTTTGCAACCGGTGCAACTGAGTCAGCACCTTATTCCGGACCACCGTAACGTTTTTGGCTTCAATTCCCGTTTCAACAATTACGGTTTGGCGGAACACATCATACGTGCTGTTAGCATAATACGCTAGACTGGCCTGTTCACGCACAGTTGTAAACAAATACGATAACGCCGTTCCACCAAAGAGGCCGTTCATTACCACGGCAGCATAATAGTCCGGCGTCCCGTACGCTATTGGTAACCGGAATGCAAGGTCAAACTTAGCTTGACTGACAGGTAATTTTAACACCCGATCAGTAACGATTGCCCGTTCTGGTTGATGATATGTCACTTCACGCTCAAGGGGGCACCGGGGATCAAACGGTAATCGCTCCGCCACCGCATTAATTACCGGCACTTCATCCACGGCACCCGTAACACCAATAAAGACCTCATCTGCCGTTAACATTTGCTGGTAGGCAACCGCTAATGTCATCGCATTTTGCATACGCACATCAGTAACCGCTCCTAGCGGGCCCACCTGCTGCGCCGGGTCATTAAAGTACTCTTCAGCCAATCGCTGGGCCGCAAGCGTCTGCTTATCGTCTACCATTCCTGTTAAGTAGTCATCCAATATCTGTCGCTGCTGTTCAACCATGCCATCCTCAAAATGACCCTGTTGTAATAACGGATGAAAAATCATTTCCCGCAAAAAATCAAGGCCAGCAGTCAGAAGAGCCGGATGCTCCGGAATAAATTGAGGAGCCGGAATGGTTAAAATAAAGTTAATCACATGCCGGGTCCCCTTCCGCACCACGGTCGTGCCAAAATTTGCCCCATACAACTCCGCCAGCGCCCGCGCAACCGCCCGTTGAGTTGGATACCGCATGCTGCTAACCTCCAAAATGTTTGCTAGGAGGGCCCGCTGAGCAAGCTGTTCCGGACTGATAATCTTCGTTGCAAATGAAACCATCACCCGGATAGTTTTAAACTGACTGGTAGGGAGAACCATCAGGTGAACCCCCGTTGTTAACCTTCGGCGCATACCTGCGCCTCCTTCCGTATTAATTCGCGGGATAATTATACACCGAACACTCTAGAACTAAAACGGCCGCTCCCCTATTTCTCACTGGTTAACTTCAGGGTACCAGCCTCCCAACCAACCATTCGTGAATAATCATTATTCCCCCAATCGTCTCATCCCCGTTAATTTCCTACCTGACTTTTTAAACCGGTCCAATTCCTCCGCTAAGGGTATCAACTAGCCCCCTAAGGCACTTCACCACAAATAGTAATTTACCTGAGGACCATCCGCTGGGCTGATGTAAAAATCATCATAACGAATGCATCAAATATTTAATTCACCCTTCATTTAATCCTTATTTATAATTTCTATCATGCACACCACCGTTATTAAACAACATGTAGTGGAGATTTACTTAATCTCCACTACATGTTACGAACGCTATTCATCTTTTGGCAAAAAAACCTGTCGGGGTTTGCTCCCATCCTGGGGACCAACAATTCCCTTCTTTTCTAACTCATCAACAATTCGGGCCGCCCGATTGTACCCAATCTTAAACCGCCGCTGTAACATCGATACGCTGCACCGCTGTTCGTGGCGAAGAAGATCAACTACCTGATCAAACAAAGCGTCCTCCCCTGATTCAGTCGGCTGAGAATCCGCGATATCCTCATCTGAAATATTTAACGCTTCATCGTACTCTGCTTCCTGTTGCTGCTTGACAAAGTTAACCACATTTTCAACGTCCTGCCTCGAAATAAATGCTCCTTGAACCCGAACAGGTTTATTCGCATCAATTGGCTTGAACAACATATCACCACGGCCTAATAGCTTTTCTGCACCCGTCACATCCAGAATTGTCCGTGAGTCCGTTCCTGACGCCACCGCAAAGGCCATTCGGGACGGAACATTGGCCTTGATTAACCCAGTAATAACATCGACAGACGGCCGCTGCGTCGCTAAAATCATGTGGATCCCGGCAGCTCGCGCTTTTTGTGCAAGTCGAATAATCGCGCCTTCAACCGCATCCGAAGCAACCATCATTAAGTCAGATAACTCATCAACGATTACAACAACGTACGGCAAGGTCGGCTCTTCGGTCCCTTGATCTGCGTTCTGACGCGCAACCATCGCGTTATAGTCAGCGATGTTTCGTTGACCAGTATCTTCGAATAGATCGTACCGCCGCTCCATTTCCTTAACCATTTTATTAAGGGCCATTGCCGCCTTTTTCGGGTTAGTCACCACGGGCGTCAACAGGTGAGGAATCCCGTTATACACCGCTAGTTCAACTTTTTTGGGGTCCACCAGCATTAACTTAACTTGATCCGGAGGGCACTTCATTAGGAGACTCGTAATTATGCCGTTAATTGCGACCGATTTTCCGCTTCCAGTTGAACCAGAAATCAAGAGGTGGGGCATCTTCGCTAAATCAGCTGTCACTAGGTTCCCCGATACATCCCGTCCTAACGGAACTTCCAGGGGTTTCTTTGGATCCTTTCGCTGGGCAGAAATAATATCCTTAAACGCAACCGTCGCTACCTGTTGGTTAGGCACTTCAATTCCAATTAAAGCTTTTCCAGGGATGGGGGCCTCAATTCGAATATCCTTGGCTGCCAGCGCTAATGCGAGATCGTCCGCTAAGTTCACAATCTTACTGACCTTTACCCCAATCGCGGGGTGCAGTTCGTACTTCGTTACCGCCGGGCCAAGAATGGTATTCTTAATCTCCGCATCCACCCCAAAGCTTGTCAGGGTCTGCTGCAAAACCTGTTGATTCTTAGCAATAATTTCCCTGTCCTTGCTCTGATCGGTTGGGGCGACATCTTGCAACAGGCTGATTGGCGGTAACTGGTAGTTAGGATTTGCCTTGGTTGCTGAAATCTCAACTGATTGAGCAGCAGACTTTTGGGGGGCGGGGGATTGGTCACTCCAGTTTGCCACCTGCGTATTAAGTGTACTTTCCTTAACGCTGTTCCCCGTACGGTCAGCCACCGACTGCGGGAACTGTTCGACATCATCTTGCTTCGGAGAAGCCGTTGGGGTCACACAAGCGGGCTTTTGCTCCTTAGCGGTCTGCTGGCTTGCCCGACGTTCCCGCAACGTTGCCATTAACTGGTGGCCCCACATACCGCAATGCTGTAACCCGGCTTGCATAATTCGTCCCATTCCATCAATCATTTCCTGAACGGTTACCCCGCTAAGAACGCACAAACCAATAATTACTGCCAACCCAGCCACCAAATAACTCCCTGGTTGGGCAACTAGGAAAAACGTCCCGGTATATGCCACTGCTCCGATTAGTCCGCCCCCAACCGAACTGGCAACACTTTCTCCGAGCAGATCGTTGACAATTGTGTTCCACGTAATCCGAATAAAGTGGCTATGCGCTCCCAGGGCCGTAGTGGTATGAATGGTTAAAAAGAGCATTACCCCGAAGTAAACGAGAGCTCCACCGCCTCCATACCGCGCTGTTATCTTAGGCCACTTAGCAGTAACTAATAAAAAGGCCCCCAAAATAAGCCCCAAGATATTTCCCAGTTGGTAGGCATCACCCCAAACAAGCCGAACAACGTTATCAATTAATGTTCCAATAAAGCCAAGCTTAAAAAGGCCAAGAGCGGCCACTAATGTCACCACTACCCCGCTAACCCGCAAAGAACGGGCGCTTACTTGTTGAGAAGCCTTTTTAGCCCTCTTTTTCCGGGAAGCTGATTTCTTCTGGGGAGTTGTTTGCTTCCGTGCCATGGTGTCCCTCCCTACTTTAATTTATCGTTTTCGTACCGGTGAACCCGCTCAAGATGCGGAAAAGCCTGCTGCCGGAGCGCCTCATAGATAATAATTGCCGCGGTATTGGATAAGTTCAACGCCCGAATATGTTCATCATTTTGAGGAATCCGAATACATTCGGCAGGATGTTGACGCATAAACGGCTCAGGCAATCCCGTTGTTTCCTTTCCAAACAGGAAATACTGATCACGTTCTGGGCGGTTATAATTAACGCTAGCATAATCATGCAGCGCAAACTTAGAAACAATATGAAGGTCTTCGGCCCCCGTTAACGTTCCCATAAATGCGGGTAAGTTATCGTGGTACACAATCCTAACCTTATCCCAATAGTCTAACCCTGCCCGCTTAAGATACTTATCATCTGTCGAAAACCCTAACGGTTTAATGAGGTGCAAGACCGTATTAGTTCCCGCGCAGGTTCGGGCAATGTTTCCGGTATTAGCAGGCATCAGCGGTTCAAATAACACAATATGGTTAGTCATAATCCATTCCTCTTTCATCCATAAAAAAAGCGTAACCATTCGGTGTGGGCACGGCGAACGGCTACGTTAATGATTAGCAACAACCCAATTAAATAATTGCTAAATGCATTCTTAATCTAACACGTTAACTTCTAGAACACAACCCTTATCCGTGAATAACATGGATATACTGGCCTTCCACCAAATTAACCAATGCCGCCCTGTTCACCCGAACAGACCGGCCAAGCTTTCCAGCCGATACAGAAATTTCTGAAAACTCCCGAATTCGTTCGTCGAAGTAAATTGGAAATCCCTTATTCGCATGAATTCCGATCGGTGTATTGGCTCCATGAACGTATCCCGTAATGTTAACTAGCCGCTTCGCATCAGCTAAATGAAGCTGTTTTTTCCCTAGTTCCCGGGCAACGGTCTTCAAATCAATTTCATCTTCAACCGGTAAACAAACAACCAGGTAGTCGTGCGGATCATTGTTAGCTTGCAACACAATCGTTTTTAGAATACTCTTAGCAGCCACTCCCACAGCAGCTGCATCATCCAGGGCCGCCTGCCCCCGACCAACCCAGTCAAAGTTCTTCTCGGTATACACAATCCCATGTTGGTCTAAATACCGTTCCTCGTTTGTTTTTTTAAGTTTTTTTTGCTTAGCCACTACTATTCCTCCCCGTAAGTGATGGTCATTCCCGGTTCAATTCGGGGTATCCGCTTAGGTGTAAGGTAAATTCCGTTATGCCGCGGCTCTGCTGGTACGTCATCAAAAACCAAAACAGTGTGCCCGATCGTTATTAAGTTCTCATTTGCAACCGGACCAATAAAAGTTATCGTGTACTCCTGATCGCCAATCATAATCTGCTTTCCTGCCTGTAAGGTTACCGGTGTTCGGTCAATAAATTGCTGAAGAACCGCTACCTGCCGGAGCATGGGCGCCGCGTCTTCTTCGAATAAGACCAAAAATGGATCACCCTGTTGAAGCGCATCGGATCCAATTTCTTTAACTACAGCTTTCATCATCCGTCACTCCTATCAATTCAGCTCTCATTTTACCACACTGCACCTTCGCTTCTGTGGGTGAAATGATATACTAAAACAGAGTAATTATACGGAGGGTAATGGAATGAAAGAGCACTTTTTACTTGGAACGTATACCAAAAAAACCAGCCAAGGAATTTACGCCGGAACCCTTGACACCATCACGGGGCAAGTGGATGAACCGCAACTATACCTCGAGGTCGAAAACCCTACCTATTTACAACAAACGCCTGATGGCCAGTTAATTAGCATTGCTTCCCAGTGGGGCCAAGGCGGCGTATTAAGTTACGCGATGAACCGCCACCGGTTAAACAATCGGGTGCTAGACGACGGTCCTAACCCGTGCCACGTGTGCATTGATAATGACCGACAACTGGCCTTTGCCGCCAATTATCATAAAGGAACAATCACGAGCTACCGGCTAAATCCTGATCATACGTTAAGTCGGGGCGTTACCATCCAGCACACAGGAAGTGGTCCCCGGCCAGAACAGAAGAGCGCTCACGTTCACATGTGTGGGCTTACCCCAGACAAACGCCTTTTTGCGATTGACCTCGGAAGCGATACGTTAACAACGTATAACGTCACCAGCCACGGAGAGCTTAGTGTTCAAGCAGTTGTTCATTTCCCGGCCGGTTACGGCCCGCGGCACCTTACATTCGTCCCCCATTCAAACACGGCCTACGTTGTTGGCGAACTAAGTAGTCAGATTTCTCGCCTACAATACGAGCCCCTCACCGGTCTTTTCCGGATTGAACAAACTGTTCCCACAATCCCGACCGACTGGACAAAATATAACGGTTGTGCAGCCGTTCGGGTAAGCACAGACGGTCGGTTTGTATACGTTTCAAACCGGGGTTATAACACGATTGCCGTCTTCGCTACCCAAAATAAAACCCTAAACCTTATCCAACAAATAAGTACGGCAGGCGACTTTCCACGAGACTTTGCGCTTGACCCTACAGAGCATTTTGTTCTTGCGGTTAACCAAAAAAGCGATAGCGGCACCCTTTATGCCCGGGATCAGCAAACCGGAAAATTAACCATTATCCAACAAGGAATTGCTACTCCAGAGGCCATCTGTGTCTCATTTGCGCATCCCGTTAACCATTAATCAACTAGAAATGGAGAGACAATTATGATTATTAAGGAAGCATGCGTTGAAAACTTTACGGCCGTTCCGACCGTCATTCAAAACGGCGCCCGGCGAATTGAACTCTGTGACAACCTCGCCGTTGGTGGAACTACTCCAAGTAAGGGGGTAATGGCAGAAACCCATAAATATGCTGCTGAGTTTCATATCCCAGTAACTGCAATGATTCGGCCACGCGGAGGAAATTTTATTTATACTGACACTGAAGTCAAAATAATGGAGGCAGATATTTTTGAGGCTCAAGCCCTTGGAATTGATGCCGTTGCTTTTGGCGCTCTCACCCCCCAAAAAACACTTGACGTTGAGGTAATGGACCAATTAAGTGCAGCTGCTGGAGGAATGCAACTAGTCATGCACATGGCTTTCGATGAACTAGCATGGCCGCAACAAAAACAAACAATCGATTACCTGGTTAACCGGGGATTCGACCGAATTTTAACTCACGGGGGAGCTGCATCAAATCCAATTACAGCCAATCTTGACCACCTCCGCCAGCTAATCGACTATGCCGCCGAACGAATTGTAATTATGCCAGGCGGTGGTGTTACCCGTGATAACTACGAAAAACTAGTTACCGCCCTTAAAATAAGCCAGGTTCACGGAACGACAATTGTTTAGTGCTATGTAAAACAAGACATCGTAAAAAGCTGAGACATATCACCATGTCCCAGCTTTTTTATTGTCCCTATCATTAATGGCGCCGACCATCCTGCGGCTCTTCCCGCAAGACAATAATCCGAATCAAGTCTAACAATGGTTGCCGGTGACTACCAACAAGTCCGATTGCTTCGACGAACAATTCCACCCCTAGTAAAACGGCTACCGTTAAAATTAGCGCTCCCCAAAAACTAGACAGTGCGTATAGCAACGAAATCAACGAAAAGATTAAAGCAATCCCGTAAATTACCAGCACTGTTTGCCGGTGGGATAAACCCATGGCCATTAAACGGTGATGAAGATGATGTTTATCCGCCTGCATAATGGGCTTTTTGTTGAGCGCCCGACGGAGAATCGCCGACACCGTATCAGTGATAGGCACCCCCAAAATAATCACGGGAATAATCACTGAAATGATTGTGGCGTTCTTCAACCCATAAAGTGAGAAAACAGCAATCATAAACCCGATAAACAGCGATCCGGTATCACCCAAGTAAATCTTAGCTGGATAAAAATTGTACGGCAAGAAGCCCAGCATTGCCGCAACTAACACCAACATCATAATCGAAACAAAGATATTAGCCGTCCCCAGAAAAAAGTAACCAATCAGCGCACTTGTCGTCAATGCAATGCATGCCACCCCGGTAGCCAAGCCGTCTAGCCCGTCAATTAGATTAAGGGCATTAGTGATTGCAATAATCCAAACTAATGTTGCTGGCAAACTCAACCAGTGCAGATGCACTTCTCCGGTAAACGGTAAGGTAACCATTGCCATCCGAATTCCTGCACAATACGTTATTACAGCCGCAATCGTTATTCCAATTAATTTTTGAAACGGACGGAGCTCAAAAAGATCATCGAGCATTCCCGTAATAATAATTACGCACTCTGCAACAAACAACCAGGTTAGCTGGCGCCCGGGATATTGATCCCGCAACAAACAAAAATTAGCAACAGTAAACGCAATAAAAATTGCTAATCCACCCATTGTCGGCATGGGAACCTGGTTAACCCGCCGAGCATTCGGGCGGTCCAACGCACCAATCCGCTGCGCGATTTTCCGAACTAACGGTGTTAAAAGCGTTGCAATTAACGCTGTTATCAAAAGTGTCACAATAATCCTTGGCATATCGTCATTCCTCTTTGCCGTGAATTTTCTTCCGGCGCAGATTAATAGCTGGTTACAAGACCGAACCATTTTCCTTCAATATCATACCATATTGCCAGTTAGTTGCCTGCATTTTTCCGGTTATTATCCTAAACCACTCGCCTCATCATTCCATAATTCTTTCCAGCAGATCCACCATATCATGGCCATCTCAACTCCAATTAATCCAACCACCACCCCAAAACTTGCAGCAAAGAACGATTCTGGAAGAAGTTTGATGACGGGATCCGTTTTTGGATTAAATAGCCAATCATTGTTTTGGAAAAGGATCTGGTGAAAGGTAATAAAAAAGGAATTAAAATCAAGGCACATCCAACCCATCACCATAATTAATCCTAAAGCAGTCCATGCCAATGGGCGTAGTAATAACCACCGCTCCCGACGAGCCCTAAGATGACGCCAGCCAATCCAAGCTACGGGAATTAAACCACAGGTAAAACAGTTATTAATCATCATAAAGACCTTCACCTGATGAAGATGAAACATTGCTTTAGCCGTAATGGGGAGGCTGCGTCCTAAATGAACTCCTGGAATCTGAAGAAACTCCAATAACTGCAGGTAATATATCATTACCCGCCTAGCAGGCCACCCAACCTGCGCTCCTAGGTGATGATTATAGACAAACCATTCGTACAGCGGAAAGCAGTTAATCGTTATGGTTACTGTTCCACAAACCAGCGTGGCAAAGATAA
Organism: Ligilactobacillus sp. LYQ60; assembly: GCF_045033015.1. Taxonomy (NCBI): domain Bacteria; kingdom Bacillati; phylum Bacillota; class Bacilli; order Lactobacillales; family Lactobacillaceae; genus Ligilactobacillus; species Ligilactobacillus sp. LYQ60. The sequence continues at coordinate 523,971 of NZ_JBJFZV010000001.1, forward strand.
CGGTCCACCAGCCCCAACTTGTTAACCGCACCTTAAGCATGGGAGTTAACGGGAACCTCATCCAACGACTGAACTTCCCACGTTGGAGCAACGGGTTGGGCTGCAACTAATTCTGGGGTAGAGAGACCAGTGTAAACAAGAATTTGGTCAACCTGAGCGTTAATTCCTGCTTTAATATCAGTCATGTAGTTATCACCAACAATAGCCAACGCTTCACGCGGACATCCAAGTCGTTTTACCGCTACGTCCATAATTTGTGGTTCTGGTTTTCCAATATACTGCGCCTTTGTTTGCGTTGCGTACTCCATGAAAGTTACCAGGGGACCAGCACTTGGAATCATTCCCCATTCACTCGGCAAATTACTATCAGCATTCGTCCCAATTAACCGTGCTCCCCGCCGAACAGCAAGCGTCGCAACCGTAAACTTATGGTAAGTGACATCCCGGTCTAATCCAACAACAACGTAATCCGGGTGAATTTCATCGTACTTAAACCCTTGCTGAAAAAGTGCCTCTTTTAACCCCCGTTCACCAATTGGGTAAACCGTTGGCGGTTCGCTAGCTTGTTGGTTCGCCAAATAATCAGCCGTTGCCATTGCGGATGTATACACATTATCTGTGGTAACGTGGATTCCAAAATTATGCTCTAAGTGGTCAACCACCATCTGCGGGGTTCGCGTACTATTATTAGTTAAGAGTAAAAACGGAATATGATTATCTTGAAGACGTTCAATAAATCGTTTCCCAGCAGGAATTGGTTCCGCCCCACGATAAATAGTTCCATCTAAATCAATTAAAAAACCGCGATACTGTTTCATCCTTAATCCCTAACCCCGTTTATGTTTTTTTTGTTGAATAGTAAAGTGTCGCCTTCCATTTTCCGGACGAGAACCATTCCGGGGAGATGAAGGCGTTGACTTTTCTCTACGATGAATTGCATAGCCCTTTGACGGCTGGCGCTTATTTACACGACACCGAATGTTACTCCCTTGCCGTCGACGATGCCGAGGCATTTTAGGAACCTGAACATCTAAGTTATGAAGAACGAAATACGCACACCCAAAATTACAATACTCTGTCAGGTAATCCTCCAACAAATCAATACTCTGCGTGGACGATCCGAATTTACTCCCGTGACGATAGAATCCCCGTAGCCGGAGCTGATCGTATCCCCAGTCACCAACAATGTAGTCATATTTCGTTAAAACATGACTAAAACGTTCCTGGAGCTTTTCAACCTGAAAACCATCTCTATAATTTTTAACCAATTCGTAAGGACGACCGTCAATCAACATTCGCGTATCACTTTGCATAATAAGCTCACTGGCCTGTTCCTTAATGCGCTCATTCTTCTTTGCAATTTGAGCGGCTCGCCGTTCTTTTTTTTCGGTGTTTTTCACTTTAGATCTCCCTCTTTACTATTTCGTAAAGGATTGTCGTTCCCACTGCGTAATGCTGTTCAAAAATTTATGAAATTCTTCCTTATCCTTAAAGGAGGGAAAATCACCTAAAAGAATCTGGGGGGCTTGCTTAGCATTTCCTCCCTGCTTTTGAATAATCAAGACCGCCTTCCGGGCAACCTCTGTTTGGAATAAATCAGCGGGTAACCCCAACATTCCCTGAAGATACCCAACTTCCTTGATATACTCCAAAAGACGTTGCGCATGTTCGTCACTAAACAAATTGACGGGAACAATAAAAACACCCCATCCACCCGGAACAAGATTACGGAGCGCCTGCTCGATCATTAAATAATGAACATAGGAATGCCCTGCAGACTCCCTTGTTTCGTACGTAGCCGTCCGTTCATCGATCGGATAATACCCAACGGGAAGGTCACCAATTACTAGGTCAGTTTGTGGAACCATCAACTGGCTAATCGCATCCTGATGAATCAGTTCAACGGGTGCTTGTCCCCACTCCGCCATCACGCCGGCAAGTGCTAATTGTGTATCATCGTTATCAACCCCGTATGCAGTTATCTGGTGATCACTTACAGTTTGAAGACGGTTAACAACGGTCATTAACAAATTACCCGTTCCAACAGCAATATCAAGAATTTGCAAATCTTTATGAGGAATAATTTTTTCAATCACGTACTCCACCAGAATTCCAACCGTGTCTGGCGTCATCTGGTGGTTAGCCTGAACTCGTTCCTCACGGTACGCATTTAAAATTAACAATTGAAGTAACTGCCGGGCTTCATCCCGTGAAAAGGAATCTAAATGAATTTTCTGATACCGTTCAAGCAACTGATGCTGAACCTCTTCGCTTGGCTGACCATCTTCAACGTGCACCTCACCGGCCGCCAGATTGTCAGCTGTTTCAATTAGCGCGTCAAAGTACGAAATATCTAGCGTATCCTGCAACGTTTTTACCACCGCAACAATCTTCGCGTATTCTTTCTTTACGTCTTCAAGCGCCACTTAAGCCCAGCTCCATTTCAAATAAGATAACTACCGCTTATTCTATCACACCCTTCCCTAACGCTTAAACTGAATTACCGGCCCTTCTCGAAGCCGCACAGTAACGACATTATTCTGAACATCAACTGTTCCTCTATTAGTTACTAACTTACCATTTTCTTTTCGCCGAATAGCAAGCGTTGCCAGCGCCCGTGCAATGTAGTAATTGGTCTGTTCTTTCATCCCCATAATTATTCCCCGGTCAATTATCGTTAATCCCAATAAAACCCCCGTCACGGTAATGATCGCAACCATACTAAAATAAAACGTAAATCCCCGCATTTCTTACTCCCTCATATACAATGTTGCTTGATAATGACGGTGATCAACCATTGCGTCCAGTTGAATAATAGGCGGATGTGCAACGGTTTTAAACGCCGTCACATTTCGTAAAATTGGCATATAACCATGCCCCAAACGATACATTCGAATTTCATTCCCGCGCCATTCAAAATCATAGCGCTGGTGATCTTCTAAACTGATTAAATGCAGTTCGTGAGTCATAACCCGATCGACCTTAAAGCGAAACCGATCATCGGTTAATAAACGGCAAAAAGAATGCCATGTAAGAACCGTTGGTTGCAAAAACCGTTCCTGAGTCCCTAACCAACGAATAGTAACCCCCGCACTCGTTCCGATCACCGCAACAACTAGCAGGGTAATTATCGTTTCTACCAACGTAAAGGCCGCGCTACCACGTAATCTCATTTTTCCCGCTCCGATCTGTTATCACTATCCGCCGCTGTTGGTGGACATCGATGTGGTGAACCCGCTCATCCATCAATTGGGCGCGATGAAGCTCTCCGTATGCTTGCCGGGTTTCATGCAAAAGAGCACTACCAAAAAACGCAGTAATCTCAAGCGTTACTCCCAGCAATACTAATCCAGTAACGGCCTCAACTAATAAGAAACCATTACTTTGCTTACCGTTGAATTTCCTCATACTTATATTGCCCTCCATATCCTAATTGAAAAACAAGCACCTTATTGCACCTATTTGACGGGCTTTGATAGCATACCGTTACTGGCGTTACGCTTCCGCTGGGTGCAACTTTCACCACCTGATACCGCAACAGGTGCAGTGATGCTGGGACAGCGATTACGTGGCACTCATGTTGATCAACGATAAACCGCACTTGATTTTTCGTAAAGACGACTGTTTTGTTCGTCTGAAGCAACCGGGGATTAGTCACAGTCTCAATCCAGATAGCATTAAACCGTTTAAAAAACCACCGTTCCTGCCAGGCAGCCTGCCACCGTTTTCCCGGCCCTACAGTAACCATTCCCGCAAGTATAGTGACAATTAGAAGAACAATGGTCGTCTCAATTAACGTAAATCCCGGTTTACTCCGTCGTCCCATCAATCTTTAACCCTTCCGCATTAATTTTTTTCACCTGCGCCGCTGATAAATAATGCTCATCCTGCAGTTCTTTCAGGTGAACGTTGCGGGGATTATCAATATTGTGGGCCTGCATATAAAGCTGCGCTTGAGTATTAAGCTCCGTTTGCAAAGCATGATTATTTACCTTATTAGCTCCTTTCCGTTGCGCACTTAAATTGGGTAGCACGATTAAAATCAATAGGCTAATGATAAAAAGAACAACCGTCATTTCAATCAGCGTAAACGCCGGTACCCGTTTTTTAAACATCAATTTATCCTCCCAATACTCGAATATAGTGGAACTAAAATTGCCACGTAAGTTCCAATAATCAACACCGCAATCACAATAAAGAAAAGCGGCTGAATCCACGTTAATAAGCGGTCAAGCGCCTGCACAAATCGACGATAACTTACATCAGCAAACATCAAAAGCGCTTGTCCGGTTGTTCTTGTTGCCTGACCCCGCTCAAAAAAGGTCGCAATTTCATCGGGGATAAAAGGGATTTGTTCAGTAAAATTCCTAATCGCCTTTCCCACCATCATTGTCTGGGTAAACTCTGCTCCAAGCTGATAAAGAACACTACCTGAGGGAAACCGTAACAACAATTCACCAACCTGCGCAAGTTCAAGTCCGCTTACTAATAACTGACCTAGATTAAAACTAATAATGTACGCACAGTAGTACCGATAAAAGCGACCAATGATCGGTAACTGGCTGTACCAAATATGGCGGTTTAATGAACGCTGGCGCCACCACCAGATAACTATCCGACTGCAATATACCCCGCCGCTGCACAAAATAGCTCCCATAATTATTCGAACTACCAATGTCCAATCAAGCGTTGAAGATTGCCGCGGTGGAACAAACTGGTGAAGCATTGGCATTAACCACCAATGTACCGCACCGATAATACTCAACAGCATTACTAATAAGCCACACGGATAAGCCAACAAACCGCAAATACGCCGCCGGTATTCATAACGGCGGGAAAGTTCCCTTGCAAGAACCTATACTTTACTTATATGTAGGTATTTGTAGGCTGTATGACCGTTTTTTGACCGTTAAGCCGCCAAAAACGGTCTTTTTTATTGTCTTTTACTTTCTTTACGTCACTTCTATATGTATAACAAAAACGACTTCCCACCACCACAGTAGGAAGTCGTTATATGTATGGGCGTTGTGCTTAACCACAGCCCCGCCCTTGTGAGATACCACCCTCACATCTCGCAAGTAATCAGCTTGCAGACCCAAGAAAGGTCGGTATAAGTCTATTAACACCTACATAATAACACATTAACCACCAAATTCAATTAGCTGGTGGTATAATTTAAAAGCTACCTAACCAGTAGTAGATGTTATAGAAAGGGACACGTCTAATCAGCGTGCTAGGTATAAGTCTATTGAAAGACCTTTTGGTCGCTCCCCGTTGGGTAACTCCGTTCTCGAACGGCTATTAGCCCGGCGGGGGTGTTTTTATTATACGCTATTTTTGACTGATATGTACAAAACGACCCCAGCCATACAGCTTGGGGTCGTCTTAATAAGTGGAGCTTAACTCCCAGTAACTACATTATTACATATGTCTATACTATACACAAAAAGCCCCCGCACGAATGCGGAAGGCTGATTGCTAGTAATTCAATTTTTCACCCGGATAAATCAGGTTCACGTTCCGAATACTATTTAATGAAGATAAATGCGAAACGGATGTCCCTAACCGGCTGGCAATCGTGGAGAGATTGTCGCCCGGACGCACGACGTAGCTGTGTCCCCCAGCTGTACCACCACGTAACTTCAACCGTTGCCCAACATAGATGTAATTCGGGTTCGACAGGTGGTTCAGACTAGCTAACGCCTGCCACGTTATGCCGTACCGGCTGGCAATCCCGCTTAACGTGTCACCAACTTGGACTACATACGTCCCGCTAACTGGAGTGGCGTTTTCCGTCCGTGCTTGGTGGGCAGTCTGTAATATCTCCACGTCATTTCTACTGATCCAACTCATAATGCCAGACAATAAGACCCGGTTACCTCGGACTTCCTGTACCGCGTAAGCCTTGCCTTTTACCCAGTTCGGAATACGTTGCCCGGTTGCCCAGCAGTCAGCGGAGAAGTTGACCTTAACCGTATAGCCCGGTTTAATCTCCCGTTTCGGGGTCTTGTCAGCCTGTTGTCCCTGCTTAATTACTGGGGTTTCGTGCTTTGGCTGATTGTTACCGTGGTAACCGTTATGCGTAATACCGGTTAAGTCCACGTCACCGTCAATACCCTGGCGGTTGTAGTTATCATCAAACTGCCAAATGCTGACCCCGTTCATGGACGGAAAGTAGTTGTAGTTCGGCGAAGCACTCCCCGGACACGGATACGCTGCTATCCAGACAGACTGGTTACCGAATGCTTGCACAATACGGTTAACGTCTACGTGCGCTACCGTATATGGTTTATATGAGTAGTAAACCGGCGTGTAGCCCGCCTGCTTAATCTTATTCATACCTGCGATAATGGCGTCCGTGTTCGCTTCCACGTTCCAACCAGCCCCGGCTTCGTAGTCCAACGCAATGATTGACCCTTTCGGTGTTTGCACCCGAGGCAGAAAGTAATCAACCACCTGCCGTCCTAAGCCCGCATTACCGCCAACTTGGTACCAGATATACGTATGTGCCCGTTTACCTTGCGCAATCGTGGTCGCCACCTGCGAATTGTAGGTGTTCTGTAAGTACAGTCCACCCTGATACCCACCAATCTGGCAAATAGCGAACTCATCATCAGCTCGCCCAAACTGCGCCGTATAACCCTGATACCGGGCTAAATCGACCCCTTGTGAGCGGTTCGCACTCACACTATTTGGACTTTGTGCTAACAAAAAAGCGCCGGCCACCAGGACGGACGCTAATAGGCGTTTATGTTTCATTAATCCTCACCTCCGGACGGTTCGGCTGGTTTAATCTTGGGCGTGCTGTAAACCCGCTCAATATCTTCTTTCAGCTCACAGTAGGCGTGTTCCAGACACCCCCGTAATAAGTCGGTGTCCTGTTTATCAAACCCTGCCCGTACTAGCATATCTTGGAGCATAACCTCGGCATACTGCATTTTATCCGGAGCGCCAGCCTTTTCTGCCAGCACTACGGCGTCCTTAGCAAACTGTTCTAGCGCTTGAAGCAAGGGCTTTGTTGGAATATATTTCTTAACCAAATTTGCGACCCATAAACAAAGGGCAGGCGTTAGAATGCCTGCCACCGCAACCACGATTTGTGTAATCTCATTCATCATCATAATCACCCTTTCTGACCTTTACGTCGTCATAAATGCCCTCTTTTGTCTCCAATACAATCAATCGTTTTTCGTGTTCATTAAGGACACTATTGTTTTTCGATAGGTCATCCCGCAGACTTTCTACTGTGCGATTCAATGTACTCACCGTGTCAGTTAAGCGGTCAAAAGTCTTCTTGTTCTCCTCGCTTTCTTCCAAGTAAGCACTATGAAACGCCCACTTAAATCCCCGAATTAGAATTGTCAGAAACGTTCCCGCAATACCAATGATTGCAGTCCAATCCTCAAGACTTATGCCTAAAAAAGTCATCCTTATCCCCCCTTATACGTTGAACTCGAAACATAACTAGGTACCGTACTACCGCGAACAATCATCGGTTCGCTGAACATATCATAAGCACCCTTAATGTCGTCTACGGTATTTCCTTTGGCCCTCATAGCGAACCGTACCCATGGTTTCGTATTCGGAATTTGGATATTTTCCTTTTTCAGCAATTTCCAACCAGCACTCTTGTCGTCATTGACCCCGATTACAACATTAATCGGATTTTTAAATTCCCGGTTATCGTCGTATTGAACCATATATACAACTTGACCCTTATTACTCTGGCTATATACATAAGACTGAACGCTGGCCGAAATCGTAAAGTTATTACTATCAAACCCATTCCCAATTCTGATTGGTCGACTGAAGTAAACGGTGTTCTCGTCTACCCAATCATTAGCTTTACATGCCCGGTGCCCATACCAATTATTCGTTCCACTTGGTTGATGGCCCGTTACGTTGCTTCCCCAATCCGCAGGGAGTCCCCATTCGACCCATATCCCTTCATTGCCTAAGAAATCTGAGTTCCAACACAGATTAACGCTGTTCAGATTTGCTAGTAATGAAACAATATCAGGCATTGTATCAACCATATCCGAGACTTTACCGATTTTATCTGCGTTAGTACTGATTGCGGTACTATTTGCATTAACTTTAGCCACCGTTGAAGTGCCGATTTGATTAACGTACTGGTCGAAATCCTTTTTAATGTCGTCTGTCGCCTTATTTACGTCCGCCATAGCTTGCGCTGTTTGTTGTTGAGTATAAGTTTTAAGGTCATCCTCAAAATCACTCAACGAACTTGTTGGCACAACACCGTTGGTGACGGTCAAAGCGTCGGGGGTAACCGTAATCACCGTGGCACTGTTATCCACGGGGAATATCCGCTTACCACCTTGGGCGTCCAACACGTCTAGCTCAACAGTGTAGTTACCTGCTGGCAATGCAGATAGGTCGCTCGTTTTGAGCTTAAAAATATAGCCCGCTGCTACTGTGGCAGTCAGCATTTTGCAAACGCCCATGGTATTACTGATGACGAACTTCGCTGACCCGTCCTTTTGCAGTGACACCTTGGAGCCCTGCATATCATAGGCTACGAACTGGATTTCGCTGTTCGTATCGCCGTGTTTGAACTCATACTGTCCGTTAGCAATCACTAATTGTCCGTTTAGGTTTGCCATGGCACACCTCCTATTCCACTGCCCACCCACCACTTTTGATTAAAGTTAGTTACTCGAAGTTGCCGGAGAAGCAACAGAACCAGCTCCGCTTGAAGCTGGTTCTGCAATCGTTTTGGCTTGTTCAGCGGTGATCCACCCGGCGTTAACGTAAACCTGCAAATCATCAATACTCTTATAGACACCCCACGACCACTGTGTTTTAATCATCTCGAATAATACGTCATTTCCCATAACTATTTTCCTCCTTTAAGTTCGGCAATCTGTTTGTTTTGAACGGCCACTGTTTGTTCTAAGGCAGTGACTTGCCCAGACAACGTACTCATCTGTTTAGTAAACACCGCCATCATTTGTTGCGTTGGCGTAATCTGCGGTGCCGTTGCCATGCTATTGCCGTTTTGCTTCTGATAGAATGCGTCGCTTTCTTCTTTGGTAGAAGCGGTTAATTTGCCGTCAACTAACTTATACGGAGTGAATCCTGCCGGCAATTCAGTCGCTTCGCCTGCCTTCAACGTGTAATCATCGTCAACTTCGACCGTTACCATCCCCGTTGGTGACTGTCCGTCATAGCGATAGATATATTTCATTTCTGCACCCCCTAAATCATCTTGGCGTCATGGCAATCATTCGGACAAGCACCCGATGAGTTATACCGCTCAATTTTGTTGAGATAAACTAACGTCTTATTCTGTTGGTCAATCATCAATTCGTGGCCATCTAGCATAAATGGCGTTTGATCCAACCCTTCCAAAAAATGGAAATTAATTGGGAACTGAATAATCGGCTTGCCCATAGCGTCTGGATTAAGAGAACAGTTGGCATGAATTTCCATCATGCAAATCTCGTAGTTCCCTGCCGGATTGTAAAACCTGAACCCCATAAAGTGGAAATAATTGTTGTCCGAACTTTGTGACTTCTGGATGCCATTATTGAGGATTGTTAGCCCTTCGCTACAACCGCCCGGTGAAGCGTTCGCTTCGTATTGACACGAAAATAAAGCGTGACGCATATCAAATCCGACATCTTTCAGTATGTCATCCTCAAATTTCAAACCACCCAGGATATCTACGTTTTGAGCATTAACGTTCCCGTTAAGATTACCCATAAAGTTATCGGCCATTACGTTTTTCCCGCGCACCGTGCCATTGAACGTATTCATCCCCGAATAGATATTATTCCCGTCCAGCTTCGGCACGTCCGCCAATGCCTTGGTAACTGCGGCGTCGACAAACGCCTGCGCACTCTTAACGTATTGATTTAATAACGCCTTGCAATCACTAGCACTTGCCATTAAGGTGGTAACTTCTTCCGTTAACTGGTTTACTTCCCGCTGAACCTTAGCCTTCCATTCTTCATACTCATTGTCGAAGGGCGATACCCCGTCCACGAAATCTATCGCTATGGATAGCAAATCGGGCTCAACGTCAAAGAAACACGCCTTGGATGAAAGTTTGTTTGTTCCATTGTCTAACACAATCCTAAAAGTGTACCGACCAACCGTTTGGAAGAACCCAGGTAGAAATTTAAGATTGAAAATGGCGTTACCCGAACCCGACGGCGTAGCGGTTAGGTCAAACAGCGTTCCGTCTGGGTACTCCCCTTGCATTTTGACCGTGTAGCCTGCCGTATTTAACGGGCGTCCATTCTGGGCGAACATTAATGGTAGAACGTTACCGTGGTCGCCTTGCCCGCCGTTGAAGTACTTCCGTAAGTCAAGAAACGTATTAACCGGCTTAGAAATATCCAGCATGATATATACCAACTGACCATTAACCATCTTAACGGTGCTTGGTTCAGCAACCTGATAAATCTCTTCTTCCGGCATGATTGCCGTAATATCTGCGTCATTCACGTCTTATCATCTCCTTTAAAAAAACACACCTACTGATTAGCAGGTGTTTCTAATTCGTTAATCATGTGTTGTAATTCTCTGACCGCAAAACCGATATCATCAGCGACTGCTTTCCAGAACTGGTTCAGGGCGTCCTTATCAAGCTCTAGTCCCTGCGGAATAACCGGCACTTCATACTCGAAGTCGTAATCGGTGTATCGGCTATCATTAACAAGCTCCGGGAGCATATCCAGCAAGGTCTGGGCATTCTTCAACCACTGCAACCGTGCCGCTCGGTCAGCAACCGCAATATCGGTCAAATCGAACGTGTAGCCCAACACTGGAATGAATGAACTTTCAACTTCGGATAGCTGGGTCAGAAAGTTTTGAATAGCCTTGAAGTTCCCTAAATTAGTTGGATTTAAACTCCCCGGCGAACCGTCCCAAAGGTTAATTGTGACCGTTGGTAGTTGCGTCATTGTCAATCCCCCTTGCCGTGATATTGCCGTAGTTGTCAACGTCAATCATGAAGTGCTTCCCGCTGGCATTTACCACGTAAAGTGGAAGCTGCAGAACCGGCTGGCTCTGCGTTAGCTTATCCTTGATAAGCGACCAAATGCGGTCAGCGTCTGTCTGGTCGTAGACAATTCCTAATGGGGTAATTTTGCCATGAAATACGCCGTTGTCGGTGTACCCAAAGCATTTACCTTCGCCTAAGGTACTGTCGTAACCAAACCCCACACCATAACTATCCGTAGAGTTGCTTGAGTTTGCCATGTAAATCTTCCACCTCGCCTTCCGACCACGTAACATTTACGTCCGCCATGTGGTTTTCAATATCAGTTCCACCGCTACTTACAACGCCGATCATCGAACCCACGTGTTCATGGATACCTTTGATTTGTTGCCGTAAAGCGGCGTTTACGTCATTAACACTGATTGCAGTATTATCGAATGCCAGCGTTGGCACGTCCTTCTCGTTGAACGGGTTACGCTCAATGTGGTTCAGCGTTACCGTGGTTTTCCAATCATACTTAGGAATAATAAGGTGGATGACTTCGCCTTTCTGGTAACCCTCATCACTAAAAGCATTCAACGTTAACGTAATGCTCGGGTCAATTTGCTGGTGATTGTCCTCATAACGCTGCATTGAGTTCTGGTCGGTAAACCGGTCATCCTGAACAACGTCTCCTCGATGAAGCCCCCAACGGTCGATTGACCCCTGATTGCTCCACAAGAAGTTAACCGCATACGTGGTCGTATTATTGTCATTCTGGTTGGCCTTGCCGTAGCACTGCGCCTGATTAACAATCGAACTACTATCCATGCCTAGCTTGACGTCTTCGCTGTCGTGTTCGTAGAACATTGTGCGTCCGTTATCTTGCCGAAAAGCGTCTGTGGTGTAAAACACCCAGTGCTTGCCGTTCGGAACCACAACCGCATTGTAGTCGCCAGCGTGTGATGAAAAGAAACTTTGGAATGACCCGCTTGGGCTTTCGATAGTCGCAATCGGAAAATTACCGTGAAACTCGGCACTGATACCCTGGTCGTTACCGTTCAAGAACTTGTTCACGGCGTCCTGAAAGCTGGTTGGCGTTCCGTTGCTATCCGCTGAGTTACCACTATTCGGCGAACCATTAATCCGTAAATTAGCACTGTCTGTGAAATACTGGTGCGTTGCCGTCACACTATACGTACTCGTACCATTGTTAATTACCCGGTTAATGCTGTTGATATAAAACTGCTGTCCGCCGTAGTTGATGATATTCTCAACCGCCAACAACCCTATCGCCGTCCGGTAACCAGCGTTATCCATCACCGTAAACTCGATCTGCCATGTATCATTGACGTTCCATGTTTCCTTGAAGGAAGCCTGCATATCCGGGATAGGTAATCGTTCACGTGTCGCCCCGTCCCGGGTTTGCACCGTAATTGTTGGGTACTGATACATCAGTTTAGGTACTTAAAAAAGAAGTCAATCGAACAAGAGAAGTTGTTACACCCCGACACGCTTAGGTGATTTTCCCCTTGTTGCAACCGAATGACCCCGTTATTCGTCTGATTACCGCACCCGTTTCCGTCAAGATACGGGTTAACCCCGTTCAATACCAACGACTGACTTTTGTTGACGTTGTTGTTCATGACGAACGTGTCGCCAGTATCGTTGTTCTTGATACTCGGCTTCCCGTTCGCATGAATTGTCAGCACAAAATAATCATTTTGCACAATCGGGTCAACCGGTAGATCACCCGGATTGTAGACCGTGAATGAGTTACCGCTAAACTGATAGCTGTAATTCTCGTTCTCTCGTAACCCCAACCCGAATGCCACGGCATTATCAATGTTTAATGAACTAACTACGCTCTGCCCAACCCCAGTAAGATTAGTAAGCGTTACCTGTATCTCAAGATTTTTCTCACTGATATACGTTGCCGTCATGCTAGTGTATTTCACCAGATACATCCGGTAACCGCAGTCTGCAAACGTAATCCAGTATGGCGTCCGGCTAACAAGGTAATTGGTAATTGCCTTGAGTGCCAGCTTTTCGTCATCTTCGTCCAGACACCGGGCGAGGAACGTAAGCGTAATTTGCCGACTGTCATAACGACTTGCGGTTAGATTCTGCCCGTTCCGTTGCCCTAACGTGCTATACGTGTCGGCGGTGACTGGTGTTTGCCAATCATAGTCGTACAGGTATATCCCGTCCATATCGCCAACATCAAACGCCGATACCCAGTTCTTGCCGTCTTCACTGATAGCAAGCTCTACCGGGTCATAAGCTAGAGGGTTCTGGTATTCCCCAAACTTATAAGCGTGGGGCTTGTCGGTTCGTTTTGAGAAAATTTGCATTCTAGAACACCCCCTGTTTCGTTTGCATACGTAGCACGTGTGCGTCTTGTTTCCGCAGACGTTGTGCGCTGTCTTCCAGACTAATCGTCATATCCTTAGCAACCAACATCTTTAACAGCTCGACAATTTCGTCCAACTTGTCACCGTCTGCACTATCCGCATGAACCGGTGCCTGTGACGGTTCGGGTTGCGCCAGCATGGTTTCGTTGACTGCTTTCTCCAGCAGTGGTTTTGCGCTTGGAGCATACGGGTTAATCACGTACTCGTGACCTTCCGTGTTGTCGCCAACCCAGCCTAACTGTTTGCCCCAAACTTCGCCACCAGTCCACCAGCCGTGACCGTTACCAATGTTGCCCCAACCACCTTCGCCACCGTGGTTCAGACAGTTAATTGCCGCCATAATCTGATCTAGCCCACTCATAATGTTATGGTGTCCCGGCATTGCCCACGCATTGAACGTGGACGGAATGAACTGCAACAGCCCTTGCGCCGGGTGTCCTTCGATTGAGTTAATATCGGTAATTTGCTGTCGGATATGCGGATTACCGCCTGATTCCGTTTGAATTTGCCGGAGTAATCGACTGACCTGATTTTCCGAAAGATGAACGTTCATTAAATGTGCGGCATGATGAATAACTTCACGCCAGTTTCCACTGCCGCCTTCTTCTTCCGATAATTTTTCTTCAATCGGTTTCAGAATTTTAACAGCCCAGTCTTTCATTGCGGAAGGTAGTTTATCAACGACCCACTTACCAATACCACGGTACTGACTTGGAACAAGCCCCAGCAGTGCATTTGCCGCCTTCTGGATAATTCCTTTCAACGCCTTAATCGGGTCATCCAGAAAATCATCCAAAGCGTCTAGCTTATCACCGAGCCAGTCCTTAACGTTGTTCCATGCGCCTTTAGCCCAGTCGATACCTTCCTGAACCCAGCCACCACCGTCAAAGTGCTGCGCTTGCATGCCAACGATACCGCCGGTTGCATAGTGTTCTACACCGGCCATTTGCATAATAGCGTGCGTCTCTTCGCCGCTGTACACCCGGGAACCAACCGGAAGCAGTCCTGTCCAGTTTCGTTGATTACTCATAAAGTATTCGCCACTTGGTGTCCGCACCAGTTCTTTCCAGTGTGGGCCAGCGCCGTCATTGATGACGGATAACGCACCTTTACGTTCGCCGACAATACCACCTTTTGCAAAGTGAACGTGTCCGATTTCTCTCAGTCCCGTTCCTTTCCCGGTGAAGAAAGACCAAACTTTGTTAATACCGCTGATTGCACCATTAATTACGTTAATGACACCGTTCATACCACTTTCGGCGGCACCTTTAATGTCATTCCAAATACTACGAAATGCTGATTTCATGCCGTTCCATGCACTTGACCAAGCACCAGAAATGGTATTCAACGTGCTACTAATGTGACTGGCAATAGAATTAATCACGCTCTGAATATTTGACTTAATTGTCCCCCAAATACGGGAAGCAACTGAACTAATAGTGTTCCATGCAGAACTCCAATCTCCTTTGATACGGTTCATTTTGCTTGAAATATCGCTACGTACGTGACTTATTCCCTCGCTCACCTTGTCTTTAATACCGTTCCAGATATGAACAGTAGTAGAACTGATCCTATTCCAATCTTTATCCCACTCAGTCTTAACTCTGCTAATCCCTTGCGAAACAGAATTACGCACTCGTTCAGCACCTTTTGACACCTTTGACGTAATATCTTTCCAAACTTTTGCCGTAATTGAGGAAACTTTGTTCCATGATTTCGACCATAAGTTTTGAATAGATTTGGTAAGTGATTGCCAGCCCTTTTGCAGAAGTTTGCTTCCACTCTTAAATAACTTTTGAACGTCTTTCCAGCCTTTACTAAACAACTTACCGATAGAACCCCAATGCTTGGTTATTAGTTGCAAAAGACCTCTAGTCCATTGTCCCCACGCTTTCTGTGAGGATTTAATCCAGCTATTTAAGCCCTTAAACAACGAATTAAAGCCCTTAGAGAAATATCGGCCTGCTTTTCCCCAATGGCCTTCCGTCAATTCAAGAAGTCCTTTACTCCAGTTTTGCCATGCTTTTACATCACCTTTGATGAAATCGGCAATGCCTTTGATTAAGGTACTAATGCCTTTTTTGAAAGAACTTGGGATGGCATTCCATACGCTCTTTGCAATCACGCCTAGTAGCTTGAATGCGCTAACGATTAAGTTAATTCCGTCCTTAACAAGGTTTACGCACGCCTTAGCAAGGTTCCCTAGAATATCGCCAATTCCATTAACAATACCCCGGAACGTAGCACAATGCTTATACGCCTCCGTAAAGGCAAATCCCAAAGCAATTACACCTACCGCAATCGCAGCAGCAATCGCTATTTCTGGAAGCATTGAAACGTTTAGAGCACCAAATGCAGCAGTCAACCCACTAATAACGTTCTTAGTTGCGCCTAACGCCTTAATTGCTCCGCCAACTTTACTCAAACCACTAACAAAGCCGGTAAACTTCTTCACGGCTAAAAACGCCAGCAGTGCGTCACCTAGTGTTTTAATTGCCGCCTTGTTCTCGGACAGCTTCTTCAATGCGCTGGCAACGGTCTGCATGGCGTTTGCCGATTTCTTACCGCTATCGCCAGTCTTAGTAAACATACCAATCACACTACCCAGCACATTGACTGCGGTCTTAATTGCCGAACCAACAACCTCAAACGCAATCTTGACGGCCGAACCCATGGAGCTGAATGCTGCCTTAATAGTGTCAGCGTGTTGCGCTACAAAACTTGAGAAACTGGTAACTGCACGTGTCATGTTGGCGATTGCTCGATTAAACTCACGCTCGATAGTTTGAGTGTCACCGGAACCAATAAACGCCTTCGTAACCACTTGCATACCTTTTGATACAGCGTCACCCAACCGCTTAAATGCGGTGTCCGTACTCTTGTCGGTGACCCACTTAGAAATAGCGCCATAGACTGGGCTTTTAGCTTCAAGAAATGGCTTCTCGAAATCAGACAGTAACATTGGCACTCGTGCCTTGATTGTCCGTTCCATACCAGTCATGGTCTGCAACATATTCTCGGCAGCTTTGCCGTACTTATCCTGCCCTAACTCGTTGAACACCTGCTCCAACGTTGAAGCCGAAATCTTACCTTGCCTTGCCATTTGGCGCATCCCAGCAACCGAAGTATGGCACGCATGCGCCATTGCTTCGTCAATCATCGGGAAGTAGCCCCCAATCTGGTTCAATTCACCAGCAGTAACTTTTCCCGTTGCCATGGCGTGCGTCATGTCCTGCGACACGGCCTTTAACTGTTCACCAGACAACCCAACGGCGTCACCCATGTTCAACATGGATTGCGTAAGGTTATCCGCCTGTGACTTGCTACTATTCAAGTGATAGAAGCTCTGCTCCAGTTCGTTTACCAAATCAACCGATTGCCCGGTCGTAACGCTCAAATGCTGAATGCTGGCAACCATATCGTTTGCCTTGCCAACGCTACCAGTTAAGGTGTTCCACGTTTGCAACATGACCTGATTTTCCTTGGCAGTTTCGCTGGCTTCATGTCCTAATTCAGACAACTTACTGCCCAATGCGCCAATTCCGGCCGTAATTGCACCGCCAACGAATGTTCCCAGCATTATATCCTTTAATGCGCTAAAACGGTGTCCCGTTTCACTCGTCCGTTCACCAATGGAAGATAACGCACTAGAAGCATGATCCTTCACTTCAACGTTTACTTCCTTATGGCTCGGTATTTTTTTAAATGAGTTGATAATACGTGATAAGACACTTTGGTTCGTTTCCGCTTTGATTTCCGTGACCTTGCGCTTAGGCACGTCACGGACTTCACGGGAGAACTTGCCTAGATTACCGTCCTCAATTTTTGCCTTGATTTCGGTGGTCTTTTCACGGGGGAGCTTGTTAATTGCCGACCCGAAGCGGTCAACGTTCTTTTCAGCACCACTTAAAGAGTTCATTACGCCCTCTTTCATGTTCTTTGCGGTGTTGACGACCTTATCAATCGCTTCTTTAGCCTTCGTGCTGAAACTCGACCAACTACTACCAGCGTTCTTAACCTTGTCATCTGTACCATTAATAGCGCTCTCCACGTCCGTTTTGAGGCTTACAGCGTCATGTTGCACCTTGTCCATTGCGTTGGTGGCTTTGGCACTGTATTCCGCCCAATGTGCGCCTTGTGCCGCAATCTCTGTCCCACTGCCTTTGACGGCTTCTTGGGCTTCCATAATTGCCTGCTTGGCACGGTTTACGCCGTTCGTAACTTGGTCAATGAACTTCCACACGAATTGCTGTTCGACAACTGCCATGGCTCTACCCCCTTTCTTTGAGAATCTCCTGTAAAGCTAACGCCGCTACGGTTTGTTTCGGTTTTACCTTCTGTTTCTTGGCTTCTTCCAGTATCTTCTTGCGGGCTTCGCCAACGCTCTGGTGCGTCCGCTCGACATAATCAGTCAGAGAACCTTGCAACGAAGCGTCTACGGCAATCTGTGGGGTCAGACGTTGCTCCTGCTCATCTAGCAGTCGTAACTGATACCCCCGCTCTGCCGCCCGAAACTCAACCGGCGACATTTCGTCCAGTTCAGAAACACTTAACCCTATACGCCGGGCGTAACTGATGGTGTCGAGATAAGTTGTTTCAGGTGGTCGAGCTGACCCGTCATCCGCCGAAGTACGGCTGCTTCCGTATCCTTGTCCGGATTGTCGTCCGCTTCCTTGTCGACCCGTTCCTGCATTAAGTCCATGTTTTCGTCCATATCCTTGACGAACTGGTTCAAACGAGCTTTCAAGAAATTTGACGCTTTCATCTCCTCAATGATGTTGTCAAATTCCTTTTGCGTCCGGCCTTCGTCCGCAAATACCGTATCGCTTAATGCGTCCACAATGGCTTCCTGTGATGGCTGGTTACGCTTGTACCATGCCATGCCGTAGTAGTATGCAGACACGATTGCGTCCACGCTACCGGCTAACAGGTCATTAACCAGCATTGTGAACCCGTCCTGATTATCAGCGGCATTTTCCTTTGAAACCTGCTTGTAGAATGCAAAGTTAAACTTCGGTGTGTATGCGTTGTTGTTAATGTTAAGTGTTTCCATAACTAGATTTCCTCCTAATCTGTATTGTTATTAAGCCTACTTACCACCGTTTGTGGTAGTGGCAGTTGTTGTTTCTGCCTTTCCCGTTTCGCTGTTCGTTGATGAACTGCCTTCAACATTCGGCTTTGCCACAGTTGAAGGCTGGTCAACAGTGTGTGACTGTTGCCATGTTTCCCAAACAGTCGGCTTCGGGTCTTCCTTACCCCCAAAGTCTGTGTTGTGAGCAAAGTTGAACAGCTTAATACTCATTTCCAAAATCTTCGGGTCTAACTCGTCCTCGCACAGAATTCCCGGCTGTGAAGAACCGTTAATGTTGTACGTGATGTTAGAGTGCAGTAAGTTGTTAACCGCTTCGGTTTCAGGAACACCATTAGGCGTTGCTTCGGCGAAGTCTGCTCGGAAGTACCGCTTACCACCACTAGACTTAACTTGGTTCAGGTCAATCCGCCAAATACCGATTTCGACGTCCTCATCAACGGCACGCTTGAGCATTTCCTGGAGCGTGTCGCCCATTAACCAATAGCTATCAACGACAAACGTTTCGGATTTAGAACCAGAAGCGTGAAGCACACCTTTCTTGGTGTTCACGTTCGTTACTGTCCGGGTGTTTGTGGTTGACGTTGCCGCCTGTACCCCTAACATGCGGATAAGGTCAGTTGGCTTGTCCCACGGGAACTTAATCCCGTAAACAATCTTATCTGCGCTTTCTACGTCTAATTCAGCGTCGTGTTGCCATTCAATCGCCATAATCTATACCCCTTTCTTTCCGTAAACAAAATAGTCAAAAATATAATTGATCCGCAGGAGCTTGTCGCCACCCTGCGTTGTATCGGTCATCGTCCGCTCACTAAACGTGTCGTACCTAATCGGCCAATACGTAGTTGCCACTGTCTGCATTGCAACTCGAACATTGTGGGCTACGTCATAGGCTCGTCCCATGAGATTACGTTTGGTATAAACGTCCACCATGAGCGATACTTTCATGTAGTCCATCTGCCGTAAGTCGTTCTGCTCTTGTTCGTTCATGAGGTTTACAACAATCTGCGGGAACTTGTTTGGCACTTGTTCCCCGAAGTCATAAACCGGAACACCAATCTGTTTCAGTTGCCGTTTAACAGCCAGCAACAGGTCTGTTTCTGGTGACAATCGGTTCACCTCCTATTCGATTGCTCGCCGTACCGTGTTTTCAAAATCGCCTTTCAGTTCATTTGCTACTCGTTCACCGCTGGGCTTCATGAACGGTTCAGGTGCCATTTTGTACGTCCCAAATTCAACGAACGGGCCGTACGGTGTTACCTTGCCGTCTGCTTTCCCTCCTCGGGCTTGCTTAACTTGAGCGGTTGTTGCGTGTGGTGCGACTGATACCGATAACCCGTCCGGGCTAATCTCCGGCTTAATCGACCCCTGCAACGTTCCGGTAGGTACATATCTGCTCTTGCTATGCCCGACCAATGAACTTTCTAATTTCTGCGCAGCGTCCACCTCTTTGGCGCCAGCTTGGAGGACGAACTGACGGGATAATCGTTGCGCTTGCTGAAATTCACGGTCAAACTCGGCCAACGCTTCCGGCATACCAGCGTCCGCTAACGCTTGTGCCGCTGTCCTGGCCTGCTTAAATGCGTCCAGATTTACTCCAAACTTAACTGTTGGTAACTCGTTATCCGACATGCCATACCACTTCGCTTTCTGCAATGAAGAAATCAGTGCGCCGGAAATGGTGTTGCACCGTTTGAACGTTATACATCGTGCTATCGTCCCCGGGCTTATACGTCTGCGGAAAAGCAATCTTATCCGCTTCGTACTCGCCGAACACCCGAATAATGGTTGCCTCATACGTTTCACCCGTTCCGACCGTTACGTTCGCCCGTTGCAAGTTTGCCTTGACCCGGGTTTCTGTGTACGTGTCAACATGATCTAACGTTTCGGTATTATCATTCGTGCTTGGCTGGCGTTTAAGCAAAATTACGTCTTGGTCGTAACGCATACCACATCACTCCCAACCGACCGCAATTCCGCTATTGCCTAACCCTGTATTACGGTCTAACCATGCTTGCAGGTCGTTGTAATACGGTTGTAGGTCGTTCGCATTAAAGGTCATCGACAGTCCAGCTTCACTGATACTGTTAATGCCCTCGTTATGGAATTTGTTGTATTTCGCCAGCGTGATTGCGTCCACGATATAACTCAACTCATCCGGAAAGTCGGTCACGTCCTTACCGATAAAGACGCAAATGGCCTTTTTAGCGTTGTCGATATAGATTTGTAGCCGGGCTTCCGTCTGTTCATCAACGGCTACGCCAACCAGCGTCTTAATTCGCTCAATATCCGTCATTGCCATTGCGTCCACCTCCTAATTAATGGCTTGAAGCCGTAGAAGTCGTCGTTGCCGCAACTGCGTCTGCGGACGTTACGAACTTAACGACCGGAATTTGCTTGTTGTCGAACTTCTTCACCCAGTTGGCACCGTTGGCAAGGTCAGTCAGTGACGGGAACTTCTTGTCCGTCCCGAATGCTGTTTCGTTCCATGACACACCCTGTGGCGCCATAACGAACCGCCGCCGGTTAACAAGGAAGTCCACCCCATGGTTAACAAGTGAGTCACGACCCGTTTCAACGGCGTGTTCTACCGGGAACTCGGCGTATGAAATTGCACCCTTAGCGAACAGGTATGACGTGTACTTGCCAGAGCTGTCCTTTGCCAGAGCGTCATCTACAACAATCTGAACACCCTTGATACTGTCGCCAGCGTCTGGTGCGGTGATTGCTGTTGGCACGTTAGCGTTACCGTTGATAACGAACGTGTTTGATGAACCACTCTTCGGGTCAACAAGGTTAGCGTTCTGTAATGCTTTCAGAATATCTGAATGAATTACAACCAGTGCTAAGTCCTTGTAGTGGTCGCCCAACATGAACCGTGCTTCGTTGAAGTTTGTCAGGCTGAATGTGGCGTCCTTGCCAGACGTTGCGTCAAACTGGTTAACACCCTTCATGCTCGAAGAAGCAAATACCCCGTTCAACGTAGCGACCAAGACCTTCTCGTAAACTGAACTCCAATAGTCCGCCAGTGACTCACCAATAGCTGTCAACGGGTCTGAACCAGATAATTCAGTCGCTAAGTCCGTAGCGCTCCATGCCTGGTCGAAGCCCAACTTACGTGCCTGATACAGGTCAGTCGTAATTCTGTGAAGCTGTAAGTCCGTGGTGTCGTCCGGGAGTTGCGGGTCAGCAATATCTAACGGCTTGTATGCCGGGATATTAACGACTGATCCACCCGTCCCCAGCGTGTGAAGCTGTGGTGTGTTATCAGCAACTACACCGCTCTTGAAAAAGGCGTTACTTGCTGTTGACCGTTCGATAATGTACTGTGCCCAGTTGACCGGCACTTGCATATCGGATAAGTGCGTTGCTTGCGTATAATCTACTGTCATTTCTACATCTCTCCTTTATTACTCAACCGGCGTAACGTGATAACGGCTAATTGTCCCTACTTGAGCAATCAATTCCCGTGCTTTGTCCGGGTCTTCCGTACAAATACGTTGCTGTTCCGTCAAGTTCCATGCGTCCTCCGACCACGGGTTATCTTTGACCGCAATCTGCGGGGCACGTGGTGTCGAAGCCGCCGGGGCTTGCTTGCCTTTCAGTAGTTCAGCCGTCACGCTTTCCTTAATCTGCTGTCCGTATGCTTTCAACAGTTCCAGATTACGTGAGGTTTCATCCTCATTCCGTCCCATGACAAGCGGGAGCATGTCACGGCTAATTCCCTCGTCAATGAGCATTGACTTCGTGGTTAACTCGTTGAGCTTCTTGTCATACTCTGCGCTCTTAGCTTGCAATTCCTTCTCACGGTCAGCCTGTTCTGCCTGTGCTCGTTCTTCGGCGGACATCTTGGCACGCTCGGCAATCTTTTTCTTCTCGCTTTCCAGTCGCTCATTGAACTGCTTCTCTTGCTCCGCCATTTTAAGTTCGCTTCTCTTGCGTTCTTTGGCGACCTTCTGGGCGATTAACTGGTCGATACGTTCTTGTTGTTCGTCGGTAAATGTTGGTTCGGAGTTTTCCGTAACCTGTCCCTGCTTTTCTTCTGCTTCGTCGTTCATGACAAAACCTCCTCCGTTTTACGCCCGTCGGCTAGATTCCGTTTAGCGCCCGTCGGCGATAAAAAAATAAGCCTTTTAACGTCTTACTTGGGACAAGATATTAAATTGCTGGCTCAATGTTGCACCCACAATACGGATGATAGGGCGGTGCGTTCACGCCGTGCTGCAAATCATCAATGTACGCCGCCTTGGCGTCCATCCCCATACAATACCGACACACGTTATTAGAATGCCGGGTGTACGTTTTAAATCGCTTGTAACCCATGTGTTTAAATGCCGCCGCCGACGCTTGAACCTGCCGGGCTTTTAACTCAGTCACAAAAATACGCTGGAAGTTCTTAGCTTCTTTTGAGAATGACTGACTGACCGCACGTTCCCACTTGCCGTCCAGCAAATCTTTCTGCTGGTTCTTGGCGATCACCTTGCGCACCTTATCCTTGAGTACGTTTTGGTTGACGTTATTCTTCAACGCAAAATCAATCACGTTATCTAAGTCCATACTCATCTCGTTAACGTGGTGGTAAATCAACTCAACTGGTGACTTATCCGTGGCGTTACGGTAAGCAATCTTCGCTAGTGCTTTTCGGGTTGCTTGCGGGTGATATCGATCAAAGTTCGTGTGCATGAGTTCGTCCATTTCAGCACTATGTTTAATTGGTGCCGGCTTAACATCATGTGAAACCACGTTTGCAATCTTATCGACCACATCGGACTGCTTATCGGTTAAGGCGTTGTACACGTCCAACCCCAATTTAGCGTTATTCACCCGTGACTGGAGTTTTGCAACGTCTGCATTAGTCTTGTACGGTAGATCGTTTAATATCAAACCACACGCCGCCGACAAGCCCTCTACGCCGTTTTGCTCTGCCTTGTGAACTTCTACCTGCAACTGCTTTAGATCATTCAGAACACGTACTACATCCTCCGGCTTAGCGTCTGCATTCCACTGAATACCGTTGTTGATGTAATAGCTTAAATCAGCAACCTGCTTCCCTTTAGCGGCACTCACCAACCGCAATAACTCCTTAACGCTCTTGTCATTCGGATTAAATACCCGGTTCAGGTCGTTAATCAGTTTCTGCTGGTTCATTTTCATCACCCTTTACCGGTTGTTCAACCACTGCCGGTTCACCCGTGGCAAACACCTTACCAATCCCTGTCACGCCCTGATTGTAGGCGTCCGTAGCGTTCTGTTGCTTAACCGTTTCGTCATCGTCCCGCTGTTGCTCCGTATCTGCTGAAACTCCCGTAATTGGCTCAGCTAACTCACGCAATGTTTCGGCACTGAACAATCCGGTAGCGTTCAACGTCTGCACCAGCAACGCCGTTTCTTGGTCGTTCTTCGGCAGGTTCGGCACGAAGTTCGGTTGGATGACCTGCGCCAACGTAGCCGTATTGACTGCCTGCGGTAGGATATTCAGCTTCTGCCAGTACGCCACACAAGCGCATAGCCGACTGAACAACCCCTTTTTGTATAAGGCTTCCTGAATTTTCCGCTCTTGGTCTGCGCCCCAGAGCTTGTAGCTCATGGCAACCCCAGAAGCGTTAGAAGCGAAGTTCGGGTCATTAACGTTCGGCGTGTTCGTGTACTTGTGAACCTCGCCAATCAAGAAGTCGGTGTACTCTTTCCAACCATCACTGTCGTACGTCTTCGTTAGGTACTTGGCGTCTGGGTTTACCATTGCTCGTCCGCCGTTGATACCCGTTGGCTGGGCGTACGGCTCCAAGTACCACAAATGGTTGTGTGGGTTGACGTTCGGGTGCGCTGGCTCCAGCACAATCGGTTGTCCGTCCGCACCGATTACCTTCTTTCCGTCCTTATCCAGCTTATACACTGGTTCAGTCAGGTTGGCGAACTTACCCGTCAAAATAATGTTGGCGTTGTCGAAATCGTCCTGAAAATCGGCCATGCTCGATACGCTGTCATCCAGTGCGTCAATCAAATCAAGCTCCGGCTCCCAGTCACCCGTCCGTTCATCATTGTTGTAGTATTCGGTCATCGGTACCCGACCGAAAAACAACGGCTCTTGGCTATCCAGCACGGCGTACGGCATAGGCGTATTCATTTCCGGAAAACCACCGTCAGTGTGGAAGCGGAACACCGTATCGCTGGTGTAAATCTCGTACTGTTCCACCAGGTCATTATCCAGTACGCCAGTCTGGTAATACCGCACCGCAAACAACGGCTGTTCCTTCACGCTGTCGTCATAGACAACAAACGCTGTTTCCGGGTCAACAACCGCTAAATTCAGCGTGGTTTCACCCGGGTTCACAAACACCAGATCATACGCCCGACCACACACCGACAAATCTTTCTTAATCTGTTCCTCAATGTAGCTCTCATCGCTCGTCTGGTTGAACACCTGCAACTGTTCGTCCAACTTATCAGCAACGCTCTGCTGAACGCTGCCCGTCTGTTGCACTTTAAACTGAATATCGTTACCCAAGAAGTACCCAACCCGGATATTAGTAATGTAACGGGCGAACGCACTCGCAATCTTATTGTTGGAGTGATACGGGTTCGGACTGTCCGCCTTGTTCTTAATGTCGTTCTGCGCCAAGTAGTACTGCTTTAACTCCTGAATGCGTGGCACTTGGTAATTCTGGTGGTTTTGAATAAACTGGTACGCCAACTCCATTAAGGCATTCGGGTTATCCTTAATTGCATTAAAACGGGTAACTGGCACTCGATACACTCGGTTTGCCTGCCCGTTAAAACGCTGTTTTTTCTCAATCTTCATCAGTAGTTAACCCCCATTCTTTCGCCAATTTCGTATTGCTCGTTCCAGTTGACACCCAACGACCCGTCATAGTCATTCAAATATGGACGCATGGCATAACGAAGGGCGTCAATTTCGTGGTTATTTTCGTCCTTCGGCGTGTTCAACGTGTTGCCTAACTTGTCGCTGTCAAACACGTACGAATTAAGCTCACGCCACAGGTTCTTACATTTCGGATGAACGTGTATCTGATACTGCCATAGTTGGTCGATACCAACCTCAATCGGTGTCTTCTGCACACTCACCGCATTAACGACCCCGCAATCATTCAACTGGGCTGTTCGTTCCGGGTTCGCACTATCGCAATAGATATTCGCTCGCTCGTAACCGTGTGACTTCAACCACTCCGCCGTGTTCGGCGTTGTCTGGTGGTGACTGTACATCTCGTCATATACCCACAGCTCTTTGTGCCTGCGGTCAATCGCCACCGCAACAAAGGCGTTCGGGTCTGAACCGAAACCGTAGTCCAAACCAAAAGAAGCTAACCCGCATTCGGTTAGCTTCTCTTGAATATTAAACTCTTGCTGGTCGATATTGTCCTCGAACACCAGCCCTTCGGTTATTCCCCAATCACCGTCACACGCAACCTTCGCTCGTCTAGGGTTTGTCCGGTACAAGTCAAGGTAGCGTTGCTTATCCTGCTCGTCTAACCACTCATTACACCGAAACGTGGTTGTCAGGCTGAACGTATCACTCAACCGGGTATCTTCATCGAAAAACGTCCGCTTCAACCAATGATTTTCGTTCCACGGATTAAACGTCACCGTAATCTGCTTAAAGCCTTCCGGGTCATCAATTTTCCCACGAATACTTTCGGCCAACGTCTGGAGCTTGTCTTGGCTCTCAATTTCATACGCTTCTTCGACCCACACAAACGAAAGCACGCCATGTGTCACGGAAACGGACGTCAGCTTTAATTCCTTATCCAGCCCCCGAAACATGATCTTTTGCCCGGTTGGTTTGTATACAATCTCGGGCATGGACGGGTTCAGCTTGAACAAATGCTGGGCGTGGAACTTATTGATTGCCCACACTAAATCACTGTACGTTGATTGCCGGTTTGTATTTGAGTATCGCCGGACAACTAACACGTTGCTCCACGGATAACGCATAATGCGGTAGATCATGTTCAGTGCCGTGGTCTTGCTCTTTTTGCTGGCACGAGAGCCTTTGACGACACGGTAAAAGTGCTTATCGTGCCAGTAAACGTTATACCCGCCACCGACAATCGTATTAAGACTGTTCGTCACCTGTGCCACTTTCATCGTCCCCCAAATCATCAACGAACTTGATAGCCGTTATCCCAGCATTGCCGCTTTCCTCCATTGCCTTTGCCCGTTGCTCCGAAATACGTGCGTCTGCCTTGAGTTTCCGTAACTGCTGTTCAACAACCGGATCATTGCCCGGATAACGCTTCATTAATTCCTTACCAGCCTGTATTCTTGTTTTTAAATCAGCTTCCTTCACCGTCTGCTTCATGCCCAGCGGTGTTGAAACGACCACTGTTTCTTTTGTTTCGCCGCGCATAACGGATGAATAGAACTCCATGACTTCCCTTGCGTCGGCGATTTTGTGCGATTCAATCTCTCTACGCTTCTCGGCAATGTAGTCCTTAATTCCAACCTTTTCCAACAAGCTGGACGATTTCGCCTTAGCGTAGTTTTTGGAGTAACCCGCCTTAATCGCCGACTGATAGGCGTTTCCGCTTCGCAAATACTCATCTGCGAAAAGTATTTGTTTTTGTGTTACTTTCATGGCAATTCTACTCACCTCCTTTACCGGTGTGCTGAACATCAACCAATCAAAAAAGGCGACAGCATTTCGCTATCGCCATTCTTTACGCTATCAATATACACTCTTGTTTGTCCGGTGTGTGTCCGGTCTTTTTCCAGTAAATGTCCGGTCAGTTTCCGATTTCTAATTGCTTCTTGCGTTCATCAATCAAACTTAGCAACTCGTCTAGATCATCAGCAGTTGCCTTGTTGCGGATAAATCCTCGTGCCGCCGACCGTGCATTGAGATACCTTATACGTTCCTTATTATTCTGATTCCATTTTTTATTCGCCTTTTTTCGGGCTTCTGACATTACCACGCAAATCACCCTATCTATTATTACATCAACGCATCTTGTTTCTCTAGAGCAGCTAGTAACTCATCAAGCGTCATTAATTCGTGCTTGGTTTTATCAAGTGATGCGATTTGTTCGTTGTATGACTTAACTAATCCCGAATACTCATCGTCAGTCATGTATTCGTCCCGCTCTGGTTTTTCGGCGTAAACGTAGTCTGTGATGAACAGTTTGTCAAAATCCGGGAACAACGAATAGATGGCGTAGACCTCCATCCGTTCGCCGAACACCGAAATATCCTCTTTGACTTCGGCAATTAGATCTGTACTATCGTAACTCACAAACATTAGTAATACCCCCCGTTATCGTGGTCAGCAATTCGTATCTCCTGTTTCAAGTAAGACGTCTTGTTAAAGTCGAACATGCTGTCGTTCTGGTGCTTACGACGAATTGACTGCAATTCTCTCGCCTGCTCCTCAACACTAGCAGGAACTTGTGTTAAGTACAAGGACGGCGTGTGCAATTGTCCGCCATAACGATACCATGCCGAGTGGCTTGTTTTCGTCTTAATCGTAACCCATTTAGTATTTTTATCCGTGTTCATAAACGCATTATCTACAATTTCCACCAGCTCTAACGCCCGCGCTGTATCTACTTCCCGCTCAGATTCAATCTGTAACTCTTGTTGTAGCAGCTCTTCCGCCCTTTCGTTGATAATCGCCAACGATGATCTCTGTGGCTTTGACACCTTACCCTTGTTAGTAAACCGAGTAAACAATCGCTCTTTTTCTTGACAATCAACCTCCCAACCATGTTGACCCGGTTCCGCAATTTCTTTCAGACTAAAACCAATCTTACCCGTCTCGTTGTTAATCATGTACTCTACTGTAATTGTTCGATTAATCATCGCTATCGCTCCTTTCGCAATTACCTTACACTCATCATAATACACTCATTAGAGTACATGTCAATATTTTTTTGACAAAAATTCCGATTTGCTTTTAATCCAAAGGACGATTATATTTAATATCGAACACTTGTTCGCATATAACGTTTTGGAGGTATACCTGTATGAAATACAATCAAACCACACTAATTAACGCTGATTACCAATCCCACCTGCGCTATCCGCGAATGCCGAAGAAACAACGAGCTGCAATCTTTACTCCATTCGCTGCTTTAAGTGGGTTTGAAGAAAAAATTCAGCAAGTTTTAAAACAGCATGGTAATTAAAAATAAACAAAAATCACAAATATGTGTTATACTCCTTGACGAAATAAACGACGACATCCAGCATAATGATAAATAAAAAGATTACTGCTGGTAATGTCGCCGTTCAATAGAAACGTGTTGTGAGCCAAAAGAGAAAGTCTTTGGAGACAGAATTTCTCTGGCTCACCCGTGTAGAATAGCATATGTATTATTAACCGTCTACTTAAGTTTTATAGCGGTTTCAAATAATTAATATACTAACCACGGATAGTCCATCTTAATTATCTTGCTACTTGCAAAATTTATAAGACCACCGGAGTTTTTACTCTGGTGGTCTTATTTTATAAGTCAACACAAACTTTCTCTACTAATATAAAGACGACGTTAACAAAGGAAACCTACTATCCGTTAACGTCGCTTTTTTAGAAGAACATAAGGCATAATGCAAAGCACTAAATTAATAAACGGTAAAAAGGAGATTGTTTTGCTATGGTGCCTTATGCACTCCTACCGTTGGGAAGTATATCACTTTATTTATATGGAAGTAAGAATAAAACAGAAAAGCACCGATACAATGTTGGTGCTCTCCTAGTTTCATTTACCGAGCTAAAAGCTATCTCTTAGCAAGACTAATAATACAAGATCAACCCAGATTATGGATGTAAAAATTACACAAAAATTGTGAAAAGTTATTAAAGTTCTAGTCCTGACGGAACACATGTAAATCCCGCCCACCTTTGACGCATTCAAACCGGTCAGCAAACTCGTTCAGTGCTTCCTTCTTCAAGTGTGCGAATTGTGAATGAGAGTATCCGATACTATCGCAAACAATAACGTTCGGTAGATGATTAATATACAGCTTCGTGAGTATGGCCTGTGCCACACTTGAACACCGCATAATTACCATTCCCACCGCATTAATCTCTGTCTTGGCATCAATGTACTTCTGCATTTTTGTTTCGTTTACATTTTCGTAATGCGGATTTTTCGGCATCCCGTCCATGCTTGGTGACTTCAACACGGCTGGGTTTTCGTTCGCTATCCGTAGCAATCTTGCCACGACCACGGACAGGTAATAATCAACTCGCTTGGCGGTTGCGTCATAATCTAACTTTTCTAACAGGTCAATCACACAATCACCTCTTTTAATCAAACAAAACCCGGCGAACCGGGTCTACTACTAAAGCTGTTTTAATGTCACCGGTATCTCCGGCAAATATCGCCAGCGGAATTGCACCACTACCGATAGCACAAATCACGTTTGTTTATTTTTACCGGGTCACCCCGATAAACTGCCGCTGGTGGAGTTGAACCACCACAATACCGGTACGGCAACTGAAACAGTGGAAATTGTAATTGCTTTTCGGCACAGGCTTTCCAAACCTTTTTTATGTGCCGAATTTACGCTCCGGGAGTTGAACCCAGACAAGCTAACCGTAGCCGTAAACCAGATAACTAATTACGCCACCCCTTAGGGTGAATCACTGACAACGGTCACGAACCGTTTGGCAGGCACGGCGTAAGTAAAAGAAACATGTATTTTTGTAATCCTGCGCCAGCGACACAAAGTGAACTGCTTACATACCATATTTTACCTGCTAAGATAACGCTGACGTGCGCTAGATTAAGGTATTTTGGGGGATATTATCGTGATTCATCTTAATTAACGTCCATTGTTTAACTGGGACGGCTTCGTCCAATGCTTTCTTTGTATCAACCCAGTGTAGTCCTGTTGCTAATCTAATATCACCAACATTTTTAGCATAAACAATTTTCCCGTCATTCGACCTTGCCATATAACGATGGTTCATTAACCACCGCCATTCAGCAACATCATCTATGTCAAAGACACCGGTAACGATTGCCCGCATTACGCCGTCGTGGTCACGGTGGATTGCCCTGCCTAAATCACTCACTGATCCACCCTGACGCATAACCTTTATCGCTGCTCGGCGTTCATCATCCGTCAGTGGCTTAACGTGCGCTTGGCTCACCTTATCCAGTTGGAAAAAACAGCGTGCTTTTATACACTCATCAACTTGTGCTAGTGATTCTCGTCCTTGTACTAGCTTCTTTCGTTTTCTTCCCGGAGCTTTATTTGCTCGCTTATTATGGAGTAAACCACACCAACAATTCATCAGCGCTTGCAACTTAACAATTTTGGGATGATCGTCCGGCAATTTTGAATAAGAATGGCCATATTCTCCGTATAACTCACATTCGTAATCGTAGAATGCTGTTTTGGCTCTCTCGATTGCGTCCACTACATATCACCGTCCTTTACGAACGTCCCGTGGATGGTCTTGCCTGTCCGGTTCTTGATATGCGACCACGCCCTATTCCAGCACTTATCCAGCGGAATATCCATTTGCTTGGCGAAAATAACTAGCGTCACTAGCACGTCCCCGAAACTATCCACGATATGCTTGGCATTGCCCTTGAGGTAATCTTCGGTTAGCTCACCGCATTCTTCGTGGAACTTGAGTAACTGCCGGGAGCGCTTGATATTCGCTTGTTTAGCAAATTCTCCGGTATCAGCGTTTCGCTCGATTAGCAGGTGCTTATCGTCTGCCCAGTCGATAACCTTCTTCGTGAAGTCCTCGAAAGTCAGCTGGTGTTCTGGCTGGTACAAATCAAGCACCTTCTGATTAACCTCGGCAACCTCGTCTGCCAGTCGTTCAGTTCGTTTAAACGTGTCCTCGAACGCCTGGTCTGGCTCGCCCTGCGTATCGAACCCAATCGCCGGAATTCCCTCGTCCGTTGGCACGTTGTCACGGTTCAATAACTCTGCCATATCGTCGCTGAACGTAATGTACTCTGAAAACGTCAAATAATCACTTGCCGCCACTTCGGCAAACACACACTCAACGTAACCGCAGTACCATTTTTCATCGCTGACCTTTACCTCTCGCACCCAGCAACGAACTCCGTTGTGCGTCCATGCACTTAATAATCGTGATTCCATTATTTTTCGTCCTCCTTAACATCCTCAAAATCAATCAGCCGTGTTAGATATACCCGTGCTTTTTTCAAATCTTCCAGCCCGTTCTTTTTTTTGAACCGGGTCAGGTACTTAATCACGTTTCCCTTATAGAAACCAGCTACTTCATCAGGCGTCAGCAGTCCATGCTCAAACCGGTCGAACAAGTCGTTACCATCTTTTCCCTTGTAGTAATCAGGCTGTAATTCTGCCATTATCCACGTTCCTCACTTTCGGCTGCTAGTTTACTTTTATAATTCGCACGCCGGGTTGACAACCTTTGCCAACTCTTCGTATAGAATTTGTTCTTTCTGCTGTTTCGTTAAATGGCATTCAACACTTTTCATCTCCAACCAAATCGGCGGTAGATCATCGTGGAAAAACAGTTCTTCGCTGTACTTCCGTTCCCACTCTGCCGACCGCCGTAACGGGTCGCCGGAAATATAGTCCCGGTAATACTGTTCCGGTGTCATACTCGTTTCACCTGAACTTTCACGCCTTTTTCCGCCCAATGCTCAATGATTTCCCGCTCCGAAAAGACTCGACAGTGTTTGTTCTTGTTAAACCGTCGAACCTCAATCATGGCAAAATCATCCGCTAGTTTCTGTTTCTCACTCGCACTCATATCTTCTAAGTCTGTTACTAAACCAACACCGCATAAATCAATGCTCAATAAATATTCATAAACGTCAGTCACTTCATACTTACTAATCACATTCATCTTGGTTCGCCTGCTCCTTTCGTATCTCATCAACCGTCCCGCTCGTCAGAAACAACGCTATTTGGTAATCGTTAGGAATTAATCCGGTACTGCATACCCTGATCTGGTGGTCGTCTGAATAATACGTGGCGAACATAATGCGGTTGCGCCACATGACTTCGATACCGTTGTACGTTGGTTCAGCGAACCAGTCCTCACACCCGTTGTCATAAAGCCGGGCTTCCAGTTTCCCAGCGTAGTATTCGTAATCGGGTCGTTTCTCGCTAAAATATTCAGCCACAATCGTCCCTAGCATTATCTATCCTCCTCTACTATGATTTCCGTTGACGGTAATTCACCGTAACGCTTCAATGCCTTAATCTGCGTTATCCGGCTGTCATCGTCCCACAGTAACCCGTTTAATGCGTCCTCCAGCGACTTAATGTAGTTGGACGTGTCCGGCTTCTGTACCGGCTTATGCTTGTTCGTCAACCGCCGGTAGCGTTCTGTCTTGCTAACCGACTTCTGAATGGGACGAAAGAACACAAACGTGACCTTCAACGCCATATCGTGGTACTGCTCAATGCCACGCATTGCCATTGTTTCAGCAACGTATTGCCGTACCAGCTTTTTATATTTGGCTACCTTTGGTGGGTCGTACACCCGTACAAATTTTCCTCGACTGGTGAACCGTGGGCGGGCTTGTTCGACCGGCTCATATGGGATTAACATTCTAACCACGTTAATCACCTCCTGATTGCGTTTTATTGTCTTTATGTGCAATTCCTCTCATCATCACTCAAAACGCTCCTATGGCGCTCTGGGTGAGTTCTAGCGCTACCCCAACTCAATCACTTGTCCTAATGACGTAATCACCTTGTACGGGTGACAACCAACCGGAAGCTCCTCACCCACAACTACTCGTGGGCAGTTATCACCCACAAACCGATATTCGTTACCGTTATCGGTAGTCACCGCCATTGCCCAACCGTTAGCTACTACTCGCACCACTCGCATAACTACACCCCCCTGTGACTGTTCGTCTTTGTCAACCGAATAACCGTGCCGTTTTTCTTCGGTACTAACCTATCTGCTACCCGGTCACCGTATAACTGCACAATGCCGTCCGTATCAAGATTGCTGGTGAGGATATACGGTATCTCGTCATACCGCTTGGCGATTTGCAACAGAGCTTCTTTAATCGTCTGGTACGCACCACCATTTCGGCTCATATCACTTTCTGCCCCTAAATCGTCAAGGACAATCAGGTTTGCCTTGTTAACCGCACTCATTACGCAATGAACCGCATTACTAGCCCGCTCATCACGTTCTAGCCGGGAACGCATAATCACGTCCTTTAGCCGTGCCATTGAGATAAACAGTGGCTTAAACGTCTTGTCGGACTGGTTCGCTTCGTTCAATCGGTTAATCGCACAAATCGCCAGCAACGTCTTTCCGACACCTGGTTTACCTACCAGCAACAGGTTGCCCGTACTGCCGTCCAACCACGCCGGGATAAGCTCACCAACTACCTTGCGGGCAGCTTGCTTATATTCCGCACTGGAGTTCTGATCTAACTGGTTGAACGTTTTACAGAACTCCTTACGACTATCGACCAACGAACACCTGCGCAGAAATTGTTGCTTTTCTTGGCGCAGAAACTGTGCTGTTAATTCCCGTTCCTCTTTTGCTTTGCGCTTCTGGCGTTCTTCCGGCGTTTCCCGACGGTTAATCACGTCCAACGGCACTCCGTGTTCTCGGGCAAGGCGTATCAACACCCGCTTATTCAACAAGGAACATGTGCTTTGCACCGCAACCACCTCCTACCACGGCAATTCCTTATCGTGAACTTCGCCCAAGTCCTCCAGTGATTTCTGATAGGCTTCGTCCTGCTCTTTTGCCAACTTGGCGTAATCAGTGCCAACTACTATGCCGTCACCACCAACCCGTGGCGTACTTCGTTCGTTCAGGTAGCCCTCGAACTTCGTTCCAAACAGTGTTTCCGGACGCAGGTACTTTTCCATCTTCCGGTCGCCCAACCATTCATCCGCCTTGTTATCAATAACTCGTTTAAAGTCATCAACCGTAAAGCCTTCATTCAATCTGGCTTTAATCAACGTCTGTGTTTTACGGGTGGTTGCTCGATAGTGTGTGCCAACCCGTTTGTTCAGGTAGCCGACAATTTCAGTGGCCTGCTCCAGCTTGCTGGCGGGAGCGGTTTGCCGCTCGACATTATTACTGTTAGTCTCTTGTTTGTTATTCTCTGGTAGTCTATTGGTATTGGTTTGTCCATTTTGGCCTGTTCCATCTGGCCAATCTGGCCTACTCGTCTGTCCATTTTGGACACATCGTCTGTCCAGTAGTTTTGGATAATCAATCCGATACCATTTCGTCTTATCAAACCCTGCCTTATTGAAGTTGGCTGAAATTAAATATCCTTGTTTTTCCAGGCTATTAATCGCCCGACGTAAGGTGTGTTCTCCCCAAAACGGAAATTGTTTATTCCAGTTTTGATACGTGTTGTATATCCACTTATAACCGTCTTGAACATTGTTTGACCGCTGTAACCAGTAGT
This sequence comes from Ligilactobacillus sp. LYQ60, assembly GCF_045033015.1. Classification (NCBI taxonomy): domain Bacteria; kingdom Bacillati; phylum Bacillota; class Bacilli; order Lactobacillales; family Lactobacillaceae; genus Ligilactobacillus; species Ligilactobacillus sp. LYQ60. The sequence continues at coordinate 558,795 of NZ_JBJFZV010000001.1, forward strand.
GGAACTGCTGTAAGACGATTGCTTCATTCAACCCCACCTTGCACGCTAAACTTGGCAAAACTTGTAGCGGTGGTTCTTCGATTAATAAGCTATTCATCGAAATCACCTTCTTCATCTAGGTAACCGGCTTCTGTCAACCGGTTAAGGCACATGCCAACCAGCTTCTCGTTCATCTCGCAGTACTTGGATATTTCCTTTGCGCTCACGTGACGGCTATCTCCGTCCAGCGCTGACAGCAGGAAGTACACCAGCTTGTCGCTATCCATTAGGTGCTTTGTACGCAAAAGCGTACTTGGAACGACCATCCGTTGTTCCCAAAAACATTTTCCGTAACGTGTCATTTAAATCTCCCCCTAACATCCTTTTTTGTCGATTAAGTAACCGTCCGCATACAGGTTGTTAATATTCTCATCAACCGAATATGGATCTAGATGATACCTAGCGGCAAGTTCATCTGCTGTAATCTCCAGTTCCAGTTTCTCCTGCACTTTCGCTAACACCCACACCAACTTGTCCTCGGAAGATAAATTCGCCGACCGCATAAGTGCTAGCGGAATACACACGCTCACAATTTCGCTTCCGGTACGGAATGTTTCCTTGCTTTGCTTCGATTTTGTCATTTAAATCTCCCCCTTTAGAACGGCAAATCTTCGTCGGAAATCGTTGTTGTGCCGCCACCCTGTGGCCAATCAGAACCTCCGCCTTGTTGGTTGCTTTGCGGTTGGTTATTGCTCTGGTTTCCGTTACTCTGCCGGTACTGGTCGTTTTCGGTTTTCGTATCAATGAACCCCCAATTTTCGACAACCACCTTTGTCGTGTAGACCGTGTTCCCGTTCTTGTCCTCGTAGCTTCCAGTTTCAATACGTCCAGTTACCTGCGTCCGGGAACCTTTGTGAAAATGGTTAGCAAAGCTCTCTGCGCTCTTGCGCCAGACAATGCACCGGATGAAGTCGCTCTCGTATTCGCCTTGTGCGTTTTTAAAGTCCCGGGGAACGGCCAGCGTAAACTCACACACTGCCGTTCCGCTCTGCGTGTATCGCAGTTCCGGGTCTTTTGTTAATCGCCCAACTAATGCTGTAATATTCATGATTTCGTCCCCCCTAGATTGTTGCCATTTCTTTTTTCTCGATACGTTTCACCACATATCCGCTAACCTTGTAGCCGTGGGATAATGCACCACTAACTGCGTCACAATGCAGTCCTAACGCCCGTGACGCCTCATTCTCGCCACTGAAATACATCGCCTGTCCGTTTCTTACCAGAACACAAGGACGCTGGAGTGCTCGTACAATGCGTATATGCGCTGTACCATAATTCATGTTTTCTCGTCTGGTTACCCACTCCAAGTTTGCCAACCGGTTGTCGCTCTTAATCTCGTTTCGGTGGTTGACCTCCAACGGATAATTCAGTGGTTTATCGCTAAATGTTGCTAGAACCAACTTGTGAACGTAGAACGCTCGCCGTCCACTATCGTTGTTCAGCTTGATACGGAGATAACCTTTGCCGTTATCGAACGGCTTCAACAACCGCCGGCTGTTCTCCATGCGAACCCGGCCGTAATCTGATACCTGATACAGTCCTTCGTAACCCGGGATATCCTCCCAACGCTCAATACTTCCAACCAATTTGCTTTGCCACCTCCCGATTAACTTTGACTGGCTTGATATGGTATTTCTCGATAAATCGCTTAATGCCAATTTTGTGTTGCTCTGTATGATGAACCCGGCACAAACTCATAACATAATTTCCGCCGTGGTGAACCTTTTCTCGGTTACGTCCCATGCCAACGGCGAACACGTGCGCTCGGTCAGCCGGTCGTCCGCAAATCACGCACCGCCGTTTTCGCAAACACAACATTTGCTTTGGGAAGTAGTCCGGAATGCTCTGCCATGTTTTGTATTTGAACGGAATATCGTACTCGAACATGTACTCAATTAGCACGCTGATAATCAGGTTCGCCTGACTAACACTGCAATCACTCATGCTGAACGGTTCTACTTGGAACGTCCGCTCGGTGATCCACTTGAACATATCTTCGGCTTCTGCCATGAGGTAACCGGTGTAGTCGCAGTAATCACGAAGCAAGGCGAAGAACAGCTTGCGTTGCTCTGGACTAATTACCCGCCCGTCTGCCACTTTTAGCTCGATTACAGGCTTTTTCCCGTTCGCTAATCTATTTACTTTTGCGAGGTCTAAATCATCTGCCAAAGCAACTGATAACGTTTTGCCAGCGACGCTCTCCAGCGTGCCGTAGAAACTAGATTGGGAACTCGGTTTCATCACTTACACCCTCGGCTTCTTGTTGCGCCTGTTGCTGTTCGGCAATAACCTTGTTTAGTGCCTTAATCATCAATGTGGCTTTCTGCAACGGCTCCATTGCACTAAACGTAGCGTCCATTTCACTGGCAACTTTCTGCGCCCGTTGTTGGAACATCTGCGCCAGCTTCTTATCACCGCCAGACGCTTGGCTTAACATCTTTGTGTACGCTTGACGCTTAGCTTTCAACTCCACTTGTTTCTGCTGACTCTCTTTATCCACGCCATTCCGCTTCAAGCTCTCATCAGTCGGTATATCTTCGCCAGCGTATACGTTCAGCCCCAAACCTGCTAACGCAATCGCCTTAACTAAGCACCGCATTTGCGTCTTATTAATCTGAGCGTAGTCAGGTTGTTTAACCGCCTTGTTCCGGCTATCCATGACGTACAGGCTCATTGAGAACGCTTCGCCGTTAATGTTGACTGTCACTGAAACCTCGCACCCCGCATTGGTTAAGCGGTAATCGGTTGTCCCAATCTGAACTGCTTTCCCGTCTACCACTTCAAACTGCGGATATTCCTTGATTTCGTAAGTGCTATTCGGATATAAGCCGGTTAAGATACGCCATGCGTCCGCCCAGCTCAAGTACGACAGCTTCATCTTTTCTTTCAAAAACGGCTTAACGTCTACCGCTGATAACTTCTTGATGATTTCTTCCCGCTTACTTGTCGTCATGGTTATTCAGCCCCTTTCAAAATGGTTTTCCGGCTGGTCTTATAAGTGACTTGTGCGCCACTCTCAATGATTGCTTGGGCGACCTTATCAATGGCTTCCTTCGTCCCCTCCAGCGTGAAAGTAACTTGCTGTATCTCTTGAACGTGTTCGCCTGTTTCTTGATTGACTAATTCTCCATTGCTGGTCTTGCCTAACTGTTCTTTTTGCGCTGCGACTTGTTCCTGTTCAGCTTCCGCCAATGCTTCCCGCTTCTCACAATCCTCATCAATCAGCGCCATTACATCGCTGGCAATTCCGTTCCATTCAGGCGCTAACATCGGGCGGACGTATGGTTCGGCGTCAACGTGCATGTTGTGAGCGTACCGGCGGACAGTTTCGATTGCGTCCTTTTTGTGCAGTGCTACATCAAACGCACCCTTAACGGCTTCAAGCAGTTTCTTCGCTGGCTTCATCGTCTTGGTGAACATGCCCTTGTTTAACCAACTCTTAGTGATTTCAATGTTTTCTGCTGGCACGTGGTAGCTCTCACTCATTTCAGCAATCAACTGCTCCACTACCGCTTTTCGTTCTTCCTGCTCTTTTTCTTCTTCGACGCTAATGCCGTCCTTGAGTTGGGCAACCACCACTGAAAGCTCGTTCGTCCAACCGTCAATCTGTTTTTTGAACTCGTTGTACGGCTTCTCGTATTCTTTATGAATATCAATACGCTTCTGGTTCAGAGCTTTAATCAGCTTATTCAACTCAGCCCGTGACGATTTGCATTCTGCCAACGTTTCCGGCGTTACCACCAGTCCGTCATACTTTTCGACCGCTCGCTTAACCAGTTCTGCAATCTTCTCGTGGTTGTTCAGCTCAATTTTCGCCGGGGTATACGTGACTTTCGGCTGTGCTGTAAGTTCGTTCATTTTGTATTCCTCCGTTCATGTAGCGCTATTTGCTCAAACTCATTTCCTTTATTAATCGTGATTAACATTTCCAGCAGTAATCCTTGCTTTTTAGGCGATAACTCCTTCATTACTCGGTGCAGCCCACCAAAGAAGTATTGACACTGTAATTCTTTTGGCATACACTCACTGATGAAGTTTTTGTTTTTTCGGCCACCGTCTCCAGCGGTGGCTTTTTTAATGCCCTCGTGCTTCATCGGAACGCCCCCAGAAGTAGCCCAACCACCCAGCAATTAAACCAATCATCATACCCAGCCCGTAGAAGCACGTTACATAGCTGAACAGCATGACGAACGAAGCACCCAATGCGAATGCACTAACCAGTAATGAAGCAAATCTCCAATTCATGTTTTGTCCTCCTAATCTTTCGGGATAAGCAACCCCAGAATTAAACCAACGACAATCGCAACTACGTCCTTCCACGTGATCTTTATTCGTAACCCTCCAAGGGTTCGTCCCAATCAATTCGCTTCCAGTTTTCTTCAAACCACTTCCTCGCTCCGCTTGGCTGAACGGAATAACGGTGACCCGTACCTTCACCGAACACACACCAGCCACCATTCTTCCTGTCAATCTCTTGGCGGTTCGGTTTAAGCACAGCCTCCCTTATCCATGGCAATGATTTTGGAATGTGTAGCTCTCGCTTCATATCAGCAAGTCCCCACGTAACACCACGCTCCGTTTCGTCCCTGAGTTCTTGAAGTTCAGTTCGTTTAACTAGCACATATTCCTCGGGAACTTTGATTGATACGTGAGCTTCTAATGTTTGCATGTAATCACCTCATTTCGTTTATTTACGTGTATTAATTACACATTTTGTTTAACTTCAGGCTAAAAAAATATCTACTTCGACATTAAGTGCTTTTGCCATACGCAAAGCAACATCTCCATCAAACTTTTTTCTTCCCGTCAAAATCGCTGACATAACCTGTGGACTATATCCAGCTTTCTCAGCAACAAACGCCTTTTTTAAACCGTTATCCTTAATGTACTGCTTTAAAATCGTTGCGGCGTTTTCTTTAACGATTGCCATTTGCTGTCCCTCCCCTCATCGACATTTTTATAATATTACACAATACGTGTAAGTGCAATACTTTTTTTTACTTTTTGAGAAAAAATATTCCTAAGACGTGTACATTACTATATAATGCAAGTGTTAGTTAAACGATATGAATAGTTAGGGGGTGAAATTTATGAGTGCATTTAGTGAACGATTATCAATGTTACGTACTAAAAAAGGTTGGAGCAAAACACACGTTGCGAAATTATTAGGGATACGTATGCAGACTTACGCTAATTACGAATACGGTTCTCGTGAACCAGATTTTGAGGTAGTATCCAAAATTGCTGAATTATACTCTGTAACTGTCGATTACCTATTAAATGGGCAATCAAAAGAGCGGGTTGAGTTGTCACCTGTAATTGACGACAGTGCAATATTTACCTACGAAGGTAAACGCATACCAAAAAAGGATTTAGAACTCATCAAAAGAATTTTGGAAACAGGAGAATATGGGGATAAGTAGATGAACGAAATTGTGCGTGATTACTTGGAAGGGATAGCCAAGTACAACCGCATTCGTATCTTCTGGGTTGATGAGTTAGATGAATATACGCCACCCTGTTCGCTATCTTACGCAAAGCGAATAGTAATGAACAGACACTGGCACAAGGAACGTGAGATACCATTTCAGTTAGCACATGAGATTGGTCATGTTTTGCTCCACTCAAACTGCGATATTGCATTCTATCGGGCTACATACGGGAGCCGAGCAAAAATTGAATGTGAAGCAAACAAAATGGCGATTGATTTGCTCTTGCCGTTATATTTTAGTGAAAGGGATAGGTCCAAGGCCAATGTAAATGATCTAATGGAATGCTTATTGATACCAGCTCATCTTGAAAACCTGGTAAGAGAACGAATAGAGGGTTACCTATCGTCCAACAGTTGAAGACGTAAAAAGCTACGGAAAATACTTTAAGGGGTTATATATCATGCAACTAAAGTCGCTTAACCGTCTAAAAGGACGAGACAAACAAACAGATAAAATCATTGACCGACTGGAAGAAGTGTGTATTGACAATCATGATGTTTGGCACACAAAAAAAGAGGTGTCACGTCTTAAAGACGTTCTTGATAATGATGAGTTAATTATTTTTGCAACTACGGGCACCGACGAAGACGGGCATACTGTCCTTGCAGTCACCACCGACAAACGTGTATTCCTATATAACGCAAATATGTTTGTTGGTGGGAATATTACGGATATTCCGCTCAATAAAATAAGCGCAGTGTCTATAAATGCAGGGTTGGTACTTGCGGGAATAAAAATTACATCTGATTTTGGAAGCGTCAGCCTGCGCAACATAACGAAAAACTCGGCTAAAAAACTTCGTGATGAACTAAACTCCCAAATAAAAAAATTTAATCAAACAAAAAATCAAAGCTCTAATCGTTCTCCGGAAAAGTCACAAAATTTGTCTGACGTAGAACAAATCAAGCAATTCAAGCAATTACTTGATGATGGAATTTTAACTCAGGAAGAATTTGACGCTAAGAAAAAGCAAATATTAGGACTATAAAAATTTAGGAGAACTAGCATGAAAAAATCTATCGCCCTATCAATCGTACTGTTAGCGTCACTTGGGCTTGCTGGTTGCGGCGGTTCAACTCATCACACGACCGGCCACCACCCTAAAACGCATAAAAGTTCCAGTAAAATCAGTAGTTCAAGTTCAAAGAGTAGTAGTAGCTCATCATCATCATCTCTTTCCAGTCAGGTCAAACAGCAGGCTACCGGTAAGCAACAACCCGCTAACAAGCAGGCAGTTGTACGGAACACTCAACCACAAAACCAGCCTGCTACTGCTAACAATTTGCACGACTTCGTGAATCGCTATGGCATGTCACCCGCCGCTTACAAAATGCAACATGACGGCATGACAGCCCAGCAAGCACTGGACGCTACGCCGGACAATTTGAAAACAACTGGTGAATTACAGTTACAACATAGTATGGAGCAAGGCAATTAACTTTGCTCTCCCCCTATTCGGGGGTTTTATTTAGCATACTAATCGAACGTACGTTCAGGAGGGATGACAATGGCGTTCTACCGCAAACGTGGCAATAAATGGCAAGCACGGATAACATACTATGATAATGGGATAAAAAAAGAAGTGTCTAAAGGCGGGTTTAAAACAAAATCAGAAGCTAAACGCTATGCTGTTGAGATGGAGAATAAACTTAATAGCGGAAAACGACCAACTAACGTTTCGTTCCCCGCTTATTTTGACGATTGGTTTCAAACTTACAAAGAGAGCAGACTAGCAATAAACACAATTAAGCGTTACAACGCTGTCAGCACATTGTTACATATGCAGCTGAACAAGCGCATTGATAAAATCTCCCGCTATGATTATCAGAAACTTATCAATGAATACGGGAAAACACATGCACCGGGAACCGTGCGGAAAGTTAATGCGCTTATCAGATCATGCGTCAACTCGGCAATCTACGACCGTTACATTACCATAGATTTTACGCAGAAAGTTTACCTTACCGGCAACAAGGAAAGGGAACGCAAAGTCGAATACATGAGCGTTAACGAAATCGTACACCTTATTAAGGCATGTAAAGAACGAATGACACCACAAGCGCCCTCGTATTATATGATTTTAACCGCCATCTATACGGGCATGCGTATTGGAGAAATCGCGGCGCTAACATGGAAAGATATTGACTTTACGTGGAACACGGTTAACGTAAATAAAGCGTGGGACTTCATTAATAGTCAATTTAAAAGCACTAAAACAGAAGGAAGTAACCGTACGCTGAAAGTGAATGATGGTTTGCTGGAGTGCTTACACGATTTAAAGGTCAATGATAACGAACTGGTTTTCGCAAAACCGTCTGACGGGTTACCGCCTTCTTATATAGGTGCTAACAAAACTCTCCACAAAGTTATGGCATCGGCAGGAATAACTAAACAAGGGTTCCATTTCCACAGTTTGAGGCACTCACACGTGGCTTACTTGCTGTACAACGGTGTTGATCTATACGCAATCAGTAAACGCCTTGGGCATACCAACATGACAATCACATCGGAGCGTTACGCCTATTTGATAGATGAATACCGAGCTAAAAGTGATAATCAAATTGAACAGCTATTAGACAGACTGAAATGTTGACCGTTATTTTGACCGTTATTTACAAAAAGTAGTAATTAATATCAATAGATTTCTACACTTACGCAGGAATTAAAAAATGGGTAAACCCGCTATTCTTGGTAAACCCGTTTCCCATAATTATTTATAATATTTGCTCTTGAATCCCTTGCAAGAAC